>NZ_JACWCT010000151.1 GCF_016613415.1 Methylobacterium ajmalii | reverse complement strand
GCTTCGAGGGCCGCGGCGGCGAGAACCGCGGCAACCGCGACGGGCGTCCCCCGCGCGGGCCGCATCCGGGCGGTCGCGAGGGCGGTCGTCCTCCGCAGGACCGCCGCGACGGCGCCCCCCGCGGCGGCGGCATGCACGAGGCCCGGCCGCCGCGGCGCGACCGCGCCCCGGACCCGGATTCGCCCTTCGCCAAGCTCCTGGCCCTCAAGGCCCAGATGGAGTCGCGGGACGGCGACAAGCGATGACCGGAGCGCGGTGACCGGCGATGCGTGAGGACCGTCAGCGGCTCGACAAGTGGCTGTGGTTCGCACGCTTCGCCAAGACCCGCTCCCTCGCCGCGCGCCTGGTCGAGGACGGCTACGTGAGGGTGAACGGCCATCGGGCCGACGCCCCCGCGAAGGCGCTGGCGGTCGGCGACGTGGTCACCGTCGCGGCCCAGCACGTCACGGCGGCGGTGCGGGTGCGCGATCTCGGGATGCGCCGGGGTCCGGCTCCCGAGGCCCGGCTGCTCTACGCCGATCTCGCCGCGGATCCCTCGGCCGATCCGGCGGACGGTGCTCCCGGCGACGCGGCCGGCTGAGGCCGCGAAAGCGTGACGCGAAGGCGACGCCGGGCGGCAACGCGACGTCCAACGCCACGGTTCGGCTTGCAAGCCCGCCCGCCCGGGTCTAAGGCCCGCCCCATACGTCCGGGCGCCGCGCACGAGCGCCCTCACCTGCGTCGAGGTTTCAGCGGCCCATGACCTACGTCGTCACCGACAACTGCATCAAGTGCAAGTACATGGACTGCGTGGAGGTGTGTCCGGTCGACTGCTTCTACGAGGGCGAGAACATGCTCGTCATCCACCCGGACGAGTGCATCGATTGCGGCGTGTGCGAGCCCGAGTGCCCGGCCGAGGCGATCAAGCCCGACACCGAGCCGGGCCTGGAGAGCTGGCTGAAGCTGAACGCCGACATGGCCAAGGGCTGGCCGAACATCACCCAGAAGAAGCCCGCCCCGGCCGACGCCAAGGAGTGGGACGGCAAGACCGGCAAGTTCGAGGCGCATTTCTCGACCAATCCGGGCTCGGGCGACTGAGGCCTGCCGACGGGGGCCGACGGCCGGGGAAGACGACCTCTTCCCTGCCCGCATGGCGGCCCTGCGATCGCCCCGCCAAGCTGGTGAAAGATGGTGCAAGGTGCCCGCGTCTCCACGCCGGGCGCCTGAATTTTTTTGATTTTAGGGCCTCTTCGTGCTAGCTTCCTGCTTGCCGTCGCTTGCGTCCGACGTGCTGCCCTCGACCACCGAGCGGGATTTCATCGATGGGGCGACGGGGCATGCGACCAGCCGTGGTGGATCCTATCCTGCCTGCGGCGCGTTCGGACGTTCCTTAGCTATGGTTTAACAGGGACTGACGGGCATCTCTTCGGGGACGTCCGGCAGGCGCGTATTTTTCGCCGGGCGCCCTGACCCGGATGAACGATCCGGTCGCGGACATTGCCGCGAACGGTGACCTGGAGGCCACCCCCGCATGACGACCGCCAAGAAGACGACAGCTGCCCGGCAGGGTTTCAAGACCGGCGAAGCGGTCGTGTATCCGGCTCACGGCGTCGGCCGCATCACGGCCATCGAGGAGCAGGAGATCGCCGGCTACAAGCTCGAGCTGTTCGTGGTGTCGTTCGAGAAGGACAAGATGGTCCTGCGGGTCCCGACCGCCAAGGCGAACTCGGTCGGCATGCGCAAGCTCGCCGAGCCCGAGCTGGTCAAGAAGGCGCTCGACGTGCTCACCGGCCGCGCCCGGGTGAAGCGCACGATGTGGTCGCGCCGGGCCCAGGAATACGAGGCGAAGATCAATTCCGGCGACCTGATCGCCGTCACCGAGGTGGTGCGCGACCTGTTCCGCTCCGACGCCCAGCCCGAGCAGTCCTACTCCGAGCGTCAGCTCTACGAGGCGGCCCTCGACCGGGTGGTGCGCGAGATCGCGGCGGTGAACCGCATCACCGACACCGAGTCGCTCAAGCTCATCGAGCAGAGCCTCGCCAAGTCGCCCCGCCGCGCCAAGGGCGCCGAGGCCGAGGCCGAGGCCGACGGCGAGGACGTCCAGGACGAGGCCGAGGCCGCCTGAGGCCGCCCTCCCCCATAACGGATGAACGAAAGCCCGGCCCAGCGCCGGGCTTTCTCGTTTTCGGGGATCCGGTACGCCTCCCGGCCGCTCTCGTGCGGACATCCCTGCCTCGAAGACCCGCAGACCGCCCGCTTCCACCCGCCCGACCGCTTCGTCTCCCCAAGCCTGCCCGATCCCCACGCCCACGACGGAATCGCGCCCTCGCGGGATTTTTTCGCAATGCGGGAACCGATGACCGGCTCGTGCCGTTGTCGCAGGCCTTGCGGTGCAACGGGCGCGCTCCATGCCGCGTCTCGACGTCATCGCGACACACAGCGCTCACCAACGTGGCGGAGGCGGGGATGGCGGAAATCGCAGGCATACGTCGGCAGTTCGTGCGGGTCGCGATGGACGCCCCCTTCCTGGAGCGGGAAGAGGAGCGCGGCCTCGCCGTCCGGTGGAAGGACGATCGCGACGAGCAGGCGTTGCACCGGCTGATCTCCGCTCACATGCGTCTCGTCATCGCCCTGGCAGGCCGGTTCCGCCATTACGGCCTGCCGATGGCCGACCTCGTCCAGGAAGGTCATGTCGGCCTGATGGAGGCGGCGGCCCGGTTCGAGCCGGAGCGGGAGGTGCGGTTCTCGACCTACGCGACGTGGTGGATCCGCGCGTCGATCCAGGACTACATCCTGCGCAACTGGTCGATCGTCCGCGGCGGCACTTCCTCGGCCCAGAAGGCCCTGTTTTTCAACCTCCGGCGCCTGCGTGCTAGGCTGATGCAGTCGACCGACGAGCGCGTCGGCGACGAGATCCACCGCCGCATCGCCACCGCCATCGGCGTTTCCCGCGAGGACGTGGCGCTGATGGATGCCCGCCTGTCGGGCCCCGACATGTCCCTCAACGCCCCGATCGGCGACGATGGCGACGCCTCGGCCGAGCGTGTCGACTTCCTGGTCGACAACGCCCCCCTCCCCGACGAGACCGTCTCCGACGCCGTCGACGGCGAGCGCCGCCTGACCTGGCTACGCCAGGCCCTGACCGTCCTGTCGGAGCGCGAGCTGCGCATCCTGCACGAGCGGCGCCTCGCCGAGGACCAGGCGACCCTGGAAGCCCTCGGCCACCGCCTCGGCATCTCCAAGGAGCGCGTTCGCCAGATCGAGAACCGCGCCCTCGAGAAGCTGCGCCGGGCCCTGGCCGAGCGGTTCCCGCAGTCGAATGCCGGGATGAGCGCCTACGTCTGAGCGTCGATCGGTCTGACCGATCGCACCGACATCCTCCCTCGTCCTGTCGCGCCGCTGGCCCGGCAGGACGGGGGAGGATGTTTTCGTTTTCCGTGCGGGTCGCTACGGGTTCTGTTGGCGGCCCCGCTATACCGCCACGACGACCGCGACCTCCCGTTCCCCCTCCACCGCCCAGGCGAGCCGTGCCCCGTCGGACAGGAGCCGCGAGTCGGCCCGCAACGACAGTCCGGCCCGGGCGAGGCGCCAGGCCGACCCGTCGGCGATGGGACGGACCGAGCGCGGTTCTGCGATCAGACCTTCGCCGGTCGCCTTCAGGAACGCCTCCTTCACCGACCAGAGCTCGAGCGCGTGGCGCGCCCGCGCGCCCGCCGGCAAGCCGCGATAGGCGTCGAGTTCCGCCGGGTGCAGGAAGACAGGTGCGATCCCGTCCCAGTCCACCGGCCGGACGGATCCCTCGACGTCGACGCCGATCCGGCCCGCGGCGGACAGCCCGACCGCGACCCAGCCGCCGCCGTGGCTGAGGTTCAGGTCGAGGGCGGGACGATCGGGCAGGAAGGGCCGGCCGTTGCCGTCTCGCGCCAGAACGATCGTTTCGGGATCACGGCCGAGATGCCCGCCGAGCAGATGGCGCAGGAGCCCGTGGGCCGCCTTGCGCTCGTGCCGGTCCTGGGGCCGCAGGAAGCGGGCGATGCGGGCGGCCTCGTCCGGCGGCAGGGCGCGGCGATCCGGCGGCAGATCGGCCGCCACACATCCGGCGGGCGCCGCCGCCACCAGCGTGCCGCCGACATACGCGAGGGTCGAAAGGTCTTGCACGCCTGCTACCCCGCCGCGGGCCGTCCGCACGGCGTGCTAAAGCACGGGCGTACGGCCCGCGTCACGCCTCCTGCAGATCGTAGAGGGCGGCGAGCTCGGCGTCGTCCAGTGTGATGCCGCGGGGCGCCAGCTGCTCGGCGAAGTGGCGCGACGCGAAGGCGATGAAGCTGCGCGTCTTGGCCGGCAGGAGCCGGGAGGTGGTGACGATGCAGACCGGGCTCGGCGCGCCGCACCAGTCCGGCAGCACCCGCTCGAGGCGCTCCTCCGCCACGTCCTGCTCGACGTCGATCACCCGCAGGAGGGCGATGCCGCGTCCCGAGGCGGCGAAGCGCCGGGCCATCGTCTGGCTGTTGCTGGACACGGTGGCACCGACGGAGACCGACGCCGTCCGGTCGCCGGACTGGAGCGGCCAGGCGTTCGAGGCCGCCGGCGCCCCCACCACCACCGCCTGGTGGCGCGCGAGGTCGGAGGGATCGTCCGGCCGCCCCGCCCGGTCGAGGTAGGCCGGGGCGGCGAACAGGCCGTTCTCGAGTTCCGCCACCTTGCGGGTGATCAGCGAGGTCTCCCGCGGCACCCCGACGGCGAGCACCAGGTCGTAACCCTCCTGGGCGAGGTCGACGAGGTGGGGCCAGAGGTCGAGATGCACCCGCACCTGGGCGAAGCGCTGCGAGTACTCCGCCGCGACCGTCGAGAGGTGGTGCATCACCCAGGGGTCGGGCGGCGCGGCGATCTTGAGCAGGCCGCTCGGGCCCTTGGCCTGCGCGATCAGCTCGTCGAAGGTGCGCTGCGCCTCTTCCACCAGGCGGATCGCCTGCGCGTAATAGGCCTCGCCGTGCGGCGTCAGGACGAGCTTGCGGGTGGTCCGGTCGAGCAGGCGCAGGCCGATCGCGGTTTCGAACTGGGTGATGCGCCGCGAGAGGGAGGAGATCGGCACGTCGAGCGCGGCGGCGGCCTGGCTGAAGCTCTTCCGCTTCGCGACCTCGACGAAGAGCGCCATGTCGCGGAGGACTTGCGGGTGGGCCAAACGGAAACCTCCGGGCATCGGGTGGCGACGCGCCTCGGCGCATCCCGGCCCCATCCTCTAGATGATATGCTGCAACTCTAGATAAGGAAACTCCGGGCGGACGTAAGGTTCGTTTTTCCATGCGTCGGCGGCGTTTCGCCTCGACGCGCGAGGGGGAGCCGGCGGAGCCGCGAGGATGAGCCGGCAACGCAACTCCGGCCTGCACAACCTTGCCTACAACCGTATTCTCGCATCAGGGCCGGGCCCGGTTGACGCAGGGCACCTCGGCGGGGCAACACCGCCGCGCCGGCGCGGACGACGCGGCGTCGGCGGACCGGAGCCTCGCATGTCCCATCCCGTCTCGCCGCTCGCGCCCAAGCATCAGCCCGAGCTGCCGCCGATCGCCGGCGTGCGCCTGGCTACCGCGCAGGCCGGCATCCGCTACCGCGGCCGCACCGACGTGCTGCTGGTGCTGCTCGATCCGGGCACCCGGGCCGCCGGCGTCTTCACCCGTTCGAAATGCCCCTCGGCCGCGGTCGACTGGTGCCGCGAGACCCTGGGCGGCGGCCAGTCGGCCCGGGCGCTGGTGGTCAATTCCGGCAACGCCAACGCCTTCACGGGCCTCAAGGGCCGCGAATCCGTGCGGCTCACCGCCGAGATCGCCGGCAAGGCCGCGGGCTGCGCCCCCGGCGAGGTGTTTATCGCCTCGACCGGCGTGATCGGCGAACCCCTCGACGCCACCAAGTTCGACGGCGTGCTGGCCGAGTGCGCCGGCCGCACCGGGCCGGGCGCCGAGCGCTGGACCGAGGCGGCCAGCGCGATCATGACCACCGACACCTTCCCGAAGCTCGCCACCCGCACGGTGTCGATCGGGGGGACCGCGGTGACGATCAACGGCATCGCCAAGGGCGCCGGCATGATCGCCCCCGACATGGCGACGATGCTGTCCTTCGTGTTCACCGACGCCGACCTGCCCGCCCCGGTGCTGCAGGCCCTCCTGGCGAAGGGCGTCGCCACGAGCTTCAACTGCTGCACGGTCGACGGCGACACCTCGACCTCCGACACCCTGATGCTGTTCGCGACCGCCAAGGCCGGCAACGCCCCGGTCGCCTCGGCCGAGGACCCGGCGCTGGGCGAGTTCGCCGCAGCGCTCGACGACCTCCTCGCCGAGCTTGCCCAGCTGGTGGCCCGCGACGGCGAGGGCGCGCGCAAGTTCGTCACCGTCGAGGTCGGCGGCGCTGCGGACGACGCCTCCGCCCACCGGATCGCGATGTCGATCGCCAACTCGCCGCTGGTGAAGACCGCGGTGGCGGGCGAGGACGCCAACTGGGGCCGTGTGGTGATGGCGGTCGGCAAGGCCGGCGAGCCCGCCGACCGCGACCGCCTGGCGATCTGGTTCGGCGACGTGCGCGTGGCCGTCGAGGGGGCCCGCGATCCCGGCTACGACGAGGAGGCGGCCTCCGCGGCGATGCGCGGCGACGCGGTGACGATCCGGGTCGATCTCGGCCTCGGTGCCGGCAAGGCCCGGGTCTGGACCTGCGATCTCACCAAGGCCTACGTCGAGATCAACGGGGATTACCGCTCGTGAGGGCGGCCGCCGGGCTCCTCGCGCTCCTCCTCGCCGGACCCGCCCTCGCCGACGAGCCGCCGGCCCGGATCGGTGTCGTCGGGCGGGCGAGCCGCGAGGTCGCGCCGGACTTCGCCACCGTCGAGGTCGCGGTCGAGAGCCGGGGGGCGACGCCCGCTGCCGCCCTCGACCAGAACTCGGCCGCCGCCCGCAAGGTGGTGGAACTCGCCGGCGAGTTCGGCATCACCGGGCCGGACCTCGCCACCGCGACGGTCTCCCTGCGCCCCGCCACCAAGACGGTGCGCGACCCCGGCGGCCAGATGCGGGACGCGCCCGACGGCTTCCAGGCCACCAACGCGGTCAGCGTCCGGGTGCGCGACCTCAAGCGCCTCGGCGCCCTGATGCGGCGCCTCATCGACGGCGGCGCCGACCGGATCGGCGGTGTCTCCTTCGGCCTATCGGATCCCGGCCAGGCCGAGAACACGGTCCGGGCCGACGCGGTGCGGGACGCCAAGCGCCAGGCCGAGACCCTGGCCGAGGCGGCGGGCCTGCGCCTCGGCCGCCTCGAGTCTCTGGTCTCGCCGCCCCGCCAGGCTGGGGCGATGCCGATGCAGGCCCGCGCCTTCGCGGCCAAGGGCATGCCGGGCGGCCTCGCGGTGCCGGTCGAGCCCGGAACCCTGACGGTAGAGGCGAGCGTCGAGGCCACCTACGCGGTCGCGCCCTGACGGCGTGCGATCCCTCCGACGTCCCTCCTCGCGCGAGCCCGCCATGGCCGATCCCTTGAAGCTCCTTCTCGTCGTGGCGGTCGCCCTCGTCGATCCGGACGGGCGCGTGCTGCTGGCCCAGCGCCCGCCGGGCAAGACCCTGGCGGGGCTGTGGGAGTTTCCCGGTGGCAAGATCGAGCCCGGCGAGCGGCCGGAGGAAACGCTGATCCGGGAGCTGGCGGAAGAGCTCGGCATCACCGTGAAGGAGGCGTGCCTTGCCCCCCTCACCTTCGCCAGCCACGCCTACGAGAGCTTCCACCTGCTGATGCCGCTCTACGTCTGCCGGCGCTGGGAGGGGTTTGCCCAGCCGCGGGAGGGGCAGGCGCTCAAATGGGTGCGGCCGCGCGACCTCGCGAGCTACCCGATGCCCCCGGCCGACCTGCCGCTGCTGCCGGCGATCGTGGATCTGCTCGGGCCGTAGGAGTCGAGATGTCGCAGCCTGCCTCGTTCAGCGGGACAGGGCTGACATTCCTTTGATCATTGGAGTACCGCGAAGGCAGAGCCCGGAACCGCAGAGTGCCGAGGACACTACCGCCAGCGTACAGATTGGCTACCTCGCTGCCGCGTATCTTGATCCCGGGCTCCGCTTCGCGGCCCCGGACTGACGGCGAGCGTGTTTCTACCATCGGCCGCGATCGCGAACGTCAGAGCGGCTGCCCGGCTCGAATCGGCCGATCCTCAGCGCGGGTTCGGATCCATCGGGTCGCCACCGCCCGGCCGCGGGCCGTCGTTGGTCGGGAAGAAGCGTCGCGACGGCGTCTGGCGCGGCTGGACCGGCGTGCCGCGCAGCGGCTCGACGTCGACCTGGCCCTGGCGGTTGACCTGGCGGGCGCGGGGCGCCTCGTCGCCGCGGGCCTGCTCGCGGCGCTTGCGGCCCTCGGGCTTGGCGGCGGCCACCGGCGCGTCCTCCTGCTCCTTCGGCTCGGCGATGAGGTCGGTGCCGCCTTTGCAGTCGACCAGCCACACGTCGTAGATCGGGTGCTCGATCGCGTGCAGGCCCGGGCTCGAGGCGAACATCCAGCCGGTGAAGATGCGGCGGTACTTGTTCTCGAGCGTGACCTCGTCGACCTCCAGGAAGGCGGTGGTCTTGGCGCTCTCGGTCGGGGGCCGGGTGTAGCAGACCCGCGGGGTGAGCTGCAGCGCGCCGAACTGCACCGTCTCGTCCACCGCCACCTCGAAGGAGACGGTGCGGCCGGTGATCTTGTCGAGGCCGGCGAACACCGCGGTCGGGTTGCGGATCTTGTCGGCCCGGGCCGGCCCGGAGGACAGCGCGCCGCCCAGGACGGCAGCACCCAGAACGACACCGCGGAGGAGCGGGAAGGCGCTCGCGGCGCGGCGTGCGGTCATGCGGCTCAAAACCCAATCGCTCCCGGCTGGAAGTTCGGCGGCCCCGGAAGTTCGGCGGCCCCTGGCGCGGCCTCCGGCACCCAGGATGACCGGGCGCGCGGGCTCGGTCGGCCCGCCCGCGATAGACACAAGGAGGATGGTGGAAAAAGGGCGGTCTACTCGCCCGGGACCCACGGCACGTAGTCGCCGGTCGCCGCCGGCCGCTGGCCGTAGGAGAGCTGCGAGCCCCGCGGGCGGTAGGCCGCGACCGTGCCGGTGAGATTCTCCTCGTGCGGCTTCTGCCACTCGCGCGGAACGTAGGTCTCCTCGGAGGGCGGCACGTCGGTGGCGTGGCAGAGCCAGCCGCGCCAGCCGGGCGGCACCTTCGAGGCGTCGGCGTAGCCGTTGTAGATCACCCAGCGGCGCTCGGAGCCGACCGAGGCGTCGATCAGGGGCCCCTGCGCCCGGTAGTAGCGGTTGCCGAGCTCGTCCTCGCCCACGAAGCTGCCGCGGCGCTTGGTGTAGAACTCCAGGCTGACGGTCGAGCCGCTCCACCAGGTAAAGATCCGAAGCAGGGTATCTTTCAGCGCCATCGCGACCGTCTCTCTCGCGGGGAGCCCCCGGGAATGGGAGGTCCGGCCCCCCGTCGTCGCGCGGGACTATGGTGAGATGCCCCCCGGATGTCCAGCGCGTCCCGCGCCGCAACACGATTCCGTTTGCGGGCGCGGCCGCGAGCCCGGGCACCCCCGAAACGTGGCCCCGAAGCCGCACCCCCTGTGCACAAGTCGGGGCGCCGAGCCGGCCGGGCCTGTGGGCGGCGGGGGACGCGGAGCGATTCTCCCAAGCCGGAAGCGCGCTTAGCCGGGGGCACGGCGCTATCCACAGGAATCCGCCCGTCGACACAACATATAGCGAGGAACGGAGTCCGCTGACACAAGTTATTGACGGGAAGCCACCGAGATCGGTAGTTTCCAGACGACAGGACGGGCGGCTCCCCGAAAGGCGCCGAGGCTCGTCCGCCGAATCTTTCGCGCCCCGCCCTTCCCTTGTAACCGGCGGACCCCGCACGCGTGCGGGCGGTCCCCGGCTGTTCGTGACCGGAGAGTATCCCATGCGGTTCGAGCGTCGCATCACCACCGCGGGGCAGTCGCCCTACGCCAGCATCCCGTTCCGCAAGGCGGTGAGCGAGATCCGCAACCCGGACGGCTCGGTGGTCTTCCGCCTCGACGGGATCGACGTGCCGGAGGCCTGGAGCCAGGTCGCCTGCGACGTGCTGGCCCAGAAGTACTTCCGCAAGGCCGGCGTGCCGGCGGCCCTGAAGAAGGTCGAGGAGAACGGCGTTCCCTCGTTCCTGTGGCGCTCGGTGCCCGACGAGGCGGCCCTCGCCGCCCTGCCCGAGGGCGAGCGGACCGGCTCCGAGACCTCGGCGACGCAGGTCTTCGATCGCCTGGCCGGCTGCTGGACCTACTGGGGCTGGAAGGGCGGCTACTTCACCAGCGAGGAGGACGCGAGCGCGTTCCACGACGAGCTGCGCGCAATGCTCGCCCGCCAGATGGTGGCGCCGAACTCGCCGCAATGGTTCAACACCGGCCTGCACTGGGCCTACGGCATCGACGGCCCGGCGCAGGGTCACTTCTACGTCGACTACAAGACCGGTGAGCTGACCCAGTCGGCCTCGGCCTACGAGCACCCGCAGCCCCACGCCTGCTTCATCCAGTCCGTCGCCGACGACCTCGTCAACGACGGCGGCATCATGGACCTGTGGGTGCGCGAGGCCCGCCTGTTCAAGTACGGCTCGGGCACCGGTTCGAACTTCTCGCGCCTGCGCGGCGAGAACGAGAAGCTCGGCGGCGGCGGCAAGTCGTCGGGCCTGATGAGCTTCCTCAAGATCGGCGACCGGGCGGCGGGCGCGATCAAGTCCGGCGGCACCACGCGGCGCGCCGCCAAGATGGTGATCGTCGACATCGACCACCCGGACGTCGAGGCCTTCATCGACTGGAAGGTCAAGGAGGAGCAGAAGGTCGCAGCGCTCGTCACCGGCTCCAAGGTGGTGTCCAAGCACCTCAAGGCGGTGATGAAGGCCTGCGTCAACTGCGAGGCCGCGGGCGACGCCTGCTTCGATCCCGACCGCAACCCGGCGCTCAAGCGCGAGGTCAAGGCCGCCCGCAAGGTGATGGTGCCGGATGCCGCGATCAAGCGGGTGATCCAGTACGCCCGCCAGGGCTACACCGACATCTCGTTCCCGATCTACGACACGGACTGGGATTCCGAGGCCTACCTCACGGTCGCCGGCCAGAACTCGAACAACTCGGTCTCGCTGACCGACGACTTCCTGCGCGCGGTCGATGCCGACGCCGACTGGTCGCTGACCCACCGCACCACCGGCAAGGTGGCGAAGACCGTGAAGGCGACCGAGCTGTGGGACAAGATCGCGGAGGCCGCCTGGGCCTCGGCCGATCCGGGCCTGCACTTCAACACCACGATGAACGACTGGCACACCTGCCCGTCGGGCGGGCGGATCCGGGCCTCGAACCCGTGCTCCGAGTACATGTTCCTCGACGACACCGCCTGCAACCTCGCCTCGGCGAACCTGCTGGCGCTCTACGACCGGGGCGCCAAGAGCTTCGACGTCGAGGGCTACGAGCACCTGTGCCGGCTCTGGACCGTGGTCCTCGAGATCTCGGTGCTGATGGCGCAGTTCCCGAGCCGCGAGATCGCCGACCTCTCCTACAAGTACCGGACGCTCGGCCTCGGCTACGCCAATATCGGCGGCCTCCTGATGACCATGGGCCTGTCCTACGATTCCCGTGAGGGCCGGGCGATCGCCGGTGCGCTCACCGCCATCATGACCGGCGTGTCCTACGCCACCTCGGCCGAGATGGCGCGCGAGCTCGGGCCGTTCCCGGCCTACGAGGAGAACGCCGACGCGATGCTGCGGGTGATCCGCAACCATCGCCGGGCCGCCCACGGCGAAACCGAGGGCTACGAGTTCCTCAACACCAACCCCGTCCCGCTCGATCACGCCGGCTGCCCGCAGGGCGAGCTGGTGGAGCGCGCGAAGGCGGCCTGGGACCGGGCGCTGCAGCTCGGCGAGGAGCACGGCTACCGCAACGCCCAATCCACGGTGATCGCGCCGACCGGCACGATCGGTCTCGTGATGGATTGCGACACGACCGGCATCGAGCCCGACTTCGCGCTGGTGAAGTTCAAGAAGCTGGCCGGCGGCGGCTACTTCAAGATCATCAACCGGGCGGTGCCGGATGCGCTGCGTAGCCTCGGCTACCGCGAGGCCGAGATCGCCGAGATCGAGGCCTATGCCGTCGGCCACGGCTCGCTCGGCCAGGCCCCGGCGATCAACCCGGGTAGCTTGCGCGCCAAGGGCTTCACCGACGAGAAGATCGCGGCGGTGGAATCGGGCCTGAAGTCGGCCTTCGACATCAAGTTCGTGTTCAACCGCTGGACCCTGGGCGAGGACTTCCTGACCCAGACCCTCGGCGTGCCGGCCGACAAGCTCGCCGACCCGTCCTTCGACCTGCTCGCGTTCCTCGGCTTCGGCCGCAAGGACATCGAGGCCGCCAACGTCCATGTCTGCGGGGCGATGACGCTCGAGGGCGCGCCGCACCTGAAGGTGGAGCATTACGCGGTCTTCGACTGCGCCAATCCGTGCGGCCGGATCGGCAAGCGCTACCTCTCGGTCGAGAGTCACATCCGCATGATGGCGGCGGCGCAGCCCTTCATCTCGGGGGCGATCTCCAAGACCATCAACATGCCGAACGACGCCACGGTCGAGGATTGCAAGAACGCCTACCGGCTGTCCTGGACCCTGGCGCTGAAGGCCAACGCCCTCTACCGCGACGGCTCGAAGCTGTCGCAGCCCCTCAACTCCGCCCTCGTCAGCGACGAGTCGGACGACGAGGAGGATGCGGTCGAGGCCCTGCTGGCGCAGCCGGCGGTCGCCAAGACCGTCGCGGTGACCGAGAAGATCGTCGAGCGGATCGTCGAGCGCGTCGAGCGCCTGCGCTCCCAGGAGAAGCTGCCGAGCCGCCGCAAGGGCTACACCCAGAAGGCCAAGATCGGCGGCCACACCATCTTCCTGCGCACCGGCGAGTACGACGACGGGCGCCTGGGCGAGATCTTCCTCGACATGAACAAGGAGGGCTCGGCGCTCCGGGCCTTCATCAACAACTTCGCCATCTCGGTCTCGCTCGGCCTGCAATACGGCGTGCCGCTGGAGGAGTACGTCGACGCCTTCACCTTCACCCGCTTCGAGCCGGCCGGCTTCGTCCAGGGCAACGACGCGATCAAGAACGCCACCTCGGTGCTCGACTACGTCTTCCGCGAGCTGGCGATCTCGTATCTCGGCCGCAACGACCTCGCCCATGTCGACCTCTCGGAGCTCGGCAACACGGCGACGGGCGTCGCTCCGGCCAAGCCCAGCGCGTCCGACGCGACGGTGGCCACTAACGTCTCCCGCGGCCTGCTGCGGGGGTCGGGCGACCGGCTGACCCTGATCCATGGCGGTCCCGCCGGCGCCACCCCGGGCGTCGCCGCGCCGGTCACCGGCCAGTCGGCCCCGGCCGGCGGCACCGTCCACGCGGTGCGGGGTGCGGTGGCGCTCAAGACCGAGCCGTCCGCGGCTGCGGATGGCGTCAAGCTGGGCTTCTCGGCTCCGGAAGTTGACAACAAAGCCATGATTATCTCCAAGCGCGCAGAAGCACGAATGAAGGGATATGTAGGTGAAGCCTGCCCCGAATGTGCCAACTTCACGCTAGTCCGCAACGGAACATGCTTGAAGTGCGACACCTGCGGGAGCACCACTGGCTGCTCATGATGACAGAATAAAAAGTTAGGTCGGGCGCAGCTGATTAAATCCAGCTGCGCCCGCTCTGATTCACGCACCGGAGCCTTAACGTGTTTAGCGACAGCAAAGCTAAATTTCGTAGTCGCGACACTATCGCGTCTATAGCAGCAAAGGCTAGAGAATCAGCCAAATTAGTCAATGATATAAATATAAATTTGGCAGATTATTTGTATGGTTTTCTTAGATTACGATTGAACCCGCCCCTTGACATCATAATCAGCGAAAATATTGAGAAAAATGCAGATGCATTTGTTAATTTCACAAATGACAATAAGATAACTCTTTACGTCAGAAATGTCATTTGGCTTCAAGCAAAAAGCAATTTTCCGAATGCTAGGTTTATTATGGCCCATGAGGTAGGCCATATTCTTATGCACAAAAACGATGCCCTGGCTTATTCCGCAGCGCCTTACTCTGTTGTGCGCGCCCTATCAGAGGAAGAGCGAGTAGAGCCGCAAGCAAATCTGTTTGCAGACGAGTTTTTGGCACCTACAAATATGCTTTTTGGCCTAAATAACGTCTATGATATTGCCGATTATTTCAATATTCCGGAAGAATGCGCTCGGCGCCAACTGGAGCGGTTTCTTGACGATCAACGAAGGAGGGGCTTAGCTGAGCCATACCGAGATATGTGCCCCAAGTGCGGATCCTTGACTCTAGCGACTAACGGCAAATGCTCAAATGCCATCGCTTGCCAATAGGCGAATGGCCGCACCACAAAAAACTTACGCATTAAAATATAGTCTATAAAATTGCTAGTTTGCGGCGCCAGTCAAGCAAATGAAAGTGTTCTCGTCCCTCCGCACCCACCTCCTCACCCTCTGGGCCCTGCTCCTCGCCTCGGCAGGCGCCACCGGCTATCTGCTGACCGAGTTCTACGCCCAGTCGGCCGCCGTGCAGGTGGCGCAGGCCGAGGTCGAGGTGGCGCGCTCCTGCCGCGAGATCGGCGACCGGTTCGCGTTCTTCACCGCCGGATGGAGCGGCGGGGCCACCGAGATCGACGACACCCTGAAGGGGCAGCTCACCGACGTGGTGGTGACGGCGCTCGCCGGCCATCCGGGGGTGGAGGGCGGGATCTGGACCGCGGCGGCCGGCTCGGCCGCCTACGCCTTCCCGACCTACGAGGGCACCGGGCCGAAGACCGACCTGCCCTTGGCCGAGATCGACACGATCCGGCGCATCAACGCCGAGACCCTGGGCGGCGAACGGCCGGTGGCGACGCGGCGGATCTCCCGCACCCAGACCCTGGTGTTGCAGGGCTGCCCCCTGCGCGGCCCGATCCACGGGGCGACGGCCTGGACGATGACGCGGGTCCATACCGACGAGGGCCGGGCCTACGGCCAGCTCCTCGCCGGGTTCGGCTTCCTCGCCGCGACGGTGCTGGGCTCGGCGCTGATCCTCGGGCGGTTGCTCTGGGTGCTGGGGCGGCGGATCGCCCGGCTCGAGGGCCAGCTCGGGCGCGAGACCCCGGAGGGCGACCTGCCCCGCCTGGCGCCGACGGGCCTGCGCGAGCTCGACCGGCTGGTCGAGGCGCTGAACGCCGCGGGCCTGCGCCTCGGCACGGCCCGCCAGCGCGCCGCGGAGGCCGAGCGCCTCGCCGCGCTGGGACAGCTCACCGCCGGCATCGCCCACGAGATCCGCAATCCCCTGGCGGCGATCCGGCTCAAGGCCGAGAACGCGCTGGCGAGCCCCGACCCGGCCCGGCCCCGGGCCGCCCTCGACCTCGTGCTGGCGCAGGTCGCCCGGCTCGACCGGCTGACCCGCGACCTCCTCAGCCTGACCCAGCCGCGCACGCCGGTCCTCGCGCCCGTCGACCTCGCGGCGGTGCTGGAGGAGAGCGCGCACCTCCACGACGACCTCGCCCGCGAGCGGGGCGTGCGGATCGTGGTCGCGGAGGTGCCGGAGCGGCGCGTCCGCCTCGACGAGGCGCAAGTTCGGCGCGCCCTCGACAACCTCGTCCTCAACGCCCTCCAGCACAGCCCGGCGGACGGCACGGTGCGGCTGTCGGCCCATCTCGGGAACGGCCGGGTGCGCATCCGCGTCGCCGACCGGGGACCGGGCGTCGCGGCGGCCCTGCGCGAGCGGCTGTTCGATCCCTTCGTCACCGGCCGGCCGGACGGGACCGGCCTCGGCCTGGCGATCGTGCGCGAGATCGCCCGCGCCCATGGTGGACGGGTGCACCTCGCCGCCCCACCTCCCGCAAGCCCGTCCCCCGACGCGCCGGATCCCGGCGCGACCTTCGAGATCGACCTGCCCCTCGTCGATCAGCCCGCAATCGATCCGCCAGACACGGATCCGCCCGAGACCGCCCCGTGACGGACAGCCGCCCCGCCCGCATCCTGATCGTCGACGACGAGCCGGCCCTGCGCGAAGGGCTGGCCGAGACGGTGAGCGATCTCGGCCATGTCCCGATCCTCGCTGCTTCGGGGGCCGAGGCGCTGGCGCGGGTCGCGGACGATCCGGCCATCGCCGCGGTGCTCCTCGACCTGCGGATGCCGGGCGCGCTCGACGGGATGGCGGTGCTCCAGCGCCTGCGGGCGCAGGCCGTCGCGCCCCCGGTCGCGGTGCTGACCGCCTATGCCAGCGCCGAGAACACCATCGAGGCGATGCGGCTCGGCGCCTACGACCACCTGACGAAGCCGGTCGGCCGGGCCGAGCTGGCCGACCTCCTCGGCGGCATGCTGGCCCGCCCGGCGCGTCCGATCGAGCCGCCCGCCCCGGCGGCGGCGCCGGGCCTGATCGGCACCAGCGAGGCGATGCGGCGGGTGCAGAAGGCGGTCGGCCTCGCCGCCGACAGCGACACCACCGTGCTGCTGCAGGGCGAGACCGGCACCGGCAAGGAGGTCGCCGCGCGGGCGCTGCACGCCCATGGCCGCCGGAGCACCGGCCCGTTCGTGCCGGTCAACTGCGCGGCGATACCCGCCGACCTCCTGGAGAGCGAGCTGTTCGGGCACCTGCGCGGCGCCTTCACGGGGGCGACCCAGGACCGCGCCGGCGCGTTCCGGGAGGCGTCGGGCGGCACGCTGTTCCTCGACGAGATCGGCGACATGCCCCCTGCCATGCAGGCCAAGATCCTGCGGGCGCTCCAGGAGCGGGTGGTCACGCCGGTCGGCGGCCGGCCCGTCCCGGTGGCCGTGCGGGTGGTGGCGGCGACCCATCGCGACCTGCCGCGCCTCGTCGCCGAGGGCGGCTTTCGCCAGGACCTGTTCTACCGCCTCAACGTCGTGCCGATCGTCCTGCCGCCCCTCCGCGAACGCCTGGCCGATATCCTGCCGCTCGCCGAGCACTTCCTCGCCCTCGCCGGCGCCGGGACGACGCGTCTGTCGCCCGAGGCCGCAGCCCTGCTCATGCGCCACCCCTGGCCCGGCAACGTGCGCGAGTTGCGCAACGTGATCGAGCGCGCAGCCGTTCTGGCGCGGGGTCCGTCGATCGGCGCGGGCGATCTCGGCCTCTCGGGGCCGGGGCCGGAGGAGGCCGGATCGGCCCTGCCGGCCTGGCTCGGCGACGACCTGCCGGGCGCCGTGGCGCGGCTGGAGGAGGCGATGATCCGCCGGGCCCTGCGGGCGAGCGGCGGCAACCGCGCCCGGGCCGCGAAGGCCCTCGGGATCCAGCGCCAGCTCCTCTACGCCAAGATCGAGCGCCACGGCCTCGGACGGGACGACGCGGCGTCGGGAAACACGACGTCGGGTGTCGGGAATCCCGACGCCTAGACCGGGGTCGGCATTAATATTCCTGATTACTTTCAACGACTTGGTATCTGGCACGGAAGTTGGGATGTTGCGGTCGAGCCGGCCGTCCGCCGGCGCGAACGAGCGACAGCCATGACGACAGGCGCACCCGCGCTCCGCCTCCGGGCGGCCGGCCTCGCGGCCCTGCTCCTCGCCGCCGGTCCGGCCGCGGCGCAGGACAACTCGGTCTGGGATCCCGGCACCCTGCCGGAGACGAAGGGGACGGTGAAGCAGTACACGCTCACCCCCCGAGGCGAGGTCGACGGGCTGATCCTCGCCGACGGCACCGAGGTGAAGCTGCCGCCGCGCCTGTCGGGCGCCGTGGTGTTCACGGTCCGGCCGGGCGACGCGGTGTCGGTGCGCGGCATGCGCGCCCGAGCGCTGCCCCTGGTCGACGGCGCCCAGATCCGCAACGAGGCCACCGGCGCGACCCTCGTCACCCTTGGGGGCCCGGAGCCGGCCGCCGCCGAGACGGTCGTGAGCGGGCGAATCGCGGCCCTGCTGCACGGGCGCCGGGGCGAGGTGAACGGTGCGATCCTCGACGACGGCACCACCCTGCGGCTGCCGCCGCACGAGGCGGCGCGCCTCTCGAGCGTCCTGCAGGCCGGCCAGCCGGTCAGCCTGCGCGGCGCGGTGACGAAGAGCCCGCTCGGGGCGGTGGTCGAGGTCCGCGCGCTCGGCGCGAGCCCGGACAGCCTCTCGGAGGTCGGCGGCCCCCCGCCCCGTCCGCCGGGCCCTCGCGGCGAGCCCCGCCCGCCCGGCGGCCCCGGCGC
>NZ_JACWCT010000150.1 GCF_016613415.1 Methylobacterium ajmalii | reverse complement strand
CCTCGGGAGCGGGCGGGCTCGCGGCGGCCGGCGGCGTCGCCGGCACGGCCTCGGGCGAGACCGCGGCGGTCGCGGCCTTGCTCAGGTCGGGCTTGCTCGGGTCGACCTTGGGAGCCTCGACTTTGGGAGCCTCGGCCTTCGGGAGCGCGGCCTCGGGCGGGCTCGCGGCGGCGGCCCTGTCCGGGATCGTGGTGACCGCGGGGAGCGGCGCGGCGGCCTCGCCGGCCGTCGCCACCGCGGCGACGCCCTCGGCCCGTGCGCCCGGCTGGCCGGGCTGGGCCGCCAGCAGCACCGCGAGGGTCGCCGCTGCGCCGACATTCCGGCCGGTCCTGCGCTTGGGAGCCATGGTCCTCTCCTCGAAGCCGCGGCCGGGGAGCGGCCACGCTGGATAACTCGATCAGTCAGCACGTCGGTGCAGGCCGCACCATCGCATGGCTGCCACACCCGGGCGGAATGCCGCCCGGCCTCGTGCACGACGTGCGCCACGGCACGCGACAGTGTTCGCCGCGCGACATCGCTCGCGCTCCCCCGGCAGGAGAGCCCAGAGCCCGTCAAATGCGGTTTTCTTCGGACCGGACGGCAGAATCAGGCGGCGTCTTCCGCCTTCTCGTCGTCGAGGCCGAGTTCCTTCAACTTGCGATAGAGGGTCGAGCGGCCGATACCGAGCCGGCGCGACACCTCGGACATTCGCCCACGATAGAATTGCAGGGCATAGCGGATGATCTCGCCCTCCAGCCCCTCCATCGTCTTCATCTCGCCGGTCTCCTCGGCGACGAGGGAGAGGGCGTGGGGGTCGCGCACCTCGACCCGGACGATCTCGCGCACCGGGGCCGGCGCGGTGCCGGGCTCGGGCGAAGCGGGCGCCGCGGGGATGCGCACGTCGAAGCCCTGGACCTGGGCGGCGATCTGCGGGAATTCCGCGATCGTCAGCTCGTCGCCGTCGGCGAGCACCACGGCGCGAAACAGCGCGTTCTCGAGCTGGCGCACGTTGCCGGGCCAGTCGTAGCGGGTGATCAGCGCCATCGCCTCCGCGGCGATGCCGCGGACCCGCTTGCCCTCCTCGGCCGCGAACCGGGCGCAGAACGAGCGGGCGAGGTCCGGGATGTCCTCGCGCCGGGCCCGCAGGGGCGGCAGGGTCATCGGGAAGACGTTGAGGCGGTAGTACAGGTCCTCGCGGAAGCGGCCCTGCTTCACGAGGTCGAGGAGCGAGCGGTTGGTCGCCGAGATCAGCCGGATGTCGACCCGCACGCTCTTGCGCCCGCCGACCGGATCGACCTCGCCCTCCTGCAATGCCCGCAGGAGCTTCACCTGCGCGTCGAGGGGCAGTTCGCCGATCTCGTCGAGGAAGAGCGTGCCGCCCGAGGCCTCGACGAACTTGCCGAGATGGCGCTCGGTGGCGCCGGTGAACGCCCCCTTCTCGTGGCCGAACAGGGTCGATTCGACGAGGTTGTCGGGGATCGCCCCGCAATTGACCGTGACGAACGGCTTGCCGCGGCGCTCGCCCGAGCCCTGGATCGCGCGGGCCAGCACCTCCTTGCCGACGCCGGACTCGCCCTCGATCAGCACCGGGATGTTCGATTTCGCCGCCCGCTCGGCGAGCCGCATCACCCGGCCCATGTCGGGGCTCTTCGAGGTGAGGTCGCGGAACGACAGGGCGCCCGACGCCCGCCGGCGCATCCGCCGGATCTCGTCCTGGAGCTGGTCGACCTGGAGGGCGTTGCGGATCGAGACCTGGAGCCGCTCGGGCCCGGCGGGCTTGACCACGAAGTCGATCGCGCCGGCCCGCATCGCGTTGACGACCGCGTCGATCGAGCCGTTCGCGGTCTGGACGATGACCGGCGTGTCGATGCCGGCCTTGCGGAGTTCCGCCAGCACGCCGAGCCCGTCGAGGTCGCCCGGCATGGCGAGGTCGAGGAGCACCACGTCGATGCCGGCATCGGGGGCGCGCAGCGCGTCGAGTCCGGCGGTCCCGCTCTCGGCGACCGCCGCGTCGTACCCGAGGCGCCGCACCATGGCCTCCGCCAGGCGGCGCTGCACGGGATCGTCGTCGACGATGAGGACCGTGGTGGTCATCTGCTCTCCTCGGTGGCCGGGGCGGCGGGTCGCGCCGCCCGGGCCTCGTTCCGTGTCCGGCACCGCGCTCCGGCGAGGGGGCGGCACGAATCGCGGGGCTGTTTCGTTTCGAGCCGCATGCTGCGCCACAACCGTAAAGTCGCCCTTAACGCCAACGGACGGTTCCCGGCCCGCGGGCCATCCGGCGGCACGGCACGTGCTCTGCCGATCCTTGCGCGGCAATCGCCGCCGCCTCGGTTGATCGCGGGCCGGTGGGAGCCGATATGTCCCGGCGCACGCCCGACACCGCCTTCGCGCCCCGAGAGGAACACCCCCATGCCCCAGAGTGCCGCCGCGCCGTCGGACAGCGCCCTGAGCACCGCCCAGGCCACGGCCCGCGCCGTCGATCTCGGGCCGCTGCCGGAATGGGACCTGTCGGACCTCTATGCCGGTCTCGACGACCCGGCCTTCGCGGCCGACCTCGCGCAGGCCGAGGCCGAGTGCCGGACCTTCGCGGAGAGCTATCGCGGCCGCGTCGCCGACCTCGTCGCGGGCGACGGGGCCGCCGACCGTCTCGGCACCGCGGTCGCCGCCTACGAGGCGATCGAGGACCGGCTGGGCCGGCTGATGTCCTATGCCGGCCTCGTCTACTCGGGCGACACCACCGACCCGGCCCGGGCGAAGTTCTACGGCGACACCCAGGAGCGCCTGACCGCCGCGGCGAGCGACCTGCTGTTCTTCACCCTCGAGCTCAACCGGATCGAGGACCGGCTGGTCGACGCGGCCGCCGCCCACCCGCCGCTGTCGCGCTACCGCCCCTGGCTCGAGGACATCCGCCGCGAGAAGCCGCACCAGCTCAGCGACGAAGCCGAGAAGCTCTTCCTCGAGAAGTCGGTGACCGGCCGCGCCGCCTGGAACCGGCTGTTCGACGAGACCATCGCATCCCTGCGCTTCCCCCTGCGGGGCGAGGAGCTGACGCTGGAGCCGACCCTCAACAAGCTCCAGGATCCGGACGAGACCGTGCGCCGGGACGCGGCCGGCGCGCTCAGCAGCGTGTTTCGCACGAACCTGCGGGTGTTCACGCTGATCACCAACACGCTCGCCAAGGACAAGGAGATCTCCGACCGCTGGCGCGGCTTCACCGACGTGTCGGATGCTCGCCACCTCGCCAACCGGGTCGAGCGCGACACCGTCGAGGCGCTGGTCGCCGCCGTGCAGGCGGCCTATCCTCGCCTGTCGCATCGCTACTACAAGTTGAAGGCGCGCTGGTTCGGCCGCGACAGCCTGGCCTACTGGGACCGCAACGCGCCGCTGCCGAAGGTCGAGCAGCGCACGATCCCCTGGGCCGAGGCGCGCGAGACCGTGCTGTCGGCCTACGGCGCCTTCTCGCCCAAGATGGCCGAGATCGCCCGGCGCTTCTTCGACGGCGGCTGGATCGACGCGCCGGTGCGCCCCGGCAAGGCGCCGGGCGCCTTCGCCCACCCGACCGTGCCCTCGGCCCATCCCTTCGTGCTCGTCAACTACCAGGGCAAGCCGCGGGACGTGATGACGCTCGCCCACGAGCTCGGCCACGGCGTGCACCAGGTGCTGGCGGGCCACAACGGCGCCCTGATGGCCCCGACGCCGCTGACGCTGGCCGAGACCGCCAGCGTGTTCGGCGAGATGCTGACCTTCCGGCGCGTGCTGGAGGCCACCACCGACCCGGTCCAGCGCCGGGCGATGCTGGCCGCCAAGGTCGAGGACATGATCAACACGGTGGTCCGCCAGATCGCGTTCTACGCCTTCGAGCGCAAGGTCCACCTGGCCCGCCGCGAGGGCGAACTGACCGCCGAGAAGATCTGCGAACTGTGGATGTCGGTCCAGGCCGAGAGCCTCGGGCCGGCGATCCGCCTCGACGAGGGCTACGAGCCCTACTGGGCCTACATCCCCCACTTCATCCACTCGCCGTTCTACGTCTACGCCTACGCCTTCGGCGACTGCCTGGTGAACTCGCTCTACGGCGTCTACCAGGGAGCGAACGGGGCGCCGGCGGCGGAGGAGGCCTTCGTCGAGCGCTACTTCGCGCTGCTCGCCGCCGGCGGCAGCCGGCCCTACGGCGAGCTTCTGGCGCCGTTCGGGCTGGACGCCCGCGACCCGGCCTTCTGGCAGATCGGCCTGTCGATGATCGAGGGCATGATCGCCGAGCTGGAGGCGATGGAGGTGTGAGGGCGCCGGCCGGCGGCCGACGACCCGGCCGTCGCGTTTCAGGGTCGCGGATCGGTGGGTGAGGACTGCCAAGCCTCTCCTTGTCCCACTCGCGGCCTCATCCTGAGGTGTCAGTCGATCGCGGATCGACTGACCTCGAAGGAGGGCTCCAGGAATCTCCGTACCTGCTGGAGGCCTCCTTCGAGGTCAGCCCGTCTTCGATGGGCTGACGCCTCAGGATGACGGTGTGGGTTGGACGAAAAATCTCCCGCGATACGGGGATCGTTGGTCGAGGGGCCTGAGAAGAGGCAGGAGCCGCTGCCGAAAACTCAGGGCACCTCACACCCCCGCCGCCCCGCCATCCGAGCGTGGATCGTGGGTCGCCTCGATCCGGCCGTTGCCCGGGTGGCGCACCAGCAGGCCGGCATGGCCCAGCGAATCGATGTAGGAGCCGCCCAGCTCCTCGACCTCGTGGCCCATCCGCGACAGCGCCGCGATGCAGGCCGAGTCGAACCGGTCCTCGACCTTCACGGTCATCGAGTCCGCGCCCCAGGTGCGGCCGAACAGGAGGCGCGGCGCGTCCACCGCCTCGGCGACGCCCATGCCGTAGGTGGCGTAGCGGGTGAAGACCTGGGCCTGGAACTGCGGCTGCCCGTCGCCGCCCATGCTGCCGTAGGACATGACCCGCCCGTCGGCGAGCACGGCGAGCGCCGGGTTGAGGGTGTGGAACGGCCGCCGCCCCGGCTCCAGCGGATTGACGGCCTTCGGGTCGAGCGAGAACGCGATGCCGCGGTTCTGCCAGGTGAGGCCGGTGCGCGGCAGGACGAGGCCTGAGCCGAACTCCCAGTAGACCGACTGGATGTAGGAGACCGCGACGCCGTTGCCGTCGATCGCTCCCATCCACACCGTGTCGCCGTCGCCGACCGGGCGTACGGGATAGGGCGAGGCCCGGTCCATGCGGATCGCCGCGGCCTCGGCCGTCAGTCGCTCCGGCGCGAGGAAGGTCGCGGGGTCGTGGCGCAGGCGGTCGAAGTCGGTCACCACCGCGTCGCGGACCCGGAAGGCCCGCTTCGTCGCCTCGATCAGGCCGTGGTAATGCGCCGCCGTCTCGGGCCGGATCGCGCCCAGCCGCTCGTAGAGGCCGAGGATCATCAGCGCCGCGAGGCCCTGGCTCGGCGGCGGGCAATTGTAGACCGTCCCGCCCGAGAGCTTCAGCGACAACGGCGCCCGCGATACCGCCCGGTAGCGCGCGATGTCGGCGCGGGTGACCGGGCTGCCGGCCCGCTCCAGGTCCGCGGCGACCTCGCGGCCGACATCGCCGCGGTAGAAGTCGTCGAGCCCGGCATGGCCGAGCTGTTCGAGTGTCGCGGCGAGCGCCGGCAACGCACGTTTCACGCCGGCCTTTGGCGGCTCGCCGTCGACCAGGAAGGTCTCCTTGAAGCCCGGCTGGTCGTGGAGCGTGTCGAGCTCCTTCGGCACATAGCGCGCCTCGGAGGCCGAGACCGCCACACCCTCGCGGGCGTGGCGCACGGCGTCGGACAGGATCAGGTCCAGGGGCAGGCGCCCGCCGAGGTCGCGGGCGATCCCGTGCGCGACGGCCCAGCCGCCGACCGCACCGGCCACCGTCAGGGCCGCGTCGGGCCCGCGCTCGGGGATCGTCTCGTAGCCCTTGTCGCGGTAGCGCTTGATGGTCGCGAGGCTGCCGGCCGGCCCGCAGGCCTCGATCGCCCGCACGACGCCGTTCGGCCCGCGGATCAACCAGAAACCGTCGCCGCCGAGACCGTTCATGTGGGGGTAGACCACCGCGATGGTCGCTGCCATGGCGAGCATCGCCTCGACGGCGTTGCCGCCCTCGGCGAGGATCGCCCGGCCGGCCTCGGCGGCGAGATGGTGGGGGGCCGCGCAGGCGGCGCGGGGGAAGACGGGGGTTTCGGGCATCGGCGGTTTGGACGGCTCTCGGCTCGGATGACGGGCGGCTTGCGATGACGTTACGAAATCGACGGGCAGGGGCCCGCGCGGTTGCGCGCAGCCGCCGGTTCAGGCTAGTCCCCGGAGCCATGAAACGATAGGCGCCTCGCGCGCCCGTCGCCCCGCCACACAGCACAAGGGTCAGGCCGCGTGCCCGCATCAGCTTCCCTCAAGCCCCGCAGCCTCGTCACCATCCTCAGCATCATGGTGCTGGTCGGCGTCGAGGTGTTCGCGGTGGCCATCGCGGCGGGCTGGGCGCTCGCCGGCATCTTCGAGCTCGGCGACACCGTCGGCCACATCCTGATGGTGCTGTTCAGCCTCTGCGCCCTCTACATCATGGTCCAGCTCTGGCGCCGGGCGACCAGCATCGAGCCGATCCGTTAAGGCGCGACCCCCGATGATCGACCGTCGTTCGCTGCTCGCCGGCGCCGCGCTCCTGCTCGCCTCCGGCCCCGAGGTCATGAGCGCCGAGCTGCCCCTCGGCACGCCGGAGCCCTTCGGCTTCGAGGCCCTGAAGGCCCGGGCGCGGGAGATGGCGGCCAAGCCCTACGCGCCGCCCGCGATTCCCGACCGCGACGTGCTGCAGGCGATCGACTACGACGCCCACGGCAAGCTGAAGTTCAAGCCCGACCACGCCCTGTGGGCGGACGGCCCGAGCGCCTTCCCGGTCACGTTCTTCCACCTCGGCCGCTACTTCCAGAAGCCGGTGCGGATGCACGTCGTCGAGGGGGGCCAGGCCCGCGAGATCGTCTACGATCCGGCCGCCTTCGAGATGCCGGCGGATTCCCCGGCGAGGCGCCTGCCGCCGAATCCGGGCTTTGCGGGTTTTCGCTTCCAGGAGCGCCGCGGCGGTCCGCTCGACTGGCGCCGCAACGACTGGGTCGCCTTCCTCGGCGCCTCGTATTTCCGGGCGATCGGCGAACTCTACCAGTACGGCCTGTCGGCCCGGGGGCTCGCCCTCGACACGGTGATGCCGGACCGCCCCGAGGAATTCCCGGACTTCACCCATGTCTGGTTCGAGACCCCGGCGGCGGATTCCGACACCGTCACGGTGATGGCGCTGCTCGACGGCCCCTCGGCCGCCGGCGCCTACCGCTTCAGGATGCGCCGCACCAAGTCGGTGGTGATGGACATCGAGGCGAGCCTGCACCTGCGCAAGGATGTCGGCCGCTTCGGCCTGGCGCCGCTGACCTCGATGTACTGGTTCTCCGAGACCGCCAAGCCCACCGCCGTGGACTGGCGCCCGGAGGTGCACGATTCGGACGGGCTGGCGCTCTGGACCGGCACCGGCGAGCGGATCTGGCGCCCCTTGCGCAACCCGCCCCGCACCATGGTGTCGGCCTTCTCGGACGAGCGTCCGCGCGGCTTCGGGCTGATGCAGCGCGACCGCCTGTTCGACCACTACCAGGACGGCGTCTACTACGACCGCCGGCCCTCGCTCTGGGTCGAGCCCCTGGGTGATTGGGGCAAGGGCAGCGTCCAGCTGGTCGAGAACGCCACCGACGACGAGATCCACGACAACGTGGTGGCGATGTGGGTGCCGGCCGAACCCGCCCGCGCCGGCTCCTCGCACGACCTCGCCTACCGCCTGCACTGGGTCGCGGGCGAACCCTACCCGAGCAACCTCGCCCGCGTCGTCGCGACCCGCGAGGGCAATGGCGGCCAGGCCGGCACCGACCGGCCGAAGGGCGTGCGCAAGTTCGTGGTCGAGTTCCTGGGCGAGCCGCTCGGCCGCCTGCCCGCCGGGGTGAAGCCGGAGGCCGTCCTCACCGCGTCGCGCGGCACCTTCCCGCTCGCCCGCACCGAGGCGGTGCCGGACGACGTGCCGGGCCACTGGCGCGCCGAGTTCGACCTCGCTGTGACGGGCGCGGAGCCGGTCGAGCTGCGGCTGTTCCTGCGGCGCGGCGACGAGACGCTGAGCGAGACCTGGACGTATCAGTATATTCCGGCGGCGTGAGCCTGCCTCGACGGATTTGACACGCGCCATTGTCATCCCGGGGCCGCGAAGCGGAACCCGGGATCCATAACCGCTGACGTTTCAGGATGATGCGGAACGCTGACCGCTTCGTTCGGCAGCGTCAGTGGTTATGGATCCCGGGTTCTCGTCTTCGACGAGCCCCGGGATGACACGGTAGAGCGAAAAGGTCGGTGACAGATATCCAAAGGAGAAGCCCCGCGGCTCGCGCCGCGGGGCTTCTCTTTTCGTCCAGGGTCGGAGGGCGTCAGCCCACCCGCACCCGCCAGATCTCCTCGGCGTATTCCCGCATCGTCCGGTCGGACGAGAACCACGCGGTCCGCGCGGTGTTGAGGATCGCCGACTTCCACCAGGTCTTGGGCCGGCGCCAGGCCGCATCGACCTCGCGCTGGGCGCGCCAGTAATCGTCGAAATCGGCGGTGAGCAGGAAGCGGTCGCCGTGAGTCAGTTCGTCGACGAGCGGGCGGAAACGGCCCGGCTCGCCCGGCGAGAACCCGCCCGCGGCGATCATGTCGAGGGCGCCGCGCAGGCGGGCCGAGACCGCGATGGCCCGCGAGGCGTAGCCCGGCTGGGCCTGGACCCGCTGGACGCCTGCCGCATCGAGGCCGAAGATGAAGATGTTGTCGGGACCGACATGGTCCTTGATCTCGATGTTGGCGCCGTCGAGCGTGCCGATGGTGAGCGCGCCGTTGAGAGCGAGCTTCATGTTGCCGGTGCCCGAGGCCTCGAGGCCCGCGGTCGAGATCTGCTCCGACAGGTCGGCGGCCGGGATGATCGATTCGGCGAGGCTCACCGAGTAGTTCGGCACGAAGGCGACCGTCAGGCGGCCGGCCACGTCCGGATCGGCGTTGACGCGCTTGGCGACGTCGCTGGCGAGCCGGATGATCAGCTTGGCCTGGTGGTAGCTCGGCGCCGCCTTGCCGGCGAAGAGCTTGACCCGGGGCGTCCAGTCGCGGTGCGGCTCGGCCTTGATCGCCTGGTAGAGCGCGACCGTCTCCAGGATGTTGAGGAGCTGGCGCTTGTACTCGTGGATGCGCTTGATCTGGACGTCGAACAGCGCGTCGGGATCGAGGGCGATGCCGGTGCGCTCCTCGACCACGCGGGCGAGCGCTTCCTTGCGCTCGCGGCGCACCGCCGCGTAGCGCGCCTGGAAGGCGGAATCGTCGGCGAAGGCGGCGAGCCCTTCGAGGTGGCGGGGATCGTCGAGCACCTTCGCGCCGACCGCCTCGACGGCGAGCGCGGTCAGGCCCGGATTGGCGTTGTGGAGCCAGCGCCGGAAGGTGATGCCGTTGGTCTTGTTGACGATCTTGTCGGTGTCGAGGGCGTGGAGCGGCGCGAACACCGTCTGGCGCATCAGCTCGGTGTGGAGCGCCGAGACGCCGTTGACGCGGCGCGCGCCCAGGAAGGCGAGGTGGCCCATGCGGACCCGCTTGCCGTGGCTCTCGTCGATCAGCGAGACCTCGGCGAGGTGCTCGGGCGAGCTGCCGTGCTTCGACACCTCCTCGAGGTGCATCCAGTTGATCAGGTAGATGATCTGCATGTGGCGCGGCAGCAGCCGCTCCATCAGCTCCACCGGCCAGGTCTCCAGCGCCTCCGGCATCAGGGTGTGGTTGGTGTAGCCGAGCGTCTGGGTGGTGACGTGCCAGGCATCCTCCCAGGACAGGCCGTGCACGTCGACGAGGAGGCGCATCAGCTCCGGCACGGCGATGGCCGGGTGGGTGTCGTTGAGCTGGATCGCGGCGTGGTCGGGCAGCGAGCGCAGGTCGCCGCGCTCGGCGACGTGGCGGCGCACCAGGTCCTGGAGCGAGGCCGAGGTGAAGAAGAACTCCTGGCGCAGGCGCAGCTCCTGGCCGGCCGGCGTGCCGTCGCTCGGATAGAGCACCCGCGAGATCGCCTCGGCCCGGGCGCGCTCGGCCACCGCGCCGACATGGTCGCCGGCGTTGAAGCGGGCGAGGTCGATCGCGTCCGGAGCGCGGGCGGCCCAGAGGCGCAGCGCATTGACGTGCTTGGCTCCGCGGCCGATCACCGGGGTGTCGTAGGGCACGGCGCGCACGGTCTCGGCCGGGCGCCAGACGCGGCGCAGGGTGCCGTCGGGCTGGACGCTCATGGCGACGTCGCCGCCGAAACCGACCTCGCAGGCGGCCTCCGCCCGCTCGAACTCCCAGGGGTTGCCCTCGGCGAGCCAGGTCTCCGGCACCTCGCGCTGGACCCCGTCCTCGATCACCTGCCGGAAGAGGCCGTGGTCGTAGCGGATGCCGTAGCCGTAGGCCGGAATCGCGAGGCTCGCCATGCTCTCCATGAAGCAGGCGGCGAGACGGCCGAGGCCGCCATTGCCGAGCGCCGCGTCGGGCTCTGCGCCCGCCACCGCCTCGAGGTCGACGTCGAGGCCGGCGAGCGCCGCACGCACGGTCTCGGCGACGCCGAGATTGCCCATCGCGTCGGACAGCAGGCGGCCGATCAGGAATTCGAGGGAGAGGTAGTGCACGCGCTTGGGCGGAACGATCCCGGCCGAGATGGCGCTGGCGGCGACCGCCCGGTCGCGCAGCGCCAGCGCGGTCGCCACGAACCAGTCGCGGTCGCGGGCGGTGGCGGGCGTCTTGCCGAGGGCGTAGGCGAGCTTGGCCAGGATCGCGGTGCGCATCACCGTGACGTCGTCGCCCGCGGGCACCGCAGGCGCGGCCTGCGGCATCCAGGAGCGCGGCGCCTCGGCGGCATCCCGCGAGGTCTCGTCGCGGCGGCGACCGGTCAGAACAGCATCGTTGAGCACCTGAGGAACCCCCTTCCTTGCCGTAGGTCTTCAGTTGTTGCAGCGCGATCTCGCGTCGCGTGCTCTGCAGCAAACCTTCGGCCACGGCAGCATCGTGTGGCTGTGGAACGGCGATGTCGAGACGCCGGGATCAAGCTTGACCACACGATTGTTCGCGTGTTGCTGTCCCGACACGTCTCACGGAAACGCGACTTGATTTTGGCGAACCGGCCTGAAGCGAGTGTGAACGCCTCGGAGACCGTCCGCACCTCCGACCTTAGGGTTAGGCGATGCCCCTAGGGAAGAGTTAGCCGGCGGGGCAGGGTTGCGCCCCCGGTCTGGCCTCGGGGCTGCCGTTTCGGCTCTTTCCGGCGGGTCGGCGTCATGCCCCTGTCTTGGCACGCCGCGATCTTGGCACGCCGTGAATCTTGGCGAGCCGTGATGCAGGATCGCCACGCTCTCGCCCCCGCGCGGGCGATGGGGGAACCGGAGGCGGGGACGCGGCTTCCCGCAAGGAAGCCGGCCGAAAATATTCGATCGCGGGCATCATGATCGCACGCGATGTATAACGGCGCTCGCCCGCCTCCTCAACCCCGGCCCGGTCCCGGCCGCATCCCGGCCCGCCCGCCGTCGCGGCGCCGGCAGGCCCGTTCCGCCCGAACCCGCCCGCGAAACCTGCTCAGGAGACCCGCATGACCGAGGACGCGAAGCCCGCCCGCCTGCTGGCGGGCGAGCTGTGGTGGAAGGCCGGCATCGTCTACCAGGTCTATCCGCGCTCGTTCCAGGACACGAACGGCGACGGCGTCGGCGACCTCAAGGGCGTGACGGCCCGGCTCGACTACCTCGCCTGGCTCGGGGTCGATGCGGTGTGGCTGTCGCCGGTCTACCGCTCGCCGATGGCCGATTACGGCTACGACGTCTCGGATTACTGCGACATCGACCCGCTGTTCGGCACGCTGGCCGATTTCGACGCCCTGGTGGCCGAGGCGCATCGCCGGCGCCTGCGGGTGATCATGGACTTCGTGCCCAACCACACCTCGCAGGACCACCCCTGGTTCCGCGAGGCCCGCGCCTCGCGCGACAACCCCAAGCGCGACTGGTACATCTGGCGCGACCCCGGCCCCGATGGCGGTCCGCCGAACAACTGGATCAGCAATTTCGGCGGTCCGGCCTGGACCCTCGATCCGGCGACCGGCCAATACTACTACCACGCCTTCCTGCGCGAGCAACCGGACCTGAACTGGCGCAACCCGCAGGTGCGCACCGCGATGATGGACGTGCTGCGCTTCTGGCTCGATCGCGGCGTCGACGGATTCCGGGTCGACGTGATCTGGCACCTGATGAAGGACGAGGGGCTTCGCGACAATCCGGTCAACCCGGACTACGTCGCCGGCGAGCCGGAGATCAACAGCCTCGTCCAGCTCCATTCCGCCGACCAGCCCGAGGTGATGCAGGTCATCGCCGAGATGCGGGCGGTGCTGGAGGAATACGATGCCCGGGTGCTGATCGGCGAGATCTACCTGCCGCTGGAGCGGCTGGTGGCGTATTACGGCGTCGATTTGTCGGGCGCGCACCTGCCGTTCAACTTCCAGCTGATCCAGACGCCCTGGCACGCGCCCGCCCTGGCGCGGCTGATCGAGGAATACGAGGCGGCCCTGCCCGAGGGCGGCTGGCCGAACTGGGTGCTGGGCAACCACGACCAGCCCCGCATCGCCGCCCGGGTCGGCGACGCGCAGGCCCGGGTGGCGGCGGTGCTGCTGCTCACCCTGCGGGGCACGCCGACGCTCTATTACGGCGACGAGATCGGGCTCGGCCGCGTGCCGATCCCGCCCGAGCGCGTGCGCGATCCCTGGGAGCACAACGAGCCCGGCCGTGGCCGCGACCCGGAGCGCACGCCGATGCAGTGGCAGCCCGGGCCGCAGGCGGGCTTCTCCACCGTCGAGCCGTGGCTGCCCCTCGACCCCCAGGCCCAGACCTGCAACGTCGAGGTGCTGCGCGACGAGCCCGGCTCGATCCTGACCCTGCATCGCCGCCTGATCGCGCTCCGCCGCGAGCATGCGGCGCTGAGCGTCGGCGATTACCGCCCGGTCTCGGTCGACGGCGACGTCCTGGTCTACGAGCGCCGGCACGCCGACGAGACGATCCGGGTCGCCCTCAATTTCGGGCACGGGGATTGCAAGGTCGATGCGGATATCGCCGTCGCGCAGCCCGAGGGCGCCCGGGAGGGCTGGGAGGTTCTCCTGTCGAGCGCTGGCGGCCGGCGCGGCGAGCGGCCGCTCGACGGCCATTTCGCACTTGCGGGAGACGAGGCGCTCGTGCTGATCCGGCGCGCGGCTGCGGCCCAGGGCTGACCCGCGGTTTACGCGCCTAAGCTCCGACCTCACGCGGTACAGCTTTCTGCGTGGGGCGCGAAATCGGAATTTTTCTTGTCTTTTACGAGAAAAATATTGCCGCGCCGAAATCGCATGATATTGTGCAGTGCACAGGAACCAAAGCGGGAGTCGTGCGTTGTCGTGGCAGTACGTCGCGGTTTCGTCCGCTCGCAATCCGTCCGGCTCGCGGCGTGAGGGCTCTTTCATGACATTTCCGGCGTCGGCGCGGTTGGCCTGGCAGTCGCCGGCCGTGTCGTCTGGTGGCTCCCCGCGGGAAGCCGTCGAGGGGCTGCGCGGCTCGCTCAAGCCGCGAATCCTCTACGCCACGCCGGAGATGGCGGATTTCGTGAAGACCGGCGGCCTCGGCGAGGTCGCGGCCTCGCTGCCGCGGGCCTTGCGCCAGCACTACGACGTGCGCATCCTGATCCCGGGCTACCGCCAGGTCGTGGAGCGCCATCCCGAGATCGCGGTTGTCGCCCACCTTCCCGGCGACGCCGAGATGCCGCCCTGCGACCTCGGCCTGATCGAGACCGGCGACGGCCTGCCGGTCTACGTCATCCTCAATTCCTCGCTTTACGAGCGCGACGGCTCGCCCTACGGCGACCAGGGCGCCGACTTCCCCGACAACGACCTGCGCTTCGGCCGCCTCAGCCTCGCGGCCGCCGAGCTCGCGCAGGGGATCGATCCAGAGTGGCGCGCCGACCTCCTGCACCTCAACGACTGGCAGACGGCGCTGGCGCCCGCCTACCTGGCCTGGCGCGGCCTGCGCACGCCGAGCGTGCTCACCATCCACAACCTCGCCTACCAGGGCCTTTTTCCGTGGGAGACCCTCGGCCGCCTCGGCGTGCCGGAGAGCGCCTTCCACATCGACGGGGTCGAGTTCTACGGCAAGCTGTCGTTCCTCAAGGCCGGCCTGTACTACGCCTCCCACGTCACCACCGTGAGCGAGACCTACGCCCACGAGATCACCACACCGGAATTCGGCTGCGGCCTCGACGGTCTCCTGCGCACCCGCGCCCATCAGGGGCGGCTCGCCGGCATCCTCAACGGCATCGACGAATCCTGGGACCCGCGCACCGATCCTCACCTCGCCACCCGGTTCGAGCCCGACGACTGGAAGGGCAAGCGCGCCAATGCCGACGCGGTGCGCACCCGCTTTGGCCTCGGCGTCTCGCGCGGGCCGCTCTTCGCCATCGTTTCGCGCCTCGTCCACCAGAAGGGCGTGGACCTGACGCTGGCGGCGGCCGAGTCGATCGTCGCTGAGGGCGGCCAGCTCGTCGTCACCGGCCAGGGCGAGCCGCGCTTCGAGGCCGCCTTCCTCGACCTCGCCCGGCGCCATCCCGGCTCGGTCGGCGTCCGGGTCGGCTTCGAGGAGACCGACGCGCACCGGATGTTCGCCGGCAGCGACTTCCTGCTGATGCCGTCGCGCTTCGAGCCCTGCGGCCTCGCCCAGATGTACGCCCAGCGCTACGGCTCCCTGCCGATCGTCCACCGCACCGGGGGACTGGCCGATACCGTCGAGGACGGCGTCACCGGCTTCCTGTTCGGTGAGTCCTCGCTCAAGGGCCTGAGTAGCGCCATCCGCCGCGCCTTCGACGTCTTCGCCTCGAAGCGCCGCCTCGGCGCGATGCGGCGCAACGCCATGGCGCGCGAATTCGGCTGGGACCAGGCCGCCGACGGCTATTCCTCGCTCTACACCCGCGTCGTCGGCAACGGCGGCGAGCTGATGCGGGCGCGCGCCGTCGCCTGAGGCGCCGCCTCTCCCATCCCGGCCTCCCAACAACAACCCCGCGCTGCCCGACGGCAGCGCGGGGTTGTTCGCGTTTGCAGCCCGCACCGATGCCGAACTCGCCGCTTGACATCTGCCCCAGCGGCATCGACACATGAGCACGTGTTCATGTGTCGATGAGAGGGCGCGTGCAGGTCCTGTCGCCCGAGCAGGTCGGTGACGTGGCGGAGGTCTTTCGGCTCCTCGGCGAGCCGAACCGCCTGCGCATCGTGCTGGCCTGCCTCGAGACGGAGCGCACGGTCGGCGAGATCGGCGAGGCCCTCGGCCTGTCGCAGTCGCTGACCTCGCACCACCTGCGCCTGCTGCGGACGGCCCGCATCCTGCGGGCGATCCGCCACGGCCGGCACGTCGCCTACGCGATCGACGACGATCACGTGCGCGACGTGCTGCGCAACATGGTGGCCCACCTCACCGAGCCGCACGATCACGATCACGATCACAGCAACGACCACGATCGGTCCCACCGCGAGGAACCCCGACCCATGACCAGCACCAACGTCGAGACCGTGAAGTGCGCCTGCGAGGACTGCGTCTGCACGGTCCCGGTGGCGAAGGCCGTCTCCCGCGACGGCAAGGCCTTCTGCTGCGAGGAATGCGCCGAGGGCCATCCCCATCACGCCGGTTGCGACCACGCCGGCTGCACCTGCCACGGCTGAGCGTCCCGCCGGGGTCGTGCGTCCGGCCCCGGCATGCTCTAAAGGCCCCCGGACACGAGCGCATCCGGGCCCCCGCCCGGATCGGGGGATGGATGAGCCGATGATCGCGGGCTGGACGGTGGTGCTGGCGGCCCTCGTCTATATCTGCGCCCTGTTCGCGGTCGCCCACTGGGGCGACGTGGCCGGGCGGACCCTGATGCGCGACGCGCGGGTGCGGCCGACGATCTACGCCTTGTCGCTCGCGGTCTACTGCACCTCCTGGACCTTCTTCGGCTCGGTCGGGCTCGCCAGCCATACCGGCCTCGACTTCCTCACCATCTATGTCGGCCCGGTCCTGGTGATCGGGCTGGGCTACCGGCTGGTCGCCCGGGTGGTGCGGATCGCCAAGGCCCAGAACTCGACCTCGATCGCCGACTTCATCGCCGCCCGCTACGGCAAGAGCGAGCGCATCGCCGCCCTGGTCTGCCTGATCGCCGTGGTGGGGGCCGTGCCCTACATCGCCCTGCAGCTGCGGGCGGTGGCGGCCTCGCTTCAGGTCTTCCTGCGCACCACCGACGGGGTGGGGGTGTCGGCCGGCATGCTGGGCGATCTCGGGCTGTTCGTCGCCCTGGTCCTGGCGGGCTTCGCGGTCGCTTTCGGCACCCGCCATGCCGACGCCACCGAGCACCAGGACGGGCTGACCCTGGCGGTCGCGCTCGAATCCCTCGTCAAGCTGGTGGCCTTCATCACCGTCGGCGGCTTCGTGGTCGGCTGGATGCTGCGCGACGTGCCGGCCCCGCCCGTCTCCGACGTCTCCCTCCGCACGCTGGTCGGGCAGACCTCGGGGCCCGCGACGCTGGTCGTCCAGGTCCTGCTCTCGGCTGCCGCCGTGCTGCTGCTGCCGCGCCAGTTCCACATGGCGGTGGTGGAGAACCGGTCGGTCGCGGATGTCGGGCGCGCCGCCTGGACCTTCCCGCTCTACCTCGTGCTCATCAACCTGTTCGTGGTGCCGCTCGCGCTCGCCGGCCTCGCGCTCTTCCCTGAGGGCACGATCCAGCGCGACATGACCGTGCTGGCGCTCCCCCTGCACGAGCGGGCCGACGGCATCGCGCTCGTCGCCTTCATCGGCGGGCTCTCGGCGGCGACCGCGATGGTGATCGTCGAGTCGGTCGCGGTGGCGATCATGATCTCCAACCACCTCGTCATCCCGGTGACGCTGCGCCGCCGCAACCTCGTGGCCGGCGCCTCGCCGTCGCCGGAGCCCGGCGCCTCGGATCTCGGCGGCTACGTGCTGGTGGTGCGCCGGATCGCGATCGTCGCGGTGGTGCTGGTGGCCTACGCCTATTCGCGGGTCGCCGGCGAGGTCGCCCTCGCCTCGATCGGGCTCCTGTCCTTCGCCGCCGTGGCGCAGATCGGCCCGGCCTTCATCGGCGCGCTCTACTGGGGCCGCGGCACCGGCACCGGTGCCGCCGCGGGCCTGATCGTCGGGTTCGCGGTCTGGCTCTACACCCTGCTGCTGCCGAGCCTCGTCACCGGGGAGGGCTGGGCGGCCTCGCTCATCGCCGACGGCCCGTTCGGCATCGATGCCCTGAGCCCGACCGCCCTGATGGGCATCGAGGACGTGCCGCGCCTCGTCCACGGCACGCTGTGGAGCCTCGGCCTCAACACGCTCGCCTACGTGGCGTTCTCGCTCCTGCGCCCGCCGAGCGCGATCGAGCGGCTGCAGGCCGAGGCCTTCGGTCAGGTTTCGGGGCAAGTCTCGGGCTTCGACGAGGCCGGTCCCGTCGCGCCGAGCTTCCGGCTGTTTCGCAGCGCCGTCACCCTGGGCGAGCTGCGCGCCACGGTCGCCCGCTTCCTCGGCGAGGAGCGGGCGTCGCGCGCCTTCCGGGACTTCGCGCAGGCGCAAGGCCGCAGCCCGATGCCGGACGACGCGGTGGCGGGCCTGCCCGAGCTGCGCCACGCCGAGCACCTGCTCGCCTCGGCGATCGGCGCCTCCTCGGCCCGCCTCGCCCTGTCGCTGGTGCTGCGCCGGCGCAACGTGTCGCCGCGGGCGGCCCTGAAGCTCCTCGACGACGCCTCGGCGGCGTTCCAGTACAGCCGCGACATCCTCCAGCACGGCCTCGATCACGCCAAGCAGGGCATCACGGTCTTCGACCGCGACATGAAGCTGATCGTCTGGAATCGCGCCTTCGCCGACCTCTACGACCTGCCGGCCGGGATGATCCGCACCGGCATCGGGCTCGAGGCGATCGTGCGCTACAATGCCGGCCGCGGCGCCTACGGGGTGCGCGACGCCGACACCCTGGTGGCCGAGCGCATCGCCGCCTTCCGGCTCGAATCCGGGCCGCAGCGCCTGCGGCTGCATCCGAGCGGCCGGGTGATCGAGATCCGCGCCAACCTGCTGCCGAACGGCGGCGTGGTGGCGACCTATACCGACGTCACCGATTCGGTCGCCGCCGAGGAGGCCCGCACCCGCCTCAACGAGGAGCTGGAGAGCCGGGTGCGCGAGCGCACCGAGGAGCTGACGCGCCTCAACGCGGCACTCACCCGGGCCAAGGCCGAGGCCGAGGACGCCAACGCCTCGAAGACCCGCTTCCTGGCGGCGGCCAGCCACGACATCCTCCAGCCCCTCAACGCCGCGCGCCTCTACGCCAGCGCGCTCGTCGAGCGCGATCGCGGCACCGACCCGACGCTCGCCGAGAACGTCGACGCCTCCCTCGACGCCGTCGAGGAGATCCTGACCGCGCTCCTCGAGATCTCGCGCCTCGATACCGGCTCGCTCAAGCCCCAGCTCTCGATCGTGCGGGTCTCCGACCTCTTCCGCCAGGTCCAGCGCGAGTTCGGCCCGATGGCGCAGGAGAAGGGCCTGGACCTCACCGTCCTGCCCTCGTCGCTCGCCGTGCGCTCGGACCGGCAGCTGCTGCGGCGCCTGCTCCACAACCTGGTCTCGAACGCCATCAAGTACACGCCGGAAGGGCGCGTGCTCGTCGGCGCGCGGCGGCGCGGCGACCGGGTGGTGCTGATGGTGTGCGACACCGGGCTCGGCATCCCGGCCGCCCAGCAGCAGCTGGTCTTTCGCGAGTTCCAGCGCCTCGACCAGGGCGCCCGGGTCGCCCGCGGCCTCGGCCTCGGCCTCTCGATCGTCGAGCGGACCGCGCGGCTGCTCGACCATCCGGTCGGGCTCAAGTCGCAGCCCGGCCGCGGCTCGGCCTTCTCGGTCGCGGTGCCGGGCGCGCCGGTGCGGCCGGCCCTCGAGGCGCAGGGCGAGGCGCCGCGCCCCGCCACCGTGCCGCTCGCCGGCCTCACGGTGCTCGCGGTCGACAACGAGCCGGCGATCGTCGACGGGATGCGGGTGCTGGTCGGCAGCTGGGGCTGCGCGCTCCACACCGCCGGCTCGCTCAGCGAGGCCCTCGCCCTGGTGCTCGGCGGAGCGCTGCGCCCGGACGTGATCGTGGCCGACTACCACCTCGACCACGGCACCGGCCTCGACCTGATCGTGTCCCTGCGGGCCGCGCTCGCCGCCGACATCCCGGCGGTGCTGCTCACCGCCGACCGCTCGCCCGACGTGCGCGACGCGGCGGCCGCGCAGCGCGTCCAGGTGCTGAACAAGCCGCTCAAGCCCGCTTCCCTGCGCGCCCTGCTGACCCAGTGGCGCGGCCGTCAGGCGGCGGAATAGCCCGGACGCCCGCGTCCGGTCAGTGCCGCACCCACATCACCCGCGCCATCCAGGCGATCTCGGCGGCCGGGATCACCCGGTCGGGCGCGCCGGGGAGGGGCCCGCTCAGCTCGGCGGCCCGGGCGGTGCGGCGCCGGAGCTCGGCGGCCAGGATGCCGCCCCCGTCCAGGCACGTCACCACCCGGTCGCCCTCGCGCATCGCCGCCGTCGGGGAGAGCACGAGCACGTCGCCCTCGCGGTAGAGCGGCGTCAGGGCGCCGCCCCGGACCTCGATGGCAAAGCAGCCGTCCTCGTCGAGGCCCGGCAGCGCCATCTCCTGCAGGACGCTGCCCCGGCCCGGCAGGCCGTTGGCGCCGAGATGCCCGGCCGCGCTCCCGCAGTCGATCACCGGCACGGTGACGCGGGCCTCGCAGGGCTGGATCGCACCCGGGCGGGACGCCGACGGGGCGGGCGCGGGGCCGCGCGGCTCGATCAGGCGCAGGAACTCGTCGAGGCTCGCCCCGGTGGCGGCCAGGACCTTCGAGACGGATTCCGTCGAGGGCCAGCGCTTGCGCCCGTCGGGGCTGATCCGCTTCGAGCGGTTGAAGCTCGTCGCGTCGAGGCCGGCGCGCCGAGCGAGGCCGGAGGCCGTGAGATTGTTGCGTTGGGCCAGGTGATCGATCGCGGACCAGATTCGCTCGTGGGACAGCATTGGAAACCTGGTCTGACGCCCTCGGTGGTCGCCACCGGACTATCAAATGTAAACTACCGGACCTTCGCGGAAAGGCAACGGCGTTGCCGCGCCGTCCCGCGGCCGCTATCGCTCGCCCGCCCACCCTTCAGGAAGCCCGCGGCGCCCATGTCCCTCATCTACAAGATCTGCCCCGCCGCCCTGTGGCGGGAGGCCGAGGCCGCCGGCCGGTTCGACGGCGCGCCGGTCGATCTGGCGGACGGCTACATCCATTTCTCGACTGCCGCGCAGGCGCGAGAGACCGCCGCCAAGCATTTCTCGGGACAGGACAATCTTCTCCTCGTCGCGGTCGAGTCCGAGGCGCTGGGCGAGGCCCTGCGCTTCGAGCCGTCCCGCGGCGGCGCGCTCTTCCCGCACCTCTACGGCCCGCTGCCCACCTCCGCCGTCGCCTGGGTCGCGCCGCTGCCGGCCGGACCCGACGGCGGCCATGTTTTCCCAGATTCCATCGGAGGTTGACCGTGCTTGACGCCGTCTTCCCGCTCGTCCGTCCGCTCCTGCACGCCCTCGACCCCGAGACCGCCCACACGCTGACCCTGGGGAGCCTCGCGCGCCTTCCCCTGCGTGATCCGCCGGCCGACGACCCGCGACTCTGCGTAACGGTTATGTCGCGGGCTTTCCCCAACCCGGTCGGCCTCGCGGCCGGGTTCGACAAGGGCGCCCAGGCGCCCGACGCGCTCCTCGGGCTCGGCTTCGGCTTCGTCGAGGTCGGCGGGGTGGTGCCCCGCCCGCAGCCCGGCAACCCGCGGCCGCGGGTGTTCCGGCTGCCGGAGGACGGGGCGGTGATCAACCGGTTCGGCCTCAACAGCGAGGGGCTGGCGGTGGTGCGCGCCCGCCTCGAGGCCAGGCGCGGCCGGCCGGGCCTCGTCGGAGTGAATATCGGAGCGAACAAGGAGGCGACGGACCGGCTGGCCGACTACGTCGCCTGCACCCGCGCTCTGGCCGGCCTCGTCGACTTCATCACCGTCAACGTCTCCTCGCCCAACACCCCGGGCCTGCGCGACCTCCAGGGCGAGGCCTTCCTCGACGACCTGCTCGCCCGGGTGGTCGCGGCCCGCGACGAGACGGGACCGGGCACCGCCGTGCTGCTCAAGATCGCCCCGGATATCGGCCTCGACGGCCTCGACGCGATGACCGCCACCGCCCGGCGCCGCGGCGTCGACGCCCTCGTGGTCTCGAACACCACCGTGGCGCGGCCCGCGAGCCTGCGGGGGGCCGCGAAGGCGGAGACCGGCGGCCTGTCCGGCCGGCCGCTGTTCTCGCCCGCGACCCGGCTCCTCGCCGAGGCCTACCTGCGGGTCGGCACCGCTCTGCCGCTGATCGGCGTCGGCGGGGTCGATTCGGCGGAGGCCGCCTGGACCAAGATCCGGGCCGGGGCGAGCCTGGTCCAGCTCTATTCCGCGCTCGTCTATGCCGGCCCGGGCCTCGTGCGCGACATCAAGGCCGGGCTGGTCGAGCGGATGGAGCGGGAGGGGCTGCGGAGCCTCGCCGGCGTCGTCGGCCGCGACGCGGCAGAGCTGGCGAAGTCGGCCTGACGGGCCAAGGGGGGTCCGGATGCAACCTTTCCGGAGCCCGCTTCACAGCTCCGGGTTCGTCGGCTCGGTGCGCCGGGCCACGACGGTGTAGCAGAGGCGCTTATGCCCGAGCAGCGACTGGCGGTGATACGTCACCGTCGATTCGCCGAAGCCGAGGATCGCCAGCAACTCCTGCATCGTCGTCGGCGCGATGGTCCACCAGGCATCGAAGCGGATCCGCTGGTCGCTGCGCGGCAGCAGGAAGACCGGCAGGCCGAGGCGGCGCGGCAGGAAGCGCAGGAGATGCAGGGATTTCGGCAGCATCTCGGTCACCACCACGGTCTCGCGGGTGAGCCGCAGGACGCTATGCAGCGCCCGGAACGGGTCGCGCAGGCGGGTGAGCGCGTTGCCCAGCACCGCGACGTCGACCGGGCCGACCTCCGCCGGCACCTCGTAGAGCGAGCCGCCGGCCCGCCGCGCCCGGGAGCCGAGGGCGGCGTGGGCGTACCAGTAGGCGTTCTCGAACCGGCGCAGGTGGTTGCGGATCTCCGGCGCGATCACGGCGCGCTCGAAATCCGGGTAGGGCACCATCTCCCAGCAGGCCTCTCCGGAAAAGTCGTAGGCCACCACCTCGGCGCCCCGCGCCTCCATGGCGAAGCCGAGAAAGCCGCTGGTGGCGCCGAAATCGAGCACGCGCTTGCCCGCCACCGCGACGCCGCCGAAATAGGCGTCGAGCCCCGCCCGCAGGTCCCAGGTCCCCGGCACGGTGCCGTGGCCGGGCAGGTCGATGGTGTGGTTGAACGTGCACGCCGCCCGGTCGTCCACCGCCCGGGGCGGCAGGAACGGGGGCTCGGGCTGCGCGGGCGGGGCCGCCGTCGTCATGCGGGGTTCATCTCGCGGGGTTCGTCTCGTGAGGCGGCGGGTTCGGGCGAAAGGGTGGGGGTCAGGCGTCGTCCCGCGCCGCCGGATAGGCCGGGAGCCCCTCCGGCAGGGCGACCCAGGACAGCCGCCGGGAGACCCAGACGTGGTCGCGCGGGGGATACCGCTCCGGGTCGTCGAGGCTCGCCAGGGTCAGGTCGATCTCGTCCGGCAGGGCGTCGGCCCGGTAGGCCAGCGGCGTGCCGCAGGACGGGCAGAAGGCGCGCTCGGCCCGCGGGCTCGAGCGTGACCAGGCGGGAGGGCCGGCGGTGAAGCGGCAGGCGTCGCGCCTCACGGTGAGCCAGCCGACCATCGGCGCGCCGGTGGCGGCGCGGCAATCGGTGCAGTGGCAGACGGTTCGGTTCCACGGCTCGCCGTCCGCCGCGTAGCGGACCGCGCCGCAGCGGCAGCCGCCGGCGATCGGCCCCGCGGCGCTCACCGGGCCGCCTCGGCCGCCCGCCCGGCCGGGGCCTGCGGGAAGGCGCCGGCGACGAGCCGCGGGTAGAGCAGCGCCTGGCCGAGGCCGCGGGCGGCCAGGAAGGCCAGCATGGCGAGCCACAGCCCGGTATTGCCGGCCCCCCGCGTCAGCGCCAGCACCGCGACGTCGACGGAGAGCGCGGCGAGCATCAGGTTGCGCATCGGCCGGGTCCAGGTCGCCCCGACATAGACCCCGTCGAACGCGAAGGCGGCCGCCGCCGCGACCGGCGTGAGGGCGGCGTAGACGAGGTAGTCGCGGGCGACGGCCCGCACCTCCGGCGCGGTGGTGATCGCGTCGATGAACGATTCGCCGACGGCGAGGAACAGGCCCGAGACCGCGAGCGCGAAGCCGAGGCACCAGCCGAGCGACAGCCGCACCGCGGCCCGGAACCGGCCCTCGTCGCGGGCGCCGAGCGCCTGGCCGCACAGGACCTCGGCGGCGGTCGCGAACCCGTCGAGGAAGAAGCTGCCGACGAGGAAGAGGTTCTGCAGCACCGCGTTGGCGGCGAGCGTCGCGTCCCCGGACCGCGCCCCGAGGGCGGAGAAGAGCGCGAGCGCGGTGATCAGCGCCAGGGTGCGCACCATCACGTCGCCGTTGACCGCCAGCATCCGGGTGAGGCCGGCCCGCTCGACGATCTCGGCGACGGGGACCCGCCAGGGCCGGGAGCCGAGGCGCTGGAGCACCGCGAGCCCCAGCACGGTGCCGGCGATCTCGGCCAGCACCGTGGCGAGCGCCGCCCCGGCGACGCCGTAATCCGCCCGGAGCACGAACAGCAGGGTGAGCACGACGTTGACGGCGTTGATGGCGACCTGGAGCCCGAGCCCGAGATCGGTGCGGCCGCGCCCGAGGGTCGAACCGAGGATCGCGTAGTTCGCGAGCGTGAACGGCGCGCACCAGATCCGCACGGCGAAATAGGCCGAGAGGGCGCCGGTCACCGCCGGGCTGGCGCCGAACAGCCGCACGGCCGCCGCGGCGAGGGGGCCCTGCAGCGCCACCATGACGAGGCCGACCGCCAGCGCCGCGGCGAGCGCCCGGGCGAGCGTCCGGTCGATCTCGGCGGCGTTGCCGGCCCCGGTCGCCTGCGCGGTGAGGCCCGCGGTGGCCATGCGCAGGGCGCCGAAGGTCCAGAACAGGTAGTCGAACGCCACCGCGCCGAGCGCCAGCGCCCCGAGGAGCGCCGCGTCGCCGAGCCGCCCGACCGCCGCCGTCCCGACGAGGCCGAGGAGCGGCGTCGTGACGTTGGCGAGCGTGATCGGCACGGCGAGCGCCAGCATGCGGCGATGCGTGACCTCCGGGCCCGCAATGCCCGGGCCCGCGGCGGCAGGGTTCATCGATCGTGTTCCGATACTCTCTTGCCGATCCTGACCCGCAGGAGCCTTCAGCGGCTGCGGGCGAAGACGCGCGACAGGAGCCAGAGCGGCACCACCACCACCGCGCCGGCGACGAACCAGCGGCCGGCATCGTGGAAGGTGTCGAAGCCCAGTTCGAGCAGCGAGCGCACGGTGTCGTAGGCCTGGGCGAACAGCAGGCCGGGCGTGACCCCGAGCATCGCCATGCCGGCGCCGACGAGGACCGACAGGAAGACCAGCCGCAGCAGGACCGCGCCGGGCGAGCCGCCCAGGAAGCGGTGCAGGCCCGAGGAGCGACGATCGCGGTAGGCCCCGGGACCCGGATCGAAGCCGGCAGGCCCCTGACCGTAGGGATCCTGGCCGAGGGGGCCTTGACCACGGGGACCCTGGCCGCCGAAGGGCCGCTGGAATCTCTGCTCGCTCATGTGTCCTCGCGACCCCTCGCCGTTGTACCTGTCCGGACCTGTAAAGCGGCGATGCGCCCCGACCGTGGCGGGATTGTCACAGATTGGACGAAACCCGGCGCGGCCTGGCGCATTGCACCGTTTGGCAATCCGCACCTGAGATGGCAACCTTCGCGGATTATCCCAAGATGCCCCTCTCACGAGGCTCATGCCGAGATGCCCAAGCTCAGATGCCCGGTGTGACAGCACGAGCCTGAACGGGACGCATCCGAATACGCCGGGCCGGACGAGGGCCCCCCGCAACCCCGAGACGCCCCGCCCCGGCGCGGCGCCGCGAGATTGATACCCCGAGCATGATCGACCACGCGCTCTTCGACCCGGCGAAAACGGATCCCGACGCCGAGCGGCTGAACCGGGAGATCATCGCCGCGCAGGCCCAGGCGCCCGACCCGTGGTCGATGCCGGTGGCCGAGGTGCGCGAGCGCCGCCGCCGCGGCAGCATCGCCTACCCGGCGATGCCGCGCAGCGCCCGCGCCGAGACGATCACGATTGCCGGCCCCGGCGGACCGCTGGCCCTCCGGGTGATCCGGCCGCAGCGCAAGGCCCGGGGCGCCTACCTGCACATCCATTCCGGCGGCTGGGTCTGGGGCGGGGCCGACGAGCAGGATCCCTGGCTCGAGCGCATCGCCGAGCGGTGCGGCTTCGTCTGCGTCTCCGTCGAGTATCGCCTCGCCCCCGAGCACCCCTATCCGGCGCCGATCGACGATTGCGAAGCGGCGGCGCTCTGGCTCTACCGCGAGGGCCGCTCGCTGTTCGGGGTCGAGGCCCTGACCATCGGCGGCGAATCGGTCGGCGCGCACCTGAGCGTGATGACGCTCCTGCGCCTGCGCGACCGTCACCGGCTGCCGAAAGCCTTCCGGGGCGCCAACCTGTTCTCCGGCCTCTACGACCTCGGCGTGACCGCGAGCGCCCGCAACTGGGGCGACGAGCGCCTCGTCCTCAACTCGACCGACGTGCGCCGCTTCGCCGACGGCTTCGTGCCCGGTGGCGTCGCCCGGCGTTCCCCCGACGTCTCGCCGCTCTACGCCGACCTTGCCGGCCTGCCGCCGGCGCTGTTCTCGGTCGGCACCCGCGATCCGCTCCTAGACGACACGCTGTTCATGTCGATGCGCTGGGCCTCGGCCAACAACGGCGGCTATACGTCGGTCTATACCGGCGGCTGCCACGTCTTCATCCGCTACAACCTGGCGATGACCCAGCGGGCCCTGGAGCTGATCGAGCGATTCCTGATGGCGCTGGCGTGAGGGCGGCGTAGGGACCCCGGCGTGGCGCCGGGCCGCGCGGCGGCGCTCGCCTACGCGCTCCTGACCTTCGCGACGCTGCTCTGGGCCGGCAACGCGGTGGCGAGCAAGGTCGCGGTCGGCCTCGTCTCGCCCCAGGCGCTGGTGGCCCTGCGCTGGTCGATCGCGCTCACCGCTATTGCGGTCCTGGCCGGGCGCGAGACGATCCGCCACCGCACGACCCTGCGGGCGCACTGGCCGATGATCCTCCTGATGGGCGGGTTCGGCTATACCGGCTTCAACGCGCTGACCTACGAGGCGGGGGCCATGACCAGCGCGGTCAACCTGGCGCTGATCGAGGGCACGATCCCGGTCCTGGTGCTCGTCCTCAACTTCCTCGTCCGGGGCGTGCCGGTGCGGGGCGGCCAGCTCCTCGGCGCCGCCATCACGCTCGGCGGGGTGGTGCTCGTGGTGAGCCACGGCGATCTCGCCCGGCTCGCCGCCCTCGACCTCAACCGCGGCGACCTCCTGGCCGCACTCGCCTGCCTGTTCTATGCCGGCTACACCGTCGCCCTGCCGGCGCGCCCGGCGGTGCCGGCGCTCGCCTTCTTCGCCGCCATGGCGGTGGCGGCCTGGGCGACCTCGCTGCCGCTCCTTCTCGGCGAATGGGCGAGCGGCCGCACCCTGTGGCCCGGCGCCGCCGGCTGGGGGCTGATCGCCTTCACGGCGCTCGGGCCGTCGCTGGCGGCGCAGCTCGCCTACATGCGCGGGGTCGCGACGCTGGGCCCCAACCGCGCCGGCCTGTTCAACAACCTCGTCCCGGTCTTCGGGGCGCTCCTGGCGGTGGGGCTGGTGGGCGAATCCTTCGGGCTCGTCGAGGCGGCGGCGCTCGCCCTGGTGCTGGGTGGAATCGCGGTGGCGGAGTTCTTCGGGCGCAAGGCGGCTTGAGCCGCCGCTCGGACGCACGGTCGATCATGACCGCGTGAATGACCGCTGGGGATGGTAAGCGCACCGATCCGCAGCATCCAGGAGCGGCTCGCGACCTGGTACATGTATGCATCTGGACCGACCGCTAACCGAAACCGGCTGGCAAAGCGGAACGTCGCCGCTACAAACGAGATGCAGACGGGTGGGAAGGGCTCGCCGTGCGTGTGAGCTGCCGTGACGCAAATCGACCCCCTTGGCCATTCCATCGCGGATCCGGACCGGCTCGCGGCTCTCGATGCCTTGGCGGTGCTCGGCACCCCGACCGAGCAGAGCTTCGATGACGTTGCGCGCCTCGCTTCTCGCCTCTGTGCGGCACCCGTCGCTCTCGTCAGCCTCGTCGCCGCCGATCGACAGTGGTTCAAGGCCAATGTCGGCTTCCCGCGCTGCGAAACCGGCCTTGAGGGCTCGGTCTGCAAGTTCGCGCTCGCCGAGCCCGACCTGCTCGTCATCCCGGACCTCGCCGCTGATCCGCGCACGGCATCAAACCCCCTCGTCACGGGAGAGCCCCATATCCGCTTCTACGCCGGAGCGCCGCTGCGCCTGACGGACGGCGCAGTCGTCGGCTCGCTATGTGTCATCGATACCGTTTCACGGCCCGAAGGGCTGACCCCGCAACAGGGCGACGACCTGCGCGCCTTGGGCCGCCAGGTGGTCCTCCTGCTCGAGGCGCGACGATCGATGGCCCGCGACAGGGCCGAGGCCGTCGAGAAGAGGGAGGCGCAGGCCTCCGCGCTCGCGCGCGCCGCAGTGAGCGAGGCGCAGAACGTCTCCCTCCGCATCAACGACCAACGCTCGCGCTCCGCCCAAGAGGCCGGTGGCGTCGGCACGTTCGAGCTGATCGTCGCTTCCAGCATGATGCAGGTTTCGGCCGAGTTCTGCCGCCTGTACGGTGTGGCGGTTGCGCCCCTCTACTCGGCCGCGACCTTCGAGGCGCTGGTGCTGCCCGAGGACGCCAGCGTGCGCTCCCGCGACGCGAGCCGCGAGGATGGCAGCGCAGCGCTCGATGTCGAGTACCGCATCCACCGGGCGGACGACGGCGAGTTGCGTTGGATCGCACGTCGGGCGAGCTTCGCCCGCGACGAGCATGGGACCGTCGTCGGCATGTTCGGGACCGTCCGGGACGTCACCGAGCGCCGCAAGGTGCAGGACGCCCTACACGCCAGCGAGGCACTGGCTCGGGAGAACGTCCAGCGCGTCCAGCTGGCGCTGGCGGCCGGGGCGATCATCGGCACCTGGAATTGGGACATTCCCTCGGACCGCTTCACCATCGACGAAGCCTTCGCCCAGGCCTTCGGCCTTGACCCAGCCCTCGGACGTAAAGGCATCCCGCTCGCTCAGATCGTCGCCACCGTGCATCCCGACGACAAGCGCGGGTTATCGACCTCCATCACCACCGCTATTTTGCGTGGCGGTGCCTACGCCCATCAGTACCGGGTGCGCCGCACGGACGGGCGCTACTACTGGATCGAGGCCAACGGTCGGGTCGACAGGGCGGAGGATGGTACACCCCTGAGCTTCCCTGGCGTCCTGCTCGATATCGAGGAGCGACGCACTGCCCAGGCCGCGCTGACCGCGAGCGAGAACCGATTGAGGGCGCTCGTGACTGCGGGCGCACAGTCCGTCTACCGGATGAGCCCCGACTGGCAGGAGATGCGCCAGCTCGACGGACGTGGCTTCCTCGCCGACACGGTCGTGCCAAGCGTGCACTGGCTCGACCTGTACATCGATCCCCCCGACCGCCCGGAGGTGATGGCAGCGATCGATGATGCGATCCGGCGCAAGGGCACGTTCGAGCTTGAGCATCGGATGCGGCGAGCCGACGGAAGCTTCGGCTGGATGCTCTCGCGCGCCGTTCCTCTCTTCGAGGAGCACGGCGAGATCGCGGAGTGGTTCGGGGCGGCGAGCGACGTGACCGCCCGTCGAACCGCCGAGGCGCGGCAGGCAGCATTGGTCGAGATGGGCGACCAGTTGCGCGACCTTGGCACGGTGCCCACCATCGTACACGCAGCGGCCGGGATCATCGCGCGGGTGCTCGGTGCAACACGTGCCGGTTATGGCTTGGTCGATGTCGCACGCGAGACGGTAGAGATCCCATCCGATTGGTGCGCACCGGGGATTGCCTCAGTCGCAGGTCTGCACGACTTCCGCGACTACGGCTCATACATCGAGGACCTGCGGCGCGGCGCAGCCGTCCTGATCGGGGATGTAGAGCGCGATCCGCGCACTCAGAACAGCGTGGCGATGCTGCTCGCGATCGGTGTGCGGACGCTGATCAACGTGCCCGTGATGGAGCGCGGGCGCCTCGTCGGGATTGGCTTCATCCACTCCGATCGACCTCACGCCCTTTCAGCCGAGGAATTGGCCTTTGTGCGGGCCGTGGCTGATCGGATCCAGGTCGCTGTGGCGCGCGTGCAGGCGGAGGCGCAGCAAGTGCTGCTGAACGGCGAGCTGTCGCACCGGCTCAAGAACACCCTGTCGATGGTGCAGGGTATCGCCAGCCAGACGCTACGCAGCGTACCGGACCAAGCCCCAGTCCAGGCTTTCACGCAGCGGCTGGTAGCCCTGTCGCAGGCGCACGATGTGCTCTTGCAGGACAGCTGGACATCCGCGCCGATGCGCGCCGTCGTCGACCGTGTGCTGGCGGTGCAAGCGCCCCTGGAGCGCTTCCGGATCGATGGCCCCAATCTGTCGCTGGCCCCTCAGGCGACACTGTCGCTCTCGATGCTGCTGCACGAGTTGACCACGAACGCCGTAAAGTACGGCGCGCTCTCGACAGAAGCGGGGACGATCAGTGTTGCCTGGCGGGTCGAGGATGACGACGATCGAACGGCCGTGCTGACCTGGCGGGAGCGCGGTGGTCCGCCAGCGCAGGCGCCAACGCGTCGTGGTTTCGGAACGCGGTTGATACAGCTCGGACTGGTGGGAACCCGTGACACTCGGCTGAGTTATAGCTCGTTGGGCTTCGACGCTGAATTTCGGGCGCCCAGCTCAGAGGTAGTAGCGTCGTGATCCGGGCGGTGACGGGTTCTCTCGAGGGGAGCCCATGACGACGCAGCGCGACGAGCGCCGACCGATCGTACTTCTGATTGAAGACGATCCGATCCTGATGATGACCCTGTCGGACCTGATCGAGGATGCCGGCTGCGATGTTGTCGAGGCGACGACGACCGCCAAGGCGATCCGTATCCTTGACGAACGCACGGACATCCGCGTGGTGATGGCGGACTTGGATGTGCGCGGATCGGTGATGGGGCTGAAGCTGGCCGCCCTGATCCGAGACCGCTGGCCGCCAATCGAACTGATCCTGACGGGTGCGGTGAAGCCGGATCTGTCGAGCATCCCGGCCCGTGGTGTGTTCCACGACAAGCCATTCAACCACGCGGGCATCGTCGAAAGCATTCGCTCGTTCCTATCAGCCGCCGGTTGACCAGGTTGTAAGCGCTCGGTGACGGATCCACTGGTCAGGCGGCCTGCTCGGCCTCACTGGTTGGCATCCAGTTCCAAGGCAGCAGATCGGCGAGGCGCCTGGCCGGGTGATCGGCG
>NZ_JACWCT010000149.1 GCF_016613415.1 Methylobacterium ajmalii | reverse complement strand
GCGCCGGGCCCTCGACGCCTTCGCGGCGGCCCGCGAGGCGCGGGGCGCGGCGGCGGCGGCCCACGAGGCCCTGACGCGCCGCCTCGCCGAGGTGGTGCGGGCCATCGCCGACGGGCTCGAGACCACGCCCGAGGGCCTGTACGGCCTCGCCGGCGCGACACCGGGCGATCCCCTGCCGGAACCCGCGACGGTCGAGGGCAGGCTCTCCGTCCTCAAGGGCGACCGCGACCGGCTCGGCGCCGTGAACCTGCGGGCCGAGGAGGAACTGCGCGAGACGGAAGGGCGGCGCGACGAGCTGGGGCGCGAGCGCGACGAGCTGATCGAGGCGATCCGGCGCCTGCGCGGGGCGATCCAGAGCCTCAACCGCGAGGGGCGCGAACGCCTGCTCGCCGCCTTCACGGCGGTGAACGGCCACTTCGAGCGCCTGTTCACGACGCTGTTCAACGGCGGCACCGCCGAGCTGACGCTGGTCGATTCCGACGACCCGCTGGAGGCGGGCCTCGACATCCTGGCCCGGCCGCCGGGCAAGAAGCCCCAGACGATGACGCTGCTCTCGGGCGGCGAGCAGGCCCTGACGGCGACCGCGCTGATCTTCGCGGTGTTCCTCACCAACCCGTCGCCGGTCTGCGTCCTCGACGAGGTCGACGCCCCCCTCGACGACGCCAACGTCGAGCGCTACTGCGACCTGCTGGCCGCGATGGCGCGCGACACCGACACCCGCTTCATCGTCATCACCCACAACCCGATCACCATGGCGCGGATGGACCGGCTGTTCGGCGTGACCATGGTCGAACGGGGCGTGTCGCAGCTCGTCTCGGTCGATCTCGCGACCGCCGAGCGGCTGGCCGAGACGGTTTGACGGGGGCCATGCGCGCGGTGCAAAATACACCGAAAGTCCAATGACTTAACGTCGGTCCCGGGCGCCTTGACTCCCAAGGTGGGCGAAACTATGGTGCGCCCGCTCGACGGGGGTAGCCGGACCGGATCTCCTCATCTCTTCACGCGCGAGGTTTCGCCATGAACGGCAACGACCCGCGGGGGAAGGATGGTACCGGTGAGGGCTCCTCCCCCGACGACGACCTCTCCGCGAGGCTCAAGCGTCTCGAGATGCAGATCGACCGGAAGCGCCCCGCGGCGGCTCCCGATCCTTCGTCGCGTCACGACCGCGGCCAGCCCTCGTCCATCGGCGTCGCCATGCGGCTGTCCACGGAATTCGTGGCCGGCGTCCTGGCGGGCGGCCTCCTCGGCTGGGGCTGCGATCGTCTCCTGGGCACCAAGCCCTGGGGCCTGATCGTCCTGCTCGTCCTGGGCTTCGCGGCCGGAATCTACAACGTGATGCGCGTTTCCGGATTTTTTCCGGTCGCGGACACGAAGAAAGGCCCGCCAGGGTCTTGATCATCCGGTGGATGCCGTGCATCCGCCTGCACGGATTGGCAGCGCGGCGGGACAAGCCCGCGGCAGCGATACACGAGGGGGCGGGACCGGCATGGCCGTCAAGATGGATCCGATCCACCAGTTCGAGCTGAAGCCGCTGGTTTCGTTCGGGCATATCGGCCACCAGAACATCGCCTTCACCCAGTCGGCGCTGTACATGTTCCTGGCGGTGGGGCTCATCGCCCTGCTGACGATCTGGGCGACGCGCAGCCGCGCGGTGGTGCCGGGCCGGGCGCAGTCCCTGGCCGAGGTGTTCTACGAGTTCATCGGCCAGACCGTGCACCAGTCGGCCGGCCACGGCAGCGAGCGCTTCGTGCCGCTGGTCTTCTCCCTGTTCATGTTCGTGCTGCTGCTGAACCTGTTCGGGATGATCCCCTACGCCTTCGCGGTGACCAGCCACATCATCGTCACCTTCATGCTGGCGCTGGTGGTGATCCTCACCGTGGTGATCTACGGCTTCATGGCCCACGGCACCCACTTCCTCGGCCTGTTCGTGCCCCCGGGCGTGCCCGGCTGGCTCAAGCCCTTGATCGTGGTGATCGAGGTCGTGTCGTTCATCTCCCGCCCGATCAGCCTCTCGGTGCGTCTGTTCGCCAACATGCTGGCGGGCCACATCGCGCTGAAGATCTTCGCGGGCTTCGTCCCGGCCCTGCTCGCCGCCGGCGTCTGGGGCATCCTCTCGCCGCTGCCCCTCGCCCTCTCGGTCGCGGTCACCGCGCTGGAGATGCTGGTCGCGGTGCTGCAGGCCTACGTCTTCGCGACGCTGACCTCGATCTACCTCAGCGACGCCCTGCATCCGGGCCACTAAGGGCACGAGGCCTCCGCGCGAGGCCTCGCCCCCCGGACCTGCAACCCCCGAGCTTCCCACCCCGGTTCGCCGTGTCGCGGCCGGATACCACCCGCCAGACGACTAGACGACCTTAGGAGCATCACGATGGATCCCGTTGCTGCGAAGTACATCGGCGCCGGCCTCGCCTGCCTCGGCATGGCGGGCGCCGCCATGGGCCTCGGCAACCTGTTCGGCCAGTTCTTCGCCGGCGCCCTGCGCAACCCCTCCGCGGCCGACGGCCAGCGCGCCAACCTGCTCCTCGGCTTCGCGCTGACCGAGGCGCTGGGCATCTTCTCGCTGCTCGTCGCGCTGCTGCTGCTGTTCGCCGTCTAATCCGGCGAGGATTACCCTCCAAGAGGTGGTCCACCCGCGCACCGGGCTTCACACGAGGCTCCGGTGCGCGCGCGTGATGGAAGGACCGCCTCGGACAATTTCGTGCAGCCGCCGCCCTGCTCAAGGTGTGGCGGCGCGACGGCCGGCCCGGCCGAGCGCTCGGCGGGAGCGCTTCGTCTCCCCCACACCCGGACGACACCATGGCGCAGCCACATGCACCCGCTCCCCTCAAGGAGGGGCTGATTCACGAGCCGGCCTCCGAGCATGGCGGCGGCTTCCCGCCGTTCGAGAGCAGCACGTTCGTCGCGCAGACCCTCTGGCTCGCGCTCTCGTTCGGCCTGCTCTACTACCTGATGTCGAAGATCGCCCTGCCGCAGATCGCCGGCATCCTGCACGACCGGCAGGCCCGCCTCTCCGGCGACCTCGACCAGGCCGCCCGCGCCAAGTCCGAGGCCGACGGCGCCCGCGACACCTACGAGCGCGCCCTCAAGGACGCCCAGGACAAGGCCAAGGGCATCGCCCAGGCGACCCGCGAGCAGCTCGCCTCCGAGGCCGAGACGCGCCGCAAGTCCCTCGAGGCCGACCTCGCGACCAAGCTCGCCGAGGCCGAGGGCCAGATCCGCAGCCGCACCGCCACCGCGATGGGCAGCGTGCGCGAGGTGGCCGCCGACGCCGCGACCGCGATCGTCGAGCGCCTGACCGGCCACGCGCCGGACCGCAGCGCCGTCGAGGCGGCCTACGACCGCACCCGGCCCCAGACCGCGCACTGAGCCGCAGGAGATCACCGACATGCTGTTCGATGCGGAGTTCTGGGTCGCGGTCGCCTTCGTGGTGTTCTGCGGCATCGCCTGGAAGATGGGTCTGTTCGACCAGATCATCGGCGGGCTCGACAAGCGCGGCGCCCGCGTGCGCAAGGAGCTCGACGAGGCCCGTCGCCTGCGCGAGGAGGCCGAGGCCGTCCTGGCGGACTACAAGCGTCGCCGTTCGGATGCCGAGCGCGAGGCCGCCGAGATCGTCGCCAACGCCCGCGCCGAGGCCGAGGCCGCCGCGGCCGAGGGCCATGCCCGGCTGAACGAGTTCGTCGCCCGCCGCACCAAGGCGGCCGAGACCAAGATCGCCCAGGCCGAGGCCCAGGCCACCGCCGAGGTGCGGGCCGCCGCGGCGGAAGCCGCCGTGCGGGTCTCCGAGACCATCCTGCGGGAGAAGGTCAGCGGCGAGGCCGCCCAGGATCTGGTGCGCCGCAGCCTCGGCGAGGTCCGCACCCGCCTGCAGGCCTGAGGTTCCGGCCGCCCCGCGGCGCCGGACGACCGAAACGAACGACGAGAGCCGCCTTCGGGCGGCTTTCTTTTTGGGCGCAAGCGAAAGCCGCCTCCGAACTTTCGGCGAAGGTCTCGCTGTCGGCAACCGACAATCCTGCAAGTCGACGGGACAATCCGGAAAGCCGACGACTGCAAACATGCATGATCGATGCGGGTTTGACGCAGGTACAATCGCTTCTCGTCGTGCCGTGTGGCATACGGGAGGAGAATCGTCGCCGAGCCCGCCATGACCGTCTACTATTTCCACTTCCAGGCCGGGCGTCGCCTGATCCTGGACCCCGAAGGGGTCGAACTGGCGAGCCCGGCCGACGCCCTGGAGATGGCGGCGAAGCTCGCCGCCGGCCTGCTCGACGACGGCGAGGTGACGTGCGACTGGACCCACAGCGCCGTCCGGGTCGAGGATCAGGATCAGCGCCGGGTCTTCCGGCTGCCGCTGACGAGCGTGCGGGCGCGCGACAGCCGCAGCCGGGCCTTCGTGAACTAAGCAGATTTCGCCGAAGTGGTGACTGGTTCGGCGCCGGAAATCTGCGACAAAACAAGATCCTGAGCGGGCGAAGCGTGGCCTGCCCACGGTACACGACACTGGCCCTGGCCGGGCTCCCCGGCTCATCGTCGGCCAACCCCTTTCCGGGCCCGGTACGGGCCTGCACGACTGAAGCGAAGCGCAAGGAGATCCGGGATCCAGCACGACAAGCCGCGAAGCGTCCGTGCGTCCGCGACGGTGCGGCATGCCGAGCCGCTTCGCGGCACAACCTGTGCTGGGTCCCGGATCTCCTTGCGCTGACGCTCCAGTCGTCCGGGACAGGGGGCGAGCCGTCTCGGAACGCCCTCGGACGGCCTCCACAGTCTCAGAGCCTGTTTGACTTACGACGACACGATCGCGAGGGGATTTTCGGTCATTCGTCATTCGGGGTTGATGGACGAGAGGCGGGCTCGAAGCCCGCTTCGTCGTTTGGGGTTGATAGACGCCCAGGCCACAGGCAGGAAACAGCGTGAGGC
>NZ_JACWCT010000148.1 GCF_016613415.1 Methylobacterium ajmalii | reverse complement strand
CATCCATCGGTGAAAACAGGACCAGCACCTGACCAAGGTCAGGCTTGCCGGCCCGGACTGTCTCGAAGATGGCTCAGCGCCCGGGCCGCTGTCGCGGCCGGCGCCGATGTGTGGTCGTATAGGCTCCGGGTTTCGGCCCGTCAACCGGTTTGTGAAACCCTGGCGACAGGCTCATCTCTCCTCCCCTCCCCCTCCGCGCGTTCGGTTGCGAATGAACGACAGGCAGCGCGATACTCCGCGGCCTTCGCGGGACACCGCTTGACGGGCATCCGCGAGTTGCCGGAGAACGATCGCATCCAGCCGAACAGCTTAGGCCGGATGGCCTGGACCTCGATCACGGAAGAATACCGGCGGCATGAACACCTCCTCGGACGGCACGCCCGCCCTGTCGCCCGGAGCACCGGTGGTGCAGCGGCCGGCCCTGACGGTCGGCAAGGAGGCGCGGGCGGGCGTGAAGGGACAGGCGCCCTTGATCGTCTGGATGACCGGCCTGTCCGGAGCCGGCAAGTCGACGGTCGCGAACCGCGTCGAGGAGAAGCTGTGGCGGCAGGGCCGCCACACCATGCTGCTCGATGGCGACAGCCTGCGCTTCGGGCTCAACAAGGATCTGGGTTTCACGGACGCGGATCGGGTCGAGAACGTTCGCAGGACCGCCGAGGTCGCCAAGCTGATGCTGGAGGCCGGCCTGATCGTGCTCTGTTCGCTGATCTCGCCCTTCCGGCGCGAGCGGGCCCTGGCACGCCAGTTGGTCGGGCCGGACGAGTTCCTCGAGGTCTTCGTCGACGCGCCGATCGAGGAATGCCAACGGCGCGATCCGAAAGGCCTCTACGCCCGCGCGCTCGCCGGGCAGATCCCGAACTTCACCGGGATCTCGTCACCCTACGAGGCGCCGGAGGCTCCCGACCTCCATCTGCAAACGGACATCCACGACGTCGAGACCCTGGCCGACCGGGTTCTCGACGAGTTGCGGCACCGGGGCGTCATCGCCGGAGCCGCCTGATCACCGGGCGCTCGTCCGGGGATGTGGCCGCTCCCGCGGCCCCGGTCGGTCGCCGGTTGGGAGATCGCCGCGATGCCTCAGGCGGCCGGGGACGCTTCCTCGGCCTTGGCCTCCTCGGCGCATTTCAGGCAGAGCTGGCGCTTGGCAAGCAGAGCCGAGACCGCGTTCGCGCCCTCGAAGCTGACGACGTGGCCGCATTCGAGCACGTTGAGCACGCGCTGGTCGGGGTCGTCGCGCTCGCCGGACGGATAGCAGCGGATCGCCGTCACGCGGCGCATGGGGATCTCAGCCTGCATGGCGTAGTCCTGGAACCTCGTCTCGATGCGGCGAAACGGTCGCCGCCGCGGTGCGCGAGCCCTTCCGAACCGGCCCCGCCTCATCTCTCCATAGCACGGAACCGGCGTCGCCAGCAGGGCGGGCCTGCATTGCGTCATGTCGCAGGGCCCGGCCGACTGGCACGGATGCTGCAGTTCCCGCGGCCGATCGGTCCGCGTGTTATAGCGCCGCTTGTCAGAGCCTGCTTGACGCCGGGCGCCGTTTGGGATCACCGCGTCGTGCGGGGCCGGAACGGCTCCGCGCGGGGACCATGCCGCCCGGATGGCGGCCCGTCGCGGTCGAGCTCTCGGCCGGGGGGCGGACCGGTCGGCGCGAAACGAGAGACGAACCAGGAAGGAACCGTTCGGTGAGGGATTTCTCGACGCCCGGGCGCTCGCCCGTCTACGCCGCCAACGCCGCCGTCGCGACGTCCCATCCGCTCTCGACCCTGGCGGCCATCGAAGTCCTGCGCTCCGGCGGCAACGCGGTCGATGCCGGCATCGCCGCGGTGGCGGTGCAGTGCGTGGTCGACCCGCTGATGACCGGCATCGGCGGCGATTGCTTCGCCCTCTACGCGCCGAAGGGCGCGCGTGCGCCGATCGCGCTGAACGGTTCGGGCCGCAGCCCGGCGGCGGCGCACGATGCCTGGTACCTCGAGCGCGGCATCGCCCTCGCGCCGACCTCGCCCCACGCCGTCACGGTGCCGGGTGCGGTCGCCGCCTGGGCGAAGCTCCTGGACGACCACGGCACCCGCAGTCTCGGCGAGTTGCTGCAGCCGGCGATCCGTTACGCCGAAGACGGCTACCCGGTCCAGCCCCGGGTCGCCCTCGACTGGTCGCGCAGCGTCGAGCGCGTCGCCGGCGACCCGGCCTCGGCGGCGACCTACCTGATCGACGGGCGGGCGCCCGGCGTCGGCACCATCATGCGCCATCCGAAGCTCGCCGCCACGCTCAAGCGCATCGCGGAGCACGGCCCGCGCGGCTTCTACGAGGGGCCGGTCGCGGAGGACATCGTGGCCCGTCTGCGGGACCTTGGCGGGCTGCACACCCTCGACGACTTCGCCACCGCCGCGCCCGAGATCGTCACGCCGGTGACGACGCGCTACCGCGGCTACGACGTCTACGAATGCCCGCCGAGCGGACAGGGCCTCGCGGTGCTGATGATGCTCAACGTGCTGACGCATCACGACGTCGCCCGCCTGTCCGAGCTCGACCGGGTCCACCTCTTCGCCGAGGCCTGCAAGCAGGCCTACCACCACCGCGACGCGCTCTTCGCCGATCCGGTCCTGAACCGGGTGCCGGTGGAGCACCTGCTCTCCGAGGCCTGGCGGGCGAGCGCGCACGGCGCCATCGACATGGGCCGCGCCCAGGAGCCGGTGATCTGGCCGGAGCTCCCCAACCCGGAGCACGTCCACAAGGACACGGTCTATCTCAGCGTGGTCGACCGGGACGGCAACGCGCTGTCGCTGATCAACTCGATCTTCCAGGGCTTCGGCAGCGGCATCACCGCCCCGGAGAGCGGGGTGCTGCTGCACAATCGCGGCCTGTCCTTCCGCATCGATCCGGGCCACCCGAACACGATCGGCCCGCGCAAGCGCCCGATGCACACCATCATCCCCGGCATGCTGATGCGGGACGGCGAGACGGTAGCGCCCTTCGGCGTGATGGGCGGTCATTACCAGGCGATGGGCCATGTCGAGCTCCTGACCGGCATCATCGACCGCGGCCTCGACGTGCAGGAGGCGTTGGATGCCCCCCGCAGCTTCGCCTATGGCGGCGGGGTCGAGATGGAGCCCGGCTTCGGCGAGGGCGTCGTCGCCGGCCTCCAGGCCCGCGGCCACCGCACCATCCCGGCCTCCGGCCCGATCGGCGGCGGCCAGATCATCTGGATCGACCGCAAGGCCGGCGTCCTCGCGGCGGGTTCCGACCCGCGCAAGGACGGCAGCGCTCTCGGCTATTGAGGAGGCGTATCATGCCGTTCGACATCGACGCCGCCGCGGCCGCCCTCGTGGAGGCACGGCGCACGGGGAAACGCCTCGAGGCCCTGCCGGAGGGCGCGCGTCCCGGCAGCGAGGCGCAGGCCTACGCGGTGCAGGATGCAGTCGCGCGCATCCTCGGCCCGGTGGCCGGCTGGAAGGTCGGGGCCCCCGGCCCCGCCGCCGCCCCGGCCCGGGCCGCGCTGCACGCCGACACGATCTTCGTCGAGGCGGAGACGCTGCCGGCCTCGCTGTTCCATGTGATCGGGGCGGAGGCCGAGATCGCCTACCGGTTCGGCCGCGACCTGCCGCCGGAAGCCGGGCCCTACGACCGCGCGGCGGTGCTGGCGGCGGTCGTCACGATGCATCCGGCGATCGAGATCGCCGATACCCGCTTCGCGACGTTCGGCGCGGTCGACGCGCACAGCCAGCGCGCCGACCAGCAGAATCACGGCGTCCTGGTGCTGGGGCCGGGCCTGACCGACTGGCACGGCCTCGACCCGGTGACCCAGCCGGTGCGGCTGGCGATCGACGGGACGGTCCTGCACGATCACGTCGGCGGCAACTCGGCGGTCGATCCGGTGCGGTTGCTGGTCTGGCTCGCCAACGAGGGAGCGCGCTCCCTCGGCGGGATCAAGGCCGGCCAGGTCGTCACCACCGGCTCCTGCACCGGCACTGACTTCGTCACGGCGCCGACGCGGATCGTGGCGGAGCTTCCGGGACTGGGGAGCGTGGCGCTGGCGATCGGGTGAGGCCGCTACGGGGGGCGGCCAGTCCGGGGGGAGCCGGCGCTGCCGCCCCACCGACGACGATGCCGGCAAGGCGGATCGTCAGGCTGCCGCATCCAGCGGCACCGGCCGCCCGAAGAGGTAGCCCTGCATCTCGGTGCAGCCTTCCCGCCGGGCCGCCGCGCACTGGTCCTCGGACTCGATCCCCTCGGCGGTGACCGTCGCCCCGAGCTGGGCGGCGATGCCGACGACGGCACGCACGATCGCGGCGGTGCCGGGATTGGCGATGTCGGCGATGAAGGAGCGGTCGATCTTGATCGCGTCGAAGGGAAAGCGGCGCAGGTAGCTCAGGGACGAATAGCCGGTCCCGAAATCGTCGAGGGCGATCCGCAGGCCGAGGCGGCGCAGCGCCAGGAGCAGGTCGACGGCGTCGCCGTCGACGAGCAGGCTCTCGGTGATCTCGATCTCGAGCCGGTCGGGGCCGAGGCCGGATTCGCGTAACGCCGCCTGGATCGCGGCCACCAGAGGCCCGTGGCGCACCTGGGCGGCCGAGACGTTGACGGCGACGCGGGCACCGTCGGTCCAGGTCGCGGCGTCGCGGCAGGCCTGGCGCAGGATCCAGGCACCGAGGCGGTCGATCAGGCCGGTCTCCTCGGCGAGGGGAATGAAGGCCCCGGGCGAAACGAGGCCGCGGGTCGGGTGGTGCCAGCGCACCAGGGCCTCGCGGCACACCGTCCGCCGCTCGGCCGCGGTGACGATCGGCTGGTAGTGCAGGACGAACTCGCCGCGATCGAGGCCGAGGCGCAGGTCGAGCTCGAGGCCGCGCTGCTCGGCCGCCGCCGCGTCCATCGCCGGGTCGTAGAGCCGGAAGGTGCTGCGCCCGGCGGCCTTGGCGCTGTAGAGCGCCCGGTCGGCCCGGGCCATCAGGGTGTCGGCGTCCGCGCCGTGGCCCGGGGCCAGCACCACGCCGATGCTGACGCCGACATGCATCGACCGGCCGGCGACGGCGATCGGAGCCTGCATCGCCTCGACGAGGCGCGAGGCGACCTGCGACGCCGCCGGCGAATCCCCTCCGGCGAGGAGCACCGCGAACTCGTCGCCGCCGAGCCGCGCCAGGGTGTCCTCGCCACGCAGGACCGCCCGCATGCGCCGGCCGACCTCGCACAGGAGCGCGTCGCCGGCGGCGTGGCCCAGCGTGTCGTTGACCACCTTGAACCGGTCGAGGTCGAGCCACAGGATCGCGCAGGCCCGGCCGTCCCCGAGCAGGGCGTCGAGCCGGGTGCGGAACAGGGTGCGGTTCGGCAGGTCGGTGAGCGCGTCGTGGGCCGCCATGTGGGCGATCCGCCGCTCGGCCTCGCGCCGGGCGGTGATGTCCTCGACCTGGAGCAGGGTGGAGGCGGGGTCGGCCGGCAGGGGGAGGCGCACCGCCGAGACCCGGGCCCACATCGTGCCGCCATCGGCGCGGGGAAAGCGCATCTCGCAGACGGCGGGCTCCCCGGCCTCGCCGGCCCCGGCGAGGAGTCGGTCGAGGAGGCCCGCCTCCTCGGGCAGGCCGAGAACCGCGAGCGGCCGCCCGACGAGGTCGGCGGCCTCGCGGCCGAGGGCGTGCAGGAAGGCGCGGTTGGCCTCGACCAGGTCGCCGGCGCCGCCGACCACCAGCATCCCGGCCGGCATCCGCTCGATGATGCCGCGCAGGTGGCTGGCGCTGCGGCGCGCCTCGGCCTCGGCGGCCCGCAACGCCGCCTGCTCGCGCTTGAGCGCGGTGATGTCGAAATGCGCGCCGGTGCGGCCGTCCTCGCGGGCGTGCTCGATCACCCGGATCCAGCGCTCGCCCGGCAGCGGCACCTCGAACGGCGCCCCGGCGAAGCGCTGGGCCTCGCGCAGATGGGCCAGAAGCTGGGGCGGGGCATCGCCGTGGGTGTCCTGCCAGGCGCGCGCCACCACCGCCTCGAAGGTGAGGCCGACGGCCTCGCCCGGTGCGAGGCCGTAGAGCTGGGCGAACTGCCGATTGGCCGAGACGATGCGCCCGTCGGCATTCGCCGCCACGATGCCGTCCGGCGTGTCGGCCTCCGCCGGCGTGCGGGCGCCGACGCCGTCCGCACCCTGGGTGATCCGGCGCCACAGCCGCACCCGGCCGAGACCCGGGATGGTCTGGGCCGCCACCCGCAGCCAGGTGCCGCGATGCTCGAACTCGAACGGCCGGCTCTGGGCCTGGTGGCGGGCGAGCCCGCTGGCGACGTACTCGTCGATGTAGCGGGCTTCGTCGGAGGTCAGGCGGTTGCCGTAGAACCGACGCAGGTTCTCGCCGTAATGCTCGCCGAGATGGACGAGTCCGTCATGCTCTGGAAAAAGATAGAGAAAAGTCTGGTTCCAGCCCACGGCGCAATCGTCGGCATCGAAGACGCACAGGCCGATATCGAGGCCGTCGAGCAGGTCGGCGAGGAGCCCGATGCGCGGGTTGGGCTTCTGCATGCTGTCGACCCCGATCTGTCGTGCGGCACCGTCCGCGCCGGACCTTCACGGACCCGCACCGCGCCCGGACCGGGCCTGGACCGTCTCCGGCGATATCCTGCGCATCACCGCATCTCAAGCTCGCATGACCTGATTGACGCCGTCTTTCTTTTTTGTGGGGCGCCGTCTTCTGCCGCAGAGGAAGAGATCGGGCTCGGCGCCCGGCGGGGAACGGCCCGCAGAACTGCCCTTGCCAGCCCGCCGCGGATCGGCTGTGAAGGGGTAAGTGACGACAACGGGCGACCACGCGCGGGAACGACGCGGGCGCCCGGGAGGAGACCACGATGAACCGTTTCACCACCGGCCTGTGCGCGGCCGCCCTGACACTGGCGGTCCTGTGCGCGCCGGCCGCGGCGCAGATGTCCGACGACGTGGTGCGCATCGGCGTGCTCACCGACCTCTCGGGGCCCTATGCCGACAGCGGCGGGCGCGGCTCGGTGGCGGCGGCCGAGATGGCGGCCAAGGATTTCGGCGGCAAGGTCCGGGGCAAGCCGGTCGAGATCATCTCGGCCGACCACCAGAACAAGCCCGACGTCGCCTCGAGCCTGGCGCGGCGCTGGTACGACGTCGACAGGGTCGACGCCATCGTCGACCTGCCGGTGACGGCGATCGCGCTCGCCGTCCAGGCGGTGGCCAAGGAGAAGAACCGCACGGTGATGATCACCGCGGCGGCGACCTCAGACCTCACCGCCAAGACCTGCTCGCCGGTCAGCTCCCACTGGACCGACGACACCCACGCGCTGACCGCCGGCACCGCCCGGGCGGTGTTCGAGCGGGGCGGCAAGTCCTGGTACTTCATCACCGTCGACCACGCCTTCGGCCACGCCCTGCAGAAGGAGGCGACCACGGTGGTCGAGTCGCTCGGCGGCAAGGTGGTGGGCACCTCGCGCCACCCGATCAACACCGCCGACTACTCGTCCTTCCTGCTCCAGGCCCAGAGTTCGGGGGCGGACGTGGTCGCCTTCGCGAGCGTCGGCGACGACTTCACCAAGGCGGTCAAGCAGGCCGACGAGTTCGGCCTGACCGGGGGCCGCCAGACGCTGACCGGCTTCCTCGTCTACGTCACCGACATCAAGGGCCTCGGCTTACCGGTGGCGCGCGGCCTGACCTTCTCGTCGGCGTTCTACTGGGACCAGAACGACGCCGCCCGGGCCTTCGCCAAGCGCTTCCAGGACCGCACCGGCGCGATGCCGACGAAGAACCAGGCGCTGATCTATGCTGCCGTCACCCACTACCTGAAGGCGGTCGACAAGGCCGGAACCGACGAGGCGGTCGCCGCCAACGCGGCCATGCGGAGCCTGCCGGTGGCGTTCTTCGACCACCCGGCCACCCTGCGGGCCGACGGGCGGCTCCTCTACGATCCGGTGCTCTACCGGGCCAAGGACCCGGCGGCGAGCAAGGGCCCGTGGGACCTCTACGAGGTCTTGCGCACCATCCCGCAGGGGGAGGCCTTCCTGCCGATGAACCCGGCCTGCGCGCCGAACGGGCGCGAGTGACCCGGGCGTGGACCGCATGAGCGACCCCGCCCTCGCCGAGGGATTCGACCTCCGGCGCCTGCCGGACGGCTTCATCGCGAACCCCTATCCGGTCTACGCGGCGTTGCGCGAGCACGCCCCGGTGCATCGGCTCGGCGAGGGACAGATCCTGCTCTCGCGCTACGCCGACCTGGAGCGGGTCTACAAGGACGCCGCGACCTTCAGCTCGGACAAGACCGTCGAGTTCGGAGCCAAGTTCGGAGCCGGGTCGGGGGCGGGGGAGGCCCCCTCCCCGCTCTACCGCCACCACACCACGAGCCTCGTCTTCAACGATCCGCCGCGCCACACCCGGGTCCGGCGGATCATCGCGGGCGCCCTCACCCCCCGGGCGGTCGCCGCGATGGAGGCCGGCATCGTGGCGCTGGTCGACGATCTCCTCGACCGGGCGGCGGCGCGCGGCACGATCGACCTGATCGAGGATTTCGCCGCCGCGATCCCCGTCGAGGTGATCGGAAACCTGCTGGGCGTGCCGCGGGACGAGCGCGGGCCCCTGCGGGACTGGTCGCTGGCGATCCTCGGCGCCCTCGAGCCCGTCCTGCCGCCGGAGGTCGAGGCGGACGGCAACCGGGCGGTGACCGCGTTCCTGGCCTATCTCGACCGCCTCGTCGACGACCGGCGCCGGCATCCGGGCGACCCGGACAAGGACATTCTCACCCGGCTGATCCAGGGCGAGGTCGGCGGCGAGCGGCTCTCGCCCGAGGAGCTGCTGCAGAACTGCGTCTTCATCCTGAATGCCGGCCACGAGACCACCACAAACCTGATCGGCAACGCGCTGCACCTCCTGACCGAGCATCCCGCGGCCCGGGCGCGGCTCCTCGCCGAGCCGGAGCTGATGCGCAAGGCGGTGGAGGAGGTGCTGCGCTTCGAGAGCTCGAACCAGCTCGGCAACCGCGTCGCGACGACGGATTTCGCGATCGACGGGCAGATCTTTCCGGCCGGCACCCAGATCACGCTCTGCATCGGCGCGGCCAACCGCGACCCGGCGCAATTTCCCGACCCCGACCGGTTCGACGTCGCCCGCGACCCCAACCGCCACCTCGCCTTCGCGAGCGGCATCCACCAATGCGTCGGCATGGCGGTGGCCCGGCTGGAGGGCCGGATCGCGCTCTCCCGCTTCCTCGCCCGCTTTCCGGATTACCGCCTCGACGGGAGGCCGGAGCGCTCGCCGCGGGTGCGCTTCCGCGGCTTCCTGCACCTGCCGGCCTGGCTCGCCTGACGGCCGGACCGGGGAGCCGCGGACCCTCAGGCCGCCTTGACCCGGGCCAGGAAGGTCGTCACCTCGTGGGTCAGCCGCTCGGACCGGCGCGCCAGGTCCTGGGCTGCGCCGAGCACCTGGGACGCCGCGGCGCTGGTCTGGCCGGCGCCGTCGCGCACGCCGACGATGTTGCCGGTGACCTCCTCGGTGCCGCGCGCCGCCTGCTGCACGTTGCGGGTGATCTCCTGAACGGCGCTGCCCTGCTGCTCCATCGCCGCCGCGATGCTGGCGGCGTAGCTCGACATGTCCTCGATCACCTTGGCGATCTGGCGGATGTCCCCCACCGCCTCGCGGGTCGCCCCCTGGATCTCGCCGATTCGCGCGCCGATCTCATCCGTCGCCTTGCCGGTCTGGCCGGCGAGGTCCTTCACCTCCGCCGCCACCACGGCGAAGCCGCGGCCGGCATCGCCGGCACGCGCCGCCTCGATGGTGGCGTTGAGCGCCAGGAGGTTGGTCTGGCCGGCGATGCTCGACACGGTGGCGACGAAGTCACCGATCCGCTCCGCCGTGCCGGCGAGGCGTTGAACAGCCGCGTTGGTGCGCGCCGCATCCTCCACTGCCCGGGCGGCGAGGCGGGACGACTGGGTCACCTGCTGGACGATCTCCTGGATCGAGGCCGTCATCTCCTCGCTCGCCGCGGCGACCGTCTGCACGTTGGCGGAGGTCTGCGAGGCGGCGCCCGCCACGGTCACGGTCTGCCGGGTCGTCTCCTCGGCCACCCCGGTCATGGCGCGGGCGGTCGCCTCCATCTCGGTCGCGGCGCCGGCAACGCCCGTGGTCAGCCCCGAGACCGTGCGCTCGAAGTCCAGAGCCATCTCGTCGAGGGCCCGGGCGCGCCGCATCCGCGCCTCGTCCTCGATCTCCTTGGCGGCCGCCGCCCGCTCGGCCTCGACGGCGTTGCGCTTGAACACCTCGAGCGCCTGGGCCATCTCGCCGACCTCGTCGCCCCGCTCGACGCCCGCGACCACCACCGTCCTGTCGCCCTCGGCGAGCCGGCCCATCGCGGCGCTGATCGCCCGAAGGGGCGACACCAGGGTGCGCGACACCATCAGCGCCATCACGGTGGCAACGGCGAGGCTCGCGAGGATCCCGACGAGGTTCATCGCGAAGGCGAGGGCGAAGGAGGATTCCTGCTCCTTCATGCGGCTCGCCATCAGGCCGACCTCGACCGCGCGGATCTCCGACGCCTTCGCCCGCAGGGCGTCCATCATCGCCTTGCCGGACCCGCTCGCCTGGAGGGCGCGAGCGCGCTCGCGGGTCCCCGGCTCGGCCATCAGGGCGATCTCCTTCTCGGCGATCTCGCTCATCCAGGCGGTCGCGCTGCGGTCGAGCTCGTCGAGGCGGGCCTGCTGCGCCGGGTTGTCGGCGGTGAGGCGCTTGGCCTCGCCGAAGGCGGACCGGTAGGTCGTCCGCCCCTGGCGGTAGGGCGCCAGGAACTGCGGATCGGCCGAGATCAGGTAGCCGCGTACGCCCGTCTCCTGGTCGACCATCGCGGCGAGGATGGCCGAGACCGTGTGGAGCACCTCCTGCGTGTGGTCCGTCCAGGCGATCCGATCCTTGATCGAGTGGAGGCTGGCGTAGCTCACCGCGCTCACCGTCAGGGTGATCGCCACGAGACTGCCGAAGGCCACGACCAGCTTGGGGAGGATCTTCAGGTTTTTGAGCAGGCGCATCGGACGTCTCATGGTCGGGGCGGAGCGCGGGTCGGCGGCGCCGAGAAGCGCGAGCCCACGCTTCGCCATCGGGATTAACAACGGGCCGCACGTGTTCTTAGCATTATTTGAAATCGTCTGAATAACGGTTACATATCCCAGTCTTGTCAATCGCCGGTTGAGAAAAACGATCGGCACATTCCCTCATCCGTGCCGGGTCTCGCTCGCTGCGGTGTGGGCGGGCCTCAAGCGGTCGTGTCCGGGCCGGGCATGGTGGATGCGCGGCGTCGCCCTAGCTCGTGACGGGCAGGTCGACCGAGGAGACGCCGCATGCTGCCCCATCGCCGCGCCGTGCTGGCCGGCTCAATTGCCGGCTCCCTGGCCGCGAGCCTGCATCCGGGCCGGCTTCTCGCGCAGGAGCCCGGCTTGATCCGGCGTCCGATTCCCTCCACCGGCGAGACGGTACCGGCGGTCGGCATCGGCACCTCGCGGCGCTACGACGTGGCGCCGGATTCGGACGCGATGGCGCCCTTGCGCGAGACGGTGGCGCGGTTCGTCGCGCTCGGCGGCACGGTCATCGACACGGCGCCCGATTACGGCCGGGCCGAGGAGGTGCTGGGCCGGATCCTCGCCGAGACGAAGCTGCGCGACAGGGTGTTCCTGTGCAGCAAGGTGGCGGCGCGGGGGCGCGAGGCGGGAGAAGCGCAGATCGCGCAGTCCTTCCGCCGCCTCGGCACCGACCGGATCGACCTGATCGCGGTCCACAACCTGATCGATCCGGCGGTGCAGCTGCCGCTCCTGCGCGAGATGAAGGCGGCCGGGCGCATCCGCTACCTCGGCGCCACGACCTGGGCCGAGGGGCAGTACGGCGATCTCGAAGCCCTGATGAACACCGAAAAACTCGACGTGATCCAGGTCAACTACGCGGTCGATGCCCGCAAGGCCGCCGAGCGCATCCTGCCGCTGGCCCGCGAGCGCGGCATCGCCGTGATGGTCAACGTGCCGTTCGGGCGCGAGCGGCTGTTCAATCTGGTGCGCGGCCGTGAGCTGCCGCCCCTCGCCGCCGAGTTCGACTGCAGGAGCTGGCCGCAATTCTTCCTCAAGTACGTCCTGTCGCACGAGGCGGTGACCTGCCCGGTGCCTGGCACCGCGCAGCTGCGCTACGCCGAGGACAATCTCGGCGCCGCACGCGGGCGCCTGCCGGACGCCGCCCTACGCCGCAAGATGGAGGAGTTCATCGATGGCCTGTGATCGTCGCACGCTGCTCGCCGGAGCGATGGCCCTGGCGCTCGCCGCCGGGCCCGCGGGGGACGCCTTCGCCCAGGATGCGAAAATCCCGATCGCCGTGATCGGCGGCGGCAATATCGGCGGGACCATCGGGGGGCTGTGGGTCAAGGCGGGTCATCCGGTGATGTTCGCCTCGCGCCATCCGGAGGACCTGAAGCCGCTGGTGGAGAAGCTCGGGCCGCTCGCCAAGGCCGGCACGGTCGAGCAGGCCCTCGCCTTCGGCGACGCGGTGCTGATCGCGGTGCCGTACAAGGCCTATCCGGACCTCGGAAAGACCTACGGCGCTTCCCTGAAGGGCAAGGTCGTGCTGGATGCCGGCAACGCCACCAAGGCCCGCGACGGCGACCTGGCGACGGAGGCCGAGAACGAGGGGATCGGTGCGGTCTCGGCCAGGTACCTGCCCGGTGCCCGGCTGGTGCGGGCCTTCAACGCCGCCAATTACCGGCTCTTCGCCCAGAACGCCCACCGCGGCGGCGGCCCGATGGCGGTGCCGATCGCGGGCGACGACACGCAGGCCCTGGCGGTGGCGGCCGCGCTGGTGCGCGATGCCGGCTTCGACCCGGTGGTGGTCGGCGGCCTCGATGCGGCGAAAAAGTTCCAGATGGGCAGCCCGGGCTTCCAGCGCGACGCCACCGGCCCGGAGGCCCGCAAGGCCTTCGGGGTCGCCGAATGACCCCTGACGCGGCGCAGGCCGGCCTGACGGTGCCGGCCTGGCTCCGGCGCCTCACCGACGTGCGGCCCGAGGAGGTTCCGGCTCTCGGCTGGGCCTGGCTCTACATCTTCGCGCTGCTCTCGTCCTACTACGTGATGCGGCCGATCCGCGACCAGATGGGGCTGGCCGGCGGGCTCGAGAACCTGCCCTGGCTGTTCACCGCCACGCTGGTGGGCATGCTGGTGCTCAACGTGCCGTTCGGCTGGCTGGTCCGCACCCTGCCGCGGTCCCGCTTCGTCCCGCTCACTTACCGCTTCTTCGCCGCCAACATCCTGGTCTTCGCCGTGGTGCTCTATCGCAGCGGGCCTGAGGAGGCGGTGTGGATCGGCCGGGTGTTCTTCGTCTGGCTGTCGATCTTCAACCTGTTCGTGGTCTCGATCTTCTGGGCCACCATCGTCGACGTGTTCGACACCGAGCAGGGCAAGCGGCTGTTCGGCTTCATCGCGGCGGGCGCGACGCTCGGGGCCATCACCGGCTCGGCCGTCACCGCCGTGCTGGCCCGGGACGTGCCTACGCCGTTCCTGCTCCTCGCTGCGGCCGCCCTCCTCGAGGTCGCGGTCTTCAGCATGCGGGGCCTGGCGCGGGTCTCCGACGCGCTGTCGCGCGAGCCCGGGGCGGCCACGCAGGCGATCGGCGGCAGCCCGTTCGCGGGGATCGGCCGGGTCTTCGCGTCGCCCTACCTGCTCGGCATCTGCCTGTTCCTGCTCCTGTTCTCGATCACCACGACCTTCCTGTACTTCGAGCAGGCCGGCATCGCGAAGCGCAGCTTCCCCGACCGGGCCTCGCAGACGACGTTCTTCGCCTCGGTCGATCTCGCCGTGAACGTGCTGACGCTCGGCGTGCAGCTCTTCCTCACCGGGCGCATCGTCAGGCGCCTCGGCGTCGGGGTGACGCTGGCGATCCTGCCGCTCGTCAGCGCGCTCGGCTTCGGGCTGCTGGCGGTGGCGCCCACCATCGCCAGCGTGGTGGTGTTCGGCGTGCTGCGCCGGGCCGGCAACTTCGCCATCGCCCGGCCGGTGCGCGAGGTGCTGTTCACGGTGCTGCCGCGGGAGGACCGCTACAAGGCCAAGGCCTTCATCGACACGGTGGTGTACCGCCTCGGCGACCAGGTCGGCGCCTGGTCCTACGCCCTCGTCGCCTGGCTCGGCCTGAGCGCCACCGCGCTCTCGGTCGTGGCGGTGCCCCTGTCGCTCGCCTGGCTCGTCAACGGCCTCTGGCTCGGGCGCCGGCAGGAGGCTATGGCGGGGGACGGGACGGAGGCGCCGGCGGAGGCGAGGAATGGCTGAGACCGAAGCGGATCTGCGCGAGGCCGTCGTGGCGGCCTGCCGCGAGATGGCGGAGCAGGGCCTGAACCAGGGCACCTCCGGCAACGTCTCGGTGCGGTTCGGCGAGGGGCTGCTCATCACCCCCTCGGGGCTGCCCTACGGCGAGATGACGCCCGGCGACATCGTGCCGATGGGCATGGACGGCCGGTCCGACCACCCGCTGCCCCCCTCCTCCGAGTGGCGCTTCCACCGCGACATCCTGCAGGCCCGCCCTGACGTCCGGGCGATCGTCCACGCCCATCCGACCTACTGCACCGCCTTCGCGATGTGCCGGAAGGACATCCCGGCGGCCCACTACATGATCGCCGCCGCCGGCGGACCGACCGTGCGCTGCGGCGGCTACGCGCTGTTCGGCACCGAAGAGCTGTCGCGGCGGGCCCTGGAGGCGCTGCAGGACCGCACCTGCTGCCTCCTCGCCAATCACGGCATGATCGCCACCGGGCCCACTCTCGCCAAGGCCCTGTGGCTCGCGGTCGAGCTCGAGACCCTGTGCCGGCAATACGCGGTCGCGCTCCAGGTCGGCCGGCCGCACATCCTGAGCGAGGCCGAGGTGATGGAGGCGATGGAGCGGTTCAAGTCGTACGGGCCGCGGCCGAAGGCGGGGTGAGCCGGCGCGCATGACGCGCCGGCCCCGACGCCGCTCCTAAAGCTCCATCTTCATCGCCTGCGGATAGTACCGGAACCCGCCCTGCCCGTTCTCCGCCACGTGGCCGATGCCCGGCCAGGCGAAGTGGTAGGCCAGCACCGGGATGCGGTTCTTGGCCAGCATGGTCAGCATCTTGAGCCGGGTCTGGGCCGATTGCTTCGGGTCGGTGTCGTAGGCGAACTCGGTCAGCGGCTTCTCCATCAGCAGCACCGGATGGTGCGTCAGGTCGCCGAGGTAGCACAGGCTGTCCTTGCCCGAGGTGATCATGAACATCGTGTGGCCGATGCTGTGGCCCGGCGCCGCGATCGCCTGGATGCCGGGCAGGAACTCCTGGCCGTCCTTGACGAAGACGAGCCGGTCGCGGATCGGCAGCAGGTTCTTGCGCGCGGTGTCGAGGAAGGCGCCGAACGACGCCGGCACCTTGGCCGGATCGGTCCAGTAGTCGAAATCCGCCTGCGAGATGTAGTACTGGGCATTGGGGAAGTGCGGCTGGCCGTCATCGCCGACGCAGCCGCCGCAATGGTCGACATGGGCGTGGCTCATCACCACGGCGTCGATGTCGTTGGGGTCGATGCCGGCCTGGCGCATCGTGGTGAGCAGCTTGCCGGTGGTCGGCCCGAACAGCTTGAGCGCGCCCATCCCGGTATCGAACAGCACCAGCTTGCTGCCGGTGTTGAGGATCAGGATGTTCTGCTCCAGCACCGCGTTCGACAGCGGCAGGAAGTTGCTGTTGAGCTGGGCGTCCATCTCGGCCGGGGTCAGGCCGAGGAAGTTGGCATGGGGGTCGCCGAGCGGCAGGGTGCCGTCCGAGACCATGGTGGCCTCGGCGTCGCCGAGGGCGAAGCGGTAGAAATAGGGGCTCTGGCTGCGCAGCATCGGCGCCTTGGCGCCCGCCGGGCCGGGCAGCCCGGTCGCCACCGCGGCCGCCGCCGCACCGAGCATCAGGCCGCGCCGGCTCGGGCCATCCTGGCGAATCGTCATTGGGGGTTCCTCCACGCATCTGGCCGCGGGCGCCTTTATGCGCGCGCCGGGCCGGCGGGATCCCCGTCGGCTCGGCGCGGCCGGAACCTCTGCGGTGCGACGGTTGTCCGCCGGCCCGGACGGGTTGTCAAACCGGCCGTCGGGTCAGGTGCCTCCCGCCCGGGCACGGCCGGCGCCCTCCCCGCCCGAATTGCGGGCCCCCTGCCCAACCGGACGGCAACCGCGCCGGTCGCCGCGCTGGCGGAATTGACAGCGTTTCGAGGCGCTTCCTACACCCGCCCGCAGGGAGGAACCGCGATGCCGAGCCACGATTTCGACTACGACCTGGTTGTCCGCGGGGCGACGCTGGCCGGCCCGGCCGAGGTGTTCGAGGCCGATCTCGGGGTGCGCGACGGGATGATCGCGGCCGTCGGCCGGAACCTCCGGCGCGGGGCGGAGGAGATCGACGCCAGGGGAATGATCGTCACGCCCGGCGGCCTCGACCCCCACTGCCACATCGAGGAGCCGTCCGAGGACGGCGGCGTGCAGGAGGAGAGTTTTTCGGTCATTCGTCATTCGGGGTTGATGGACGAGAGGCGGGCTCGAAGCCCGCTTCGTCGTTTGGGGTTGATAGACGCCCAGGCCACAGGCAGGAAACAGCGTGAGGC
>NZ_JACWCT010000147.1 GCF_016613415.1 Methylobacterium ajmalii | reverse complement strand
GGGAGACGATACCACATCACCGTTAGGGAAGCATGGGCGATCGGCGGGCGAGGCGCCGGCACGATCATCCCGCAAGGCACGACCCCGTGCCGGCAACCCCCCGACCAAGCGATAGGACGATATCACATCAGCGTCAGGAGAGCACGAGGGCGAAGCGCCGGCGCGGCCACCCTCCTGCGAGGACGACAGCGCCGGCAACCTACCCGCAAAGCGAGGCGAGCTTACCACGTCGGCGCCTGCGGATGAATGATAGCCTGGGCTTTGTTTCATCACCGACCCCGCGACCGCACTCGCCTGAAACTTTCGAGAATAACTCTTATCGAAAGTTACGCATATCCTATCTCGCGCGCAAGACGTCTTGCTATCAAACCGTCGAGTTATCCAGACGGATCAACGCCTAGGCATCAGGAAGGCATGACGCCTGTCCGGCTCGCTGTCGAGGCATCGAGCCGCCGGGCCGTCGAGGTGGCGAGATGCGGAGACGCCGTGTTAACCAGCCGTCCCGAATGCTCGGCGTCCTGACTTCCACCTAGCGAGACGGCTTCCGTGCGAACCATCACGATAGCGGCCCGCAAAGGCGGGGTGGGCAAGACCACGCTTGCGACGCACCTAAGCGTCATCGCGGCCGAGGGCAGCAAGCCCGTCCTGCTATTCGACACGGATCCGCAGCGGTCCCTTGCCTGGTGGTGGCAGCTTCGAGCCACGGACACGCCCGCTCTGGTCGAATGCGAGGCGCGCGAGCTGGCGACGATCCTCCCGGCGGCTCAAGGTGAGGGTGTCGCCTTCGCCATCATCGACACGCCGCCCCACGCCGAGAATTCAATTTCGGAGGCGATGCGCGCCGCTGACATCGTGCTCGTGCCGACTAGGCCGGGGCCGTTCGACCTCGCGGCGGTGGCGACGACGCTCGACCTGGCGCAGCGCGTCGGCAAGACGCCGCTCGCCATCATCAACCACGCCCCGCCCCGCACAGGCGCGTCAGAGCCCGCGATCGTGGCGGAGGCACGCGAGACCCTGACGAAGATGGGCGCGACCGTCGCCGAGGCCGTGGTCTCGCAGCGGGTCGCAATGAGCCATGCCGTGATCGGCGGGCAGACTGTGAACGAATACGAGCCCGAGGGCCGAGCGGCAGCCGAGATGCTGGCGCTTTGGCGCGAGGTGCAGGGCTGGCTTCAGAGGTAGGGACATGGCGAACGAACGACCGAAGCTAACCAGCCTGTCGGACCGGCTGTCCCGCAAGGTGCAAGGGGCAGAGCCGGCAGCGCCCGCCGAAGCCACCGAGCCCGCCGCCGAGGGCGCCAAGGCCAAGGGCTCGGACGGCCGCGTGCAGATCATCGTGCGCATGACGACGGCCGAGAGGAAGGCACTCCGGCAAATCGCGCTCGACAACGACACGACCGCCCAGGCACTCGCCGAGGAGGCAATCCGAGACGTGCTCCGCCGCTACGGGCGTACCTAGCTCGATGGCACGCCCGCAAGGCGCCTAGACGGCGCGACGGCTTGATAGCTTTCCGTCTTGAACGCTTGGTGTTAGGCCGCCGTCAGGCTGGCGGCCATGTCACCGGCAGGGCCATGAACCCGGGCGGCAACGCGGCGTCGATCTCCTCGCCTGTGAGGGTGCCGCGCTCCATCAGCATCCCGGCGATCGTCTCGATGTCGGCGCGGTGCCGGCGCACGAGCTGGCGGGCGGCTCGGCGGAGGCGGGCGAGGGCAGCGGGCTCGTCGTCCGTCCGGATGTCCAGATCCTCGGCTAGGGCCGCCGCCACCCGGTGATCGTCGTCATCGTCATCCGAGGCGAACGGCGGCCCCAGGATCTCCGCTTCCGCCTCACGTCCAGATTGGACGGTGATGATGCGCCCGCGCACGGTCGAGGCGTATCCTCGGAACTTCTCCCGCTCCTCCCATGCCCGCCAAGTCGCATCGGCGCTGGCGACGACGGCGTGCCCGGCCGACCCGTCCCGGCCAAGGCTATCGTCCGGCACGATGGTGGCGCCTCCGCATGCCATGGTCACGGCGCGGCCGATGACGGCGTGCCCCGCTTCGTGGATGGCGATGCGACGAAGCCACGCCGCAGCGTCCTCAGTGCTCATCTCGCGTTCCATCCGCCCGGTTGCGGAAGCGGATCCCCGCACCGCCGCCGTTCTCGGGAATGAGTTGAATGCCGTTTTTCTCTAAAACGGTTTGTATTTTAGAGAGATTGTCGGCAATTGACTTAGGGACGCCGTCAACATCTTCCATTCGTTTAATGGTTGCGGTCGATACACCGGAATGCTCCGCTAGGTCCTTTACGGACCATCGCAGCAGCCCCCTCGCCATCCGGATTTGCGCGCCCGTGAGCATTGTCTGCCGGTGATCCATTTTAGATCCCCTGTGATCCAAATTGGTTGACAGGGGGTCAGCCACGATCTAGTTTAGCTCATGGGCGCACCAATTGGAAGCGCTGCCCAGAGGCTAAGCCGATGTCCGCCACCCGTTCCCTCTACTGGGCTACCGCGATGAAAGAGATCCAGGCGGATCGCGCCAAGCGGCCCGCTGGCCTCCTTGCCGCTCAGGGTCTCATCCGCGCCACCTCCGCCAAGCGCCGCCCGCTCGTCGTCGCTGGCGCCTACGACAAGGCCGCGATCATGGCCGCCGCCGTCGCCGCCGCCCGCGTCCACCAGGGCCGCACCGGCTCGACCTGGGGCGAGGCGCTGTCCGTCACCCTCAAGGCCACCTGGCAGCTTGCCAAGGCCGCCCGTACCGCCCGCGCCCACTAAGGACCGCTCGCCATGCACGCCCTTGCCTCCGCCGCTTTCACTGCCCGCCCGCCGCGCCGCCCGATCTGGGAGCGCGAGGCCGCCGCCGAGGCCGCGCCGGCCCTGCGCGACGGCGACGCCAACCGCCTGCCCGACCACGCTGCGTTCTGGGCCCGCCTGCCGCTGCCCTTCACCCCGACCGAGGCGTGGCACCTCCTCTCCCCCGAGGCGCAGGCCGAGATCGGCGCGGCCATCATCACCATGCACCTCGCGCAGTACATCCACGGCGACGGCATGGCCGATGCCGACCAGTTCCACGACGAGGCGCTTCGTGGACAAGCGAGCGACGTGGCGAACGATCTCCTCAACCGGATGGACGATCGGCTGTGGTCGCTGTTCCCCGACCTGTACGGCCCGGAGGGTGACCACCCCCGGTGGGCGCTCAACAACGGGTTCGCCTCGTAATTCCTAGTTGTCGCCGCAAGGCACACTGATCCGCCCGGGACGGCATCCCGGATCATCTTCCCACCACAATCCGACAACTTCCAATCAGGAGCCCCGCTCATGGTATCGCTGACGCTCGCCCTGCTGACCGTCCTCCCGCATCGCCGCGCCTTCGTGGCGAGCATCGCGGCCTTCGTCGCCCCGATCGCGAAATCCGCGTCCGCAGCGGCCCGCCCCCTCCCCACTGTGGAAGCGGCTCCGATCTTGGCTCTACCGGCCCCGCCCACGGCCGTTCTTACCCTCCCGGCACCGTGCCGCCCGAGCCCGCTCCTCACTGCAATCGAGGACCACCGCAGCGCCAACCTCGCCGTCAACCAGGCCGTGCGCGACTATGTGCAGGCTGAAGCCGACAGCGCTCCGGACGAGCGCCTGTTGCTCGCCATCGCCGATCGAGCCGGCGACCAGGAGGTGGCCGCCCTCAATGCCCTGCTGGCGCTCACCCCGGCTAATGCCGAGGAGGTGCGCACGCTCGCAGCCTACCTCGCCGAGGTATCGACCGACTTCGACAAGGGCGCGTTCGGGGCGTGGCTGTTCCAGCGCTTCGCCGTGATGATTACCCGCGCGCAGATCCAAGCGTGAAGGCCGGCGCGATGTCCTCCGCTCCCCGCCGCCCGATCATCCCGCAGTCGCCCGAGGCGCGCAGCTACTTCACTTCGCGCGGCTACCAGCGCCGCGAGCCCGCCCCTCCGCCGGGCGTGGAGGAGCCCCACGAAGCCGAGGAGTGGGACGCCATCCACGGCGCCTCCGCCAACCGCCCGGATACGCCCCACGTCCGCGCCCTGCGCTTCCTGAACGCCACCGGCGACCTCCTGGCCGCCTTCGTCCTGATCGGCGGCGGTATGGCCCTGATCGGTCTCGCCACGCACGTCTAACCGCCGCTGCCTCGATAGGCCGCCATCGTGTCAACTTGCTATCAAGATCACAGGATCACTTGCCATGCCGTTCGCTTTGAAGCTCCCCCGCCGCAACCCCGACGCGCCCCGTCCGTCCCTGCGTGAGCGCGCCGCCGCACTGAAGGTTTCCGCCGCGAAGGTGATGGGCAAGCCCGCCCGGTTCACCCCGCCGAAGCCGATCGGCGCCGGAGAGCCGTCCAAGGCCCTCGCCGTGCTCATCGACGCGCACCAGCTCGCCTATGGCCGCTATCTCATCGCCCGGTCGGATTGGACACCCGACCTCAGCGCCCTGCGGCAGGCCGAGGAGGAGGCGTTCCGCGCCCTGCTGCACTCGCCCTTGCGCTCGGATGCCGATCGCGTCGCCTATGCCGTCGCTGTCATCGAGCGGCAATCCGGCGCCCTCGGCGACCACGTTGTGACCGGACGGGATCACCCGCTGTCCGTGGCCTACCGGAGCCTCCGCTTCGGCGAGCACGCCCGGGAGGCGGCACAGGAGCCCAGCCTCCAACCCGTCGGGGCCGCTGTAACGATGAGATTTCATGTAGATGAACCCCGGTCGGGATTGATGACCTACGCCGATGACTACGGTAATCTACACACAAAGCCTTTTGCCGAAGGGTTGGCCTTTGTAGCGGCGCGCCTGAACGCGATTGCTCGAAGCGAATACGAACGGCGGTTCAACGCCGAGTGCGGCAATCTCGACGCTGCGGCATGCGAGGACTTAGATGCTCAACTGCGGTGCGAGTTGCGGCTCGACGCCCTGCATGTCCTCGCCTTCCGCTTCGAGCAAGCATTCGATGAAGGGTTCGCTAAACGCGAAGGATCCCTTGCACGGTTCTCAGCCGCGCAAATCGACCTGTCGCGCCTCGACGTGTTCCAGTTGTCAAGCTTGTTCGAGGCGTATCAGGCCGCAAGGTTCTCGTGGGAGGGCGTCACAGCACGCCCTTATAGCTTCGAAAAAGAGCCGGGCGAAGCCAAGAGCCTAACTGAGTTTGGCGAAGTGGCGGAATTTGAGCAAGATCGCGCTTCCTGGATTATGCACCGGCTTGAGCGGGAAATTGCAAGCCGGAAACCGGAAGACGAAGAACAGCGCGACGAAATCCTGATGGTCCGCACTCAGCAGGAATTCAGGTGCAACATGCGCATCCACGATAACGCGCTGTTGCTCGACATCTCTCGCGCCTGGATCGTCTAGGCGCCCTCTACCCTCTCCCCATCGCTATCCGCCCATCCGCCCCGTCCTCTCCGGCGGCAACCATGGAGCACGCCCGTGCCCTCCCTCAACCTGCGCAACGTCCTTCGTCGCAACCCCGACCGCCCGAGCCTCCGCCAGCGCGCCGCGGCGCTGAAGGCAGCCGCCGCCAAGGCGATCCGCCGCCCGAACCCGGAGGATGCTGCCGGCGCTGCACCGGCCGAAACGTGGGAGTTCCTGGACACCATTTTGCTGTCGCTGGTCCGAGAGCTTTCCGCCATCGAGGCCAGTCAGAACGAGACCCTGGCGGCAGCCGGCGCCGCGGATGCCTGTGACTGCCCGGATTGGGTTCGGCTCGAACGGGATCGCAAGCGCGTCCTCGCGCGGATCGTCTCGACCCAAGCCCACACGATGGAAGGTGTGCGGGCGAAGGTGTCGCTTCTGGACCTGTGCAGCGTCAGGAGCTTTCAGCAGCCGTTTGATGACCTGTCACGGTCAATCGAGGCGGATGCCGCCCGTTTGGGTGCCACGGCTCCCACGGTCCCACCGGCACCGAGCCCGGCCGATCCACACGTCGCCCTCCTGCCCGCACTTCGGCAAGCCTTCGCCTGGACCCGCGAGTCCCACCCGTTCGGTGACAAGCCCGCGAATTCGCCGGAGGGCCGCGCGCATGACGCAGTCCTGGGGCATTGCTGGGACCTAGCGCGGCACATGGTGATGGACCTGCCGCCGCCCACCACGCTCGCCGGGCTCGGCGCGCTGGCGCTGGCCCTGTCCGTCTACGCCGAGGAGATCATCGGCAGGCCGCTGGAAGACGGCTTGGACGTCCAGCGCCATCCCGAGGAATGGCGTCTTGTGGCCGCAACCCGCGCGATGATGTCGGTCGCTGGCGTCGAACCGCTGCCGGGGTGGACCGGGTTCGAGGTGGGGCCGGACAGCGACGCGCGATGGGAGGCGGTGAAGGCGCGGGCGGGCAAGGGTTCGGCCCCGGCCTGGGCGCTCGCCGGCAAGTCCGGCCCCGACGACGCTTCGGAGGCCTGATCCGTGGCGAACGTCATCACCTTCCGCCCTCGCCCCAAGCCCGCCATCCTGCGTGACCAGCAGGCCGCCTTTCGCGAGCAAATCGAGGTTGCGGCACAAGCCGCTCTCGACACCGCCGACAAGCTGATTGCCATCCTCAACGAGATGGATGGCGACCCCGACCTTGAGGACGGCGCCGACGACGAGCCGTCCCTAGGCGCCCCCGAGGGCCACGCCTCGCAAGTCGTGTGGCTGCGCGGCTCTGACACCGACCACGAAATCACCACCCCGGAGATTTGCGCGTGAAACTCGCCACCACCGCCCGCCTGTCCCTCGCTCTCGGCCAGCCCCCGCGGCGTCGCCTTCGGACTGATGCGCCTCCGGGCCATCCGGCGCCAGGTGCTCGTCAAGGCGGGCCACGAAGCCGGGAAAGGCAACGTCATCACCGCTGCCGCCCTCATCGTTCTCTATCTGGCGGGCTGCTGATGCCGACCGCGATCCCCACCGCCGAGCCCCGGCTATCACCCCGCCAGGTCGCTCGCTTCCTGTGGCTCTGCGTTCGGGTGCGATATCTCCGCCGCCGAATGGAGCGGGCCAGCCTTCGGGCCTCCCGCCTTGGGTTCGAGCGTACAGGCGGGCGGTTCGTCTACTTCGCCCGCCTCTGGCTCGAATGCCACGCCGAGGCCGCCGAGCTGCTGCGATGCGAGGAGCCGCCTGACGTCGCCGAGGTGCGGCGCCTGTTCGACGGCAGGCACACGGTCCGCTAACCCTCCACCCATACCTTGCGATCGGGCCTCGTCGCGTATCGGCCCAACCAACCCCGTCAGGCCACTAGGCCGGCGGGGTTCGCTGTTTTTCGGGCTACAGTTTGACGAACCGCCCCGCTTCGTGCCGAATGATCCGTTAAAGGCAGCTCGCATCCCGCGAGTCGCTACCAGGATCACCGCCGCGACAGCAGCCACCTGAAAAAGCAAGACCCCGGAGGCCTGCCAGGGCCACCAGGGTCTAGAGCCCCGAGGGGGCCGATCCATCCAGAACAGGCGGATCATCCCCCGAAATCGCTGTGCGAGTCAATCTGAAAGCCACGCTTTCGGAGACGGGCTCGGCTTGCCTGTGACGGACCGCCCGACCGGCGGAACCGAATGCTGACCCGCGGCCCGAGAGGGCCGAACGATGACGTGTGCCTACCGCTTGCCGCGCTCTGTCGCGGACAGGCTTGAGACGGCCCTGCGCGGCCGGAAGAACGCGACTGCCTGCCTTGCCCTGGCGACGTGGCTCGGCCGGTTCTGGAGCGCCCCCAGGCGGCTCCTGTACTCGTTTCCGATCGACAGGCGGGCGATCGCCGGCCGGGAGGATCTGGGGCTTACCGAAGCCCGGGTGCGCGGTGCCCTCGCGGTCCTCGTCGAGGTGGGGTTCCTGGCGCGGTACGAGCCCGAGGCAGGCAAGAAGTACCAGCGCACGGAGGGCGGCCTTCAGCGCAGGGCGATCTTGCATCGGTTCGGGGAAGAGTACGCCGTAGCCTTCACGGCAGCGAACTCGCGGGCTCAGGCAGCCCGTGGAGCCCCGGCGCCAGCCCGCAGGCCAGTATCCCCGCGTCCGGAGCAGCAACGGGCGCCAGCGCCCAACGTCGCCGCCCCCAGGGCCATGCCCGCATCCGAAGTCGCCCAAAAGCAAACCCTAGGCGGAAGCCGTGTGATTATGGGCGAGGAGCGCAGATGCGAAACGGTTTCGCATTCAGCCTCACCCCTTGAAGAGGCAATTGCACGGCTACGGCGAGGGGTAGGCTTGTGATCGGCAGGGCTGCGGGACCGTTCAAAGCTCTGCCGAGGGGCAGGGTCGCAGGTTGGGCAGCGTAAACCGGCTCCGGCATGGATGGCGGATCGTTGTACGGCGACCTCGACAGGATGGCGACCGATCCCCATACCTTCATCGGCTAATGCGACGCTGAGGTGTGAGATGTGGCGGTTCCTTCAAGGTGCAGTCCTCGGCGTGGCCTTATTTGCGTCTGCACCTGCATTTGCACAAACACAGCGCGATAGTGATGCTTTAACAGGAAACCCTGCTGTTTCAATCTACCAGGGCAAGGTGACATACCCTGATTACAAACGTTCGGCCAAGAGATTTAATTTTGTCAGGACTGGTATCAATAATGGCATTAGCGCCGGACCAAATTTTGCAGGTAAATATGCGATAGTGGTATTAGGCTGCGGTGCTAGTTGCGCCATAGGATACCTGTCGGATGTGTCAAACGGCCATGTGTCAGAATTACCGTTCAGCGGAGAAGATTTCCCAAATCCAGTTTTTTTCTATAACGTAAGAAGCACGGCACTAGTTGTATACTGGCAACCGGACGATAGATGCATGAGACAGGTTGCGGTCCTAGATGCAGACAGCTTCAAGCTATCCAAGCCTGAAGACGTAGGCGGACGCGAGGTATGCGAGGCCGTAAATAAATAGAGCGCGCTACCGGCTCGCGCGATCTTCCTCAGCCGCCTTGTAGGCCCGGCTTTCGTTCTCACCCTCTGCCTGAATGAGATCGTTCATCAGGGCGATGTCTGCGAGCGACAGGGTGCCGTCGAGGAGACTTTCGTAACGACACATTCCACGGCGGACCGGGGTGAGGAGCCAGGATAGACCATCCGGCAGCGCGACGGCATCGAAGCTCGGCGGGCGCTTCCCACGCGGCTCGAACTCAAGCGCCTTGCGGGAAAAGAACGGTTGCAGCGTCGTCCAGACGATCAACGCCACCGACTGTAAAAGCTCCTGAAGGTCCGTCTCGCCCTCAATCAGTTCGTCGGCTTGATCGTCCCATACCGGGCGCCACTCGTCCTCGTCCACGCGGCGGTGAGCATGGCGCAGAGCTCGGCGGATGATGCCATCCAGCGCCTCGTCCGGCATGTCACGGAAAGCGACAAGCAGCGGATCGGCCCCGCTGTTGCCAGCCTTTCGGGCCTTCGCCGCGCTGGTCATGCCCGTCAGGATCGGCTCTACGGCCCTCAGACACCACATCTGGTCGAAGGCGTTCATCTTCGGCATCCGGTATAGTTCGGTGTCGGTTTTGATCGTCATCAACACGCGGTCGGGAGGCTTGTTCATCACTCAGTTCGCCCCCTGCGGCACGCCACGCTCAAAGAATTCCTTGGTCAGGCGGCGATTGCTCCGATCGATCGTCATGCCGAGCGAGTTGACCTCATTCACGCCCGTAATCGTGGTGTTGAACGTAGGGGAGTTGGTCACATTGGAACTGCGATTGTAATTCGTGTTCGGCGCCGCACTGAAGTTAGCATGCATCGCGGCAAAATCCTTATCCCCAAGACTGCTGGCAAGCGCCTTGTTCGTCCGACCCCAATGACCATCGTCGGCGGCAATGACCTGCTCATCAGAAATGTTGGTTGCCTGCCCGATTGGTCTCTTGAGGGCTTTGGGCGGCTCGGCAAGAGGGCTCGTGCTAAGAAGGCCGCCAACCGGCGCTGTCTCGCCTCGCGCCAAGGCGGCCTTGAGCCTTGGGTTGTAGTTCGCCCAATTGCCAACACCTCCATTACGCAGCAAATGGAGCGCGACCTTCGTTTGATCCTCTAAACTTGACGCCATCGCGTTCGGGGTCTTGATCCCGTACAACGGGGCGATGCGGCGCCAGTTGCTATTGAGCATCTGGAAATAACCTTGAGCCGTATAGCCCTTAGGGGTTGCAGGATCAAGACCCTGACCTTTACCCACATAGTTCATTGTGTTTTGTCCGCCGGACTCGTACTTCAAGATGAGCCCTAGCGTATTCCGTTCATCCGCTGTCATTTGGATGTTATCGGGAAGCGCCGGTATCTGGCCGCTTCCCGCAGCCCTGCCCCCGCCGACGCCGGGCTTGTCCCCATACCTCATATTCGGCTTCCGGCCGCCGAGCCACGTGGGGGCGTACTTCCGATACAGCCGTCCGAGCTTGCCGGAGTTCTCCTTGCCCACATCCCCCATGGGGTTGCTGTCGAGCGCACCGCCCGTCGCAGGATCGACGTTGCCCTTTGCGACCTGGCCGGGGAGCTGCGCGGCTGTCGCGGCGCCTGCGATACCCGCGCCCGCCAGCAAGCCGGCCCCAGCGAACCCGCCGATGCCGAAGCTGGCGAGGAGCCCGGCCCAGCCGCCGCCGACGAGGCGAAAGGCCAGGAGGAGCTTTGCTACCCACGTCGTCAGCACGTAGGCCGCGAACACCTTGAGGGCGGTCTGTAGGCTGTCGATAGAGGCTTCCCACTTGCCCGTCTTCTCATCCACGCTGCCGAGGGTGCCCAGGATCCCGTCCAGGAATTCCTTCGCCTCCTTGCTGGTCAGCAGCTTGAGGAGCGCGGTGGCGAGCGCGATCACCGCCTTGACGATCTTCTCGATGATCTCGGCAATCTTGTCGCCGTTGCGGTCCAGAAAGTCCAAGAACTCCTTGAAGACGTTGTCCTGAGTGCCGAACAGTCGGGACGTGACCTTGGCCCCGATGATGTCGATCGCGGCCCCGATCTGGCGCCATGTCGTCGCGAGCTTGTTGCCGTCCGCCGCAGCCTTGTCTGGGTCGAGGCCGGCTCGCTTCATTGAGGCGCGGTACTGATCCGCGAACACATCAACGTTCTTGCCGAGCGCCGTCAGGGTGTGTTCGTCGATCCCAAACATCTCACCGATGTAGGATCGGACGGCAAAGCTCTTGCCATTAAGGCTCTTGCCGAGATCAGAGAGAAGCTTGGTTCGGTCGCGAAGCTGGCCGTTGGCGTCTCGGGTCGTCACGCCGTATTGCTTCAATAGCGCTTCGGAACCCTGAGGGTTCATCTTCATGAACCGGGCGAAGTTCTCAAGCGAGGACTGAGCGCCGGCCGCCGTGCCGCCGAGCTGGCTCACCCCGTAGGAGAAGGCTTTGATGTTGCCTGCCGACGCGCCGACACGCTGGCTCGCGAAATAGAGTTGGTCGAATTGTTGCGCGACTTTTGTAATAGCCGTGGCAGCCGCAATAGCC
>NZ_JACWCT010000146.1 GCF_016613415.1 Methylobacterium ajmalii | reverse complement strand
CCGCCGGTCCCGGTTCCGGCCGCCGCGACCGCGGGCGCCGACACCTGGCTCGGGGCCGCGACGCCGGCGCCGAGCGCCACGATCACGCCGGGCGAGGGCACGCCCTTCTGGTCGATCGCGACGAGCTGGTAGTAGCCGGGGGGCGCGACGTTGGCCGAGGCCGGGGCCTGCACGGTCACGGCGGTGCCGGCCTGGGTGAAGGCGACGGCGTGCCGGCGCTGGGCCGCGTTGAAGCTGTGCGTCGTCGCGCTCAGGCCGACCAGGACCACCTGGGCGAGGCCGTTCTGCGAGGTCAGCTCGACCTGCATCGCCTGGCCGTGCTGGAGCTGCACGGTCGAGAGGCTGACGATCTGCGGGCGCGGCGCCAGCGCGGTCTTCCCGTTCACGGTGGTGAACAGGTAGGGCGGGTAGAACACCTCGGCGTTCTGGTTCGCCACCGGGCCCGGGGCGCCGCCGCCGGCGAGCAGCACGGCGCCGTTCTGCAGCAGGATCGCGCTCGAATGGTAGCCGCGATACACCCCGCCTGACGCGCCCGCCGACCAGCGCCCGGTCTTCGGATCCCAGATCTCCGATTGCAGCACGGTGTCGCCGTCGGCCCGGTCGTTCCACTTGCTGCCGCCGGTGACGGCGACCTGGCCGGTCGGCAGCACCGTGGCGTTGGCCCAGGCGCGGCCGACGCTCATCGGCGCGGTGTCGGTCACCACCGGCGCGCCGCCGTTGATGTCGATCACCGTGGCGCGACTGCTCGACAGGAAGCCGTTGCCGTTGTCGTAGCTGTTGCCGCCGACTTGCAGGATGCGGCCGGTATCGAACATCGCCGCGGTCGAGACCGGGCCGACATTCGGCGCATCGAGGGCCGAGGATGCGTTGCGCTGCGGCTCCTTGAAGTTCGTCACCGTCACGGCGCCGTTTCCGGCGGGATCGAGGAACCACATCTTCTCCGAGCTGATGCCGAAGACTTTGCCGTTGGGGGCGACCCAGGCGCGGGGATACCACCACCTGTTGTTGTCCGGCCCGAACGCGTCGCGGCTCTTGGCGCCGAACAGGGTCCGCCACTGGGTGCCGTCGAAGACCTCCGGGGTCATCCCGGTCATGTAGCCCTTGTCGATGCTCCCCTGCGGGTCGGCCCAGCCGCCGAGATAGGGGTAGGAGCCGCCCATGATGAGCTGCTGGCCGTTGGGCAGGGTCAGCATGGTCGAGTAGTAGCGGTCGTTGGCGAGCTTGGCGCCCACCGCGGTCACCCCGGTGCCGGTGCCCTTGAAGAGCAGGCTGCCCTTGTCGTTGCCGTTGTCGAAGATGCCGCCGGCGATGAGCAGCGAACCGTCCGGCCGGAAGGCCTGGGCGGCGCAGAAGCTGTTGATGCCGCCGACGCCGTTGAAGGTCGCGTGACCGCCGCCGAAGCCCTGGGTCGGGTCCCAGGTGTCGAAGGTGCGCCCGTCCTGGGTGCCGGGATTGCCCCCCGGGGTGCCGAAGGACAGGACCTTGCCGCTCGGCAGGAGGCTCATGGTGACGGCGTTCATCGGCCAGCCCTGCACGCCCGAGAACACGCCCGTCGCCGGGGCGGCGTCGGGGAGCGGGAGGCCCGTCATCATCGGGTCGGCGACCGGGGCGACGACGACCCTGAACTGCGCGGCCTCGGCCGGGGAGAGGAGGCCGGTCGCCAGCATCGTGGCGGAGAGGAGGGCGGCGTCGCGCAGGCGCGTCGAGCGCCGGATCGCGGCGCGGGCGGGGTCGGTCATGGTCGGGTCTTCCGGAGCGGAGGGCGCACGGGCGGTGCGGGAACGGGAGGCGGGGAGCAGGGGACGGGAGGGGCGCGACGCCGGCTTTAGCGGGGGGCGTCGAGGCCCTGCGCGAACGTGTCGAGGAGGGCGATGTCGCCGGCGAGCCGCGGACGGTCGACCGGGTCGCCGCCGTAATTCGACGCGACCGCGCCGCGCCGGTCGAACAGCAGGATCTGCGGCGGCGGCTCCGGCAGCGCCGTCGCCGGATAGCGCAGCATCCGGGCGAGGGCGGTGCTCCAGGCCGGATCCCCGGAAAGGACGCGAAGCCGAGGCCTCGCCCCGACGGTGCCGTGCGCGAAAGCCCGCAGAGCCTCGGACGAACCGCCGAACCCGATCGCGAGGAACACCGCGCGCTCGCGCAGGCCGTCCGGGAGCGATTGGGCCACCCGCTCGAGGTCGAGGGTGCGGGCGACGCAGACGATGGCGCAATCCGGCGCCACGAAGGACACGGCCACGATCCGGTCGCGCAGGTCGGCGGCGGTCAGCGCCACGCCGTACTGGTCGACCCGGCGCGCCGCCGCGCCGGCCGGCCACAGCAGGGCGTCGAGGTCGCTCGCCGACGGCACCGCCACGGCCATGCGCGGCTCGACCGCGGCGGTGCCGGCGCTGCCCCACAGCGGCAGGCCGAGGGCGAGGGCCGCGATGTGCTTCACGATCGGCCGCATGGCTCGATTCCACCAGTCCATCGCTCGAGATTTCACGATCGGGAGACTGGCGACCGGACGTTGATATCCGGTAATCGGGCGCGGATAACGAATCATGACCTGCATTCCGCAGCGGACGGAGGCGTCGTCGCGACTGCAACTTGCAGTATATTCCCGCCGGATCGCCCGGCAGGCTTAACGAGATCCGTCCGAACCCCGCGAAAACTCGCGAATCTTCCGGCATCCCGGATCGCGGCAGGGCGGCATCGGATCGTCGACCGGCCGGCCGTGGATCCAAGGCGCGGGATCCGGGACCCGGAGCGCCGTTCGCGCAGTCGGCTACGAATCCCCCTTGACCGCTCCCGGGAGGAGGGGCAGCATAGTCTTCATCGAGTCGAACTCGAGGAGGTGGCCATGAATTCTCAAGGTTGCAGCCCTCACGCGACGCATACCGATGCCGGTGACCAGGAAACTCCACCGGACTACTTGCGACAGGGATAGTGGCTCCAGGGCGGGCTGAATGCGGCACGGGGCCGAGATGGCCATCGCAATCGTGCCGCGCGAGAGCACACCCGCACCCTGGAACGTGGACCCTGCCTCTTAAGGCTCGTCGGTGCGCCGGCGGGCCTTCGTCGTTTCAGGGCGTCGCGCCTCACGTCCCTCGCTTATCGACGCCACCGCGCGCGGCACGCTCGACGCAGAGGAAGACGGGTGCATTTTTAATGTGTCGTTAAGTTTTCGAAGCCGCACAAAGATCGCGACCAGCCGGCTACGAATCCCTCTTGACCCCATATCGATAGAGGAGCAGCATGATCCTCGTCGAGAAGAACTCGAGGAGGTGGCCATGAATTCTCAAGGTTGCAGCCCTCACGCGACACAGACCGATGCCGGTGACCAGGAAACTCCACCGGACTACTTGCGACAGGGATAGTGGCTCCAGGGCGGGCTGAATGCGGCACGGGGCCGAGACGGCCATCGCAATCGTGCCGCGCGAGAGCGCACCCGCACCCTGGAACGTGGACCCTGCCCCTTAAGGCTCGTCGGTGCGCCGGCGGGCCTTCGTCATTTTGGGCACCCGGCATGGCCCCGTGCATGTCCGGCCTGTAAAGGAGGCGCCACACCCCGCCGCCAGCCGCGAGATTCCATGCCGAGCCAAGCCCCCACCCCCACGACCGCCGCCGGCCTCGCGCCGATCGTGGTGTTCGACCTCGACGGCACCCTGGCGGAGACGGCCGGCGACCTCATCGGCACGCTGAACGTGATCCTGGCGCAGGAAGGGCTGCCGCCGGTGGCTCTGTCGCAGGCGCGCGAGCTGATCGGGGCGGGCGCCCGGGCGCTGATCCAGCGCGGCTTCTCGGCCGGCGGGCGCGAGCTGACACCGGCCAAGCTCGACGCGCTGTTCCGGGTCTTCCTGGCGCATTACGGCCAGCACCTGTGCGAGGTCTCGCACCTCTTTCCCGGCGTGATCGAGTCCCTCGACCGGCTCGAGGCGGCGGGCTACCGGCTCGCGGTCTGCACCAACAAGCCCGAGGAGCACTCGGTCCGCCTCCTGGAGCTGCTCGGCGTGAAGGGACGCTTCGCGGCGATCTGCGGCCGCGACACCTTCCCGTACTTCAAGCCCGATCCGCGCCACCTCACCGAGACGATCGCGCAAGCCGGCGGCGATCCGGCCCGGGCCGTGATGGTGGGCGATTCCCGCACCGACGTCGCCACCGCCAAGGCGGCCAGCATCCCGGTAGTGGCGGTGCCGTTCGGCTATACCGACGTGCCGGTGGAGGAGCTGGAGCCGGACGTGGTGATCCAGCATTTCGACGCGCTGTTCGAGGCGGTGCGGCGGCTCGATCCGGGCGCGGCCTGAGTGCCGGCGCGGCGGGCCGACACGCTCGCAGCCTGCGTGACGTAATGTCGAGGTGGCTCACGACCCTGCAACCTCGTTCCGAGGTCGGCCCATCCTCGATGGGCCGGCATCTCCGGGCGCCGTCGCGGGCTGAGACACAAGAATCGCCGAAGCCATCATCCGCAAGTCAAACGGATTCGTCGATGAATCCCGTGCTGCGACGCGGAACTCGGGATGATGGACAGACCAACGAGACCACGGTGAAAGTCGTTCGGACTTCGCCCCCGTCGTGATCTTCGGGTAAAATGGTGGGCGCGACAGGGATTGAACCTGTGACCCTTCGCGTGTGAAGCGAATGCTCTCCCGCTGAGCTACGCGCCCGGCTCGGCCGAGGTGCGGGAGACGAGGAGCCCGGAGGCACGCCCGTCGAAGGCCGAAACTCCGATCATCGAGGCGATGTGGCGCGGGTTGCCACGGCTCGACCGATCGAAACTGTATCAAGGGTGGTGGGCGCGACAGGGATTGAACCTGTGACCCTTCGCGTGTGAAGCGAATGCTCTCCCGCTGAGCTACGCGCCCTGTGAGCCGGCTTCTAGGCGGGGCGACGCGGCGCGTCAAGGCGCTTCGTCGCCCCGTTGTCGGCTACTCGGCCGGCACCGCCGCGGCGAGGTCGGTCGGCACGAAGCGGCCGTCCTCGCGGCGGGCCATGTCGATGCGCCGGTCGTGGAAGGCGGTCAGCGTCGAGCGGTGGCCGATCGACACGATGGTGGTGTCCGGCAGTTCCACGCGCAGCATGCGGTAGAGCGCGGCCTCGGTCGGCTCGTCGAGGGCGGCGGTGGCTTCATCGAGGAAGAGCCAGTCGGGCTTGGCCAGAAGCGCCCGGGCGATGGCGAGGCGCTGCTGCTCGCCCAGCGACAGGGCCTGGGCCCAGGGCGCCTCCTCGTCGAGGCGCCCGGCGAGGTGCGGCAGCCGCGCCGCCTCCAGGGCCGCCCGGATCGCCGCGTCGTCGCGGCTGCCGGCGGGCTCGGGATAGGTGGCGGCGGCACGCAGGGTCCCCATCGGCAGGTAGGGCCGCTGCGGCAGCAGCATCAGGCGGGCGCCCTCGGGCGTCGTCACCGAGCCCTCGCCGAACGGCCAGATGCCCGCGATGGCGCGAAACAGCGTCGACTTGCCCGAGCCCGAGGGGCCGGTGAGCAGCGTCGTCTCGCCGGGCCGGAACGAGAGGGCAGGGGCCTCGGCGATGCGCCGCCCGTCCGGCAGGTCGAGGGCGAGACCCTTGAGGTGCAGGCCGCGATCGGTCGCCGGGACGACCGAGAGCGCGCTGGCCGCCGCCATCGCGTCGGCCCGGCTCATCGCGGCGTCGAAGGTGGTGAGCCGGTCGACCTGCGCCTTGTAGTCGGCCAGCGTCACGTAGAACGTGATGAAGAACGACATCGCGCCCTCGACCCGCGCGAACGCGCCGGCGGTCTGCGTCATCACCCCGAGCGGGATCTGGCCGGCGAAGTAGTAGGGCGCCACCAGGACGTAGGGGATCACCGCGTTGACCTGCTGGTAGCTGGCCGTGAAGGCGGCGAGCTTCTTGCGGCGGTCGACGATGGCGTAGAAGTTTTTGATCAGCGAGGCGAAGCGCTCACCGAGCGAGACCTTCTCCGCCCGGGCGCCGTCGAGCAGCGCCACCTGCTCGCCATACTCGCGCAGGCGGGCGAGCGAGAAGCGGAAATCCGCCTCGCGGCGCTGCTGCTCGAAGTTGAGCCCGGCGAGCTTCCGGCCGATGCGGTGGGTGATCCAGGTGACGAGGCCCGAGTAGATCAGCGCGCCCCAGACCAGGAAGCCCGGCACGTGCCAGTCGGTCCCCGGCACCGTGAAGGCCGACGAGATGTTCCACAGGATCACCGAGAACGAGATCAGGTTCGAGACGGTCGAGATGACGTTGATGGCCAGCGACTGCGTCGTCTGGGTGAACTGGTCGATGTCGTCGGCGATGCGCTGGTCGGGGTTGTCGGCCTGGGCGCCCGAGAATCCCATGCGGTAATGGGTGTCGTTGCCGAGCCAGCGCTCGACGTAGTGCCGGGTCATCCAGGCCCGCCAGCGGATGCGCAGGAACGACTGGATCACGTACTGGATGATCGCGCTCGCCACGTAGACCGCGGCCCACAGGCAGAACACCGAGAACAGCAGCGACCAGAACGCCGCCGCGTCCTTGCTCTGGATGGCGTTGAACCAGTCGCGGTTGAAGTACGAGATCCGCACGTTGATCGCCACCTGGGCGAACTCGATGCCGATCACCAGGGCCGCCATGGCGAGCGCGACCCAGCGTTCCTGCATCTTCACCGCCGGCAGCGGCCACAGCCGCACGGTCGTGACCTCGCGGGTGGTGTAGTAGGGATAGGCCAGGCGCCAGATCTGCAGGAGAGCCTGCTTCAAGCCGTGCATCGCGGTCTCCGGGCCGCCCGGGGGCGGGCCTTGGGGCGGGCCCGCCTGGAGGGCGAGCCGGTGAAGGGGTGCGGTCGGGGCGCGGGCGCTCGGCGCCGCCCGTCGGCCGTTCCGCCATGGGTGGGTCCCGTGGCAGGACCATGGCACCGTCGCCGTTGCAAGTTAAACCGCGTCCATCTCGGCGCGGGCCCCGACGCCGAGGGCGTCCCGGGGGCTCGCCGGGATGCGCTCGCCGGGCCTTGGTGCACCTCACAAAACTCCCGCCGCAATGTCGCTGCCACAGCAAGCCGAGGCGGTGGTCGGGAGTTTTGTGAGAGACACTTGATCGCCAAGCCTTGCTCGCCAAGACGTGAACGCCGGAGAACCGGCAGGACGGCGGGCCGCCACGCCGCGCCGCCGCCGCAATCGGATCCGATGATCGGCGCCTCGCCCGCCGTCCGGCCGGACGGCCGCAAGATCCGACGCGCGCGAGCAACCCATGCTTTCCCTGTCGACGCCTCCCCATCCTGTCCTTCCCTTTCGGCAGCTTGCCCGGTGATCTCGGCCGTCCCGGCCGCGCCGGTCCTCGATCTCGACGCCGTGCGCGCCGCGCCGCTTGCGAGGGCGCCCTACCCCTACGTCCTCGGCCGGCAGGTGATCCGGCCCGAGGCGGTGCCCGCGCTCGCCTGCGACTTTCCCGCCATCGCCAAGCCCGGCTACCTCACGGTGGACGAGGTCGCCCTCTCGGGCCGGTTCGGGGATCTGGTCGCGGAGCTCGAGGGCGATGCCGTCTCGCGGGTGCTGGGCGAGAAGTTCGGGATCGACCTCGTCTCCCATCCGCGGCTGACCACGGTGATGGGCCGCTCGCAGCCGAAATACGGGGCGATCCACACCGACGGTGCCGCCAAGGTGCTGACGCTCCTGCTCTACCTGAACGACGCCTGGGAGGCGCCGGAAGCCGGGCGCCTGCGGGTGCTCTACGACGGCGAGCGGTTCGATCCCTACGCGGTCGAGGTGCCGCCCACGATGGGGACGATGTTCGCCTTCCTGCGCGGCGACACCTCCTGGCACGGCCACCGGCCCTTCGCGGGCGAGCGCCGGGTGGTGCAGGTCGCCTGGATGCGGGACGCGGCCGAGCTGGCGCGCAAGCGCCGGCGCAATCGCACGGCGCAGCTTTTCAAGGGCATCTTCCGCCGGTGAGGCGACCAGAGTGCCGGGCCTCCGGTCCGGCCGACTTCGCGGCACCGACGACTTGACGCATTCTCGCGGCCCTGAACCAATGGCCACAATGGCTTGCGAGCGCTCGACGACGTGACCGCCGGCATCGGCCGGGGCACCCTGGGGGTAGCATGAGGGCGTTTCACCGCGCGGGCCTGTTCGTGGCCGGCCTGTTGGGGCTGGCTGCCGCCGCCGGCTTGACCGGGGTCGGCCGCGCCGTCGCGCAGTCCGATCTCGAGATGCCCGCCGACGCGCCGGTGCTCTCGAAGCCCTACCGCTCCACGGTGCCGATCTTCCGCCGCCGGGCCCCGCCCCCGGACGCGGTGCCGGACGAGGCGGCCTCGTCGTCCGGCGGCTGGCGCGAGCCGCCGGGCCGCACCGCCGTCCGCGACCGGGCCTCCCCGGAGGACGGCAAGCGCGAAGGCGACAGGAACGAAGGCGGCAAGGCCGGGATCGGGCGATCGGACCTCGCCACGCCGGATCCCGGCCGCGGCGAGCCGGCGCCACGCGGCACGGCCCAGGGTGAGACCGGCTTCGGCCCGGTGAAGCCCGCCCCGGCGGGCGATCTCGCGCCCGACGACGAGGCGGAGGAGCGGGCACCCGCCCCCGCCGGCCGCGGGCGGCCGCGCGTCCCGCCCGATCCGC
>NZ_JACWCT010000014.1:6380-6880 GCF_016613415.1 Methylobacterium ajmalii | reverse complement strand
CGGATGAAGGAGCTGGAGACCGAGAACCAGCGGCTGCGCAAGGCGATCGCGGATCTCACGCTCGACAAGCTGATCCTGCAGGAGGCCGCCCGGGGAAACTTCTGAGCCCCGCGCGCCGGCGCGCCTGCATCGAGCATGTCCAGACCGTGCTGACGGTCTCCGAGCGGCGCGCCTGTCGTGCACTCGGACAGCATCGCTCGACGCAGCGCAAGGTGCCGCGGGGGAGAGACGACGAGGCGGCGCTGCTGGCCGACCTGGTCGAGTTGGCGCGCCGGTATGGCCGCTACGGCTATCGCAAGATCGCCGCCCTGCTGCGGGCGGCGGGCTGGCTGGTCAACGACAAGCGGGTGGAGCGGCTGTGGGACGGGGATGGCTCCTGTGTCCGGCTGCGGCCCGAGCACCGCAACCACGTCTGGTCCTACGACTTCGTCGAGGCGCGCACGCATGACGGTCGCAAGGTCCGCCTGCTGAACGTCATCGACGAGTTCACCCGCGAGTGC
>NZ_JACWCT010000014.1:0-6232 GCF_016613415.1 Methylobacterium ajmalii | reverse complement strand
GGCCGCACGCCTCGCTCGGCGACCGCCCGCCGGCCCCGGAGGTGTTCGTGCCAGCCTTAACCGCTTGGCCGGCTGCGCTCGCCCGACCGGCTCCGCCGGCCAAGCTACCCGTGGTGGAAAGGCCCACGGTTCACTAACATTCCGCTCGGGCCACCCCGTGGGGGCTGATCATTTCCACGGCCAATAAGCCAATTTCTTATCTCATCGATTTTGTCCTGCCTAAATATTTTTTCATCCCCGGCTCAGCCATATTTTTTATAGTGCTGTCGTGCAGATCCCCATTCTTTTCTTGTCATTTGATTGACTTTTTTCTTTGTCTCGAAGCGGTCTACAAAATTCGCGGATAAATTTTGTTTCCCCTTTGATTTTTTCGAGACGTCTATGAATTTTATAAAATCTTATTCTTAGAGATAAAATTATGACAGAGCCTGATTTTATTTCAGTTTTCGATTTAGTTTTCTCTTCATTTTTTTTGTTTTGGCATGCACGATCTGCTCGCCGCGAAACCACTTCAGGATCTCGTCACGGTCGATCCCTTGCGCTTCCAGTTCGCGCGCCTTGGCAAACAGCGCGCGCTCGAAGTCGTCCCGCGGCACCTCGTCGAACCACGACATCGCCGTCGGCGAGGATTCCATAATCGCCGTGAACCGCCGTGACGGTACGCCCCACCGGGCCGCCGCCCTTGAACAGCCACCGCCCCCACCGCCCCAGCCGCGTCAGGCTCGGCGAGGCGAGCGCCGAAGGCGGCGGGCGTGACCAGGTCGGCTCGGCCGTTCCCGACATCGCCCCGCTCCCTCAGGATGACCGGCGCAGGCTGCCCGGCAGCGGGTCGTCGTCCGCCGGTGCCGCACGCGCCCGCTGGTCCTTCACGTAGACCGCCTCCCCCACCGTGTTGCGCCGGTTCATCCAGAACCGGTCCAGGTGCCGGATCACCGAGGATCCCTCCGCCCGCACCTGCGGCGCGTGGCCGATCGGCTCCGTCACGTCGCCGTGCGTCCCCGACTTCACGCCCCCGCCCGTCCCCGCCTCGTCCCCGTGCACGTGCGTCGTGCGCGAGCGCAGAACCATCGCCTTCTGACCCGTGAACCGCACCGTGTGAGCGTAGGCCTCGAAGTGGTCGGCGTAGTCGACGATCGGGTAGGGCACCGGCACCAGCGCCGAGCCCCGCGGCGTCAGGCACACGTCCGGCGACAGGCTCACCACCCGCGCCTCGTGCGTCTCCCGCAGGCCCTTCCAGCGGCCGCTGCGTCGTCCACGGATCGGGGCGCGGCGGCTCCCCGGCGTAGTCGTCCCCGGCCTCGCTCGCCTCGTCCGATCCGCTCATGCGACGCTCTCCGTATCGGGAAGGGACCGGCGCAGCCGGGCGCGCTCGGCCAGGACGATCTCCGCCGTCTCCGCCTCGGGCAGCGGACCGCCGACGGGGGCGGACGCCGAGGTCAGTGGGTCACGGGCCGCGAGACTCGTCGCGCGGCAGCGAACAATCCGGAAGGATACAGGCTGCCAGAAGCTTTGATCTGCTCCTTCTACTAGAGCACATGCCTAATAATATGGATTTGTCTGAATATAAATCAGTCCGATTGTGTTGCGATCGGACTGAGTTATAGATTTTATAATTTATTTATACAATAATATAAAATATCGTATATTTATTTATAATGATCAGAATATGACGTACTTAAATATCAAAAAATGTTATTTATCAATAATTTGCAGTATTTTAGAATTTTTTTTCGTGCGAGCCATATCAAGAGGAGATCGACCGGCTGCGTTTTTGTGTTGAGGGTCTGCATTCGCTGAAAACAAGGCAGCAATGACATCATAGTTGGGCTTTGGGTTCATGACGGCTGTCCACAATGCATTATTGCCATATTGATCTATTAAATTTGGATTTGCTCCCTTTTGGAGCAACGAAAGAGCGATTTGATTATAAGATCTGGCGATTGAATATTGAAGCGCGGTCTGTCCTTTGTCATCTTGGTGATCGATTGACGCACCATTTTCGTAAAAAATTCAGCAAACTCGGGGCGCCAAACTATGGCTTCTTGAAGCAAGGTGTGATTATCATTACTTAAAATCGAAATATCTTCTAAGACTTCTGGCTGAAAATCCGGATTTGTTCTGATCTGTACGAATACATTCATGACATCGCTCATTTCTGCCCAAAACGATGACTACGGTTTCCACTCACTGTCTCTGGCTGGTAATTGTTGGGATCGCGATAACGTTGCATAAATTCCTCCTTTGAGATTCTATCGCTCATGTAATCATCATGTAACTTTTTATATTATTCTCCTGGCTTGTGGCCCATATCCCATTACCCTGATCGCGATTTAAATTTATCCCATTCAAGTTTTTCGCCGGCGTTGGGGTCATAGACATCGCCATTCTCATCTTTTGCTGCGTCCCAAACACCTTTCACCTGATCCTTGCCATATTTTGGCCTTTGCTTCGGGTCGGAGTACGGCTTATCGCACTTCCCGGCGCACTTTTTCTGGTCCTCATCGCTCGCCTGTTCATCAGCCCTATCTTGGCCTTTGACCATGGCGTTCAGCTTCTTGCCGAGCCAAGTGTCATCCACCGCTCAGCCATAGCCGCCGCCGATCGCAGAACCCGGACCGTATCCGTCACGGTAGCCCTGGGAGAAGCCCGGCGCAAAGCCGGCACCCGCCCCCACCGCGCTCCCGATCACCGCGCCGCCCGCAAGACCACCCGCTCCCGTCACGGGGATCGTTACCCCGCCCGTCCCGGCCCCGGCCAGGACTCCAACGCTTGCGCCCGCTGCCGCCCCGATCGCCCCGCCGGCCGCTCCCCCCGCCACCGCGCCGGGCAGCCCCTGCACCACCCCGCTCGCGCCGCCCGCGATCGCCCCGCCGACCGAACCGCCGATCCCCTCGAACAGCCCGCTCATCGATGCGGTCCCCGCGCATCGCGAGCCTCGCCCATCGCCGCGATCGTCAGATCGAACAGGCGTCTCAGGTGCCCGTCGGGTGAATCGCCGTCCTGAGCCAGATACGCCTGGGTCGGCTCATGGCTGGCGATCCGGCCTTGGCTCAGCAGCATCAGTAGCGCCCACCGGCTCTGCGCCGCCTCACCCGCCAGACCGAGGCTGCGCCCGACCCGATCGCTGATCACGACGGGCTCGTGCAACGCCGTGTCCGAGGCGGTGCCGACTTCGCTGGCCGCCACCTCGCGCAAGTAGGCCGCGATGCGCCGGTGCGACGCCGTCAGCCGTCGCGCCGTCAACGCTTCGATCTGCTCGGAGTCGATCGTCAGCACGCCACCCGGATCCGGCGGAAAGGCCGGATCGGCGAAGGGCCGTTCCACACCCCCTGCTGCGCCTGCTGGCCGTCCTGGCCCAGCATGCCGATCACCGAGGAAGCGAGCTGCGGCGCCATCGCGGCAAGCCCCGCGAGGCCGCCAGCCTGATCCAGCAGCCCCGCCGTCTGCCCCGCCATCCCGAGCAGCGGACCCATCAGGGCGGCAGCCCCCGCCCGGTGCCACCGACCGTTATGTTCAGCGAGCCGCCGATCTCCTGAGTCTGATTGGCGCCGACCGTCAGCGCCTGGTTGCGACCGACGACATTGGCGTGGTCGGCACCCACCGAGTGGGTCTGGTTATTCTCGATCTTGGTGGTGTGGTCCTTCTGGGCGTGGAAGAACATGTTCTCCGCACCCGTCGCATCCTCGAAGATCATCTCGTTGAAGCCATTCGACTTGTACGAATTCGAGCGCATAACCATCCGGGTCTTGTTGGCCGGCAGGTCGTAGGGCACCGAGTTGTTCGGGTTGGGCGCGATGCCGATCACGATCGGCCGGTCGGGATCGCCCTCCTGGTAGGCCACCAGCGCCTCCATCCCGACCCGCGGGATGATCTGCTGGCCCCATTGCGTCCCGCTCCAGGACTGCGTCACCCGCACCCAGCCGGTATCGGTCCCGTTGCCCCGGGCACGCCGATCCCACGGGAATTGCAGCTTGATCCTCCCGAACGCGTCGGTGTGGATCTCCTCGCCGGGAGGCCCCGCGATCAGCGCGATCTGCAGCCCGTCGATCCGCGGGCGCGGGATCGCCCGGTGCGGCGTCGCCGGTCGGTCGGCCAGGAGCGTCATGAACGCGTTCTCGCAGTAGTGTCGGGCGCTACGGCGAGGACGAGGCTCGGCACCAGGCGCAAGCCGCTCGCCTCGCCGATCTGCCGGCGACGCCTGACGGCCGCCGTCGATCCGGGCGGGCGAGGCATCCGCGGCCGACCGGCGCCTGCTCTACGATTCGACATCCCGTCGCACCTGCGTCATGCCTGGCGGGTTGTCTCCCAGACCCGCCATACCACGCCGGGTTGAACGTCCGGACATCCCGCCCTAGACTATTGGTCATATCTTCGACCTCTACGGAAGGTGCGCGATGACCAAGCCCGTGCGCTACACCCAGGCCGGGCGCCTGATGGCGATCGACACCGTCCTCGGCGAGGACGTCCTCCTGCTCGAGCGCCTCGAGGTCGAGGAGGGCATCAACCGCCTCTTCACCATCCAGGCCCGCGTCCGCGCACAACGCGACGAGGTCCGCCCCGACGAGATCGTCGGCACCGCCGCCGATCTCGCCCTCACGCTGGCCGACGGCTCGCAGCGGGTCTGGAACGGCCTCGTCACCGAGCTGCACGAGGGGCCGATCGTCACCAGAGGCGCGCGCCAGTACGCGCTCACCCTGCGCCCGCGCCTCTGGCTGATGAGCCAGCGCAGCGACTGCCGCATCTTCCTGACCCAGTCGACGCTCGAGGTGATCGAGACGCTCTGCGCCGAGCACGGCATCCGCGACTACACCCTCGCCGGCGTCACCCGCCCGCCGCAGAAGCGCGACTACGTCGTGCAGTGGAACGAGACCGATCTCGCCTATCTGCTGCGCCGTCTCGAGGAAGAAGGGCATTTCTTCTGGTTTCGCCATGAGCGCGGCAAGCACACGCTCGTGGTCGGCGATCATCCCTCGGCCTATGACGGCGGGACCGAGACCCGGGTTCGTCTTGCCTTCGGCTCGTCGGATGCCGAGCACATCCACGACTGGCGCCGGCAACTCTCGTTCACGCCAGGACGAAGAGCCGGAAAGGATTACGAATTCCTAACACCAAATCTTGATCTTGCCGCCGATACACCGTCGATCGATCGTGTTCCCGAGAATACGGCCTACGAACTCTACGAGTACCCTGCCCGGGCGCTGACCCGGGAAGCGGGCGAGTGGGCCACGCGGCTGCGCATCCAGGCGACCGAGACCGGCTTCGACCGCATCGAGGGACGCTCCAGCGTACGAACCCTGGCGGCCGGATCGCGCTTCACGCCTTACGAGGTGGCGCACCCGACCCACGTCTACCCGGCGCAGGTGATCACGCAGCTCCTGCACCGGGCCGAGGACCCGACCTACGAGAGCGGCGCGGGCACGCCGCACTACGAGAACGCGTTCACGACACTCCCGGCCGACCGACCGGCGACGCCGCACCGGGCGATCCCGCGTCCCCGCATCGACGGGCTGCAGATCGCCCTGATCGCGGGGCCTCCCGGCGAGGAGATCCACACCGACGCGTTCGGGAGGATCAAGCTGCAATTCCCCTGGGACAGACGGGCCCGGGGCGACGGGACGGATACCGGCTGGGTGCGGGTGACGCAGTCCTGGGGTGGGACCAACTGGGGCCAGCAGATCATCCCGCGGGTCGGGATGGAGGCGCTGGTGGCCTACCAGGAGGGCGATCCTGACCGGCCGATCGTGGTCGGCATCGCGCCCAACCCCAACAACCCGGTGCCCTACGAGCTGCCGGCGCACAAGACCAAGCTCGTGGTGCGGTCGAACACCTACAAGGGTCGGGGCTACAACGAGATCTCGATGGAGGACGTGGCGGGGGCCGAGAACCTGTTCACGCACGCCCAGAAGGACATGACCACGAAGGTCCTGAACGACGCGACGGCGCGGGTGGACGCCAACCAGGTCGGCAGCGTGGGGGCGAACCACTCGTTCGAGGTGGGCAACAACCAGAACCAGGCGATCGGGGGCTCGCGCTCGCTCACCGTGGGGGCGGTGGGGGGCGCGGCGAGCGCGGCCCTGGCCGCGGCGATGTCGGCGATGTCGGGGCAGACGGCGGGGCTGCTCGGCCAGGCGATGGGCGTCGCGATGGACGCGATGGGCGCAGCCTCCGGGGACGGCGGGGCGGCGCCGGTCGATGCGGGGGCGCTCGCGGGGCCGGCCGGGGCGGGCGGCGG
>NZ_JACWCT010000145.1:2923-29773 GCF_016613415.1 Methylobacterium ajmalii | reverse complement strand
GCGGCGGCCCTGCGCCAGGCCGGCTTCCATCCGGCCTCGCCGCTCGTCTGGCAGACCGACAGGCGGGCCGGCGACGCGGTGGCGGGCGGGCGCGACGGCGCGGCGCTCCTCGCCCACCTGCGCCGCCACGGCGTGCCGGTGCGGGAGATCCGGGTGCGCGAGCCGGGGCTCGACGTGCTCTACCGCGACGTGACCGCGGGCGAACCCCCGGCGGACCTTCGCCCCGTGGAGGCCGTGGCATGATCGTCGCCGCGTTCCGGGTGATGCTGCTCACCCTCTGGCGCGATCGCGCCGCCCTGGTGATGGCCTTCGTCCTGCCGACCGTGATCTTCTGCGTCTTCGCGGCGATCTTCTCCGGCGCCGTCGGCGAGCGGATCCGCATCCAGGTCGGGCTCCTCGACCAGGCCCGCACCGCCACGACCGGACGGCTCGTCGCCGCCCTCGAGGCCGACCCGGCGCTGCGCACGACGCGCCTCGACGGCGACCCGCTGACGGCGGTGCGCCGGGGCGAGGTCGACGTCGCCCTGGTGCTGCGCGGCGACCTCGCCGCCGGGAGCACCTCGGCCGACGCGCCGATCCTCGTCGTCGAGAGCCCGGCACGCGCCCTTGCCACCCCGATCGCGCTGGGCCAGGTCCAGAGGGTCCTCAACGAGGCCCTGCCCGACGTGGTGCTGTCGCGGGTCGTCGCCGACGTCGAGCGCACCGGCAAGATCGGCCCGGACGAGCGCGCCTTCCTGGACCGCGCCTTCGCCGAGAGCCGCGAGAAGAAGGAGGCCTTCTCCTTCGCCGCCCTGGTCGCCCGGACCTCGACGGCCGAGGGGCATGGCGGGCCGGACGGGGGCAATGCCCGCGTCGCCTACTATGCCGGGGCGATCGCGGCGGTGTTCCTGATGTTCGCCGCGATGCAGGGCGCCCTGTCCCTGGTCGAGGAGCGCCAGTCCGGCCTCGCCGACCGCCTCGCCGCCGCCCCCGGCGGCCTGCCGGTGGTGGTGCTCGGCAAGTTCCTGTTCCTGGTGCTCCAGGGCACCGCCCAGGGCGGCCTGATCTTCGCGGCCGCCGCCCTGGTCTACGGCGTCTCGGTCGGCCCGCACGTCGTGGCCTGGCTCGTCACCGGGGTGCTGGTCGCCGCCATGGCGGCGGGCCTGGGGCTCGCCGCCTGCGCGGCGGCGCGGACCCGCCAGCAGGCCCACCTCGTCTCGACCTTCGGGGTGCTGCTGCTCTCGGCGGTCGGCGGCAGCATGGTGCCGCGCTTCCTGATGCCGCCCTGGCTCCAGAGCCTCGGCTGGTTCACCCCGAACGCCTGGGCGATCGAGGCCTACCAGGCGGCCCTGGCCGAGGGCGCCGGCGGCGCCTGGCCGGCCTGGGCCGTGCTGGCGGGGCTCGCCGCCGCAGGCCTGGGCGCGGCCCTGGCGCTCACCGCGCGGCCGGCCCCCGGGCCGGCGCGGGCGTGAGGTCGGTGCCTCCCCGCCGGCGTCAACCCTTCAGCCGCTTGTTGCACTCGGAATAGTAGCCGCCGCCCTTCTCGATCCAGTTGAGGCCGCCGTTGCCGGCGCCGCCGGCCGCCTTGTTGGCGTTGTACTGGTCGAGGCAGGTGTGCTGGCGGGCGCTGCCCGGGGACTCCTTGGCGTATTTCGGTGCGACCGCCGTCGGATAGACCGCGCCGGCGGCCGGCGCGCGGGGGGCGGCGGCATTGCCGGCGGGCGCCGTGCCGGCGGGGCCTTGCGCGGCCGGCGCCGCGGGCTTGGCCGGGATGGCGGGCGGGTTCGGCGGCGGCGCCGGGTTCGGCTTGGGCGCGCCGGGGCTGAACGGGTTGGGGGCCGTCGTCTGGGCGTGGGCCGGGACGGCGAGCGCGCCGAGGATCAGCAGGGAAGCGAGGGAGAGACGCATCGGGTTTCGTCCGGGTTCGGGCGCCGCCAGCTTAGCAGTCCCGATCCGCCGGTGCGACAGCTACCGCAAGCGGGGATCGGCTTGAGAGCACTTCACGATCGCGCTGCAATCGCGAAGCTCTCTAAGTATTTGTGTTTACCGCATTTTCTGCGACGAACCGGTATCCACTTCGTCGGAAAATGCTCTAGCGCAGGCCTGCTTCAGCGCAGGTGAAACGCGAGCCACAGCACCGCGACGGCGACGAGGAGCGCGACGCACCCGCGCGCCAGGGGCCGGGCGAGGGTCGAGAGCCGGGCGAGCCGTGCCAGGGCCGTCCGGCGGTCGTCGCTCACTCGGAGGAGCGCCGGACGGCCGCGCCCGCGATGATGGTGGCGAGCGCCGCGGCCCCGAGGCCGTCCTGCAGGGCCCGCACCGGCTCGTCCGGCATCGCGAGCAGCCACAGGCCGGCCGTGGCCGCGATGCACACGGCGACGGCGCCGAGAATTCCCCGCTCGATCACGTGACGACCGGCCTCCGTTCGCGGGGCGCGCCAGCCCGCGCCGCTCCCCGCCCCTCTACGCCAGGCCGGCGGGCTTGCCCAGCATCCGCGAGCGAACATTCGGCGGGACATCCGGTCGGGACCGGCCCTGCCACATTCCTTAACCCTCCGCGGTCGCCACCGATTGAATTCCCGACCGTCCTGATAAAATTCAACCGCAGAGATTCGATGCCGCCGGGGCATGATGCCCGGATGCGCCTCCCGCGAAGGGGCGCGGCGGCCCGTGGAGACGGTGATGGCGAAACCCCTGGTTGTCGTGATTCCCCACCAGCTCGGTCGGAGCGAGGCACGGCGGCGCATCGATGCCCGGATCGGCCAGGGTCGGGATCTCGTCCAGAAGGCCGGCCTCACCATGCAGGACCCGGTCTGGACCGGCGACACCCTCGGCTTCCAGGTCGGCGCCATGGGCCAGTCGGTCAGCGGCACCATCGCGGTCGAGGACGAGGCCGCCCGCGTCGAGGTCCACCTGCCGCTGCTGCTCGGGGTCTTCTCCGGCAAGGTGCGGCAGGTCATCGCCGAGAAGGGCGGCGAGCTCTTGGCGACCTGACGGTCGCAGGCGGCGACCTGACGGTCGCGGACGGTCGGCGGGCCCAACCCGCGCCTCCCCGGCCTTGATGGAATCTTGATAATCCGGGCCGTCCGCCCGCCTTGTTCCTTTCCCGGAGCCGATCCCAGAACCCCGCGATGCGCAGCAGCGTCGCCCGGGGTGGTCGTGATGGTATCGAGTCAGGGCCGGCGAGCCCGCCGCCTTCCGCGGGGCGTCGCGCCGCCCGATCCGGCGCTGTGCCGGGTGCAGGCCGCCTGCCGGCTCTGCGGCTTTCCCGTCCGGGGCTTTCGCCACGGCACCACCTGCGTGCTCCGGATCGACCGCCTCGCCCTGCATTCCGCCTGCCGCGGCGCCGAGCACGCCTGCCCCGGCCTGCAGGAGGCGGTTCGCGCCGCCAGGTGCCCCGCCGACCGAGCCTGACCCCGCGATCTTTATGCCGCCTTTATGGCGGGGCGCCCCGTCCCCTCTCGAATCCCTACGCGATCGGGAGGATCTCCGGTGTCGGGGCCGCAGCGCGCGGCCCGGTTCGATGCGGCGGCGCCCGTCGTCCCCGCGCCGCCCGACGGGGATACCCCATGTTCGATCTTTTGATGCTGGCGGCCGGCCTGGGCTTCTTCGCCCTGTCGCTCGGCTACGTCTCCTTGTGCGAACGCCTGTGAGGAGGCCCGTGATGACCCTCGATTACGGGCTCGGCGGCCTGATGACCCTCGGGCTGCTCGCCTACCTCGCCTACGCCCTCGTGCGGCCCGAGCGGTTCTGAGGAGCACCCCCATGACGCTCTCAGGCTGGCTCCAGGTCGCGCTGTTCTGCGCGATCGTCCTCGCCCTGGTGAAGCCGCTCGGTCTCTACATGACCCGGGTCTTCACCGGCGCCTCCACCCCCCTCTCGCCCGTGCTGCGCCCGATCGAGCGCGGCCTCTACCGGCTGGCCGGCATCGACGAGACCCACGAGCAGCACTGGCTGGCTTACGCGGGCGCCATGCTGGTCTTCCACGCCGCCGGCTTCGCCCTGCTCTACGGCATCCTGCGGCTGCAGAACCTCCTGCCGTTCAACCCCGCCGACCAGGGCGCGGTGGCGCCGGACCTCGCCTTCAACACCGCCGCGAGCTTCGTCACCAACACCAACTGGCAGAACTACGGCGGCGAGAGCACCCTCTCCTACCTGTCGCAGATGCTGGGGCTGACGCACCAGAACTTCCTCTCGGCGGCGACCGGCATCGCGCTCGCCGTGGCGCTGATCCGGGGCTTTGCCCGGGCCTCGGCCCGCACGGTCGGCTCGTTCTGGGTCGACCTGACCCGCTGCACCCTCTACGTGCTGCTGCCGCTCTGCATCGTCTACACGCTGTTCCTGGTCTGGCAGGGCGTGCCGCAGACGCTCGCGCCCTACGCCGAGGCAACGACGCTCGAGGGGGCCAAGCAGACCATCGCGCTCGGGCCCGTGGCGAGCCAGGTGGCGATCAAGATGCTCGGCACCAACGGCGGCGGCTTCTTCAACGCCAACGCCGCCCACCCGTTCGAGAACCCCACCGCCTGGTCGAACCTGATCCAGATGGTGTCGATCTTCGCACTCGGCGCCGCGCTCACCAACGTGTTCGGCCGCATGGTCGGGGACGAGCGCCAGGGCTGGGCGATCCTCGCCGCGATGGGCGTGCTGTTCCTCGCCGGCGTCGCGATCACCTACGCGGCGGAGGGCGCCGGCAACCCGCTGCTGAACGCGCTCGGGCTCCAGGGCGGCAACCTCGAGGGCAAGGAGATCCGCTTCGGCATCCCCGGCTCGGCCCTGTTCGCGGTCGTGACCACCGCCGCCTCCTGCGGCGCGGTCAACGCCATGCACGACGCCTTCACGGCGCTCGGCGGCCTGATCCCGCTCGTCAACATGCAGCTCGGCGAGATCATCGTCGGCGGCGTCGGCGCGGGCCTCTACGGCATGCTGGTCTTCGTGGTGGTGGCGATCTTCGTCGCCGGCCTGATGGTCGGGCGCACGCCCGAATATCTCGGCAAGAAGATCGAGGCCCGGGAGGTCAAGATGGCGATGCTCGCCATCCTCTGCCTGCCCCTGATGATGCTCGGCTTCACCGCGCTCGCCACGGTGCTGCCGGCGGGCCTGGCGGGTCCCGCCAATGCGGGTCCGCACGGCTTCACCGAGATCCTCTACGCCTTCACCTCGGCGGCGGCCAACAACGGCTCGGCCTTCGGCGGGCTTTCGGGCAACACGCCGTTCTACAACCTGACGCTCGGCTTCGGGATGCTGGTCGGCCGGTTCTTCGTCATCATCCCGGCGCTCGCCATCGCGGGCTCGCTCGCGGCGAAGAAGACCCTGCCGGCCTCCGCCGGGACCTTCCCGACCCATGGCGGCCTGTTCGTCGGCCTCCTCGTCGGGGTGATCCTGATCGTCGGCGGCCTGACCTTCTTCCCGTCGCTGGCGCTGGGACCGATCGTCGAGCACCTGGCCGGGGCGGCCGGCCAGACCTTCGCGGCGGCGGGGGGCTGAGCCATGACCACCCACGCCGACCGCATCCGCCGGGGCCTGTCCCGGCACCGGCCGCGCTCGGGCCCGCGCCACGACCGCTCCGCCTTGCGGCCCTGCGACATCGTCCTGGCGCTCACCGGCCTCGCGCTCCTCGGCTCCGGCGCGATCTGGGCGGCGGTCATGCTCGGGGCCGCGGCGCTCGCGCCGTGAAACAAGTCAGAGCGAACAGGGCTCATCCCAACCCACGACCTCATCCTGAGGTGCTGCCGCTCGCGGCAGCCTCGAAGGAGGGCTCCAGAAGTCCTTGCGACATCTGGAGCCCTCCTTCGAGGTCAGTCGATCGAAGATCGACTAACACCTCAGGATGAGGTCGCGGGAGGGACATGGCGGGTCCAAAGCCGACTTGTTTGACTAAAGCTCAGCGGCCTTCCTGCTCGAAATTTGACTCATCAATGCCTGGTTCTGCGGCAAATGCCGCCGAACCCCTCACTTTCCCGCCTTCATCCGGATCCCAGGATCATGGCCCAGTCCCAAAAATCCTCCCTCCCGAAATCCTCCCTGCTGAGCGCCGGCCTGATCGGGCCCGCGCTCCTCGGCGCGGTCACCAAGCTCGACCCGCGCCAGATGGTGAAGAACCCCGTGATGTTCGTGGTCGAGGTCGTGGCGGCCTTCACCACCCTGCTGTTCGTCCGCGACCTGATCTCGGGCGGGCAGGACCTGATGTTCACCGGCCAGATCATCCTCTGGCTCTGGTTCACCGTGCTGTTCGCCAACTTCGCCGAGGCGGTGGCGGAAGGCCGCGGCAAGGCGCAGGCCGATTCGCTGCGCCGCACCCGCACCGAGACGACCGCGAAGCTGCTCTCCGGCCCCGCGGCCGCTCCCGGCGGCCCACGCAGCGGTTACGAGACCGTGCCGGGCGCCGGCCTCAAGGTCGGCGACGTGGTGCTGGTGGAAGCCGGCGACGTGATCCCGTCGGACGGCGAGGTGATCGAGGGCATCGCCTCTGTCAACGAGGCGGCGATCACCGGCGAATCCGCGCCGGTGATCCGCGAATCCGGCGGCGACCGCTCGGCGGTGACCGGCGGCACGCAGGTGCTCTCCGACTGGATCCGGGTGCGGATCACGGCCGCCGCCGGCTCGACCTTCATCGACCGGATGATCGCACTCGTCGAGGGCGCCTCGCGCCAGAAGACCCCCAACGAGATCGCGCTCAACATCCTGCTTTCCGGCCTCACCATCGTGTTCGTGTTCGCGGTCGGCTCGATCCCGAGCTTTGCGTCCTACGCCGGCGGCGCGATCCCGCTCGCGGTCCTGGTGGCGCTCTTCGTCACCCTGATCCCGACCACGATCGGCGCGCTGCTCTCGGCGATCGGCATCGCCGGCATGGACCGGCTGGTGCGGTTCAACGTGCTCGCCATGTCGGGCCGCGCCGTCGAGGCGGCGGGTGACGTCGATACGCTGCTTCTCGACAAGACCGGCACGATCACGCTCGGCAACCGCCAGGCGACCGAGTTCCGACCCGTCCGCGGCGTCACCCCGGGCACGCTGGCGGACGCCGCCCAGCTCGCCTCGCTCGCCGACGAGACGCCGGAGGGCCGCTCGATCGTGGTGCTCGCCAAGGAGGCGCACGGCATCCGGGCCCGCGACATGGGAAGCCTCGCCGCCACCTTCGTGCCGTTCACCGCGCAGTCGCGGATGTCGGGCATCGACCTCGACGGCTCCTCGATCCGCAAGGGCGCGGTCGAGGCGGTGATCGCCAGCCTGGAGGCGGCCCCCGCGCCGGTCGGGCGCGAGGCCACCGCCCGGGTGATCCAGCCCCGCCTCGACGCGATGGCCGCCCAGGAGATCCGGGCCATCGCCGAGGAGATCGCCAAGGCCGGCGGCACGCCGCTGGCGGTCGCCCGCGACGGCAAGCTGCTCGGCGTCGTCCACCTCAAGGACATCGTCAAGGGCGGCATCCGGGAGCGCTTCGCGGAGCTGCGCCGGATGGGCATCCGCACGGTGATGATCACCGGCGACAACCCGATGACCGCGGCCGCCATCGCCGCGGAGGCCGGCGTCGACGACTTCCTCGCCCAGGCCACCCCGGAGGACAAGCTGGCGCTGATCCGGCGCGAGCAGGCGCAGGGCAAGCTCGTGGCGATGTGCGGCGACGGCACCAACGACGCGCCCGCGCTCGCCCAGGCCGATGTCGGCGTGGCGATGAACACCGGCACGGTGGCGGCCCGCGAGGCCGGCAACATGGTCGACCTCGATTCCGACCCGACCAAGCTCATCGAGATCGTCGAGATCGGCAAGCAGCTGCTGATGACGCGGGGTGCGCTGACCACCTTCTCGATCGCCAACGACGTAGCGAAGTACTTCGCCATCATCCCGGCGATGTTCGTCGGGCTCTACCCGCAGCTCCAGGCCCTCAACGTGATGGGGCTCGCTTCGCCCCAGAGCGCGATCCTGTCGGCGATCATCTTCAACGCGCTGATCATCGTGGCGCTGATCCCGCTCGCCTTGCGCGGTGTGAGCTACCGCGCCGTCGGCGCCGCCGCGTTGCTGCGGCGCAATCTCCTGATCTATGGTCTCGGCGGGATCCTGGTGCCGTTCGTCGGCATCAAGGTGATCGATCTCGCCGTGAGCGCCCTCCACCTCGCCTGATCGAACTCGGCTCGAACGGACAAGAACGCCATGCTCCGGCACCTCCGCCCCGCCCTCGTGCTCCTCACCGGCCTGACCCTCGTCACCGGCCTCGCCTACCCGCTCGCCATGACGGGCATCGCCGGGCGGCTCTTCCCGGCGCAAGCCGAGGGCAGCCTGATCCGCAATGCGGACGGCACGCTCGTGGGCTCCGCCATGATCGGCCAGAGCTTCACGAGCGAGCGCTACTTCCACGGCCGCCCCTCGGCGACCGTGGCGCCCGATCCGGCCGATTCCACGAAGACCGTGGCGGCGCCCTACAACGCCGCCAATTCCGGCGGCGCCAATCTCGGGCCGACCAACCCGGCGCTGATCGACCGGGTGAAGACCGACCTCGCCGCTCTCAAGGCCGAGAACCCGACCGACCCGGTGCCGCAGGACCTCGTCACCACCTCGGGCTCGGGGCTCGATCCCGACGTCTCGCCCGAGGCCGCCCTGTTCCAGGTGCCCCGGGTGGCGAAGGCCCGCGGCATCTCCGAGGATGGCTTGCGCGCCCTCGTCGCCGGGCAGGTGCAGGAGCCGAGCCTCGGTGTCCTCGGCGAGCGCCGGGTCAACGTGCTCGCCCTCAACCGCGCCCTCGACGTCCAGCAGGCCCGATGAGGGACACGTCCCGTCCCTCGGGCGAGGGCTTGCGGCCCTTGCGCGAGGGCCTGCGGCCCTCGCCCGACGCCCTCCTGGCGCAGGCGCGCCGGGAGGCGCCCGGGCGCGGGCGCCTGAAGATCTTCCTGGGAGCCGCGCCGGGGGTCGGCAAGACCTACGAGATGCTGACGACGGCCCATGCGCGCGTGCGCGAGGGCGTCGACGTGGCGGTGGGCGTGGTCGAGACCCACGGCCGGCCCGAGACCGAGGCCCTGGTCGCCGGGCTCGCGGTGCTGCCCCGCCGCACGGTCGCGTATGGCGGCGGCACGTTCGACGAGATGGACCTCGACGGGCTCTTGGCCCGCAAGCCGCAGCTGGCGCTGGTCGACGAGCTCGCCCACACCAACGCCCCGGGCTCGCGCCACCCCAAGCGCTACCTCGACGTCGAGGAGCTGCTCCAGGCCGGCATAGACGTCCACACCACCCTCAACATCCAGCACGTCGAGAGCCTGAACGACGTGGTGGCGCAGATCACCCGGATCCGGGTGCGCGAGACGGTGCCGGATTCGATCCTCGACCGGGCCGACGACATCGAGGTCATCGACCTCTCCCCCGACGACCTGATCCGGCGCCTGCAGGAGGGCAAGGTCTACCTGCCGCGCCAGGCCGAGCGGGCGCTCAAGCACTACTTCTCTCCCGGCAACCTGACGGCGCTCCGCGAGCTGGCGCTGCGCCGCACCGCCCAGCAGGTCGACGACCAGCTCGTCACCCACATGCGCGCCCACGCGATTCCCGGCCCCTGGGCGGCGGGCGAGCGGGTGCTGGTCTGCGTCAGCGAAGATCCGCGCTCGGCCGGGCTGGTGCGCACCGCCAAGCGCCTCGCCGACCGGCTGCGGGCGCCGTTCACCGCGCTCACCATCGAGAGCCGGCGCAGCGCTCAGCTCGGCGAGGCCGAGCGCGACCGCATCGCCGATACGCTCCGGCTCGCCGAGCGCTTGGGCGGAGAGACCGCGACCCTGCCGAGCCAGGGCCGCATCGCCGACGACGTGGTCGCCTTCGCCCGCGAGCACAACGTCACCCACGTGGTGATCGGCAAGTCGACCCGCTCGCGCTGGTTCGAGCTCCTGAACGGCTCGGTGGTGCACGACCTCCTGCGCCGCTCCGGCTCGATCAGCGTCCACGTCGTGGCGGGCGAGGAGGCGGCAGGGGCGCCGGCCCCCCACAAGGGCGTGCGCACCGCCGCCCCGCCCCGGCCCGGCCTCCTGCCCTACGCGGCGGCGCTCGCCGCGGTCGCGGGCGCGCTCGGCCTCGGCCTCGCGCTCCAGCCCTCCCTCGGCCACGAGAGCACCGACCTCGTCTTCCTCACCGCCGTGGTGGCGGTGGCGGTGCGCTTCGGGCTCGCCCCGTCGCTCGTCACCGTGGTGGCGGCGTCGCTGGCCTACAACTTCTTCTTCCTGCCGCCGCTCTACACCTTCACCATCGCCGACCCCACCAACGTCGTCGCCCTGTTCTTCTTCACCCTGGTGGCGGTGGTGGTCTCGAACCTCGCCGCGCGGGCGCGGGCCGAGGCGACGATCTCGCGCACCCGCAGCAAGGCCACCGAGGCGCTCTACGGCTTCTCGCGCAAGCTCGCCGGCTGCGGCACCCTCGACGACGTGCTCTGGGCCACCGCCTACCAGATCGCCCTGATGCTGCGCCTGCGGGTGGTGCTGCTCCTGCCGCAGGGCGGCACCGTCACGGTGATGGCCGGCTATCCCCCGGAGGACGAGCTCGACGAGGCCGATCTCGCGGCGGCGAAATGGACCTTCGACCACGGCCGCCCGGCGGGGCGGGGCGCCGACACCCTGCCGGGAGCGAAACGCCTCTTCCTGCCCCTGCGCACCGGCCGCGGCATGGTCGGAGTGGTCGGGCTCGACGGCGACAAGCCGGGGCCGCTCCTCACCCCCGACCAGCGCCGGCTCCTCGACGCGCTCGCCGACCAGGGGGCGCTCGCCATCGAGCGGGTCCACCTGGTCGAGGACCTCGATCGCGCCCGCCGCTCGGCCGAGACCGACCGCCTGCGCCAAGCCCTGCTGTCGTCGCTCTCGCACGACCTCAAGACGCCGCTCGCCGCGGTGCTCGGCTCGGCCACGACCCTGCGCGACCTCGGGGACGCCCTCGACCGCGACGGGCAGGGCGAACTGCTCGCGACCATCATCGACGAGGCCGAGCGGCTGAACCGCTTCATCGCCAACCTCCTCGACATGACGAAGCTCGAATCCGGGGCGCTCGCCCCGAACCTCGCACCCCACGACCTCGCCGAGATCGTCGCGACGGCGCTCGAGCGGGCGGACAAGATCCTGGCGCATCACCGGGTCGCCCTGGCTCTCGGCGCCGGCCTGCCGCCCTTGCGCCTCGACGCGGTGCTGACCGAGCAGGTGCTGTTCAACCTCCTCGACAACGCCGCCAAGTACGCCCCCGAGGGCAGCCTGGTGCGGATCGAGGCCTGGCAGGAAACCCAGGATGGGGACGACGTCGTGCGGGTGCGGATCCTCGACGAGGGCGAGGGCATCCCGGAGGGCGACGAGGAGCGGATCTTCGACACCTTCTACCGGGTGAGGAAGCGCGACCGGGTGCGGGCCGGGACGGGCCTGGGCCTTGCCATCTCGCGCGGCTTCGTCGAGGCGATGGGCGGGCGGATCACCGCCCGCACCCGGGGCGACCGGCACGGGTTCCCCTGCCCGGGCGCCGCCTTCACCCTGACCTTCCCGGTGCCCCGCGCCGCCCAGGAGGACGCCGCCGCGTGACCAACGACCCCCGCATCCTGGTGATCGACGACGAGCCGCCGATCCGCAAGCTCCTGCGCGTGGGCCTCGGCAGCCAGGGCTACCAGGTCGTGGAGGCGCAGAACGGCCGCACCGCCCTCGACCTCCTCAGCCGGGAGGACATCGCGCTGGCGATCCTCGATCTCGGCCTGCCGGACATCAAGGGGCACGACCTCCTGGCGCAGATCCGGGGCCTGAAGCCCGACCTGCCGGTGATCGTGCTGTCGAGCCGCGACGACGAGGCCGGCAAGGTCGAGGCGCTCGATCTCGGGGCGGACGACTACGTCACCAAGCCCTTCGGCATGAACGAACTGCTCGCCCGGATGCGCACGGCGCTCCGCCACCAGCTCGCGGTCGGCGGCGAGCGCCCGGTCTTCCGGGCCGGCGAGCTCTCGGTCGACCTCGTGCGCCGCATCGTCCGGGTGGGCGAGCGCGAGGTGAAGCTCTCGCCCAAGGAATACGACGTGCTGCGTCTGCTCGTGCACCATGCCGGCAAGGTGCTCACCCACGCCCACCTGCTGCGCGAGGTGTGGGGCAACGCCGCCGACCCGCAATACCTCCGGGTCTACGTGCGCCAGCTGCGCCAGAAGCTCGAGCCGGAGCCCGAGCGCCCGCGCTACATCCTGACCGAGACCGGGGTCGGCTACCGGATGCGGGCGCCGGACTGAGGCGGACGCTCGGCCGGGACGGCGGGCGCTGAGGGCGCGCGGCGCACCCAGGCGTCGAGGGCCCAGCCGATGCCCCGTCCCGCGGCGGCCACGAAGGCCAGGGACCCGGCGAGGTGGAGGAGGAGCGGCGCGTCCGACGCGGCGGGCAGCAGGGCAGGTACGGGCATGAGCTCTCCGATCTTGCCGTGGGAGAAGACCGCCGGGGCCGCGGCGAACGCCAGTGCTCCGGCGCCACACCGCCCCGGGCGGTGGCGCCCGCCGGAGGGCGCCGGCGGCGATCCGGTTCGCGGGTGTGGCACCGGAGCACGGGTGGCCGGCGCGGTCCGGTGCCCGTCCGGGTCACCCCGGCCCGAATCGCCCTCACCCCGAACTACCCCTGTGCCCGAAGCACTCCCGTCCGAATCGCGCCGTCCGCCGGAAGGCCGGTCAGCGCCGGGCGGCGCCCGCCGGCGACCGGGACGTCAGGGTCGCCGCCAGCGTCGCGCAGCAGGGGATCGGCAGCGGGCAATCTCCCCCGACCCCGCGATGGCACCGGCGGCGGGCCGGCGCGGCACGACGGTCGACGCGATCGCCTCCCGCCTCGCCGCCGGCCAGCCGCCCCAGCAGCACCGCCTCGTGGTGGTATTCGAGACCCAGGGATACCCGGATGCCGCGCAGGACATTCCGCTCGCGGTCGGTTGACAATCCCTGTCGCTCGCGCGCCGCGATCAATGAAGCCTGCCGGACCGCCCTGTCGCACGTCGCACCGATGTCGGACTGAACTTGGACGAGCAGTGATCTCGCATCCATCGCGTCCCCCGCTGCCTTTTTTGCATTGCAGCATCGGCGGATCTTCTCGTATCCGCACTGGGGGAAATCTTATCCGAGCCGATCCGGTTGGCGAGGTACATCACGGTTAGGCAAAAGTGGGACGCGTCCGGGTGTGGCAGAAGGGCCGTCCCGCCCGGCTCGGGCCCTCAAGGCCGGACGGACTGCGCGCGGGCGTGAGCAAGGCGGGAATGGGCGAAACGGGAATGCGCAAGGCGGGAATGCGCGACCGGCCGGCCCGCCACCGCGGGGGACGGCACCGAGGCGGTGCGGTCGGCCTCCGCCCGGGCCGCGGCCGCCTCGCGCTGCTCCTGCTGCTCGTGGTCGACCGCCATGAAGCGGTACATGTCCCACTTCGTGGTGCCCTCGCTGAACATGCCGGAGGGGGCCTTGTAGCTGTAGATCTCCTTCGCCGACTGGGCCGAGGCCGCGGTCGCGGCGAGCAGGGTCGCCCCGGCGAGGAGCAGGGTGGTCTTCGTCATCGTCGATCTCGTCGGTCATGCGCGGCCGGTCGCCGGGATTGCGCCGCCGCTCGAAGCCGGATCTAGGTTGTGCCCTCGACGATCCCTGTGCGCTCGCGCACATGTACGACGGTCGATGGGCGAATCTCGGGATTAAATACGCTTTGCCGACTTCGGTTTGATTGGCGTTTCGAAAATTCTATTCTCTGTAAGAGCCAAAATGGATGAAATTATTCCGTTTCCGCCGGTTTCGGTGGGCGACCCGGCCGCCGCCGCGCCGGCGCCCCACAAAAAGCCATGCTCGCCTGTCTTTCGTGGCCTGCACGAATCGCAAGGGACCGGAGCGCGAGACCGATGATGCAGATAGCCGCCTTCCTGGTGTTCCTGGCCATGGGCGTGACCAACCTCCTGGCGGTGCAGGCGGGCTTGACCGCGGCGCTCGGGGTGCCGGTGCTGCTCGGCCTCGTGGTCGCGGTGCCGGTGTTCTACTTCCGCTTCGTCGGCTCGGCGGCCGGCATCGTCGGGGCGATCGTCGGCTGGCAGATGTCGGCGCCGATGGCGGTGCTGCTCTTCTGCTGGCCGGTGCTGGTCTACGGCTTCCTGCGCGGCGGGGCCGAGGCCCGGACCTTCCTCGCCCGTCGCGCGGCATGAGCCTCCGGCGCCGGCGGCTCCCTCAGCGCTGCCGCGCGACGGCGACGAGGTAGCGGCAGGGCCGGTCGCTCCGGTTGGCGAAGACGCACTCGGCGGGCGCGCCCAGCGCCAGGCAGTCGCCGGCCGCGAGAACGTGGACAGCCTCGCCCTCCCGGAAGGTCAGGGTGCCGTCGAGCATCCAGATCATCTGGCGCAGGAAGGCGTAGGAGGCCGCCGGATAGGCGATCTCGGCCCCGGCCGGCAGCTCGACCTCGGTCAGGTCGAGGGGATGCTCCCCCATCAACGGCGAGAGCTGGCGGCGGCGGTAGCCGGTCGCCGGGTCGACCCAGACCGGCTGGGACGCGGCGCGCCGCAGCTGGCCCGTCTCCCCCTCGGCCCGGGCGAGCAGGGTCGAGAGGGTGAGCCCGAAGGCGCCCGAGAGCCGGCCGAGCAGCACGGCGGTCGGGCTCGCCTCGGCCCGCTCGACCTTGCTGATCATCGCCTTCGAGACGCCGGAACGCGCCGCCAGGTCGCCGAGCGACCAGCCCCGCGCCTCCCGCTCCAGCCGCAGCCGGCGCGCGAGCCCGTCGGTCGGGTCGGGCGCGGGCACCGGCGGCGTCGGGTCGGGCATCGTCATGGTGCCACCATAGGGGCTTTCGGGCGGGCCGGCACCCGTCCTGCCGGACCGGACGGATGCCGCAGGGACAGGGGGCGGGGCCGCTCGGCAAGCCCTCCCGGGCGCCATCCCCAGGTTTTTCGTCTAAGTCTTTGCCGCGGATGCACTTTCCTTACGATCGGGTGCATAATGACCGGATCGCGCCGTGGGTGCGCGCAGCGGGGCGGGTGAGCGTGCGGGACGGAAGCGGGCGATGGGGGCTCGGCCTGGCGGCGCTCGCGGCGGTCGCCATTCCGTTCGCGGTGATCGCGGTGCTCGACCCGCGCATCGGGCTCCTGCGCGCGCGCCCGGCGAGCGAGGCGGGCAATAGCTCCCCCGGCCAGGCGTCCCCGGCCCAGACGTCCTCGGCCCAGGCGCCGGCCCCGCCCCTGTCGCAGGGCACGATGCCGGGCCCGCCCGCCTCGCCGTCCCGGCGGCCCTGGATCGACGAGGCCCAGCCGCAAGCCGCCGAGCGCCCCTGCCCCGTCTGCGCCGCCGAGGCCGGGCCGGTCGCGATCCGCGGCACCCTCGCCGACCAGGAGATCCAGGTCCCCGACGTGACGGCCGAGCGGACCGCCCAGCGCGAGCGGCTCATCGGCTGGACCGCCCATCCCGACCGGGTCCCGGGCTCGGCCGCCACCCTCGACCTGATCGGCCTCGTCTACACCGCGCCGCGGGAGGCCGGTGCCGGCTACCGGCCGCTGGCGATCGACCTGTCCGGGGCGCCCGGCCGGGCCGTGGTGGTGCTGACCGAGCAGCCCGTCAGCCTCGGCCTCGCGACCGTCCCGGCCGACCGGGCCGGCGCGCTCGGCGTCGAATCGAGCGCCGCCTTCGCCCTGGCGGAGGGCCGCCCCGGCCTGCTGGCGGGGTTCCGCGCCCTGCCCTACGGCGCCGCCGAGGTCGCGCCGGTGCTCGATCCCCTGCGGTTCGGACCCGGGACGCGGCGCGGCTTCTGCGAGGCCTTGCGGCTGTGGGCGGTGCAGTTCGGCCTGCCGGCCTGGCGCACCCGCTACACCCTGATCGAGAACCCGACCCGGATCGCGCTCGCCGGCGAGGCCCTGCGCACCGACGGCACCACCCGCGGACGGGTCTCCGGCCCGCGCCTCGCCCGCCTGTGCCGGGCCTGACCGCGCCGCACGCTTGACCCCGGCCCGCCGGCTCTTTACCGATCGGTACAGAGAGGGAGCCCGTCATGTCCGATCCCACCGTCTCCGAAAGCCGCCCGCCGCTGCCGCCCTTCACCCGGGAGACCGCCCTCCTGAAGGTCCGGGCCGCCGAGGACGGCTGGAACGGCCGCAACCCCGGCAAGGTCGCGCTGGCCTACACGCCGGACAGCCGCTGGCGGAACCGGGCCGAGATCTTCCGGGGCCGCCCGGCCATCGTGGCGTTCCTGACCCGCAAATGGGCCCGCGAGCACGAGTACCGCCTGATCAAGGAGATCTGGGCCTGGTCGGACGCCCGCATCGCGGTCCGCTTCGCCTACGAGTTCCACGACGAATCCGGGGCGTGGTTTCGCGCCTACGGCAACGAGAACTGGGAGTTCGCGGAGAACGGCCTGATGGCGGTGCGCCACGCCAGCATCAACGACCTGGCGATCACCGAGGGCGAGCGCCTCTTCCGCTGGGACCGCTCGGGCCCGCGCCCGGCCGACCATCCCGGCCTGACGGAGCTGGGGCTCTGACGCGCCCGCAGACCCGCGCGGCGGTCCTGCCGCTCCTGGCGGAGGCGTTTCGCGAGCACGGCTACGAGGGGGCGAGCCTGTCGGTGATCGCCCGCCGCACCGGGCTCGGCAAGGGCAGCCTCTACCACTTCTTTCCCGGCGGAAAGGAGGAGATGGCCGCCGCCGTGCTCGCCGAGATCGAGGCGTGGTTCGAGGCGCGGATGTTCCGCCCCCTGCGCGAGGACCCGGACCCGGCGGCGGCGTTACGCGCCATGCTGGCGGAGACGGAGGCCTATTTCCGCTCGGGGCGGCGGATCTGCCTCGTCGGCGCCTTCGCGCTCTCGGCCACCCGCGATGCCTTCGCCCGGCGCATCGACGCCTATTTCGCCGCCTGGCGCGACGCGGTCGCCGCCGCGCTGACCCGGGCCGGGGTGGCCGAGGCCCCCGCCCGCGATCTCGCCGAGGAGACCGTCACGGCGATCCAGGGCGCGCTGGTGACGGCGAGCGCGCTGCAGGATCCGGGCCTGTTCGGGCGCACCCTCGCGCGGCTCGCGGCGCGGCTGGAGGCGGCGACCGCCGCGGAGTGCCGCGGGCACGGGGCGGCCCCGCTCTCCTGAGGGACCGGCCGACCGGACGGACGCCGCGCGCCCCGTCCGCGGTACCGGGGCGGCCGCCAACCTTCACAGCGCTGTCGCAAAACCCCCTTACAGACCGAAACCAGCCTGAAACAAGCTGCAACAAGGCCGCCCCGCCCCATCCGGTCCGACACGTCGAACGATCGCGGGTGAGCCCGGTGCCTCCTGCGCGTCCCTGACTCTTCAAGCCCTAACAGCTTCGCGCCGAACGGTGGCGCCCGGTCCGGGCCCGCCGCCGCTCCCGCGCGCCCGGAGACACTGGAACCCATGGCCACCACGCTTGCCGCCGGCGACATCGCCATCGTCGGCTACGACGCCACCAACCCGGACGACTTCGCCTTCGTGGTGCTGCGGGACGTCGAGGCCGGCACGGCCATCAGCTTCACCGACAACGGCTGGAGTTCCAGCGCCAACGCGTTCCGCACCGGCGAGGGCACCTACACCTACACGGCGCCCTCGGCGCTCGCCGCCGGCACGGTGATCCGCCCGACCACCGACAGCGCCGCCGCCGGCACCAACTCTCCCGCGTTCACGGCGCAGAACTTCGCGCTCAACGCCTCGGGCGACCAGATCCTGGCCTACCAGGGCACGGCCGCGAGCCCGACCTTCCTGTACGCGATCAACTTCGCCGACGGCGGCACGGCGTTCGCCGCCAACGCCACCAGCGCCAGCACCTCGGCCCTGCCGCCGGGCCTGACGCCGGGCCAGACCGCCGTCGCCCTGCCCTCCGCCAACGGCCGCTATGCCGGCGCGACCGCGGGCACCCGCGACCAGATCCTGGCCTCGGTCGGCACGCCCTCGTCCTGGACCCAGAACAACACCACCCGGGTCGGGGATGCGGCTTACACCCCCTTCGCGGTGACCGCCGCCCAACCCCTGCCGACCCTGTCGATCGACGACGTCCAGGCGGCCGAGGGCGATTCCGGCACGAAGCAGCTCGCCTTCACGGTGTCGCTGAGCGCCGCCGCGCCCGCCGGCGGCGTGACCTTCGACATCGCCACCGCGGACGGCACGGCGACGGCCGGCAGCGACTACGCCGCCCGCAGCCTCACCCGCCAGACCATCGCGGCGGGCCAGACCCGCGCCACCTTCGCGGTCGACATCACCGGCGACACGGTGGTGGAGCCGACCGAGACCTTCACGGTCAACGTCGCGAACGTCGCGGGCGCGACCGTGGCGAAGGGCCAGGGCACCGGCACGATCCTCAACGACGATACCGGCACCCGGATCGGCGGCACGGCGATCTTCGACGCCGCGCCCTCGCTGCAGGGCCTGTCGGGCGCGACCGCCACGACCCCGCCGAGTGCCACCAACGCGCTCCAGCTCGTGCGGCTCGGCGCCTACGCCACCACCAACGACACCGCGACGACGATCGCGCCGAATGCCGAGGTGGTGGCCTACGATTCGACCACCAGCCGGCTCTACGTCCAGAACACCAACGAGAACCGGATCGAGATCGTCGCCCTCGACGCCGCCGGGTCCCTGCGCAAGACGGGCGAGATCCTGCTCTCCAGCCTCGAGCAGTACGGCGCGGTGAACTCGGTCGCGGTGGTCAACGGCCTCGTGGCGGTGGCCTATGCCAATGCGACCGGGGACGCGCCCGGCCGCGTCGCGCTGTTTACCGCCGACGGCACGCTGCAGCGCTCGCTCGCCGTCGGGGTCGGGCCCGACCAGATCGTCTTCACCCGCGACGGCAGCCGCCTCCTCGTCGCCAACGAGGGCGAGCAGGCGAGCCAGGCCAGCAACCCGGTCGGCAGCGTCTCGATCATCGACGTCTCGGGGGGCGCGGCCGGCGCCTCCGTCGCCACGACCGTCGGCTTTTCCGGGCTCGACGGGTCCGAGGCGACGTTGCGCGCCCGCGGCCTCGCGATCACGCCCGGCAAGGCGGCGTCCGCCGACATCGAGCCCGAATACATCGCGATCTCGCCCGACAACCGCTTCGCCTACGTCACCCTGCAGGAGGTGAACGGCGTCGCGGTGATCGATCTGACCAATCCCGGCACGGCGCCGATCGCGATCCAGCCGCTCGGCGCGGTCAACCACGCGCTCGCCGGCAACGAGTTCGACGCCTCCGACCGCGACGGGCCGAACGGCACCGCCTCGATCCGCATCGCCGCGACGCCCGCCGGCACCCCGATCTACGGCCTGCTCCAGCCCGACAGCGTCGCGTCGTTCACCACCGGCGGGGCGACCTACTTCGTCACCGCCAACGAGGGCGACCAGCGGGTCATCGGCGGCGCCGACGACGCCAACGACGTCGCGCGCCTGAGCGCGGTGCCGAATGCCCGCCTCACCCCGGCGCTCCAGGCGCTGAAATCCGACCCGGCCTATGCCCGGCTCAACGTGCTCCTGCGCACCGGCGACACCGACGGCGACGGGGTAATCGACCAGCTCAATACGCTCGGCGGCCGCGGCATCTCGATCTTCCGCCAGAACGCCGACGGCACGATCACCAAGGTGCGCGAGACCGGCGGCGAGTTCGAAAAGATCTTCGCCCGGATCGCGCCGGAGCGGTTCAACAACGACCAGACCGCCGCCGCCACCCCCGACGACCGCTCCGACAACAAGGGACCGGAGCCCGAGGGCATCACCGTCGGCGCGGTGAACGGGCGCATCTACGCCTTCGTCGGCCTGGAGCGCCAGAGCGGCATCCTGGTCTACGACGTGACCGACCCGGCGAACGCCAACTACGTGTCCTACGTGCCGCCGCTCGCCGGTTCGCCCGCCGATCTCGGCCCGGAGGTGCTGACCTTCATCCCGGCCGACCGCAACCCGACCGGCACCAACCTCGTGGTCTCGGCCAACGAGGTGGCGAATGGCGGCGCCACCCTCTACGCCGCCCTGCCCCAGGGCGCGACGCAGGAGGTCTCCTTCGCGCCCGACTCGCTGAGCGTCAGCCGGCCCGAGGGCCATGGCGGCACCACGACCTTCAGCTTCACGGTCCAGCGCTCGAACGGCACGCTGGGCACCGTCGCCTTCACGGCCGAGCTCTCCGGCTCCGGCACGAACCCGGCGAATTCCGACGACTTCGCCGGCAGCCCGGCCCTGCCGCTCACCGTCACCGGCACGATCCCGGCGGGCGCCGCCTCGGCGGTCGTCACCGTCACCGTCCAGGGCGACGCGACGCCGGAGCCGAGCGAGACCTTCGCGCTCAAGCTCACCGGCGCCAGCACGAGCCAAGCCGGCCTCACCGCCACGGTGGCGGCCGCCAACGCCGCCGCCACCGGTACCATCGTCAACGACGACGTGACCCTGATCTCGGCGGTGCAGGGCACCGGCAGCGCCAGCCCGCTCGTCGGCCAGACCGTCACGGTCGAGGCGATCGTCGTCGGCGACTTCCAGAACGGCGACGCGGATGCCAAGCGCAACCTCGGCGGCTTCTACCTGCAGGAGGAGAGGGCCGCCCAGGATGCCGACCCGCTGACCTCGGAGGGGCTGTTCGTCTACGAGGGCACCGGCAACCGCCTCGTCGACGTGACCGAGGGCGACCGGGTCCGGGTCACCGGCACGGTCACCGAGTTCAACGGCGAGACGCAGCTCACGGTGAACGCCGCCTCGGGCATCCAGGTCGTCCAGGCCGGCGCCCTCTCGGCCGCCGAGGTCAAGGCGCAGGCGGTCGACGTCAGCCTGCCGGCGGCGGGCGTGCTGGGCACCGGCACGACGGCGCAGCCGGACCTCGAGCGCTACGAGGGGATGCTGGTCCGCTTCCCCCAGACCCTCACGATCTCGGAGCAGTTCAACCTCGACCGCTTCAACGAGATCCGCCTCGCGGCGGGCGGGCGGCCCGAGACCTACACCAACGCCTTCGAGCCGAATGCGGCCGCCTACGCCGCCTATCTCGCCCAGACCGCGGCGCGCTCGATCACCTACGACGACGGATCGAACAGCCAGAATCTGCCGATCGAGAGCCTCGACGGGTTCGGCCCGACCTATTCCACCGCCACCGCCCCGCGGATGGGCGACACGATCACCGGGCTCACCGGCACGCTCGGCTTCGGCCCGACCGGCGCCTTCCGGGTCCGGTCGATCGAGGACGGCACGAACGGCGTCACCAAGGCCAATCCGCGCCCGAGCGCGCCGGACGCGGTCGGCGGCACGCTGAAGGTCGGCAGCCTCAACGTCCTCAACTACTTCACGACGCTCACCGGCACGGCGAGCGCGACGACGGCGATCGGCCAGCAGCCGCGGGGCGCCAACACGAGCGAGGAGCTGGCGCGCCAGACCGAGAAGCTCGTCACCACGCTGATCGGCACCGGGGCCGACGTGCTCGGCCTCACGGAACTCGAGAACCAGTTCCAGCCCGGCAACCCGGGCAACGCGCTCGAATACCTGGTGGGCCAGCTCAACGCCCGGGCCGGGGCCGGCACCTACGCCTACGTGAACCCCGGCAGCCAGCTCGACCAGGGCCAGTTCCTCGGCGGCGACGCCATCGCGGTCGGCTTCATCTACAAGCCGGGCAAGGTCGGCGTCGCGCTCGACACCACGATCGAGAAGCTCGACGATGCGGACGTGGCGCGGATCGATCCGGCGCTCTTGCAGCAGAGCACGACCGGCCACCTCTTCAACGGGGTGAATACAAGCCGCGCGTCCCTCGCGGTGACGTTCCACGAGATCGCCAGCGGTGAGGATTTCACCGCGGTCATCAACCACCTGAAGTCGAAGAGCGGCACCGGCACCGGCGCGGATGCCGACCAGGGCGACGGCCAGGGCAACTGGCAGCAGCAGCGCGAGCTCGCCGCCAAGGCGCTGACCGAGTGGGTGGCGACGAAGCCGACCGGCACGCAGGATTCCGACATCATCCTGCTCGGCGACTTCAACGCCTATCTCAAGGAGGACGCCCTCGACACGATCAAGGCCGGGGGCTTCACCAACCTCGCCGAGGACCGCCTCGCCGACCCGTATTCCTACGTCTTCGACGGGGCCTACGGCGCCCTCGACCACGCCTTCGCCACCCCGAGCCTGAACGGCCAGGTGACCGGCGTGACCGAGTGGCACGTCAACGCCGACGAGGCGGACGCGATCGACTACAACCTCGATTTCGGCCGCTCGCCCTCGTACTTCGACGGCCGCGTCGCGGCGCGCGAATCCGACCACGACCCGGTGCTGGTCGGCCTCAAGCTCGACCGGACCGCCCCGACGCTCCTCGCCGCCACGCCCGCCGACAACGCCACCGGCGTGGCGACGGGCGCCACCATCACCCTGCGCTTCAGCGAGGCGGTGAAGGCCGGCACCGGTTCGATCACGATCACCGACGGGGCGGGCGACACCCGCACCCTCGCGGTCTCCGACGCCGCCCAGGTCGCGATCGCGGGCGACACCGTGACGATCGACCCGAGCGCCGACCTCAAGGCGGGCACCGCCTACGACGTGATCGTGCCGAAGGGTGCGGTCACCGACACGGCCGGCAACGCCTTCGCGGGCCTCGCCCAGGACCAGCTCGACTTCACCACCCAGCAGGCCGCCCCGATGACCTACACGCTCCAGATCCTGCACGCCTCCGACTGGGAGGCCGGCCTCCTGGCGACCCAGCGCGCGCCGAACTTCGCGGCGATCGTCGACAAGCTCGAGGACGCGACCCCGAACTCGATCACGCTCTCGACCGGCGACGGCTGGATCCCGAGCCCGTTCTTCATCGCCGGCGCCGACCCGCAGCTGAACGCGACCTATAACGGCGTCTACAACCAGCTCTACGGGCTGTCGGGCGCCAACGCCTACGGCAAGCTCACCGCCTCGCCGGGCCGGGCCGACATCACGATCCAGAACATCATCGGCGTCCAGGCCGCGGTGTTCGGCAACCACGAGTTCGATTCAGGGCCCACGGAAGTCGCCAACATCATCGGGGCCAATCTCGGCTCGGCCCCGGGTGCTTCCGACGACACCTGGGTCGGGTCGCAATTCCCCTACCTCTCGACCAACCTGAACTTCTCGCGCGAATCGGCGCTGTCGGGCCTCGTCCATAAGGACGGCGACGCCGCGAGCTTCGCCGAGACCGGCCCAGCCTCGACCCAGACCGGCACCGGCGCCGACAAGATCGCCAAGTCGACGATCATCACCGAGAACGGCGAGAAGATCGCCTTCATCGGCGCCACCACCCAGCTCGAGCCGCTGCTGACCACGCTCGGCAACGTCACGCTCGACGGCTTCACCGGCCGCGACGAGATCGCGCTGCTCGCCCAGCAGATCAACGCCGAGGTCGACCGGGTGCTCGCCGCCAACCCGGGCCTCAACAAGGTCATCGTCGGCACCCACCTGCAGCAGCTGTCGAACGAGCAGGCGCTGGCCCCGCTCCTGCGCAACGTCGACGTGCTGATCGGCGGCGGCTCGCACACCCTACTCTCCGATTCCAACGACCGGCTGCTGCCGGGCGACGTGTCGGGCGGCGCCTACCCGCAATTCTTCACCAACGCCTCGGGCCAGACCCTGGCGCTGATCAACACCGCCTCCGAGTACTCGTATGTCGGCCGCCTGACCGTCACCTTCGACGACCAGGGCAACGTCATCCGCGACTCGATCACGCCGCAGAACTCGGGCGCGGTCGCGGTCGACGACACCAGCGTGGCGCAGCTCTGGGGCTCGAAGGACGCGGCCTTCGCGCCGGGCACCAAGGGCTACCTCGTCAGGGAAATGATCGAGGGCCTCGACGTCAACAACGACGGCATCCAGGAGACCGCCGGCGTCGCCGACATCATCCGCCAGCAGGACGGCAACATCCTGGGCCGCACCAGCGTCTACCTCGAAGGGCGCCGCGGCGAGGTCCGCACCGAGGAGACCAACCTCGGCGACCTCTCCGCCGATGCCAACCTCTGGTACGCCAAGCAGTACGATGCCTCGGTCGCGGTCTCGATCAAGAACGGCGGCGGCATCCGCGACTCGATCGGCTCGTTCTCGACCGCGGGCGGCGGCACCGCCGAATTGCCCCCGGCGGCCAACCCCTCCGCGGGCAAGCAGTCGGGCGACATCTCGCAGCTCGACGTCACGAACTCGCTGCGCTTCAACAACGCGCTCGCCGTCACCACGGTCTCGGCGCTGGAGATGAAGCGGATCCTGGAGCACGCGGTCTCGGCCACCGCCTCGGGTGCGACGCCCGGGCAGTTCCCGCAGATCGGGGGCCTGAGCTTCTCGTTCGACGCCGGCAAGACCGCCCAGACCCTCGACGCCAACGGCACCGTCACCCGCGAGGGCCAGCGGATCCTCAACGCGGCGATCGTCGACGAGAACGGCCGGATCACCGACACCCTGGTCCAGAACGGCCAGATCGTCGGCGACCCGAACCGCGGCATCCGCACCGTCACCCTCGACTTCCTGGCGACCGGCACCTCGACCGCGCCGGGCCTGGGCGGCGACAACTATCCCTTCCCGGCCTACGGCGAGAACAAGGTGGCGCTCGCTTCCGCCACGCCCGGCCGCTCGCTGCCGAACACCGCGACCTTCGCCGCGCAGGGCACCGAGCAGGACGCGATGGCCGAGTACCTGCGCGCCTTCCACGCCTCGACGCCCTACGGCACCGCCGACACGAATCCGGCCGGCGACACCCGGATCCAGAACCTCGCCACCCGCGGCGACACGGTGCTGGCCCGCGGCGTCGTGCGCACCGGCACCGACGGCAACGACACGCTGACCGGCACGCCCTACGACGACATCATCAGCGGCGGCGCCGGCACCGACACCCTGGTGTTCGGCTCGCGGCTCGCCGACGCCACCGTCACCCGCGACGGCGCCTACACGCTGATCACCGGGCCGGAGGGCCGCGACCGGGTCGCCGGCTTCGAGCGCTACCAGTTCACCGACGCCACCGTGGTCACCGGCGACGGCGCGCCCCTCGTCGACGACCTGTTCTACCTCGCCGCCAACAAGGACGTCCTCGCCGCCGGCCAGGACGCCGACGCGCACTACGCCCTCTACGGCTGGAAGGAGGGCCGCGACCCCAACGCGCTGTTCTCCACCACCGGCTACCTCGCCGCCAACCCGGCCGTGCGCGCCTCGGGCCAGAACCCGCTCGAGCAGTACGACCAGGCGGGCTGGAAGGAGGGCCGCGACCCCTCCGCCGCCTTCGACAACGAGCTCTACCTCGCCCGCAACCCGGACGTGAAGGCCGCCGGCGTCGACCCGCTCGCGCACTACCTCCTCTACGGCCAGGGCGAGGGCCGCGAGACCTTTGCCGCGATCGGCAGGACCGCCGACCTCGGCGGGCATCCGGGCTTCGACGCCGAGTACTACCTGCTGTCGAACCTCGACGTGGCGCGGGCGGCGACGGGTTCGGGCCGCGATCCGTTCGCCTTCGCCTACGACCACTACCAGCTCTACGGCTGGAAGGAGGGCCGCAACCCCAACGCGGTGTTCGACACCAAGGGCTACCTGGACGCCTATGGCGACGTGAAGGCGGCGGGCGTCGACCCGCTGCTGCACTACGACCTCTACGGCTGGAAGGAGGGGCGCGACCCGTCGAAGGCGTTCGACACCACGGCCTACCTGGCGGCCAACGGCGACGTGGCGCGGGCGCAGGTCGACCCGATGCTGCACTACCTGCAATACGGCGCGCTCGAGGGCCGCGCGGCCCCGGGCGACACCACCTTCGGCTACGGCACCGTCGGGTAGTTCTTCGGACGCCACCGCATGAGAAAGGCCCGCGCGGCACCCGCCGCGCGGGCCTTTTTGCGTCCTCGGGGACGGTTGCCGACCGGGCCCGTCCCGAGATGTCCCGCCGAGAGCCCGCCCGACGTCCCCTGCCGCCCGTCCTCCTGCGCCTCCGGACGAGGGTAGGCGGGACCTCGGCGCTGCTTCGCATCCTGCCTCCTCGCCCGATCCGGCACGCGATCTCCGATCGGGCGGCCCGCATCGCCCGCTTTCCCCGGTCCGGCGCAGGGCCCGGAGCCGCAGGAGCCGTGCCGCCGGTGTGGCAGGCCCACAACAGCCGGCAACCGATCACCGATTCCCCCGGTCTCGAGACGACGGGACCTGCGTTTGCAGCGCAAGGGAGCGTTGCATTTTGCGACCGTGCAGTAGCACACTTGACGTAAGGATCGCACGGGCCGCGGCAGCACCTACGGCCCGTTGGCGATCCGTCGACTTTTCGCGCCAAGCATAATTCGGGGGTAGCACACCATGGCGAGCGTCGTAGGGACGACACGCGAACAGGAGGTCACGTACCTGTCGGGCGTGAACGCCGATGGGACCCTGGCAAGTCCGGCCTTTGCTACGTACAACGCCGACAATCCCGACACCTACGATACGGCGTCGACTCAGTTCCACTGGGGTCCGGTCAACGCGGCCGGGACGGGCGGCGGGACCCTGAAGTACATCTTCGACCCGGCCTCGCAATGGACCGCCGGCGAGCAGGCCGCCCTCGCCGGCAGCCTGAGCATGTGGTCGGCGGTGGCCAACATCTCGTTCCAGCAGACGACCTCGGTGGCCGACGCGAATATCGGGTTCACCCGGAACACCGACAGCAGGGCCTACACGCAGACGTACTCGACGCCCCACGCCGTCGGTTCGAGCGTGATCACGCCGCCCACCGACGGGGCGGCGCTGATCTCCCTCGACATGACGGAGACCCCGCGGGGGAACGATCCGTTCGGCTCGTTCAACGACTTCCAGGGCGGTGGAACCGGCTACGGTGCCGGCACCGTGATTCACGAGGTGGGCCACTCCCTCGGGCTCGGCCATGGCGGTCCCTACAACAACACCAATACGGTCAGCCAGCAATACGGGCCCTACGACAACGAAACCTCGACATTGATGTCGTACTTCAACCCGCACGAGCCGGTGAACTATCCGAGCCCGATCACCGGGACCAACTGGACCACCGGGGACGGCGTCAACCAC
>NZ_JACWCT010000145.1:0-2804 GCF_016613415.1 Methylobacterium ajmalii | reverse complement strand
CTACGCCACCACCTGGATGCCGGTGGACATCGACGCGATCCAGCGCCTCTACGGCGCCCAGACGAACGGCCCGCTCAATACCGCGCAGACCTTCGGCTACAACACCACGATCGGCGGCAGCCTGAAGCCGTATTTCGACTTCGCGATCAACACCGCGCCGGTCGTCACGCTCTACGGCACGGCGGCGAGCGGCAACGCCCTCGACCTGTCCCAGAGCGGCCAGGCCGCGACGCTGAACCTGAACGCGGGCACCTACAGCAGCGCCTTCGGGATGACCAACAACATCGCGATCTACGACAAGACCTACATCCAGAACGTCGCCTGCGGCTCGGGCAACGACGTCTGCACCGTCAACCTCGGCAAGGACAACACGATCGACGGCGGCGCCGGCACCAACACCGCGGTCTTCTCCGGGAACCGGGCCGACTACGCGATCACGCAGGCGAACGGCGCGACCGTGGTGACGCGCACAGCCAGCTCGGACCTCACCGCCAAGCCCACCGGGGTCAAGGACACGCTCACCAACTTCCAGACCCTGCGCTTCGACGACCAGACCGTCGCGGTGTGCTTCACCACCGGCACCCGCCTCCGCACGGCGCGCGGCGAGGTCGCGGTCGAGGACCTGCGGGTCGGCGACGCGGCGGTCACCGCCTCCGGCGCCCTGCGGCCGGTCGTCTGGATCGGTCACCGCGACCTCGACGCGGGCACCCGCCGCCTGCCGGCGCCCCAGCAGCCGGTTCGCGTCCGCGCCGGCGCCTTCGGTGGCGGGCTGCCCACCCGCGACCTGCGTCTCTCGCCCGGCCACCCGGTCCTGGTCGGTGCCGACGCGAACGGCGCGGGCGGCCACCTCGTGCCGGTGATGTGCCTGATCAACGGCACCACCATCGCGCGCGAGCCGGTCTCGTCGGTGACCTACTGGCACGTCGAGCTCGACGCCCACGACATCCTGCTGGCCGAAGGCCTGGCGGCCGAGAGCTACCTCGACTGGGGCGACCGGCCGTTCTTCACGGAGGGCTCCGACCACGCGCTGCACAACCCCGACTTCGTCGTGCCGGGGCTCTCCGCCCGCTGCCGGCCGGTGGCGGTCGAGGGGCCGGTGGTCGAGGCCGAGCGGGCGCGGCTCTCGGCGGTGTTCGCCCACAGCCTCGGCGAGGCCTGCGCCTGGGACGAGGCCGGGCGGTTCGAATGGCTCGCGGCGTGAGGCCGGGCGTGCGACAAGCCGGGTCATGAGACCCGGCTCCCTCTCCCTCGACGCATTCCTCACCCGCCGCGCCGCCGACCGGCGCCTGGCGCGGCTGACCCACGACATGCCCCTGCCCGAAGCGCGGGCCCTCGAGTTCGGGCCAGGGTGCAATACGGCGCGCTCGAGGGCCGCGCGTCCCCGGGCGACACCACCTTCGAGCTTCGGCACCACCACGTAGCTCTTGGGACGCCACCGCATCAGAAAGGCCCGCGCGGCACCCGTCGCGCGGGCCTTTTTGCGTCCTCGGGGACGGTTGCCGACCGGGCCCGTCCCGAGATGTCCCGCCGAGAGCCCGCTCGACATCTCCTGCCGCCCGTCCTCCTGCGCCTCCGGCGAGGACAGCCGCGACCGAAGCGCCGTCTCGCATCTCGCCCCCTCTTGCCCAATCCGGCACGCGATCTCCGGCCGGGCGGCCCGCATCGCCCGCTTTCCCCGGTCCGGCGCGGGCCCCGAGGCCGCAGGAGCCGTGCCGCCGGTGTGGCGGGCCCAACACAGCCGGCAACCGATCGTCGCGGTCGCCGGCGGTGAGACGGTGGGAACAGCTTTTGAGACGGGCGGAGCCGTTGCGTTTCCCGATCGCGTGGTAGCAAAGTTGTCGCAAGGATCTTCATGGGCGGCTGCGGTCGCGCCGGCCCGTTGACGATCCATCAACTTTTTAGACCAAGCATTCCAGGGGGGACACATCATGGCGAACGCCGTAGGTATGACACGCGAGCAGGAGATCGCGTACCTGTCTGGCGTGAATGCCAATGGAACCCTGGCGGCCCAGTCCTTCAGTTCGTATAACGGCGATACGCCTGACACTTACGCGGCGACGTCGACGCAGTTTCACTGGGGCGCGACCAATACGGCCGGGACGGGCGGCGGAACGCTGAAGTACATCTTCGATCCAGCCTCGCAATGGACCGCCGGCGAGCAGGCCGCCCTCGCCGGCAGCCTGAGCATGTGGTCGGCGGTGGCCAACATCTCGTTCCAGCAGACGACCTCGGTGGCCGACGCGAATATCGGGTTCACCCGGAACGCGGACGGCCGGGCCTACGCGGAGACGGCTTCGACGCCCCACCCCGTGGGCTCGAGCGTGATCACGCCGCCCGCCGACGGCAAGGCCCTGATCTCGCTCGACATGGGCGAGACCCCGCGGGCGACCGGCAAGCACGGTTCGCTCAACGACTTCCAGGGCGCGTCCGGCGGCTACGGCACCGGCACCGTGATGCACGAGGTGGGCCACTCCCTCGGGCTCGGCCATGGCGGTCCCTACAACAACACCAATACGGTCAGCCAGCAATACGGGCCCTACGACAACGAAACCTCGACATTGATGTCGTACTTCAACCCGCACGGCCAGGTGAACTATCCGAGCCCGATCACCGGGACCAACTGGACCACCGGGGACGGCGTCAACCACTACGCCACCACCTGGATGCCGGTGGACATCGACGCGATCCAGCGCCTCTACGGCGCCCAGACGAACGGCCCGCTCAATACCGCGCAGACCTTCGGCTACAACACCACGATCGGCGGCAGCCTGAAGCCGTATTTCGACTTCGCGATCAACACCGCG
>NZ_JACWCT010000144.1 GCF_016613415.1 Methylobacterium ajmalii | reverse complement strand
CGGCCAGGCGGGCGGCGGAGCCGGCGGCACGGGCGGGGGCGGCACCGGCACAGGGACCGGCGGCACCGGCACGACCGCGGCCACCGGCGCGGCGGTAAGCCTGCAGGCGAGCAACTACACGACGAGCTACCTCGCCAATGTCGGCGGCACCGCGCGGCTCGTCGTGCCGGCCAGCGCCGCCGACCGCCAGCAGGCGACGTTCCGGCTGATGCCGGGGCTCGCCGGTCAGGGCGTGTCGTTCCAGTCGAGCACGGCGTCCGGCCAGTACCTGCGCCACCAGAACTTCCAGATCTACCAGCAGGCCAACGACGGCGGCGACGTCTTCAAGCGCGGCGCGACCTTCACCCCGCGGGCGGGGCTCGCCGGCAATTGCGGCTGCAATACCGGCCCGTGCACGTCCTACGAATCGATCGACTGGCCGGGCTACTACCTGCGCCACCAGAACTTCAGCTTCTACATCGCCCAGTCCGACGGCGGCGACCTGTTCAAGCAGGACGCCTCGTTCTGTCCGGCCCCGGGCCTGACCCCCGGCGCCGCGGTGCTCAAGGCCCAGCATTCGGGCCTCTGCCTGTCGATCGCGGCCGGCGATACCAGCGACGGCGGGGTCGTCTCGCAGCAGGCCTGCACCGGTGCCCCCGAGCAGACCTGGACCCCGACGGCCGGCAACGGCGGCACGGCCTACGTCAACAAGGCGTCCGGCAAGTGCCTCGATCTCAGCCTGCTCAAGCCCCCGGCCGCCCCCGGCACGCCGATCGCCCAGTGGGTCTGCAACGGCGGCACCAACCAGGCCTGGACGGCGCGCGCGCAGAACGGCGGCAACGCGCTGGTCTCGGTCAACAATGCCGGGCTCTGCGTCGACGTCTGGGGCGGCTCGACCGCGCCCGGCGCTGTGACGGCGGCCTGGACCTGCCACGGCGGCGGCAACCAGACCTTCCTGTCGCAGTAGCAGCCCCGGCCCGGACGCGGCCCCGCAGGGGGCCGGCGCGGCGCGGGACATCCCCTCCTCGAATCGAGCGGGGGATGCCCTCTCCCAGTCGGGAGAGGGGGACCGGCGATCGGAGCCGGCGGTCGGTCCGCTCAGCCCCGCGCCCGCCGGCTCTCGTAGGCCTTCAGGTGGGTGTAGGCCGCCGCGAGGTGCGGCCGGGCGCCGTCGGGGTCGGCCGCGCGGCCGCGATCGAGAAGGTCGCCGACGATGTGGTCGGCCTCGATCCGGGCGCCCTTCTCGATGTCGCGCAGCATCGAGGCCGTGAAGCCGGAGCCCGCCGCCGTCAGGGTGCCGCGGCTCGTCTCGGCGAACTTCTCCCGCGGCGCCTCGCCCGCCGCCGCCGCGATGGCGCGGCATTCCTCGAACAGGCCGAGCATGACCTCGCGCCCGCCCGGGGCGGCGACGATGTCGCCCACGGGTGCCCGCATCAGGCAGGTGCCGGCGGCCAGCGTCGCGAGGAAGACCCACTTCTCCCACATCTCGAGCAGGATCTTCTCGCTCAGCCTGGCCGCGAAGCCCGCCCCCTCCATCACGGCCGCGACCCGGGCGATGCGCGCCGAGCGCGTCCCGTCCCGCTCGCCGAAGGTGAGCGCGTGCAGCTCGCTCATCTGGACGATCGTGCCGTCGGGCGCGAGCGTCGCCGCGATGGCGCAGGAGCCGCCGAGCACCCGCTCGCGCCCGAAGCGGGCATCGAGGGCGTCGAGATGCGCCATTCCGTTGAGGATCGGCAGCACCATCGTGTCCGGACCGACCGCCGGGGCGACGTCGTCGAGGGCGCCCGCGAGGTCGTAGGCCTTGCAGCTCAGGAGCACGAGGTCGAACGGTGCGGGGATCGCGCCCGCCGTCACGGTCCTCGGCGTCTCGATCCGGAAATCCCCGAGCGGGCTCCTGACCGACAGGCCGCTCTCCGCCAGCCGCGTCGCCCGGGCCGTGCGGACCAGGAAGGTCACGTCGCGCCCCGCCGCGGCGAGCCGGGCACCGAAATATCCGCCGGTCGCTCCGGCGCCCACCACCAGCACCCGCATGCGGTCTCCTCCTGCCCGTCCTGCTTCACAGAAGCTTCGCATTCCAGACGGCTTCGTCCAAGGTGCCCATCGGTCAGGATGTCTTCGCGGGGATGCGACGGTGCGGGGTTTGAGGGGGCGGATGCCCGGGGCGCGGGATCTCGCCGGGTTGTGGGCCCGTCGCGGCCTGTTCGTGGTCGGCGGCATCGCGGTCGGCGGCGCGGCGGTGCTGATGGCCACGCTCGCGGATGCCGCGCAGGCGGGCTTCAGGGCGGTACTGGGGATCTCCCCCCTGATCGCCCTGGTGCTCACGCCATTCGGCTTCGGGCTCGCGGCCCTCCTCGCCCGCACGGTCTTTCCCAATTCGCAGGGCAGCGGCATCCCGCAGGTGATCGCCGCGCGCGACATCGCGGAGCCCTCGTTGCGCCACCGCCTGATCTCGCTGCGGGTCGCCGCCGGCAAGATCGTGGTGATGACGCTCGGGCTGTTCTGCGGCGCCTCGACCGGGCGAGAGGGGCCGACGGTGCAGGTCGGCGCGGCCCTGATGGCGGCGGCCGGGCGGTTCGCGCCGGAGCGCCAGCGCGGGCTTCTGCTCGCCGGGGGCGCCGCCGGGGTGGCGGCGGCCTTCAACACGCCGCTCGCCGGCATCGTGTTCGGCATCGAGGAGCTCAGCCGCTCCTACGAGGCCAAGACCTCGAGCCTGATCCTCGGGGCGATCATCGCGGCGGGCCTGACCTCGCTCGCGCTCGTGGGCAACTACACCTATTTCGGCACCACCGGCGACACCCTGCCGCTCGGGCGCGCCTGGGCGGTGGTGCCGGTCTGCGGCGTGCTCGGCGGCCTGTTCGGCGGCCTGTTCAGCCGCATCGTCATCGCGGTCTCCCGCGGCCTGCCGGGGATGGCCGGGCGCTTCGTCGCGAACCGGCCGGTGATCTTCGCGGCACTGTGCGGCCTCGGCGTCGCCCTGTGCGGGCTCGCGACCGACGGTCACATCTACGGCACCGGCTACGAGCAGGCGAAGGCGCTCCTGCACGGCACCGCCGAGACCCATGCGTGGTTCGGCCCGGTGAAGTTCGTCGCCACCACGCTCTCGTCGATCAGCGGCATCCCGGGCGGGCTGTTCGCGCCCTCGCTGGCGGTCGGGGCGGGCCTGGGCGCCGAGGTCGCCGAGCTGTTCCACGGCGTGCCGGTCGGCGCCGTGGTGCTGGTCGGCATGGTGGCCTACCTCACCGGCGTGCTCCAGGCGCCGATCACCTCGTTCGTCATCGTCTCGGAGATGACCGAGAACCACGCCCTGGTGATCCCCCTGATGGTCGCGGCGCTGATCGCCGACGCGACCTCGAAGCTCGTCTGCCCCGAGGGGCTCTACCACGCGCTCGCCGAGCCGATGGTCGAGCGCCTCACCGGGCGCCCGGCCCACGCGCCGCAGGTGAACGGCCCGGCTTGAGGACGGGCCGTCGCTGGACCTCGCGCGCGCGGATCGTCAGAGCGGCAGCGCGCCGACCTGGGCGAGGCGGCGGTTGTGCTCGTGCCACAGGCGCAGCATGCCGGCGAGGAGACCGGAGGCGGCGGGACCGGTCGCGGGGGTCGACGGGGAGGCCATGGGGTTCGGCTCCGAAGTGGGAGGGGACGGGGAACGCTCCGGTTCCTGTCCGGACCATGGGCCTTATGCTGCATCGCAGCAAACGGTGATCTCGCAACTGCGATATGCGCCGATCGCATGGAACGAGTGCCATTTCGCCGATTTGCACCGATCGCATGCACTCTGCGCCGGACTCGGCGGCATTCTGCGCGATTCCGTGCCGTTCCCGTCAGCGTCGGCCGAACAGGCGCTCGACGTCCGAGAGCTTCAGTTCGACATAGGTCGGGCGGCCGTGGTTGCACTGGCCGGAGAACGGCGTCGCCTCCATCTCGCGCAACAGCGCGTTCATCTCCTCCGGGCGTAGGCGGCGGCCGGCCCGGATCGAGCCGTGGCAGCTCATCCGCGACAGGACCGCGTCGAGGCGGCGGGCGAGCGGGTCGGCCCCGCCCTCGACGAGCGCGTCAACCACGTCGGTGAGGAGCGCCCGCAGCGACCCGCCGGCGAGTGCGGCCGGCACCTCCCGCACCAGCACCGCGCCGTGGCCGAAGGCTTCGAGGACGAGACCGAGATCCTGCAGGGCGTCGGCCGCGTCGGCGAGCCGGTCGGCCTCCGCCGGGTCGAGCTCGACCACGTCGGGGATCAGCAGGATCTGGCGGGCGATGCCGCCGCCTTCCCGCTCGCGCTTCAGCCGCTCGTAGACCAGCCGTTCGTGGGCGGCGTGCTGGTCGACGATGACGATCCCGTCCCGGGTCTGGGCGACGATGTAGGTCTCGTGCAGCTGCGCCCGCGCCGCGCCCAAGGGGTGGGCGGTCTCCGCCGCGGTCGCGGGCGCCTCGACGCGCGCCCGCAGGTCGGCGCTCGGGGCGGCGAGGTCGCCGGAGAACTGCGCCTGGGCCGCCTCGCGATAGCCGCCCGCCTCGGGCGGTCCCTCGTAGGCGGCCTGGTCGGGCTCGCGCGCTTCCCGCAAAGCCTGCCATGGCGCTTCTCGTGACGCTTCCCATGGCACGGGCCCGAAATCGCGCGCGAAATCCTCGATGCGGCCGGAGCCCGCCGGCCGCGCCGGTGCGGTCTCGTCGCGCCGGGCGAACAGGCTCGCGGGCGGGTGCGACGTCGCGGCGGGCGCCTGCGCGTGCATCGGCGCCGATGCCGGCCGCAGGCTCTCCAGGGTGCGGGCCGCGACCGTGCCGGAGCTGCGCCCGCCCTCGCGGCGCAGGGCCTCGTGGATCGCGCTGACGATCAAGCCGCGCACGAGGCCCGGGTCGCGGAATCGCACCTCGGTCTTGGCCGGGTGGACGTTGACGTCGACGAGCGCCGGATCGCAGGTCAGCGCCAGCGCCAGCACCGGGTGGCGGTCGGAGGCCATCACGTCGGCATAGGCGCCGCGCACAGCCGAGAGCAGCAGCCGGTCGCGCACCGGCCGGCCGTTGACGACGAAATGGACATGGGTGGCGGCCGCCCGGTGGAAGGTCGGCAGGCCGACGTGGCCGTCGAGCGCGAAGGCCTCGCGCTCCAGGCTGAGCGGCGCCGAGTTGGCGCCGAATTCCGGCCCGAGCACCGCGACGAGCCGGCGCAGCCACGAGCCGGGCCCGGATTCGGCCGGGAGCACCAGGCCGGCGGTCGTCGACCCCTCGCTGCTCAGCGAGAAGCGGATCTGCGGGTGGGCGACCGCGAGGCGGCGCAGGATCTCGCCCACCGCCGTCGCCTCCGCCCGGTCGGATTTCAGGAACTTCAGCCGCGCCGGGGTGGCGGCGAAGAGGTCGGTCACCTCGATCCGCGTCCCGGGCTGGCCGGCCGCCGGGCGCACCGGACCGCGCTCGCCGGCATCCACCACGATCGAGTGACCGCTCTCGGCACCCGGCACCCGCGATGTGATGGCGAGGCGGGCCACCGCGCCGATCGAGGGCAGCGCCTCGCCGCGAAAGCCCAGGGTCTCGATGCGCTCGAGGTCGCCGTCCGGCAGCTTCGAGGTGGCGTGGCGCTCCACCGCCAGCGCCAGGTCGCCCGGCCCCATGCCGCCGCCGTCGTCGACGACCCGGATCAGCCGCCGGCCGCCGGCGGCGATCGTCACCGCGATGCTGGAAGCGCCGGCATCGATCGCGTTCTCGACCAGCTCCTTGACCGCCGAGGCCGGCCGCTCGACCACCTCGCCGGCGGCGATGCGGTCGACCAGCACCGGGTCGAGGCGGCGGACCTGCGGGCGCCCGAGGGGTGAATCGCTCATGCCCGAAATATAAGGGGCGCGCGGCCGCACCAGAAGGGACCGGCCGGCGCGGTCCACCGGAGGAACGAGGCGATGGAGGACGACGACGTGATCCTGCGGCCGTGCCGGGAGGACGACGTGCCCGCGGTGACGGCGATCTACGCCCACGCGGTCGCGACCGGCCGGGCCTCGTTCGAGATCGACCCGCCCGACGAGGCCGAGATGGCCCGGCGCCGGGCGGCGCTCGTCGGAGGCGGCTACCCCTACCTCGTCGCCGAGCGGGCGGGCGCGGTCGTCGCCTACGCGTATGCGGGGCCCTACCGGCCCCGGCCGGCCTATCGCGGCACGCTCGAGAGCTCGGTCTACGTCCGGCCGGACCAGGCCGGGCGCGGCCTCGGCCGGCGCCTGATGGCGCGCCTGATCGCCGAGGCCGAGGGGGCCGGATTTCGCCAGATGGTGGCGGTGATCGGGGATTCGCACAACGCCGCCTCGATCGGCCTGCACGCCGCCCTCGGCTTCCGGCATGTCGGGGTGCTGACGTCGGTCGGCTGGAAGCACGGCACCTGGCTCGACACCGTCCTGATGCAGCGCGCCCTCGGCCCCGGCGACGGGACGCCGCCCGACGCCTGACCACTCGGCCGTTCGGTTACCGGCGCTTAACCCTGTCCGTTGTAGGGCTCTTAACCATGATGGTCCGCCGGCTCCGGCGGACCCCGGCGGAGCGGAGCGGCAGGCCCGTGGCGGACGAGCGGCGAACACCCGGACGGGCCGGTCCCGGCCTCCCGGCCCGGGCGCGGGCCGCCGCCCTCTCGGCCACGCTCGGCGTGGCATCCACGCTCGGCGTGGCGGCGACGCTCGGCGTGGCGGCGACGCTCGGCGT
>NZ_JACWCT010000143.1 GCF_016613415.1 Methylobacterium ajmalii | reverse complement strand
GCGCGGGGCAGCGGCACGGGGGCGTAGCGGCCCTCCTCGCGCCAGCCGTCGCCGCCGCGCGGGGCGCGATCGCGGAAGGCCTCGTCGCGCGGCCAGGGCGGGCGGCTGTCGGCCTCGGTCCAGCCGTAGCCGGGGCGGCGGCCGCCGGGCACGGTGCCGGGGGGAATCAGCGGCGCCTCCAGGCGCTCGCGGTCGAGGATGCGGCCGGTGCGGGCATCGACGACGAGCTGCACCCGGTTGCCCCACGGGCTGTCGGCCTCGACCCGGTAGGTCTCGCCGTCAAAGCGCGGATGGGTCATGCCGGTGAAACCGGCCCGGCCGAGGCGGAAGATCACCGCGCGCGGCGGCAGGATCGCGTCGTCCTCGTCCTCGATGGCGACGGGGTAGCCCGGGCGATAGCCCTGGGCCTGAGCGGGCAGGATCGTGCCCGTCATCAGCGTGGCGGCGAGCGCAGCAAGAAGTGCCGCGCCCGTCACGGACCGCGAACCCGTCTTGGACGGCAGTGCAGTCATCGTCCCGCATTCCCTTGTTTCCGGGGTCGTGCCGGGCGGGTGAGGCCCCGCATTCCCCTCGTGCTCGGACAATAACCTGTTAACCGCGGGAATGAGGCGGGATTGCGGGAGCGCGGCCGGCATGGGACCGGCCTTTCGGCTAAGGGACGACAACCACGCCCCCAAATGTCCCGGGAGGACCACGCCATGCCGCGCCTGCTGCCCGCTCTTCTTCTCGCGCTCATGCCCGCTGCCACCTGGGCCGGTGCGGCCCTCGCCGAGAACCGGCTGCCGACGATCCCGCCCGCGCAGTACAGCCCGGAGCAGAAGCAGGCCGCCGAGGCGTTCGAGGCCGCCCGCAAGGTGCCGGTCTTCGGCCCGTTCGAGCCGCTGATTCATTCGCCCGAGGTGATGACGCTTGCCCGCTCGATGGGCGACTACCTGCGCTACAAGCCGAAGATCGGCACCACGCTGTCCGAGCTCGTGATCCTGGTGAATGCCCGCCACTGGACGCAGGACTACGAGTGGTACGTCCATGCGCCGATCGCCAGGAAGGTCGGCATCGCCCCCGAGGCGATCGCGGCGATCCGCGACGGCCGCCGCCCGACCGGCCTGCCCGAGGACCAGGAGACGGCGTACGACTTCACCGTCGAGCTCCTGCAGAACAAGCGCGTCTCCGACGCGACCTTCGCGCGGGCCGAAAAGCTCTTCGGCAAGCCGGGCGTCGTCGATCTCACGGCGGTCAGCGGCTACTACACCTTCCTGGCGATGGAGCTGAACGTCGCCCGCTACCCGCTGCCGAAGGACGGCACGCCGCTGCCGCGTCTGCCGGAGTAGCGGTTCAACCCGAGCGCCGCGCCAGGTCGAGGAACGCCTCCACCTCCGCCTCGGCGGTGGAGAAGGCGGTGATCAGGCGGATCATCCGCTCGTCCTCGCGCACCGCCTCGCCCGCGGGCAGGCTGCGGCTCGCCCAGTCGTAGTAGAGCGCGCCGCCCTCCCGCAGGGCGGCGTCGAGGCGGGCGGGCAGGATCGGGAAGAGCTCGTTGCCCTGGACCGGCCAGGCGAGGCGCACGCCGGGGAGCCCGGACAGGCCGGCGGCGAGGCGGGCCGCCATCCGGTTGGCGTGGCGGGCATTGGCGATCCAGTGGTCGTCGCCGAGATAGGCGTCGAGCTGGGCGGCGATGAAGCGGCCCTTCGACAGGATGTGGCCGGCGCGCTTGCGGCGGAAGTCCAGCGTCTCGGAAAGATCGGGGCGGAAGACCAGGATCGCTTCCGCGGCGAGCGCGCCGTTCTTGCTCGCCCCGAAGGACAGGATGTCGATACCCGCCCGCCAGGTCATCTCGGCCGGCGTGCACCCGAGCGCCGCCAGCGCGTTGGCGAAGCGCGCGCCGTCCATGTGGACGGTGAGGCCGTGCGCATGGGCGATGCGCGAGAGCGCCGCGATCTCGTCGACCGTGTAGACCTGCCCGCTCTCGGTGAGCTGCGACAGGGTGAGGGCGCGGGGCGGCATCTGCTTCACGTGCCGGGTCAGCCCGCCGAGGAACCGGTCGAGGGTCTCGGGCGCGATCTTGCCGCCGGCACCGGGCAGGCCCTGCAGCTTGGCGCCGTGGGTGTAGAATTCGGGCGCGCCGCACTCGTCCTCCATGACGTGCGCCTCCTCGTGGCAGAGGCACAGGCCGAAGGGCGGCACCATCACGGAGAGCGCCAGCGCGTTCGCCGCGGTGCCGGTCGCGACCGGGAACACCGCGAGGTCGGGATGCTCGAACAGCGCCCGGAAGCGCGGGGTCAGGCCGAGCGTCAGCGGGTCGGCGCCGTAGGCCGGCATCGCGCCGCCGTTGTGGCGCACGATCGCCTCCAGGATCGGCGCGCTCGCGCCCACCACGTTGTCGCTGGCGAAGTTCATCGGCCTGAAGGCTCCCCCGGTCGCGAGCCGGGCCCGCGGGCGGCCATCATGGCCGGTGCCGAGGGTCCGCACGAGTCGTCCCGGCTCATGCCGGTCATGCTTTGCCGGGCGGGCTGTGCGGCATTCGACAGGGGAAAGATGCGCGGTTCCGGGCGAATTCGGCGTTTCGTTGCGACCCGGGATCGCGAAACGCAAGAAAAGCACAAGCCCGGACGGAATGGGCTCTTGCTGGACCGATTGAAATCTGGCAGGTTCCCCGAGTTAGGACAGTACCGCTGTCCCATTTTCCCGGCCGGGCTCCGTGCCCCCGGGTCGCAAGGGCGCTGGCTTGTGGCTTGCACGACGGCCAAACGAGATACCAAACGCGCCGCCATTCGGGCGGTGCGGGCGCACGCGGGCTGACACCAGCCTGCCGGGCGCTCGCGAGGTGCGGGCGCTCCCTTCGCGAGACGCGACCGACCCTCCCGCGGACTGAAACAACACGAGGCGGCGGCCGCGCCCTCGGCCCGCACGCCCCTGCGGCGACCCTGCGTCGGCCGCGCCACTTCGCCCGCTCGGGAAGCGGGTATAACTCGCCCCGGACCGGGCCTGCCTCGTCGGCAGGCGCGTCGGTCCGTGCGGCGGGCAGTCCCTTCACGGCCGGCGCGCGACGTGGCGCACCTGCCGCCTTCGACATGAATGAGCGCGCTCGCCCGCGAGCCTAATGGGAGATGAGACCATGAGCGGCACGGATCAGTCGCGGTCCCGGACCGGGACCCAGCACCCCTCCCGCGGGCAGGCGGTCCCCGCCCTCGTCGTGCGCGATCCGGCCCTGCCGGCGCGCCAGGGCCTCTACAACCCGGGCAACGAGAAGGATGCCTGCGGCGTCGGCTTCATCGCCGACATGCACAACCGCCAGACCCACGCCATCGTGCAGCAGGGCCTGCAGATCCTGGAGAACCTCGACCATCGCGGCGCCGTCGGCGCCGACCCGAAGATGGGCGACGGCTGCGGCATCCTGGTGCAGGTCCCGCACGGCTTTTTCGCGGCGGAGGCCGAGCGCCTCGGCATCAAGCTGCCGGAGGCCGGCCATTACGGCGTCGGCCAGCTCTACATGCCGCGGGACGAGGAGGGCTTCCAGCTCGTCGAGAAGATCGTCGAGAAGGCGATCGCCGACGAGGGGCTGGCGCTGCTCGGCTGGCGCGACGTGCCCGTCGACCCGAGCGACCTCGGCGAGAGCGTCAAGGCGAGCGAGCCGCGCCACCGCCAGGTGTTCATCGGCCGCCCGGCCTCCAGCGCCGACCAGGACGCCTTCGAGCGCCGGCTGTTCCTCGTCCGCAAGGTGATCTCGAACGCCGTCTACACCCTCAAGGACGAGCGGCTGAAGGAGTTCTATCCGGTCTCGCTGTCCTCGCGCACCATCGTCTACAAGGGCATGGTGCTGGTGAACCAGCTCGGCCACTACTACCTCGACCTGAAGGACGAGCGCTTCGTCTCGGCGCTGGCGCTGGTGCATCAGCGCTTCGCCACCAACACCTTCCCGACCTGGCGCCTGTCGCACCCCTACCGGATGGTGGCTCATAACGGCGAGATCAACACGCTGCGCGGCAACGTGAACTGGATGGCGGCGCGCCAGGCCAGCGTCGATTCGGAGCTGTTCGGCAACGACATCTCGAAGCTGTGGCCGATCTCCTACGAGGGCCAGTCCGACACCGCCTGCTTCGACAACGCGCTCGAGTTCCTCGTGCAGGGCGGCTACCCGCTCGCCCACGCGATGATGATGCTGGTACCCGAGGCCTGGGCCGGCAACCCGCTGATGAGCGAGGAGCAGCGCGCCTTCTACGAGTACCACGCCGCCCTGATGGAGCCGTGGGACGGCCCGGCCGCGCTCTGCTTCACCGACGGCCGCCAGATCGGCGCCACCCTCGACCGCAACGGCCTGCGCCCCGCCCGCTACCTCGTCACCGATGACGGGCTCGTCGTGCTCGCCTCCGAGATGGGCGTGCTGCCGATCCCGGACGAGAAGATCGTCTCGTCCTGGCGCCTGCAGCCGGGCCGGATGCTGCTGATCGACCTCGAGAAGGGCCGCATCGTCTCCAACGAGGAGATCAAGGACGAGCTCGCCGCCGCCCACCCCTACAAGGAGTGGCTGAAGCGCACCCAGATCGTGCTCGAGGACCTGCGCCCGGTGCAGCCGCGCGAGTCGCGCACCGACGTGTCGCTGCTCGATCGCCAGCAGGCCTTCGGCTACACCCAGGAAGACCTGAAGCTCCTGATGCAGCCGATGGCCGTGACCGGCCAGGAGGCGGTCGGCTCGATGGGCACGGACACGCCGCTCTCGGCTTTGTCCGACAAGCCGAAGCTGCTCTACACCTACTTCAAGCAGAACTTCGCGCAGGTGACGAACCCGCCGATCGACCCGATCCGCGAGGAGGCCGTGATGAGCCTCGTCTCGTTCATCGGGCCGCGGCCGAACATCCTCGATCTCGAGGGCACCTCGCGCAAGAAGCGCCTCGAGGTGCGCCAGCCGATCCTGACCAACGCGGACCTCGAGAAGATCCGCTGCATCGGCCACTTCGAGGACCGCTTCGACACCAAGACCCTCGACATCACCTATCCGGCCGAGACCGGCGCGCAGGCGATGGAGGGCGCGCTGGACCGTCTGTGCGACCGCGCCGAGGCGGCGGTGCGCGGCGGCTACAACATCATCGTGCTCTCGGACCGCGCCGTCGGCCCGGACCGGATCCCGATTCCGGCCCTGCTCGCCACCGCGGCGGTGCACAACTACCTGATCCGCAAGGGGCTTCGCACCTCGGTCGGGCTCGTGCTCGAATCCGGTGAGCCGCGCGAGGTGCACCACTTCGCGTGCCTCGCCGGCTACGGCGCCGAGGCGATCAACCCCTATCTCGCCTTCGAGACGCTGATCGCGATGAAGGACGAGCTGCCGCCGGAGCTGACCGACGACGAGATTGTCTATCGCTACATCAAGTCGATCGACAAGGGCCTGCTCAAGGTGATGTCCAAGATGGGCATCTCCACCTACCAGTCCTATTGCGGCGCGCAGATCTTCGACGCGATCGGGTTGAACTCTAGCTTCGTCGAGCGCGACTTCTTCGGTACGGCGACCACCATCGAGGGCATCGGCATGGCCGAGGTCGCCGAGGAGACGGCACGCCGTCATCGCGACGCCTTCGGCGATTCGCCGGTCTACCGCACCGCCCTCGATGTCGGCGGCGAATACGCCTACCGCCTGCGCGGCGAGGCCCATACCTGGACGCCCGACACCGTCGCGACGCTCCAGCACGCCGTGCGGCTCAACCTGCCCGACCGCTATCGCGCCTACGCCAAGATGGTGAACGAGCAGGAGAACCACCTCAAGACGATCCGCGGCCTGTTCCGGATCAAGAGCGCGGCGGAGCTCGGCCGGACCTCGGTCGAGATCGACGCGGTCGAGCCGGCGGTCGAGATCGTCAAGCGCTTCGCCACCGGCGCGATGTCGTACGGCTCGATCTCCAAGGAAGCGCACGAGACGCTGGCGATCGCCGTCAACTCGTTCGGCGGCCGCTCGAACTCGGGCGAGGGCGGCGAGGAGCGCGAGCGCTTCCGCCCGCTGCCGGACGGCCGCTCGCGCCGCTCGGCGATCAAGCAGGTCGCGTCGGGCCGCTTCGGCGTCACGACGGAATACCTCGTCAACGCCGACATGATGCAGATCAAGGTGGCGCAGGGAGCCAAGCCCGGCGAGGGCGGCCAGCTGCCCGGCCACAAGGTCGACGCCAAGATCGCCAAGGTCCGCCACTCGACCCCGGGCGTCGGCCTGATCTCGCCGCCGCCGCACCACGACATCTACTCGATCGAGGACCTGGCCCAGCTGATCTTCGACCTCAAGAACGTCAACCCGGCGGCCGACGTGTCGGTCAAGCTGGTGGCGGAGGTCGGCGTCGGCACGGTGGCGGCCGGCGTCGCCAAGGCGCGCGCCGACCACATCACCATCTCGGGCTTCGACGGCGGTACGGGTGCGGCGCCGCTCACCTCGATCAAGCACGCCGGCGGTCCCTGGGAGATCGGGCTCGCCGAGACCCAGCAGACGCTGGTGCTCAACCACCTGCGCGGCCGGGTGGCGCTCCAGGCCGATGGCGGCATCCGCACCGGCCGGGACGTGCTGATCGCGGCCCTGCTCGGCGCCGACCAGTTCGGCTTCTCGACCGCGCCGCTCATCGCGGCGGGCTGCATCATGATGCGCAAGTGCCACCTCAACACCTGCCCGGTCGGCGTCGCGACCCAGGACCCGGTGCTGCGCAAGCGCTTCAAGGGCACGCCCGAGCACGTCATCAACTACTTCTTCTTCGTCGCCGAAGAGGTCCGCGAGCTGATGGCGTCCCTCGGCGTGACGAAGCTCGACGAGCTGATCGGCAGGTCGGAATACCTCGACAAGCTCGCGGCGATCTCGCACTGGAAGGCCAAGGGCCTCGACTTCACCCGGCTGTTCCACAAGCCGGACGTGCCGGAGACGGTGGCGCTGCGTCACGTCGAGACCCAGAAGCACCCGATCGACCAAGTCCTCGACCGTCGCCTCATCGCGGCGATCGGCGACGCGATCGAGACCGGTGTCGCGGTGACCGTCGAGGACACGATCCGCAACTCCGACCGGGCCGCGGGCGCGATGCTCTCGGGTGCGGTCGCCAAGGCGCACGGCCACGAGGGCCTGCCGGACGACACCCTGACGGTGAAGCTCACCGGCACCGCCGGCCAGAGCTTCGGCGCCTGGCTCGCCGCCGGCGTGACGCTGAGCCTGACCGGCCACGCCAACGACTATGTCGGCAAGGGCCTGTCGGGCGGCAAGCTGATCATCCGGCCGACGGATGCGCTGGGCTCGCCGTCGGACCGCACCATCATGGTCGGCAACACCGTGCTGTACGGCGCGATTGCCGGCGAGGCCTATATCCGGGGCGCGGCGGGCGAGCGCTTCGCGGTTCGCAACTCGGGCGCCATCGCGGTGGTCGAGGGCATGGGCGACCACGGCTGCGAGTACATGACCGGCGGCGTCGTCGTGTCGATCGGCGAGACCGGGCGCAACTTCGCGGCCGGCATGTCGGGCGGCATCGCCTACGTGCTCGACGAGGACGGCTCCTTCGCCAAGCGCTGCAACCTGTCGATGGTCGATCTCGAGCCGGTCGAGGAGGAGGACGAGTTCATGCGCCGCTTCCACCAGGACGGCGACCTGGAGACCAAGGGGCGCATCGACATCCTCGAAAACATGTCGGGCCACGACGAGGAGCGCCTCGTCGGGCTCATCAACAACCACCTGAAGTATACCGGTTCGGTGCGCGCCAAGGCGATCATCGACAACTGGGAGACCTACCGCACCAAGTTCGTGAAGGTGATGCCGGTCGAGTACCGGCGGGCGCTTCGCGAGATGGAGCGAGCCCGGATGCCGGTGGCGGCGGAGTAAACCGCCTGTACCGAAGGCCGCGGCGCGGCGAAACCCTCCCCCCTCTGCGGGGGAGGGTGCCCCGCGGAGCGGGGCGGGAGAGGGGACGACGCTTCCGGAGAGGTCGCGCGCTCGATGAAGGGCGCCACCTCAATCAGCGTCGCGCTGCCCCTCTCCCGGCCTACTCCGTAGGCCACCCTCCCCCGCAGAAGGGGGGAGGGTTGAGGGCGAGCCTGATCTACGATCGGAGACAGGAGAACATCGCGGTGAAGGTCTACGGCGACATGATGTCGGGCAACTGCCTGAAGGTGCGGTACGTCGCCGATCACCTCGGGCTCGCCTATGACTGGATCCCGGTCGACATCATGAAAGGTGAGAGCCGCACGCCCGACTACCTCGCCCGCTTCCCCGCCGGCCAGGTCCCGGGCGTCGCGTTCGACGACGGGCGGACGCTCGCGCAATCGAACGCGATCATCCGCTATCTCGCCCGCGGCTCCACCCTGCTGCCGGACGATGCCTGGACGCAAGCCAAGATCGACGAGTGGCTGTTCTGGGAACAGTACAACCACGAGCCGACGATCGCGGTCTGCCGGTTCCACATGCGCTACCGGGGCGAGCCCGCCGAGACCCGCGACCCGAAGAAGGTGGCCGGCGGCGAGGCCGCCCTCGACCGGATGGAGCGACACTTGACCACCGCCGCGTGGTTCGTCGGCGATGCCGTCAGCATCGCGGATGTCGCCCTCTTCGCCTATACGCAATTCGCCGACGAGGGCGGATTCGACCTCTCGGGCCGGCCCGCGATCCGGGCCTGGCTCACCCGCTGCGGGGACGCGTTCCCCACATCCGCCACCGTCGCCGGGGTCGCTTAAGACCCGCCGCCGGCCCGATCACTTCACGAACTGAGCACTCACCCGATGGGCAAGGTCACAGGCTTCCTCGAGTTCGACCGGCAGGAGCAGAAGTATCAGCTCGCGGCCGACCGCGTGCGCCACTTCCTCGAATTCACCCTGCCGCTCGACGAGCACGACCTGAAGAAGCAGGCGGCGCGCTGCATGGATTGCGGCATCCCGTTCTGCCACGGCCCGACGGGCTGCCCGGTCCACAACCAGATCCCCGACTGGAACGACCTCGTCTTCAACGCGGACTGGGAGGAGGCGGCGCGCAACCTGCACTCCACCAACAACTTTCCGGAGTTCACCGGCCGCATCTGCCCCGCGCCCTGCGAGGAGGCCTGCACCCTCAACCTCGAGAACCAGCCGGTCGCGATCAAGACCATCGAACAGGCGATCGCCGACAAGGCCTGGAGCATGGGCTGGGTGGTGCCTGAGCCCGCCGCGGTGAAGACCGGCAAGAAGGTGGCGGTGATCGGCTCGGGGCCTGCGGGTCTCGCGGCGGCCCAGCAGCTCGCCCGCGTCGGCCACGACGTCCACGTCTTCGAGCGCGAGCCGAAGGCCGGCGGCCTGCTGCGCTACGGCATCCCCGACTTCAAGATGGAGAAGCGCCACATCGACCGCCGCGTGCGGCAGATGGAGGCCGAGGGCGTGCAGTTCCATTACGGCGTCAATGTCGGCGTCACCCGCTCCTTCGCTAGCCTGCACGGCGAGTTCGACGCCGTGCTGTTCGCCGGCGGCGCCGAGGCCCCGCGCGATCCCGGCCTGCCCGGCCAGGAGCTCGAGGGCGTGCACTTCGCCATGCCCTACCTCGTCCAGTCGAACCGCCGCGTCGGCCAGGAGGCCGCCACGGCCGAGGAGCCGATCCTCGCCGCCGGCAAGAACGTGGTGGTGATCGGCGGCGGCGACACCGCGTCGGACTGCGTCGGCACCGCCTTCCGCCAGGGCGCCCTGTCGGTCACCCAGCTCGACATCCGCCCGCGCCCGCCGGAGCGCGAGGACAAGCTGACCGTGTGGCCCTACTGGGCGACCAAGATGCGCACCTCGTCGAGCCAGGCTGAAGGAGCCGAGCGCGAGTTCCAGGCCGCGACGCTGCGCATCGAGGGCAACAAGAAGGGCAAGGTGAAGGGCGTGGTCTGCGCCCGGGTCGACGAGTCCCGCAAGCCCATCGCCGGCTCCGAGTTCCTGCTGCCCGCTGACCTCGTCTTCATGGCGATCGGCTTCGCCGGTCCGGTCGCCCAGGGCCTCGTCGAGGAATCGGGCGTGGCCCGCGACAAGCGCGGCAACGTCCAGGCCGACGACGTCCAGTACCGCACCTCGACCGACAAGGTCTGGGTGGCGGGCGACATGCGCCGCGGCCAGTCCCTGGTGGTCTGGGCGATCCGCGAGGGCCGTCAGGCCGCCCGCTCGATCGACGAGGCGCTGATGGGGACGACGACCCTGCCGCTCTGAAGCGGGATTTCCTGCTCGGGATTTCTCGGCGGGGCCCCGCCCCGTCGGCCCGATGCGCTGCTGCCGATCGCGGGATCCGCTCCCATTTGGGGCGGGTCCCGTCGTCGTTTCGGAACCCCGCGAGCCGAGGGTGGTCGACCTCGCCGAGCCGGATGCCGCAGGAATCGGTACGCGGTGCCATCCTTCTTATATCTATTCTAATTCACGCAGTGGAAGGCGAGTTATCCACTGGTACGAACACTATCTAAGATGCCTCGATGCCACACCGATGGCGATTGCGACCGGGGCTGGAATCGTTCCAGATCTTGCCTCTACATGGCGATTGATTGCCGACGGGCGAGCGCCTAACGCCGCCAGGAGATCATCGTCTTCCCTGGTAGGTTCCCGTGCGCCCAACCCCTCGTCCCGCCGGCCGGCACCGGTCGTCGCTCGTCCTCGCACTGCTCGCGGGCGCGGCGCCGGTCCTGGCCGGCAGCAGGGCGACGGCTCAGGAGGCGGGCGAGGCCATCGCCCTCGATGCGATCACGGTCGCCGGCGCCCCGGCCTTCCGGGAGACGGCCATCGGCCCGGTCCAGGGCTACCGCGCCACCCGCAGCGCCACCGCGACGAAGACCGACACGCCCCTGCGCGACGTCCCCCAGACCGTCAACGTCGTGCCGCGCGAGGTTCTGGTCGACCGGGCCGAGACGCGGCTCGCCGATGCCTTGTTCAACGTCAGCAACGTGCAGCCGGGCGGCACCATCCAGGGCCGCAGCGACACCTTCATCATCCGCGGCTTCCGGACCCAGACCTACGCCATCGACGGCGTGTTCATGAACCAGGCCAACACCTTCTACCCGGTCCAGCGCGACCTCGCCGACGTGGAACGGATCGAGGTGCTGAAGGGCCCGGCCTCGGTGCTCTACGGGCGGGGCGATCCGGGCGGCGTCATCAACATCGTCACCCGCCAGCCGAGCCTGGCGCCGACGGCGGATGCCAGCATCCAGGCCGGCAGCTTCGGCTTCCGGCGGGTCCAGGCCTCGGCCTCCGGGGCCGTGCCGGGCACCGACGGGCTCGCCGCCCGCCTCAGCTTCGGGACGCAGGTCGACCCGACGTTTCGCGATCTCGCCGGGCGCGACAATTCCCGGTTCTTCATCGCGCCGGCCTTCAGCTGGAACCCGAGCCCGGACACGCGGGTCACGTTCATCGGCGAGTTCACCCGCCAGGACACGGTCTACGACGAGGGGCTGGTCGCCCGGAACGGCCGCGTACCGCTCGACAACATCTCGCGCTACTACGGCGAGCCGTTCTCGCGCTACAACGCCAATGCGAATTTCGGCACGTTGAAGGTCGAGCACGACTTCAACGAGCACCTGATGCTGCGTCAGGTGATCAACGCGCAGGGCGGCAGCTTCGACGCGATCGCGGCCCGGGCCAACGGCGTCTCGGCCAATGGGCTCACGCTCACCCGCCGCACCACGGCCACCACCTCGACCTACGCCGCGGTCGACAGCCAGACCGAACTGGTGGCGAAGTTCGACTGGCTCGGCCTGCGCCACACCGCGCTCCTCGGCGTCGAGTACGTCAACGGCTACCGGCGGGCGATCACCACGCAAGGTCCGCTCGCCTCGGTGAGCTTCCTCAATCCCGTTCCCGGCCTCGCGCTGCCGGGCACGCTGTCGCTGCAGAGCGATCTCAAGCAGAAGACCGAATTGACCGGGCTCTACGCCCAGGACCAGATCGACCTCGGCTACGGGCTGCAACTGCTGCTCGGCATCCGCTACGACACCGGCTCGCAGTTCTATTTCAGCCGCACGCCGGCCTCGACGGCGATCCCGCCCGAGCAGCAATTGTCCGGCGTGTCGCCGCGGGTCGGGCTGATCTACCGGGTCGTCGAGCCGCTGGCGCTCTACGCGAGCTACACCACCTCGTTCAAGCCGCAGACCGCCAACGTCTTCGGTGCCGCCAGTCCGCCGCCGGAGACCGGCGAGCAGGTCGAGGTCGGCACCCGGTTCGAGTTCTCGCCGGACCTGAGCCTGACCGCCTCGGTGTTCGACATCACCCGCAACAACGTCGCGGCGAACGATCCGGTCAATACCGGCTTCTCGATCATCACCGGCCAGCAGCGCTCGAAGGGCGTCGAGGCCGATCTCGCCGGCACGATCCTGCCGGGCTGGAAGGTCATCGGCGGCGTCGGCTACACCGATGCCCGAGTGACACGCGATACCGCGATTCCGGTCGGCAACCGCCTCGACGGCGCCCCCCAATTCAGCGGCAGCGTCTGGACCACCTACCAGTTCGACGAGGGGTTCTGGCGCGGCCTCGGGCTCGGCGCCGGCGTGACCCATGTCGGCTCGCGCTTCGGCGACATCACCAACACCTACAAGGTCGGCGCCTATACCCGTGTCGATGCGGCGGTCTTCTACGACCTCAACGAGCACGCCCGGTTCTCGCTGAACCTCAAGAACCTGACCAACGCGCGCTACATCGAGGCGCCGTTCAACCAGTTCAACAACATCCCGGGCGCACCGTTCTCGGTGCTGGCAACGCTCACGGCGCGGCTGTAGCGGCCGAGCCCGATAAATCGATGATATGGTAGCAGGCTCCGCTCCATATGAGTTTTTTAAATCCACTCCGGGTCATTTTCAAATATGATGCTAAGTGTCTCCTTTTTGGACAGAGTCCACTCCGAACATTGTTGATTGTCGTAGGAAATTTATGACGATTCATCTATGGCGCAGGGCGTTCGACTGGTGTCCGACGCGACGTTCGCCCCCCGGACCCCGTCAGCCTGCCGCCTGTCACAAGCGCAACGTTCCGGGAGTTTCAACTCGGATCGAGATCCTGCCGGAGTTGTTATGACCCAAGATTTTTCAGAAGCCTTCGACGAATTCAACGTGACATTGGTTGCCGGTCGGTTCGGATGGAGCGACCTGACGATCTACACACGGGGAAGTACCGTGGAATGCCGTGTGTCCGCCGTATTTTCCTGTGTGTATGATTGCCTGATCGAGTTCGGCGAAGCGTTGATCGACGCGCGGCCTTGCAATGTCCGATTCTTTGACGAGCCCGGTGGTCACACTTGGCGGCTGACGCCGATAGCCAGCCGGCTGCATATGATGCGCTTTCAAGTCTACGAGTTAGATGGTCATTATGTCGACGGCGACGCGCAGCGGACCGACCTGCGCCTGAAGATCGATTTCGTCGTCAAGCGTCAGCAACTGGCTACGATGTTGGTTGGTGAGCTTTGGAAATCAGCCATGCTTTTTCACGAGCCATCGTACCAGCAATCTCGGGAACGGTTTCCATACGAAGACTATCAGCGGCTTTTGCGCCGATGGAACGATTGGATGTCTATTCGAGGACGACTGCCGGATTCCAGTAAATTATAGAGTAAGGTAAAAAATTTCTGATTAAATTAACATTATAATTTGTATTGATTTATTTGTGTGATCTTATCGATAATTACAATCAGCGTATAACAATACAAAATTATTTAATATATTTCGCATCGTATTTTAAGTGCGCAGTTGCATTGATTTGTGGTTCGACGTTAGCGCTGCCGCATCGTTCGATTCCGGGGATGAGAAGAGGAGCTCTCTATTAGAGCGGAGATTCTCCTGATCTGGCTCAAGGGGCTCGCTTCGTATATTTCCCCTTGAGCAGCGAGTCCTTCCTCACCCCCGCGGCCAGCGGAAATCGTCGGCCCGGCCCGGCTGGGGCGGGGGGGCGACGCCGCGGGTCAGGCTGCGCTCCAGGGTGTAGCCGGTGTCGCGGTCGATCCGCGGCCGGCCGGTGACGAGCTGGCCGTTGGGCGCGACCTCGGTGCGGGTCAGCGGCACCACCGGGCCGGCGGCCGGCTTGACCGGGAGCGTCGGGATGCCGGGCGGCTCGGGCAGGCTCGGCAGCATCGAGGTGATCAGCCGGTCGATCGCCGCGTCGTTGTCTAGCTTCGCGGTGCCGGCGGCCGGCGGCGGCGCCTCGGGGCTCACGGCCGCTACCGCCTCGGGCGGGGTCGGGGTGCCACCCTTGGCCTCGATCAGCCGCTTGATCTCGACATCCGCGAAATGCGCCGCCTTGCGGGCACCAGCCTGGGTGAAATGCACGCCGTCGGCGGTGCGCAGCTTCGCCTGCTGGCCCTCGAGATCCGGCCCGGTCGCGGCGTAGCGGTTGTTCTCGTCGACGAAGGCCGGCCAGATGTCGACGTAGACGCCACCCGCCCGCTGCACCCGATCGCGAAAGATCTCGTTGAGCGAGGTGATGTCGGCCGAGAGGGTGTCGCTCTTCATCGGCGGCTCGCCGACCCACACCACCGGCACCTTGCGGTCGGAAAACACCTTGAGGAGCGCGTCGACCCGGTCGCGGTAGAGGGTGCGCCAGCGCTCGCTCAGCGGCTCGACGGACTGGTCGCCGTCGCGCAGGGGCTGGCGGTCGTTGGCGCCCACCATCACCACGGCGTAGGAGACCTTCGGGTTGGTCTTGAGATAGTCCTCCGCCGCCTTCGGCCAGTCGACCACGTCCTTGCGCACGAGGCCGCTGTCGCCCTTGGCGCGGCGGATCACCGCGACGTCGGGCGAGGAATCGTAGACGGTGTCGAGGCCCTGGCCCAGCAGCTCGGCGAGGGAGTCGCCGAACACCGCGATCTGGGTCGCCGGGTCGGTCTTCGGCTTCGGGGCGGCGGGACGGGCCACGACCGGGGCCGGGCGGGGCTTGGGCCGCTGCACCGAGCGGCCCTCGCGGCTGTGGACGACCTCGCGCTCGCGCTCGCGCCGCGGGCGGGGAGTGCGGTAGGCGCCGCGCGGGGCGGGCTGCCCGTAATCCTGGGCCTGGGGTGCCGCTGCCGGGCGATCCTCCCACGGCCAGTAGAACTGGCGCTGCGGCTCGGGCGCGGGGCGATAGCCGGAATCGCGCCGGCGATAGCCGTAGCCGCCCTCGACGGGGCGGCGCGGGGCGTAACCCTCGTCGTAATATTGCGCCTGGGCCGGGCCCGGCGCGGCGAGGCCCGCCAGCAGGCCCCATAGGACGAGCCGTGACAGCGTGCGTCCCGCCGGCCAACCCATCCGCATCGTCCTCGACCGCATCGTCATGGGTTCGAATATAGCGCGGGCGGCCGCTCCGGCCCATCCCGCGGCGCGACGCGGGCCCCGGGCCTTCGCGCGACCGTTCCGTCAAGGTTACCGAGGCGGGAAGACCAGTGTAAAACCTCCGTTCAGCATCGCGGCAAGTCGTCGTCATGCGAAGGCGGAGTCGGGCGCGCCGACGACCGGCCGTTAAGCGGCCCGGGCCGAAGGTCTCTTCGAACGAGCGACCGATCCCGAACATCGTCGCCGCAGGACAGGCGAGTGCTCACATGGTGCGGACCCTACGCCGGCTGGGATTCCAGGCTGCGCTCGTCGCCGCGATCGGCTCGGTCGCGCTGCTGGCCCGGGGCGGCCGGGAGGCTGCGGCGCTCACGCTGCGGCCCGGCCTCGATCCGGTGCCGATCGCCGCGCCGCTCGCCCGGCCGGTCGTCCCGGAACCGCCGCCCGGCATGCGGGTGATCCTGCCGCTGCCCTGGGCCAACGGCAGCGCCATCCTGGCGAGCGAGGCCCTGGCGGCCCGGTTCGAGCGGTAAGATCAGCGGTTCGCGGTCACGACCGGCGACACCGCCCGGCCGAGGGAGACCCAGCGCATCGACTCGTCGGCCTCGCGCTTGATGTAGGTGTAGCCGGTCTTGTGCCAGGGCAGCACGGCGCTGGTCTTGTTGTCGAGGACGAGATCGCCGCGGTCGGTGCGCAGCATCAGCACGGCGTGGCCCTCGCCCTTGTCGTCGATGACGACGGTCATGCGCATCGCCCGGCGGGGCAGGCCGGCCTGGGCCAGCAGCTTGCGCTTGAGGAGCTGGAAGTCCTCGCAATCGCCCGAGCCGTCCTCGGCGAGGTCCCAGCGGTCCGGCACGCCCCAGTGCTCCTGGTCGGTGACGGCGCGCAAGCTGGTGTTGACCTGGCGGTTGATCGTCGTGACCGTCTGCCACAGCCGCGGGGTCAGCGTGACCTGCGCCGGCTCGTTCGGGTTCACCGCGCATTCCGAGGCGTAGCGGGCGCAGAACTCGGTCCAGGCCGGGACCGGCCGCGCCTCGCCGACGGGGGCCGCCGGGATGGTGACGGCGGGCAGAGCCGCCAGGGTCTGGCTGCCGGCCCCGGTCACCGAGGCCAGGAGGGCGACGGCCGCCAGGGCGGCCCGTCCGATTTCGTTCTTGCGACCCGCGATACGCATCCGACCCGCACCCGCACCCGTTAAGCTCTCGTTAACGAGTTGGTCGCACGCCGGGTCCGTCAGGGCAACGGTCGAGTTAAGGAAAGGTTAACGTCTGTTCACAGGCCCGCCCGGCCCCGGCGCTACACCCGCCGCAGCGCCAGGGCGGCGATCGTCGAGGCGGCGAGAAGCGTGACCGCCACCGGCATCGCCGAGCCGTCGTGCCAGGTGGCGACCGCGAGGGTGAACAGGGCGCCGAGCGCCATCTGCATGAAGCCGTAGAGGCTCGAGGCCGAGCCGGCGGAATGGGGGTCGACGTTCATCAGCCCCGCCACCGCGTTCGGCCCGAGGAGGCCGATGCCGACGGCATAGAGCACCAGCGGCGCCAGCAGGGTCGTCACCGTGAGCGCGCCGCTCCGGTCGATCGCGAGCAGCGCCAGGGCGGCGGCCAGGCAGATGCCGTTGCCGATCCGGGCCGCGCGGCGGATCGGCATCCGGCCGGCGAGGTGCCCGGCGATGCCCGAGCCCGCCACCATCCCGGCCACCACGATCAGGCAGTCGAGCCCGACCTCCTGCGACGAGCGGCCGAGCCGGTCGACGAGGAGGAACGGCGCCACCGCCAGGAAGGCGTAGAGGCTGGTGCCGGCGCAGGCTCCGGCCAGCATGTAGGCCCGGTAGGCGGGGTTGCGCAGGAGCCGCAGGTAGCCCCCCGCCACGGCGCCGATGCCGGGCAGAGCCACCGGATGCCGGTTCGTCTCCGGCAGCGTCCGCACCACCAGGGCGGCGAGGCCGGCCACCACCGTGGCGAGCACCACGAACACCGCCCGCCAGCCGAACGCACCGGCCACGAGACCGCCGATCGCCGGGGCGAGCGCCGGCGTCAGCGTCATCGCCATAGTGAGGATCGCGATCTTGCGGGCGGCGTCGGTGGGGGTCGAGACGTCGCGCACCATCGCCCGGCCGAGCACCAGCGAGCCGCAAGCCCCGAGCGACTGGAGCACCCGGGCGACGATCAGCACCTCGATCGAGGTGGCGGGAATCGCGAGGAGCAGCCCCGCGAGGTAGAGCGACAGCCCGGCGATCAGCACCGGGCGGCGGCCGAACCGGTCCGAGACCGGGCCGTAGACGAGCTGACCGCAGGCGAGCCCGACGAGGTAGAGGGTGATGGTGAGCTGCGCGGCGACCGGCGTGGTGCCGAGATCGGCCGCGGCGGCGGCCAGCGCCGGCACGAAGATGTGCAGGGCGACCGTCCCGGTCATCGTCACGGCGACGAGGAGCGGCAGCGATGCCTGGGCGGACGGCCTCGGGGAATGCGTCATCCTGCTCTCAGTCCGCTCAAAGCTCTCGAAGGACGGGAAGGCTCACCTGTAAGACGGGGGCGGCCGGGAGAGGCATGCCGGACCGGAATGGCAGGGTGCCGGCGAGCGCCAGATCCGGCGCCGGGCGCGGATCGCGCCGCCGGCGGCGGGCCTGCGACATCGCCGCCGCGGGAGCGCGCCCGAACCGCGGCGCCCGTCCGCCGTTGCAACTCGGCGCCGCCCGAGGGGGTGGACCCGCACGAGGAGCGTCACCGATGAATCGCGCAATCCTGATCGGGGCGGCCGCCCTGGTGCCGCTTCTCGCCACCGCCGCGTCCGCGACGCCGTGCGCCGAGCAGATCGCCACGATCGAGCGCCGGCTCGAGAGCCCCGGCGCCGCCCGGGTGACCGGTGAGGTGCCGACGACGACCGGCTCGCCGAAGGCCCTGCCGGCCCCGCCGCCCGGCCAGCCGAGCGACCCGGCGACGAAACCCGAAGCCGGCCACATCGCCGAAGCCCGGACCCTGATCGCCAAGGCCCGCGAGCAGGACCGCGCCGGCCAGGCGGATGCCTGCAACGACACCATGACCCGCGCCAAGGAGAAAATCGGCGCACTGCCGTAAGCCGTTGAACGACGTTCAGAACGTCTCGCGCAGGCGCCGCATCGTGCCGATCCAGTCGTTCGGCCCGAGGCCCGCGACCACCCGGGCCGGGGCCAGCCCCTCGCGGGCGCGGCGGCGGGCCTCCCGGGGCGCCATCGCGAAGCGGCTCCGGAACGAGCGGCTGAAATGCGCCTCGCTGGTGAACCCGCTGCGATAGGCGACCTCGGCGATGCTGGTGCGCTCGGCCTCGGGCCGGCACAGGGCCGTGAAGGCGCGGTCGAGCCGGCGCCCGGCGATGTAGGCCATCACGCCGCCCTCGAAGCCGAACAGCCGGTAGAGCGTCGCCCGCGACACCCGGCAGGCCGCCGCGATGCCGGCGGGGGTCAGGTCCGGGTCGTCGAGGTGGCGGTCGATATGGGCGCAGATCCGCTCGTGGGCGCTGGCGGAGGCCGCCGCTCGCACCAGCGGGTCGGCCTCCCGCAGGTCGCTGCCGGCGAGCAGCAGGCAGAGCGCGTCGAGGGCGCTGCCGGCCTCCCGCGGCGTGAGCGCGCCGGCATGGGCCGAAAGGCTGCGCAGGTGGCTGCCGATCACCGCCGCGATCGCGTCGCCGCCCCTGAGCGCCCGGCCGTGCAGGTCGTGCGTGCCGGCAATCGCCAGCCGGTCGCGCGGCAGGATCAGGGTCAGGTTCGAGAAGTCGGTCGCCCGGGTGCGCAGGGTGCGGTTGAGGTCGAGGACGTTGACGTCGCCGGCCGTCACCGCGACCGTCCGGTCGCCGCACGCGCCCTCGAAGCCGCCCGCGACGTAGTGCTGGATCACGACGTGGTCCCAGCCGGAGCTGCGGACGTCGCCATGATCGCGCTCGAAGGTCTGCGCCCGGGCGGTGCAGGTCGTCAGCAGGGCGTCGGCGATCGGGGCGGCCTGCACGTTGGCCTGGAACGACCCCGCGGCCTCCGCATCCTCGAGGCTGACCCGGAACAGCGGCCGCACGAGGTCGTGCCAGAGCGCGAATTGCTGCTCGGCCGCGAGCCGCCCGAGCGCGAAATCCGTGGTCTCCTGCTCCGCCATCGCGCCGGCACCCATCCGCTCCGGCGCGGCGGGTCGCCGTGACGGGAGGCGACGAACCCGCGCGGCGCCCCGTCACCGAGGGTTGCGGGAGCGCCGGGTCGCCGTCAATCGGCGATCGTCACTCGGTCGGGGCGGCCGGTCTCCCGATGGTTTCCCCCGCGGGCTTCTCGGCGATCCAGACCACGTGCGGCGTCCGGCCCGGCCGCTCGGAGCGGATGCGGTGTTCCGTCACGGCAAAGCCGGTGCGCTGCAGCCGCGCCTTGAACTGGCGGTCCGGGCAGCCGGACCACACGCCGAGCAGCCCTCCGGGCCGCAGGCTCCAGCGCGCCCGCTTCAGGCCCCAGGAATCGTAGAGCCGGTCGTTCGCCCGGCTGACCAGGCTGTGCGGGCCGTTGTCGACATCGAGCAGGATGGCGTCCCAGGTCTCGGGCCCGGACTGGATCACCCGGTTGACGTCGGCCTCCCGGATCTCGACCCGCGGGTCGTCGAGGCAGCCGGCGAAGACGTGCGCCAGTGGCCCGCGGGCCCAGGCCACCACTGCCGGCACCAGCTCCGCCACCACCACCCGGGCCTGCGGCCCGAGCACCGCGAGCGCCGCCCGCAGGGTGAAGCCCATGCCGAGCCCGCCGATGAGGACCCGCGGCGCCGGATGGTCGCGCAAGGCACCGCAGGCGAGGTCCGCGAGCTCCCGCTCCGAGCCGCTGCGATGGCTGCCCATCAGCTCCATCCCGTCGACGGCGATCAGGAACTCCTCGTCGCGCCGCACCAGCCGCAGGGCGCCGCCTCCGGGGATCGGGCCGGTGTCGATCTCGGTCCAGGACGCCAGGCCTGCGCCAGGCACGCGGGAACGCCTCATCGCTCAATGCTCTCCGCCGCAGGGGCGAGGCGCGGTTGCCTCGCGCGGATCGTCGCCGTCGGTCGCGCCAACGGAAAAAGCGGAGCCCGGACGTGCGAATACCGCCGACCGATCCTCGACCCGGCCGATCGGCGCGATCTCGATTGTGTGGAAGTGACGTCGCTTACAAGTGAAACGTGAACCCTCGGTCTCTTCATCGTGGGTTCTCGTAGCATGGAATTCGATGTATCTTATCGGGCATCGCGACAGCTCAAGATATTTCGAATGCCCCAGGGCTTGTGATGCAATCCAGGCAATTTTTCGGTTGAATGAATTCGGGAGGTTATGGGCTGATGCTTGCCAAATGATTACCGGGATCGCGTCTCGAGGCGCATCGGGCAGCCGGTCCCGGGCTTCGAGGCACCGGACGCTGTGCTGAGGAGTGAGATCCTGTTTGCCTTGCGGCGACGCAATCGCGAGGGGATTTTCTATCCTGCCCTCCACCTCATCCAGTAGTGCGGGCGATCGAAGATCGCTGAGCCTCGAAGGAGGGATCCAGTGAACTTTGAGATTTCTGGATCCCTCCTTCGAGGTTATCCGATCTTTGTTCGCGTGCGATCTCCGATCGCCAAGACCTCAGGATGAGGTTGCCGGTGGGATAGAGTATGTCGATCGGCCGAAACGGCTCTGAAGGTCGACGATAATTCGCGCCGATGGCCCGGCCATGATAGTGACAGTTACAGCGACAGCGCCGGTTCGGGCCGGCGAACCACCCCCGGGCGTATCGAGGTGGTGCCGCTGCCGAAGGCCCACGCCGCCGCCCGCGACCTGCTCGCCCGTGCGCGGCCCAAGCGGGCGTCGCTTGCGGGGCGGTCCAGGTTGCGGGCGATGCCTGCCTGACGGCAGGCCGGTCATCCGTGCAAGGGCTTCCCGATCGACGTTCGGTCTGAGGAGCGTTCCTCGCGGGGAGCTCCGCCTTGCCCGCAACCAGACCCTTGCGGATGCGGGTGTGCGGGGATACGCCGGCTGCCGAGGCTCGAAGCCGTGTCACCGGCCCGAGCGGCGGAGCCGCGGCCGCCCCACGCTCGTGCGAAACCGGTTTCCGCATCGCGAAGCGATCGCCGAACGATCAAACGGAAGCCGTATGAAACGCGACGTCGGGCGGAAAGCGGGCTTGGTCGTTCCCCTCGGAGGTGCGAGACTGGTGGCGGATGCCCGTTCCACGTCCCTCCGTCGAGGCGCGCCGTTCTTCTCGGGAATCTAGCGGCTTCGGCATCGCCGTCCGGCGGGACGGTGTCACGGATGTGCCGACCGGGGGCGAGGCCGTTCCTCGGCCGGGCGGCCGCTGTCCCTCGAACGGCATGGTACGACTCGCCGAGCCTCTTCCCGCAGCAACCGCCGACGTGACGGAGCCGGCCGCGCTGCCTCTCACCCCCTCGAGATCACGGACCCGAACGATGCCGATCAAGGCGCTCAACGATCGCAAGAAGCTCTCGTCGGACTTCAACGAGGCCAACGACGCGTTCATCGACGCGGTGCTGGGCGCGCTGCAGGCCGGCGAGATCCCCCTCGACCTCGCCCGCGCCTACCTTGCCCACCCGGTCGCCATGATGCATGCGAACGGCGCGCAGGCGGTGGCCGATTACTTCGAGCGCATCCTGTCGCAGAAGCCCACGATCGACTGGACGCCGGGAGCCTGAGGGTCGGCCCCGCCGGGCAGGCGACACGCGACGGACGAGCGGGCACATCCGGGCTGCCCCAGGCTCGCCGTCGAACAGGGAACCGAGCGTGTACAAGGTGACAGGAACCGACCCGACCGGCCGTGCGCTGACCTTCGCCTGCGGCACCGACCTGCAGGCGCTCGACAAGGTCCGGGAGCTGATGGGACGCGGTTTTCGCGATATCTCGGTTTCGGATCCCAAAGGGAAAAAAATCAGCGGCACGGCGTTCGAGCACTCCGTCGGGCTGGATTACGACTGACGGCCGCCCGGCATCGGCGGGCGCGGCCAGCGGCGGCGGTCGCTTTTCGCAACCCCCGACCGCAAGCCCGGACTGGTGCCGTTGCGCTGCCTCGTTCTCGGAAGCGTCGAGGAAGCGGCTGGCCCTCCCACCGGTACAGCGGTGCGGGGATGCCCTCGCGCGGCCTTGCCCGACGGGTGCGGGCGATGCGCCGGCCTCCCGCAACCGCCGCGTCCCACCGCGGATACACCCCCGCGATTGACCACCCCGGCCGCGCTTGCCACAAGCTCGGCCGCATGAGCGCAATCTCCCAGCGCCCTCAAGGTGGAGCCTCACCCGTGTCGCAGCTGAAGCCCGGGTTCGCCCTCGCGGCCCTTCTCGCCCTCGCCGCCTGCCAGTCGAAGACGGCCGCCCCGCCGGTGGCCGCGGTCGCCCCGGTCGCGGCCCTGCCGGCCGCCGGCCTGCCCGCCGGCTCCGGCTGCGGTCCGGCCATCGCCCGGACCCAGACCATCGTCGACAGCGACGTCGCCACCGGCAACCTCAACGCCCCGGTCGGCAAGCGCTTCTCGGCCGACCTCGCCAACGCCGCCGCGGCCTGCGCCGCCGGCCGCGACGGCGAGGCGCTGCACCTCCTCGCCGCCGCCCGCGCCCGCTACGGCTACCCGGGCTAGAGCGCTTCACGATCGCGTTGCAATCGCGAAGCGCTCTAAGTCTTTGTTTTGTCGCACTTTCTGCAACGAACCGGTTTCCACTTCGTCGGAAAATGCTTTAGAACGCCGCGCGCGCCGCCTGTGCGAGGTCGGCGACGAGGTCGTCGGCCTCCTCGAGGCCGGCATGGAAGCGGAACATCGCGCCCTTCGGCAGCAGCGCCGGGTCGCGGCGCGGATGGACCGGCAGCACCAGCGAGACGTGGCCGCCCCAGCTCTCGGCCACGCGAAACAGCAGCAGCGCGTCGACGAAGGCGTGGACCCGCTCGGCGGGCAGCGCCTCGTCGAACACCACCGTGAACAGCCCGTTGCCGGCGCCGAAATACTGCGTGAAGCGGGCGTGCCACGGGCTCGCCGGCCGCGCCGGGCTCAGGATGTCGGTGGCGAAGGCCTGGCCCTCGAACCATTGCATCAGCGTCGCGGCGCTCGCCGCATGCCGGTCGAGCCGGGCCTGCGTGCCGTCGACCCGGTGAAACAGGCGGGTGCAGGTCTGGGGCGAGACCGCCCCGTGGCCGCTGATCCGCAACTGCCGGCGCAGGCGCGCGAGGTCGGGCTCGTGACGGGCCACCGCGATGCCGCTCGGCGTGTCGCCGTAGCCGCCCTCGTGCTTGGTCGTGGCCTGGATCGCGATCGCGATGCCGTGGTCGAGGGGCCGGAAGCGGACGTGGCTCGCCCAGGTGTTGTCCATCACGGTGCGCAGGCCCGCCCGTGCCGCAGCCTCGACGATCCCAGCGATGTCGGGAATTTCGAACGTGCCGCTGCCCGGCGCCTCGAGGTAGAGCATCGTGTCGGCGGGCGCGGCGCGCCGGCCGGCCTCGCGGATCAGGGCGCCGACCTCGGCGCCCGAGGCGCCCGCCGGGTAGGTCAGGAGCTCCGCCCGGCCGGTCTCGCTCATGTAGCGCCAGGCCGGGAAGTAGATCCCGTCCGGGATCAGGACGAGCTTGGGCGCGAAGGCGTCGAGCACCGTCGCGATGGCGGCGAGCCCCGAGGCGCAGACGACCGCGCCGGCCCCGCCATGCAGGGCCGCGAACTTGCGGCCGACCGCGTCGGCCTCCGGCGACTGGACGATGCCGTATTCGGCGCCGCCATAGGGCGCCCGGCCGGCCTCGTCGGCGGCCGCGTAGTCGGCCAGCGTCTCGAACCCGACGCTGCTCTGCCCGAGCGAGCCGAGATCCGAGAAGGCCCGGGCCCGGCCGAGGCCGCGCGGGTTGAGGTGGCCGCGCGAGTCGGCGAGGTCGAGGATCGGCGCGTGGATGCGGCGGGTGGCGGGCCGGCACCCGGCCAGGAAGCCGGCGCGGCGCCCGGGCTTGCCGCCGGCCTCGGGGAGAGGCGTCTCGGGGGTCGAACTCTCGGAGGTGGAGGTCTCGGAGGCGGAGGTCTCGGAGACAGGCGGGGAGGGCGGCACGGGGCGGCTCCGTCTCGGGCGGGGATCGTTTCGCCGTATAGGGCCGTCCCGCACCGCCCGCCACGCCGGGCCGGTCAGGCGAGCCAGCCGAGCCGGCGGCTGAGGCCGAGCGTTCCAGTGATGCCGGCGAGCATCGCGATCCCGAACACCCAGCCCGACAGGGCGCCCGCCATGATGCCGGAGACGAGCGTGCCGATGCTGCAGCCGAGCCCGGTCATCGCTCCCCAGCCGAGCAGCACCCCGCCCAGGAGGCCGCGCAGGACGTGGCCCCGCCCGGGCCGGGCCGGCCGGAACTGGCCGGCGGCGAGCGCCGCCGCGAAGGAGGCGACCACGAGCCCGCCGACGAACAGTCCGTTCGGGGTGAGGAGCGCGTCGCCGAGCGCCGTGGCGCAGCCGCGGAAGGCGTCGAGTCCCTCCAGCCGCTCCGGCAGCAGCCCGAGGGCGGCAGCTCCCTGCCGGCTGCGCCCGCCGATCTCCGCCGTGACCCCGAGGGGGCCGAGCCGCAGGTAGGACAGCGTCCCGATCGCCCCGACGGCGAGCCCCCCGAGCCAGGTCGGCCAGCGCGCCACGAACACCGCCCGCCACGGATCGGCGACGGCCGGCGGTGGGGCGGCGGGGAGCGGCCGCCGCAGCAGCCACAGGGCGGCGCCCCCCAGCACCGCGAGCCCGGCGATGAGGCTGCCGGCATAGCCGAGGTGGCGCGGCAGCCAGGTCACCGGCGCCTCGGCGATGCCCGCGAGGTAGAGCGGGTTCCAGGTCAGGAAGCCGAGGACGAAGCCGAGGGCGGAGCCCAGGAGCGCGAACGGCGCCGTCGCCGAGCCCTCGCCGAGGCGGTAGAGATGCGCGCTCAGGCACGAGCCCGACACCGCCATGCCGGCCCCGAAGGCGAGGCCGGCGAGCGCCAGCACCGGCCCGACCGGCCCGATATGCGCGCCGGGCGGCAGCCGCGTCCCCGACGGGTCCGGCAGCCAGGCCCCGAACACCACGGCGTAGCCCGCCATGCCCAAGGCCAGCGCGGCGAGGATGCCCAGCACCCCGCGCGGGTCGCCCCGGTCGAGGAGATCCCGCCAGACGCAGAGGAAGCAGAAACGCGAGCGCTGGAGCACGAACCCGAACAGCGCCCCGAAGACCAGCGACAGGGCCAGCCGCCCGCCGCCCGCCTCGCCCGAGAGGTGCCAGGCGCTCCCCACGAGCAGGCCGGCGAGGCTCAAGGAGACGCCGACGCGGAATCCTGCGCCGGCGGGGACGGCCGCGGCGACCGCCGCGCTCGCCGTCATTTGCCGCCCCAGACCGTGCCGGCGAGGTTGACGACCGGCACGCCGACGGCGTTGCCGTACTCGGTCCACGAGCCGTCGTAGTTGCGGGCCGGATAGCCGAGCACCCGGCTCAGCACGAACCAGGAATGGCTCGACCGCTCGCCGATCCGGCAGGAGGTGATGACCGGCTTCGAGCCGTCGATCCCGGCCTCGGCGTAGAGCTTACGCAACTCCTCGACGGGCTTCAGGGTCCCGTCCGGGTTCACCGCCTTGCCCCAGGGCACGTTGACCGAGCCCGGGATGTGGCCGGCGCGCACCGCCAGTTCCGGCACCCCGGCCGGCGCGATGATCTTGCCGGAGAACTCGTCGGGCGAGCGGATGTCGAGGATCTTTTCGTTGCGCTCCTTGCGCGCCACCGCCAGCACGTCGGTGAAGCGGGCTCGGAGCGCCGTCGAGGCCGGGGTGACGGCGAACGCGGAGGCCGCGACCTCCGGCGTGCGGGTGTCGAGCGGTCGCTTCTCCGCCTCCCACTTCTTGCGCCCGCCGTCGAGCAGCTTGACGGTGTCGACGAGGCCGTACTGCGCGAACACCCAGGCGCCCCAGGCGGCGAACCAATTGTTGTTGTCGCCGTAGAGCACCACGGTGGTGTCGCGGTCGATCCCGAGGCGTCGGGCGAGGGCGGCGAACTTGTCCGGCCCGGCGATGTCGCGGCTCACCGTCTCGACGAGATCGGTGTGCCAGGCGACGTTGTGGGCGCCCGGGATGTGGCCGCGCTCGTAGACGCCCGGATCGACGCTGACCTCGACGACGCGCAGCTTACCCGAATCGAGGTTCTTCTCCAGCCACTCGGTCGAGACCAGCGGGCTCGCCTCGGCGTCCCGGACCGGTGACGCCGCCGTCGTGCCGGCTTTCGCGCCGGCCGCCGCGCCGGCTGCCGCCGGGGTGGGGCCGGCGGGCAGCAGCAGGGCCGCGAGCGCAGCACCGGCGAGGCTCGAGCGGAACATGATCGTCTTGCGCATGGTCGTCCCCTGGGGGCGCCCGGGCGTGCCGGTACGCTCCCTCTCGTCTTGTGAAGATGTGCCGAATGCTTCGATAGATCGACCTTGCCGAGATTTTGCAGAAATCATCTCGCCGATCAACTGAAGAGATATTCTTAATTGAGGCGAGTCGAGAGAAGACCGAAGCGCCTTCGCGGCAGCCGGCGACGAGGATTATCCGGGCCCGGTCGTGCGTGGGACCGCTCGCGGCGGTTCGGCTTTCGTCCGGGCGCCCTAGATCGCCTGCACGGACACGACCGGAGACCCCCGATGCAGACCCCGCCCGACGACCTCGACGCCCGCGCCCTCGGCGAAGCCGCCCCCGGCAAGGGGCTCGCCCGCGAGGCCTGCCCGTACGCCGAGGGGACGCAGGCCCGCACCCTGTGGCTGTCCGGCTACGACGCCGCCGTGGCGGCGGGCGCCGCGCCGGTGACGGGCGGGATCAAGCGCGAGCCCGGCCGCTGAGCCCCGGCATGGACGCGATCGCTCCCGCCCATCCGCCGGCCCCGCGCCTCGACCGCAAGGCGGTCGGCGCCGTCGTGCTCGGCAACGCCCTCGAATTCTACGACTTCACCGTCTACGCCTTCTTCGCCAAGGCGATCGGCGAGGCGTTCTTCCCGGCCTCCGACGCGAGCCACAGCCTGCTCGCCTCGCTCGCGCTGTTCGGCGTCGGCTACGTCATGCGGCCGATCGGCGGGGCGATGATCGGGGCGCTCGCCGACAGGGCCGGGCGCAAGCCCGCGATGCTGGTCACCATCGCCCTGATGGCGCTCGGCATGCTGATGCTCGCGGCCTGCCCCGGCTACGCGCAGATCGGCGGCTGGGCGCAGGCCATCGTCATCGCCGGCCGGCTGATCCAGGGGCTGGCGCTCGGCGGCGAGGTCGGTCCCTCCACCGCCTACCTGCTCGAGGCCGCGCCGCCCCGGCACCGCGGCTTCGTCACGAGCTGGCAGATCGCCAGCCAGGGCTGCGCGGCCTTGTTCGCCGGGCTGCTCGCCACCGGGCTGGCGCTGACGGTCGGCGACGCCGCCATGGCGCAGTGGGGCTGGCGGGTGATGTTCCTCGTCGGCCTCGCCGTCGTGCCGGTCGGCCTGATCATCCGCAGCCACCTGCCGGAGACCGGCGGCGCCGAGGCCGATCCGCGGGCCGCCGCCTCGACGGGCGCGGTGATCCGCCGGCTCCTGCGCGACCACGGCCGCCTGCTCGCCCTGACCTTCCTGGTCGTCGCCGCCTCGACGGTCTCGAACGCCGTCGGCACCAACATGCCGGTCTATGCCGGGGCGACGCTCGGCCTCTCGGAAACCGCCGCGACGGCGGTGCCGATCGCGCTCGGCCTCGCCTCGGTGGCGTTTCCGCTCCTCGGCGGGTACCTCGCCGACCGGGTCGGACGGCGCCCGGTGATGATCTGGCCCCGGATGCTGATCCTGCTGCTCGCGGTGCCGGCCTTCGCCTGGCTCCTGCGGGCGCCGGGGCCGTTCGCGGTCTACGCGGTGACCTTCCTGCTCTCGGCCCTGTCCTCGATCAACGCGGCGGCGATCATCGTCGGCATCCCGGAATCGCTGCCGCGCTCGGTGCGCAGCTCCGGCCTCGCCATCGTGTACGCGCTCGCCGTCTCGGTGTTCGGCGGCAGCACCAACTACGTGATCAACTGGCTGATCGCCGCGACGGGGGACCGGATGGCGCCGGCCTACTACCTCGCCGCCTTCAGCCTCATCGGCACGGTGGCGGCCTGGTTGCTGCCCGAGACCCGCGGGCGCGACCTCGACGACACCGCATGATCGTCCCGCCCCGCCCTTCGGGGCGGGGTGGTTTCGGGGCGGGGCGCTTTTCGGGAGGGCCCGCACGGCAAACCGTGCCACAAGCCGCAGGACCCGGCTTCCGCCCCGGCCGCGCCCTCGAACGGAAAACCTCCCCGTCATGAGCCTTGAGACCGAGACGATGCAAGCGAAGACGACGCAGAGGTGGCGCTTCCTCGCCCCCGGCCGGCGCGTCCCGGGATCGCCGCTCGCCTTCCTGCTCTTCGCCATCGCGGTGGCGACCGGGGGCTGGAACTACGTCGAGGCCGCCCGCAACCGCGAGGAGACCGAGCGGGTCGGCCGGGTCCTGGCGCAGAGCGAGCGCGTGCTCTCCAGCATGAAGGACCTCGAGACCGGCCAGCGCGGCTTCGTGCTCACCGGCCGCGAGGACTACCTCGACCCCTATACCGCGGCCCTCGGCCGGATCGGCGGCGAACTCGACCGGCTCGACGCGGACACGCCCGACCGGGCCCTGCGCGCGCGCCGCCGCGCCGTGATCGACGCCGAGACGGACTATGCCGGCCGCGTCGTCGCCGCGCGCCGGGCCGGCGGCGAGGGGGCCGACGGACGCGACGCCGCCCTGGCGCTGATCCAGACCGGGGAGGGCAAGCGCGCCATGGACGCGGTGCGCGCGCTCACCCGGGAGGTCCAGGACGACGCCGCGGCCGGGATGCGCCGGCTGGCCGAGGCGAATGCCCTGCGCACGCCGATCCTCGCCCTCGTCACCCTCCTGTCGGCCCTCGCGGCGGCGGGCCTGCTCGCCCGCCTCGCCCTGGTGCGACGCCGCGAGAGCCAGCGCATGGCCGACCTCCTCGAGAGCGTCCTGGAGAACGCGCCCGTCGGTCTCGGCTTCCTCGACCGCGACCTGAACCTGCGCCACATGAACCGGGCGCTCGGCAACATGAGCGAGCGTGGCTTCGGTGCGGATGTCGGCGCGCCGATCTGGGCGCTGCTGCCGTCCCTGCGCGACGCCCTGGCGCCCAAGCTCGCGGCGGCCCGCGACAGCGGCCTCGTCACCGCCAACATCGAGGTCGGGGTGCCGGCGCCGAGCGCGCCGGGCGGGGTGCGCCACTTCGAGGTCAGCTTCTTCCCGCTGCGCCGCCGCGGCCGCGGCCCCGAGACCGAGCGGGCCGACGGCGTCGGCATCGTCATGGACGACGTGACGCTCGCCAAGCTCGCCGAGCGCCGCCGCGCCGACAGCGAGGAGCGCTTCCGCTCGCTCACCGAGGCCACCTCGGCCATCGTCTGGACCACCACGCCGGACGGGGCGTTCCGCGAGATCACCTCGGAATGGACCCGCTTCACCGGCCAGTCCCCCGCCGAGGCGGCCGGCCAGGGCTTCCTGGCGGCGGTCCATCCCGACGACCGCGAGGCGACTCGGGAGGCCTGGGAGAGGGCGGTGACGGGCCGCACGCTCTACGCCATCGAGCACCGCCTGCGCCGGCACGACGGGGCGTGGCGCCACATGGAAGGCCGTTCCGTCCCGATCCTGGAGGAGGACGGGCGGGTGCGCGAATGGGTCGGCGCGCATGCCGACGTCACCGCCCGCAAGGAGGCCGAGCTGGCGCTCGAAGCCGCCAAGGAGGCGGCCGAGGAGGCCAACCGCGCCAAGAGCCAGTTCCTCGCCAACATGAGCCACGAGCTGCGCACGCCGCTCTCGGCGGTGATCGGCTACGCCGAGATGCTGCAGGAGGAGATGGAGGATCTCGGCGAGGAGAGCCTGCTCGCCGACATGCGCAAGATCGAGGCGAATGCCCGCCACCTGCTCGGCCTCATCAACGACGTGCTCGACCTCTCGAAGATCGAGGCCGAGCGGATGGAGGTCTACGCCGAGGACCTCGACGTGGCCGAGACCCTGCGCGACGTCGCCACCACGGTCGACGCCCTGGTGCTCAAGAAGGGCAACACCCTCGACCTGCGGCTCGGCGACGGGCTCGGACAGGCGCATACCGACGCGACCAAGCTCCGGCAGTGCCTGATCAACCTGTTGAGCAACGCCGCGAAATTCACCGAGGACGGCCGGATCACGCTGTCGGCCGTGCGCGAGCACCGGCCGGGCGGCGACGTCCTGCGCTTCACCGTGACCGATACCGGCATCGGCATGACCGAGGAGCAGCAGGCGCGGCTCTTCCAGCGCTTCACCCAGGCCGACGCCTCGACCACCCGCCGCTTCGGCGGCACCGGCCTCGGGCTCGCCATCACCCGGGCCTTCGCCCGGATGCTCGGCGGCGAAATCGCGGTGGCGAGCCGGCCCGGGGAGGGCACCACCTTCACCCTGGACCTGCCGGCGCTCTACGAGGCGCGCGACCAGGCCGAGGCTGCCCCGGCGGGACCTGACGCGCCGGAGCCCGCCGCCGCGCCCCGGCCCGAGGCCGGCTCGAACCTCGTCCTCGTCGTCGACGACGACCCGGCGTCCCGCGACCTGCTCGTCCGCTTCCTGAAGCGCGACGGTTTCCAGGTCGCCACCGCCCCGGACGGCCGCGCCGGGCTGGAGCAGGCGCGGGCCTTGCGCCCCCGCGTCGTCCTCCTCGACGTGACGATGCCTCGGATGGACGGCTGGGCGGTGCTGCGGGCCCTGCGGGCCGACCCCGACTTCGGCGCGACACCGGTAATCATGGTCACCGTGCTCGACGAGCAGAACCTCGCCTTCTCGCTCGGTGCCACCGACTACCTGCACAAGCCGGTGGAGTGGGGGGCGCTCAAGGATGCGATGGAGCGCTTCCGCCCCGCGATCCACGAGGGTCCGGTCCTCGTGGTCGACGACGATCCCGACGTGCGCGAGCGCATGACCACGATGCTGACCCGCGAGGGCTGGCGGGTGGCGACCGCCGAGAACGGGCTCGCCGGCCTCGAGGCCGTCGGGGTGCGAAAGCCCGGCCTCGTCCTCCTCGACCTGATGATGCCGGAGATGGACGGCTTCGGCTTCCTGCGGGCGTTGCGCGACAAGCCCGAGTGGCGCGACATCCCGGTCGTCGTCCTGACCGCCAAGGACGTCACTGCCGAGGACCGCCGCCGCCTCGCCGGCCGGGCCGACCGCATCCTGCCCAAGGCCGGCCTCGGGATGGCCGACCTCGCCGCGACCCTGCGCGGGTTGATGGGACCGTCCGCGGGAGGCGAGACGCAGGCGCCGGATCGAGCGGTGTCGCCCTGACGGCGCGGGCGCAGCGGCCGGCCGGCCTTGCGCAGCGAGACCGATCGACCGGACGGCCGGTTTCGCGGCGCCCGGTCCTGCCGCGCACCTGCCGTCCCGGGCACCGGCCGTGACGGCGACCGTCCCGCCCTCTGCCTGGGCCGGCTCCTGTTGCGGGCTTTTCGTCGGCGACGGTGCGCTCGACAGCCGGAGCCGGCCTGCCCGCAGCGGTGCCGACGGTCGAGCGGGGGGGGCTCGGACGGCCCGGTTCGGGCCCCGTTGTCCGGTACGATGCGGTTTCCGGAGCTGGCGGAGCCGGCTCGCTTCGCCACGCAGAGCCAAGGCGCCTTCCCCCAGAACTGCGTGTGGTTTCGGCGATCCGGAATTCGGCCTTCGAGCGCCTGTCTCAACCGCCATCTCCCATGCGGTCTCAATCGCTTGGCGGGCGCTGAAACGGGTTCTGCCAGGGCTCTCAGGCCCGGGCGGCCTGCTCCGTCAGGCACCGCCGATAGAGCGTGCTGCGGCTGATCCCGAGGCTGCGCGCCGCCCGGCTGACATTGCCGCCATGGGCCGCCAGCGCCGCCCGCATCGCGTCCTGCGCGATGGTATCGAGACGGCCGGCCTCGGGCTCCGGCCGGCGCATCGGGGGAGGCGCGGGCGCGACGGCGCCGGCGGCCACGCCCTCGGGCAGGGCGTCGAGGTCCAGCACCTCGCCCGGCTCGGCCAAGGCCGCCAGCGCCTTCAGGCAGGCCGCGAGCTGGCGCAGGTTGCCGGGCCAGGGGGCCCCGGCCAGCGCCGCCTCGCAGGACGGCGACAGGCTCACGGCGCGGGCCGGGCCGTCGGTGCGGGCCCAGAGCTCGCGCACCAGGGCGGGGCGGTCGGGCCGGTCGCGCAACGGGGCGAGGCGCACCCGGTAGGGGGCGATGCGGTAGTAGAGGTCGGCCCGGAAGGCACCCTCCTCGACCATGCGGGACAGGTCGCGGTGGGTGGCGCAGATCAGCGCGAAATCGACCGGCACCGGTCGCGTGCCGCCGACGGGCAGCACCTCGCGCTCCTGCAGCGCCCGCAGCAGGCGCGATTGGAGCGACAACGGCATGTCGCCGATCTCGTCGAGGAAGAGCAGGCCGCCCTCGGCCTGGCGCAGGAGGCCCTTGGCGCCGTGGCGCGCCGCGCCCGTGAAGGCGCCGGGCTCGTAGCCGAACAATTCGGCCTCGATCAGCGTCTCGGGGAGCGCCGCGCAGTTCACAGCGACGAAGGGCTTCTGCGACCGCGCGCAGGCCGCGTGGGCGGCGCGGGCGAACACCTCCTTGCCGGTCCCGGTCTCGCCCTCGACCACCACCGGGATGCCGGCCTCGATCAGCCGCACGGCGCGGGCGAGGAGCTTTTGCGTGGCGGGGTCGAGGATCGGCGCCTCGGGGCCGGGTGCCGAAAGGCCCGGCGCCAGAAAGCCTGGGCGCGCCGATTCGGGCGCCGGCCGGCGCCGGGGCGGGGCGGGCGGGCCCTGGAGGCGGCCGTAGAGCGGATCGCCCTGCGCGTCGCGCAGCGCCAGCGGGCCGGGTGCGAGGTCGGCGCCGTGGCGGCCGACCGCCTCGGCGCCGATGGCGTCCCAGCCGAGGCCGAGCAGCGCGAGCCCGTGCCGGTTGGCGCCGATGATCCGGCGGCCCTCGAAGACCAGCACCCCCTCGCGCGGAGTGCCGAGCAGCGCCGGGTCGCGGTGCAGGCGCAGCACCTCGCACCCCGCCGGCACCGCGTCGAGCACGCGGTGCTCGATCGCGTCGACCGCGAGGCCGACGAGGCCGAGCGCATGGCCCTGGTGGATGCCCGCCGGGCCGGTGAGGTCGAGGATGCCGAGCACCGCCCCGTCCGGGCCGAGGATCGGCATCGCGGCGCAGCTCAGGATGCGGTGCGGCTCGAAGTAATGCTCGGCCCCCCGCACCTCGACGGCGCGGCGCTCGATGAGCGCGGTGCCGATGGCGTTGGTGCCGGTCAGGCTCTCGCTCCACGGCACGCCGGGGCGGAGCGCCACCTGGGCGGCGCGACCGGCGAAACTGTCGTTGCCCAGCGTGTCGAGGATGAGACCCCCGGCATCGGTCAGGATCACCAGCCCGCCGGTCGCCCGCGCATCCGCGTGCAGGGCCTCGATCTCCGGCCGGCAGCGCCGGCGCAGGGCCTCGTTGCGGTCGAAGGCGGCGCGCATCTCGACGGAGCTGAGTGGCTCGATCCGGGGCCGGGTCCCGAAATCGAGGCCGAGGGCGGCGCAGCGCTCCCAGGAGCGCAGGATCGGCGGCGGCGGCTCCGCCACCCCGGGCCCGAAGGCCTGGCGGCGGGCGGCCAGCAGGGTGCGGGGGGTGCTCACGCGGCTCTGCATGCCCGGCCTCCTCCCGGTTCCCCCCGTCCTGCGCGGGGTGTCGCTGTTTGCGACAGGTGTCGCAGGTGTCGCGTGCCCGGTCCAGGCCGGCGGGGGTGAGGCGGGGGTGGATTTTGGTCGAAGGCTATGCCGGCCGGCGATGAAAACTTATTTTTTTCAAGGGTTTGCCGGAGCGCGACGGTGCCGCTCGAGCCGCCCGCCGCCGGCTGGCACGAGGTCTGCCCAAGAGTGTCCGCTGCACCTCGTCGCCGGGGTGACTGGGAGGAACAGATGAACAAGCCGGAATTCTTCGCCGACGCCAAGACGAAGTCCCCGTTCTCGGCCCGCTACGACAACTTCATCGGCGGCCAGTGGGTGGCCCCGGTGGCGGGCCGCTACTTCGAGAACACCTCGCCGATCACCGGCGGCGTGATCTGCGAGGTCGCCCGCTCCGACGCGCAGGACATCGAGCGCGCGCTCGACGCCGCCCACGCTGCCAAGGAGGCCTGGGGCCGCGCCGCGCCGGCCGAGCGGGCCCTGATCCTCACCCGGATCGCCGACCGGATGCAGGAGAATCTCGACCTCATCGCGCTGGCCGAGACCTGGGACAACGGCAAGCCGATCCGCGAGACCACCCACGCCGACATCCCGCTCGCCATCGACCATTTCCGCTACTTCGCCGGCTGCGTCCGGGCGCAGGAGGGCTCGCTCTCCGAGATCGACCACGACACCGTCGCCTACCACTTCCACGAGCCACTCGGCGTCGTCGGCCAGATCATCCCGTGGAACTTCCCGATCCTGATGGCGGTCTGGAAGCTCGCGCCCGCGCTGGCCGCCGGCAACTGCGTGGTGCTCAAGCCCGCCGAGCAGACCCCGGCCTCGGTGCTGCTGCTCGCCGAGCTGATCGGCGACCTCCTGCCCCCGGGCGTGCTCAACATCGTCAACGGCTTCGGGCTCGAGGCCGGCAAGCCGCTCGCCTCCTCGCCCCGCATCGCCAAGATCGCCTTCACCGGCGAGACCACGACCGGGCGGCTGATCATGCAGTACGCCTCGCAGAACCTGATCCCGGTGACCCTGGAGCTTGGCGGCAAGTCGCCCAACATCTTCTTCGCCGACGTGATGGCGCAGGACGACGACTTCCTCGACAAGGCGCTCGAGGGCTTCGCGATGTTCGCCCTCAACCAGGGCGAGGTCTGCACCTGCCCGAGCCGCGCGCTCGTGCACGAGTCGATCTACGACCGCTTCATCGAGAAGGCGGTCGCCCGGGTGAAGGCGATCAAGCAGGGCTCGCCCCTCGATCCCTCGACCATGATCGGCGCCCAGGCCTCGAGCGAGCAGCTGGAAAAGATCCTGTCCTACATCGACATCGGCCGGCAGGAGGGCGCCGAGGTGCTCACCGGCGGCGGCCGCTCGATGCGCGACGGCGAGATGTCCGGCGGCTTCTACGTCGAGCCCACGGTCCTGCGCGGCCACAACAAGATGCGGATCTTCCAGGAGGAAATCTTCGGGCCCGTCCTGTCGGTCACGACCTTCAAGGACGACGAGGAGGCGCTCGCCATCGCCAACGACACCCTCTACGGCCTCGGCGCCGGCGTCTGGACCCGCGACGGCACCCGCGCCTACCGCTTCGGCCGCGCGATCCAGGCCGGCCGCGTCTGGACCAACTGCTATCACGCCTACCCGGCCCACGCGGCCTTCGGCGGCTACAAGCAGTCCGGCATCGGCCGCGAGACCCACAAGATGATGCTCGACCACTACCAGCAGACCAAGAACCTGCTGGTCAGCTACTCGCCGAAGAAGCTCGGCTTCTTCTGATCGGCCCTCTTCGGCCATAGAGCGGGGGCGGCACCCGGCCGGGCGCCGCCCCCGGTCCACCAATCCGCCCGGGACGAAGGCGGTATGGGGTCGTGCCGGCCCTGCTCGAGGAGGATGCGTTCCATGACCGACCCCGTGACCGACCTGCCGCTCCGCGTCGTCGCCACCCCGGCGGCCCTCGACCTGATCGAGACCCTGCGCCGGGAGCACGGGCCGATCCTGTTTCACCAGTCCGGCGGCTGCTGCGACGGCTCGGCGCCGATGTGCTACGCCGTCGGCGATTTCCTCACCGGCGACAGCGACGTGCATCTCGGCGAGATCGGCGGCGCCGAGTTCTTCATCAGCGCTCCCCAGTTCGCCTACTGGAAGCACACCCAGCTCATCATCGACGTGGTGCCGGGCCGCGGCGGCATGTTCTCGCTCGAGAACGGCACCGGCCGGCGCTTCCTCCTGCGCTCGCGCCTGTTCGACGATGCCGAGAGCGCGGCCCTGAACGGCTGACGGCCGGGCCGCCGCGCAAGTGGCGGGGCCGGCTTCGGCCGTGCTAAGCGCGGACACGTTCTCGCGGAGCCAGGCCATGCCGACCCTGACCCATCTCGACGCCGCCGGCGCCGCCAACATGGTCGATGTCACCGACAAGCCGGCGACCGACCGCGCCGCCCGTGCCGAGGGCCTGGTGGTGATGAACCCCGAGACCCTGCGGCTGATCCGCGAGGGCGATGCCAAGAAGGGCGACGTGCTCGGCACCGCCCGGCTCGCCGGCATCATGGCGGCCAAGCGCACCCACGAGCTGATCCCGCTCTGCCACCCGTTGCTGCTGACGAAGGTCCGGGTCGAGTGCGAGCCCGACGAGAGCCTGCCGGGCATCCGCATCACCGCGGAGGTGCGGGTGCAGGGGCCGACCGGGGTCGAGATGGAGGCGCTGACCGCCGTGTCGGTCGCCTGCCTCACGGTCTACGACATGGTGAAGGCCGCCGACCGGGGCATGCGGGTCGAGGGCGTGCGCCTCCTGCACAAGAGCGGCGGCAGGTCCGGCGTCTGGGAGGCCGCCTCCGGCCGTGAGGCCGGCGAATGAGCGCGCTCCTTCCCGTCGCCGAAGCCCTGGCGCGCATCCTCGCGGGCGCCCGTCCGGTCGAGGCCGAGACCGTTCCGATCACCCAGGCCGCCGGCCGCACCCTCGCCGAGGACGTCCGGGCGCTGCGCACCCAGCCGCCGTTCTCGACCTCCGCCATGGACGGCTACGCCGTGCGCGCCGCCGACGTGGCGGGCGCCTCGCCCGAGGCGCCGGTGCGCCTGCGGGTGACCGCCACCAGCGCCGCCGGCCACGGCGCCCGCGGTCCGGTGGGGGAGGGCGAGGCGATCCGCATCTTCACCGGCGCGCCTCTGCCGGCCGGCGCCGACACGGTGGTGATTCAGGAGGACACGGAGACGCAGGGCGACGCCGTGCTGGCCCGGGCCGGCAACCCTCCGGGGCGCCACATCCGCGGCAGCGGGCTCGACTTTCGCGAGGGCGACCGGCTGCTGGCCGCCGGCGAACGCCTCGACGGCTGGCGCGTCGCGCTCGCCGCCGCCGGCGGCCATCCGAGCCTGCGCGTGCGCCGCCGCCCCCGGGTCGCGGTGCTCGCCACCGGCGACGAGCTGGTGCGGCCGGGCGAGCCGGCGGAATGGGACCAGATCGTCGCCTCGAACGGGCTGGCGCTCGCCGCGATGGCCGAATCCGCCGGCGCCGAGGCGATCGATCTCGGCATCGCCGGCGACAGCTTCGCCGCCCTCGAGGCCGCGATCGGCCGCGCCCGCGACGAGAAGGCCGACCTGCTGGTGACGCTGGGCGGCGCCTCGGTCGGCGACCACGACCTCGTCCAGTCGGCGCTCACCCGCCAGGGTCTCGATCTCGGCTTCTGGCGCATCGCGCTTCGCCCCGGCAAGCCGCTGATGCACGGGCGCCTCGGCGCGATGGCGGTGCTCGGGCTTCCCGGCAACCCGGTCTCGTCGGTGGTGTGCGGACTGCTCTTCGTCCACCCGCTGATCCGGGCGCTCCTCGGCGACCCCGAGGCGGGGACCGACCGCAGCGAGCCGGCCCTCCTCGGGCGCGACCTGCCGGCCAATGACGGCCGCCAGGACTACATGCGCGCGGCGCTGGACACCGCGCCGGACCGGCTGCCGGTGGTCCACCCGGCCGAGCGCCAGGATTCCTCGATGCTCTCGGTGCTCGCGCGCTCCGAGGCGCTGCTGATCCGTGCGCCCCACGCGCCGGCGGCCCGGGCGGGCGAGCCCTGCCGCATCCTGCGTCTCGACCGGCCGCTGTAGCGGACGGTTCCGTTTCCGGCAGGCGGGGGACCGTGCGGTCCCCCGCAGCTCCGATCTCCTTATTGCTCGTCGCCCTTGCTGCCGGTCTTGCGGTCGTAGGCGGTGATCGCGGCGCGGCACTGGGCCGAGAGCTTGGCACGGTTGCGGGCGAAGCAGCGCTCGACCTCGGGACTGTCCGGGTCGGCGCCGGCGCAGAGTTTGAAGTAGTCCCCGGCGCAGTTCATCTGCAGGCCCTGGTCGTCCCGTTGGGCGAGGGCCGGGGTGACGGCCAGGAGCGTGAGGAGGGCCGCGGCGGCGGGCAAACGAAGCGACGTCGGGGTCAAGGTGTCATTCCCGATGGAGGTCATGGCCCCTAGGGTAGATGCCTCGGGCCGCCCGGCAAGCTCTGTCAGGTCACACCCTCGTGCGGCGTCGCTCCCCGGTGCGGATCTGCAACGCGCCCGGCCGGTGCCGTGCCGCCCGGTTCGCTCGGCCCGACGTCGCCGCTGTCGTTCCATCGTCGAGGCGGGATGTCGCCCAGCAGAGCTTCCGGTCGAGCTTGTCGCGCGGGACAGACGATCCGGCGCTCTACAGCCAAGCCTTGATTAAGATTGGCTGAATACCATTTTCAGATCGCATTAAAATCCACGGCTTTATTGCGGCGCCAACGAAGCGAGAGGCGGCCCCGACCGGCGCGCCGGCCTTCGGTGGACAAGCCCGTCCGCCGCGGTCCGGCCATCGGCAGCCGCGAGGCGATGCGGCGATGCGCGACGACGAGACCGACACCGACGCTCCGGCCGGACCGGAGCCGCGATCCCGTGGCTGCCCGGAGGGACGGGGCGAGCTCGACACCGAGACGCAGCGCCGGCTCGGGCGGGCGCTGCGGGCCCACTACGCCGACCTCCTCAGCGCACCCGTGCCGGATCGGTTCGCCGCCCTGCTCGCCGGGCTCGAGGCCGCCACCGCGGGACACGCGGCCCCGCCGGACGCGCCCGCCGCCGACCCCGCCGGGCAGGAGGATGCGCGATGACGTCCGTGATGACACAGGTCGATCCCGAGATGCGGGCGCTGCTGCTCGGTGCGATTCCCGCCCTGCGCGCCTTCGCGTTCTCGCTGACCCGCGACCTCGACCGCAGCGACGACCTCGTCCAGGACACCCTGGTGCGCGCCTGGACTAAGGCCGACAGCTTCACCCCCGGCACCAACCTCTATGCCTGGCTGTTCACGATCCTGCGCAACCTGTTCTACTCCGAGCAGCGCAAGCGCCGGCGCGAGGTCGAGGATGCCGACGGGGTGATGGCGGGCCGCCTCACGGCCTTGCCGGACCAGGAGGCGCGGGTCGAGCTGTCCGCCTTCCAGGCGGCGCTGAGCACCCTGCCGGCGAGCCAGCGCGAGGCGCTGGTGCTGGTGGGGGCCCAGAACTTCACCTACGAGGAGGCGGCCGAGATCTGCGGCGTCGCCGTCGGCACGATCAAGAGCCGGGTCAGCCGGGCACGCGGGCGGCTCATCGAGCTGCTCGGCATGACCGGCCCGGACGACATCGGCAGCGACGGCCGGACGCTGGCGGCGATGGGGCATCCGTGATCCCGCTCGGATCCGAAGGCCTTGCGGGGTGCGGCGTCCCGGCCTGCCGCACCCCGGAACACTTTCCTGCGCCTCGGGGTTTCGATGACCCGACGGCAGCCGTGCGGCGCTGCCGTCCACCCCGTGGAGTTGGCCGATGCCCCGCCCCTACGAAGCCGTCGCGGACGCGATCCGCACCGCCCGCTCGATCGTGCTGCAGGAAGGCTCCGCGCTCGCCGTGGCGGCGCGGGCCGGCGACGATGCCGCGCTCGATGCCGCGAGCTGCGACCTCGTGAGCCGCATCGCCCAGGCGATCCTGGATGCCGAGCAGGAAGCGATGGCCCGCCATCTCGTGGCCGCCGACCCGTTCACGACGCGCCGGCTCAGCGCCTGAGGACAGCCGTCGCGCCGGGTGCCGAATCGGTTGGTCGCCGGGCGCGGGAGATCTAAGACACGTCGACGACTTCGATCTTCGGAGCGTGGGACGAGGTCGCGGATGAACGAGCATCGCCATGACGGCCTGAGCAGACTTGCGTTGGCAGGCCAACGCTTCGCCCGTTCAGGTTCTTGTCTGGTCGCAGATTTTCGGCGCCGGACCGGTCACCGCTTCGGCGAGATCTGCTTGAGGCCGAGTCATCCGCCGAGTGCTCCGTCGCGCCGCCGCCTCCTCGCGATCCTGGCCCTGATCGGCCTCGCCCTTTCGCCCGCCCGCGCCGGGGAGGGGGGGCAGGAGGCGCCGAAGGAACCCCTCCACCTCGTTCTCGCCACCGCCACGCCCGGCGGCGGATTCCCGGCCTACGGCGAGGCACTGGCAGCGGCGATCCGGGAGGCGAGCCCGGACATCACCCTGGAGTTGCGGGCGAGCAAGGGCTCGACCGAGAACCTCGACCTCCTGCGCGGGGGCCGCGTCGATCTCGGCCTCGTCCAGGGCGAATACGCGTACGAGGCCCTGGCGGGGCAGGGCACCGCGCCGGCCGTCACCGTGGTCGCTCCGGTCTATTCGGCGCCGGGCGTGTTCGTGGTCCCGGCGGACGGGCCGGTCGCGGCCTTCGACGACCTGCGCGGTCGGCCGGTGGCGCTCGGCACCCGCAGCTCCGGCCTCACCGCCATGGGCCGCACGGTCCTGCGCGGCGCGGGCCTCGACCCCGACCACGATATCCGTCCGATCCTCCTCGACCATGCCGGCGACGGCCCGGCGATGCTGCGCGACGGGCGCGCGGCGGCCCTGTGGGGCGGCGGCACCGGCTGGCCGGGCTTTCGCGCCGCGGCCGCGGCACCGGGCGGGGCCCGCTTCCTCGGCCCCCCGGCAGCGGCGATTCCCGCGATCCTCGCCGCGAGCCCGTCCCTGCGCCGCATGACCGTGCCGGCCGGCACCTTTCCGGGTCAGAGAGGGGCGATCGACACGGTGGGGTCGTGGAGCTTCATCCTCGGCCGGCCCGGGCTCGACCCGGGGGCGGTCGCCCGCCTCGTGGCGGCGATCGACGCGGCGCGGCCGGCCTTGGCGCGGCGTCAGCCGCACGAGCGTCCGAGCGATCCCCGCGACCTCGCCGATGCCGTCCCGGCCGGCTGGCTTCACCCCGCCACGGCCTCGTACCTGCGGCAGGCCGGCACGCCCTGAGCCCTGACAGCTCGAGATCCGGTGTGTTCCTGTGGACACAGGGTACGCAACGTTATTACAATGCGTTTCTGGTCTATTGCTGCAGCGCGGTGACCGTGGCACCTTCGCGGCAGCCAAGGTTCCCCGGGCGTCGCGCCCGGGGCTAAGAGGGAACCCGGTGCGCTCGGTCGGCAAGACCGTTCGGGCAAGACCGGGGCTGCCCCCGCAACTGTGAGCGGAGAGATCCCGCCGCCGACGGTCACTGGTGCGCCGCACCGGGAAGGCCAGGCGGGAGCGACGATCCGCGAGCCAGGAGACCTGCCTTCGGCGCGCGCCATGTCGGCGCGGTCACGTCCTGCGGGCGGTGCGGCCCGGGGGAGCGCTCGGGTCCGGCTGCCGCGTTCAGGAGCGCGGGATGCCGCCTGCCGCTCGTCCGTCCGCCCCGCGCGGCAACATCGAGTGTGCTTCGTGAGAACCCGTCCGCCGCTTCGCCATCCTGCGCCCTCCCGCCGTCGCCGCGGCGCCGCCCTGGCGGGCGCCGTCGCCGTCGGCCTCGCCGCTCCCGCGGCCCGCGCCCAGGAGAGCATCGCCCTCGACGAGGTCGTGGTGGAGGGCAGCGCCCCGGCGGGCGGTCCGCAGGCCCGGCCGACCGCCGCGTCCGGCACGATCGGACTCATCGGCCCGACCCCGGGCTTCCGGGCCGACCGCGCGGTGAGCAGCACCAAGACCGACACGCCCCAGCGCGACGTGCCGCAGGTCGTCACGGTGGCGCCGCGCGAGGTCATCACCGATCTCGCCGCCACCCGGGTCGACCGCGTCCTCACCTACACGCCGGGCGTCGCCCTGCAGAACAATTTCGGCGGGCTGACCATCTTCAGCTACGCCATCCGGGGCGTGACCACCTCGGAACTGTACAAGAACGGTTTTCCGCTCAACCGCGGCTTCCCGCCGCCGCCCGACACCCAGAACGTCGAGCGGATCGAGGTGCTGAAGGGCCCCGGCGGCGGCCTGTTCGGGCGCAGCGACCCTGGCGGCCTCGTCAACCTCATCACCAAGCAGCCGACCGCCGAGCGCTTCGTCGAGATGGGCGGGCTGTGGGGCTCGTTCGAGGAGGTCCGCGGCACGGTGGATTCCGGCGGCGCGCTGAACGAGGACGGCACGCTCCTCTACCGCTTCAACCTCGCGGCCGGGCGCCAGAACAGCTTCCGCGATTTCGTCGACGGCGACCGGCTCTTCGTCGCTCCCGTCGTGAGCTGGCAGGTCACGCCCGACACCAAGGTGACGGTCGAGACCGAGTTCCTGCGCAACCGCACGGTGTTCGACCGCGGCATCATCGCGATCAACAACCGGCTCGGGTTCCTGCCGATCTCGCGCTTCCTCGGCGAGCCGGGCCAGAGCATCTACCAGACCAACGACTCGATGCAGATCCGGGTCGACCACCGCTTCGACGCCGACTGGCAGATGCGGCTTGCCACCTACCTCAACTCCAACTCGCTCACCGGCGAGGCGGTCGAGGTGCGGGGCATCGCCGCCGACAACCGCACCGTCCTGCGCGACCGCAACTACCGCAACTACCGCGCCGACATCGCGCTCGGCCAGGCCGAGCTGGTCGGGCGCTTCGACACCGCCGGGATCGGCCACACCGTGCTGCTCGGCTTCGAGCGCGAGAGCACCGACGGCACCTACCAGCAGATCCGCTCCAACACCCGCCAGAACCCGTATTCGCTCGACATCTACGCCCCGGCCTACGGCCAGCCGCTTCCGAACTACACGCGCCAGACCAACGGCTTCGAGCAGGTGACGAACACCGCGCTCTACGCCCAGGACCAGATCGCACTGTCGCCCGAGTGGAAGGCGATGGTCGGCGTGCGGTTCGACTTCTTCGAGCAGGCATTCCGCGAGCGCAGCACCGGCGTCCGCAGCGACCAGACCTACTTCGCCGCCACGCCCCGGGCCGGCCTCGTCTACCAGCCGCTGCCGGAGCTGTCGCTCTACGCCAATGTCGGCACGAGCTTCCGGCCGAATATCGGGCCGGACGCCGCGGCCTCGTCGTTCAACGGCCCGTTCGCGCCGGAGACCGGCCTCGGCTACGAGGTCGGCACCAAGCTCGACCTCTATGGCGGGCTCTTGAGCCTCACCGGCGCCGCCTTCCGGGTCGAGCGCCAGAACGTGCTCACCGCCGATCCCAACAACATCGGCTTCTCGATCGCTGCCGGCGCGGTCCGCAGCCAGGGCTTCGAGTTCACGGCGGCCGGCCAGCTCTCGCCGTCGGTCAAGGTCCTGACCGGCTACGTCTTCGCCGATGCCGTCGTCACCAAGGACAACGTGCTGCCGGTCGGCGCGCCCCTCATCAACGTGCCGCGCCACTCGGGCAGCCTGCTGGCGGTCTACGAGGCGCAGGAGGGCCCCTGGAAGGGGTTCGGCATCGGTGGCGGCGCGCGGGCGGTCGGCGAGCGGGCCGGCGACGCGAATGGCGGCGCCTTCCGGCTTCCGGGCTACATCGCGGTCGACGCGCTGGCCTATTACAAGTGGGAGAACTTCCGGTTCGGACTGAACGTCGAGAACGTCTTCGACACCACCTATTACGCGAGCTCGCTCAACGTCTTCCGGGTGTTTCCGGGCACGCCGCGCCGCTTCACCGGCACCCTGTCGGTGCGGTTCTGATGGCCGCCCCCGCCCGTCGAGGCGATGCGGGCGCGCCCGCGCGCAGGGGCGATGCCGGCCGGGACGCGGCCGCCACCCGCGCCCGGGGCTACCGCCAGCGCCTCGCGCCGGTGCTCGCCGCCATCACGGCGGAGGCCGGGGCGACGCCCGAGGGC
>NZ_JACWCT010000142.1 GCF_016613415.1 Methylobacterium ajmalii | reverse complement strand
CGTGGCGTTCCTTCGAGGCGGTCGAGTACGCCACCCTGGAGTGGGTCGATTGGTACAACCACCGTCGCCTCCTCGCGCCAATCGGCAACGTCCCTCCCGCCGAGGCCGACGCGCGCTATCATACCCACGTCGGCGACCAAGCCTTAGCCGCCTGAACCAAGCCAACCAGCCTCCGAAAAACCCGGAGCGGTTCAAGGCACACAGCTCCGTCGAGCAGGAGGGATCTCCGCTGCAATTGCGACAGCTGACGCGCCAGCCTTTTGGTCTCGCGGGAAGGCCCCTTCTTAAGATCCTGGGAGAGGTCACGGACTTGGTCCCCGATCCGGCCGTGGCGCGTTGCGAAAACGTTGAGCAAGGTCGCCAGGGCCGAGAGTAGAAAGATCGGGGTCAAGGCGACTTGGATGATGTGAGACAGATTGTCGAGGGCAACAGCAGTCGGATTTGGCATGCCGAGGCTCATAGGCAAAGCAGGCCTTGGATACCAGGGCCGATCGCGGGCGGTTTGACGCTTCGCCACGTGCAGCCCTGCAGAGCGCGGTCGCGACGCCATCCACTGAACCAACGCGCCGTGATTAACCGGCCATTAACCGCAATCCCTAACCCTTCCTTCAGGATTTTGCGAGTCGCGCCGGCATCGATCGTCCGCTCGCCGGATCAGGGGAGAGAACAGATGGCCGGGAGCGAGGGCGTCTCTGGATCCGCCATTGCGGCGGCAGGCCTGCGGGTGCAGCAGGGCCGCCTGCGCGTCATGACCGAGAACCTCGCCAACGCAAACAGCACCGCGAGCACGCCCGGCGGCGACCCCTACCGGCGCAAGATCGCGGTGTTCGAGCCGGTCGGGGCCGATGCCGAGCCGACCGGTCGCGTCGTGCGCGACACCAGCCCGTTCCGCTCAATCTCCAGCCCCGGGCACCCCGCTGCCGACGCGCAGGGCATTCTGAAGCTGCCCAACGTCAATCCTGCCACCGAGATGGCCGGGTTGCGCGCGGCGATGGGCGCCTACGAATCCAATCTGAAGGTGATCGCGACGCTCGACGACCTCAACAGGCGCACCGTCGACCTGCTGAAGATCTGAGGAGCGTCATTCGCTTGAGACGCCCGTTCGTTCGGCTCCGCGGCGCAGCGGATGCGCGCGGCGCCGATCGGCGAGCGCGTGCAGCACGGCTCTCCAGACCGGCTCGGGCTGCTCGGGGTCCAGAAGCTCGCCCTCGCTCAACGGCTGCACGGCTCCTGCGGCTGATGCGTCCAGGGGAACCAGTGTACGCCCGGTGTCGCAGCGTAGCGCCTCGATCGCCGCAATCAGCGAACCCGAGCGCGCCAGGGTGCGGGCGATGTCGTCCGGTGGAACACCGAGGTGCTCGCCGAGAAGCGCATCGCGCAAGCCGAGGATCTCTGCCGCGACGGCTCGATCGGTCGCATGGCCAGGCACGGCTTCGACGGCCAGATCGCATTCCGTATCGAGGCCCATCGAGCGGTTGTTCAGGTTGGACGAGCCGATCTTCAGCAGGCAGTCGTCGACGATCAGCACCTTGGCATGCACGTAGATCGGCTGCCCGGCTGCGGTCACCGGACGATAGATGCGGAAGCGTCCGAAGCGGTCCGCGCCGCGGATACGCGCCAGAACACGGCCGCGTCCCCGTCCCATGGCCGCTTCCTCGAGCCAGCCCATGGCACGCTCGGGATTGATCACGACGATCTCGGGCCCGTCCGGCTCCCTCAGACGGGATGCCATGGCCTCGGCGATGCAGCGTGCGGCGAAGTACTGACTCTCAATATAGATCGTGTGTCGCGCGGCTGCGATGGCGGCGAGGTAGAGTTGCTCGATCTCGTGCACGTTGGGGCGGCCGTGAAAGGGCGGCGCGGTCCGGGCGATCCCCACCTGCACGTCGCGCAGAAGCGGCCTCAGCCCGTCGGGCCAGGGGTCTTGCGTAGATGGACCGGGCGGCGCGATCCGCTCGCCGGTAGCATAGTGCCAGCGCTCGCGCGCAAGGTCACCGAGGGCTGACGCGGCCGCGCCGTCGACCGCGACGGTGGCGTCGTGGAACGGCGCGTAGGCGCGTCCCGACGGGCGCACCCGGCGCGTGTCCTGGTCGGCATGGTCGCGGGTGTCCCAGCGGTCGTCCGTCATGTCGATGCCGCCGCAGAAAGCGAGCGCGTCGTCGATCACCACGATCTTCTGGTGATGCGAGGCTCCGGGCGGGTGGGCACTGTCGAGCCGGAACTGGAAGCCGCGGGCCCGCATCGAGTTCAGAAGGTAGAGCGGCGTCGTGCCGCGCGCCAGCGTGCCGAGGACCCCTAAATTCCACTGCAGCACGCGGATGCTCAGCTCCGGCCGGCGCCGGCCGAGTTCGGACAGGAACGGGCCGAGTTCCTCCGGCAGGCCCGGCAGCGGGTGGTCGGGGTCGAGCTTGATGCGGGTGTCGAACTCCCAGCCGATGAACAAAACCGCGTGGCGGGCGCGCAGGAGGGCGCTGCGCAGATGCGCGAAGTAGGCGGCGGCATCCACGATTGGGGCAAAGCGCGCCGCAGGCTCGACGCGCCAGCAGGTCAGGCCGGACTGCAGCAGCTTCGCCCCGCCCGTGAGCGGGACCGATGCCGTATGGGGCGGATGATGCATCGGCGCGTTTGGTCCCCGGGATGGCGGCCCGCTGCATCGTCGCGCTGCAACAGGGCGCGGGCAGCGCTTTGGTGTCTGCGTATGAACCCGCCCCCCACTTAGTGCGTTCCCGATCCGACCTGCGGCGGCAAGGCTTCTGCAGGTGCCGCTTGCGAGGAGGTTGCGCTGGTCGACTGGATCGTAGCCGCGATCGAGCGGACCGGCTATCTCGGCGTCTTCCTGCTGATGCTGATCGACAACATCTTCCCGCCGATCCCCTCTGAGGTGATCATGCCGCTGGCAGGCTTTGCCGCGGCGCGCGGCCAGCTCAGCCTCGTCGGCGTGTTCCTCGCCGGCACGGCCGGATCGCTCTCCGGCGCGCTGGTCTGGTACGGCGTGGGGCGCTGGCTCGGACGCGAGCGCTTGCGGCGCTTCGCGGCCCGGCACGGGCGCTGGCTCACCCTGAGCCCGGCGGAGGTCGATCGGGCCGGCGCCTGGTTCGCCCGGCGCGGCGGCGTCACCGTCCTAGTCGGTCGCGTCGTCCCGGGCGTGCGCAGCCTGATCTCGGTGCCGGCCGGGGTGGCCGGTATGCCGCTCACGCCCTTTCTGGCCTACTCGGCTCTCGGCACGATCGTCTGGACCGGGCTGCTGACGGCGGCCGGCTACGGGCTTGGCGAGAACTACCGCAGCGTGGGCCGCCTCATCGAGCCGATCGGCAACGGCGTGCTGGTCCTGGCGCTCGTGCTCTACCTCTATCGTGTCGCCACCTTCGGACGCCGGAGCGGCGTTCGGGGCTGAGGCGCGGCAGAAACAGTCCTTTGCCGGCGTGATCGCGCGACGCTCGCTTCAGCGGAACGCGAACAGGCAGGCCGTGACATGACGTAGAGGAGTTCGCGTGAAACGCTTTCTGATCCTGGTTGCCGTCGCGGTCATGGCCACCCTCCCGGCCCTCCTGCTGCGCGCGACGGGCTGGCGGCCCAGCCCGGTCCTCGATGCCGCCGCCTTCGGCAGCGCCATTCTGGCGGCGGGCTTCCTGCTGTCTTGGGGAGCGGAGACGGCCGAGCAGCATATCGCGCAAGGCCTGATCCTGGCCGTGGTCGCCCTGGTGACCGTGCTGCCGGAATACGCGGTCGATCTCTATTAAGCCTACAAGGCCGGGCTCGAGGGTCCGGGGTCGCAATACGTTCATTACGCCGCCGCCAACATGACCGGCGCCAACCGGTTGCTCGTCGGCTTGGCCTGGCCCCTGATGGTGTTCCTGCATTGGACGAAGGACCGGCACCGCGCGGTCGATCTTGCCCCTGTCAATGCCGTCGAGATGGGCTTCCTGCTGCTTGCCAGCCTCTACGCCTTCGTGATCCTGTTCAAGCGCAGCATTTCCGTCGTGGATTTCGCCGTGCTCGCGGCCATCTTTGCGGCCTACGTCTGGCGCGTGCGCAACCTTCAGAAGAGCGACAATCCGGACGAGGCGGAGGAGCCGGGGCCAGCTGCCGCTCTAAACGCCTTGTCTCCCGGCCAGCAATGGGCCGCGATCGGGGCTCTGGTGGCCGTGGCCTGCGGCGTCATCCTCGCCTCGGCCGAACCCTTCGCCGAGGCCATGGTGGGCACCGGCCGGGCGATCGGGCTCAACGAGTTTCTGCTGATCCAGTGGCTGGCGCCCCTGGCCAGCGAGGCGCCGGCCATCTCGGTGGCGGTGCTGTTCGTGCTGGCCAACCGCGCCGGCGACGGGCTGATCGCCATGATCAGCGACAAGATCAACCAGTGGACGCTGCTCGTCGGCATGCTGCCGCTCGCCCTGAGCGTCGGCGCGGGCGCGATGAGCCCCCTGCCGCTCGATGCGCGCCAGGGCGAGGAGTTCTTCCTGACAGCGGCCCAGTCGCTGCTCGGCATCGCGCTCCTGCTGCGCCTGCGCCTCGGCCTCTGGTCCGCGCTGGCTCTGGCCGGGCTGTTTGCCGTGCAGGTCGGGCTCGCCTTCGTCTACCGCAACGACGAGGCGCGCACGATCGCGACGCTGACCTGGCTCGCCTGGGTCTATCTCGGCCTAGCCGGCCTTCTGTTCCTGATCAACGGACGCCGCCTTGTGGCCTTGGTGCGCAGCGCTCTCACCGGTCAGCCGTCTGAGGATCTCTCGGATGGCACACGAACCGACCTGGAGCCATCGGCAGACGAGAGCCGCGTCCCGTCTACGGCCCGCTGATCGGAGCGGTCCGGGCGGAGCCGACAACTCCGCCCAGCCCTGCCGACCTACTTGCTCGGCATGATCTTTCCGTCCGCCCCGACCCTGATCTTCTGCGACTGGCTGCCGGTCATCACCGTGATCTTGTACTGCACGCTGCTGGCCTCACGCTCGACCTCGGCCTCGGCCGCCTTGCCGCCTGCCTTCTGCTCGGCGGTCGCGACCGCCTGCTTCAGGCTCGTGGGGGCGTTCTGCACGTCGGACGGCTTCAGGCGGATGAAGTAGCTCTCGATCGGGTGGTTGTCGCTCTTGGTCACCTGCCCCGTGGTCGCGTCGATGTGGTGGTCGGTGAGCTTACCATCGCTGCCGAGCACCTTGATTTCAAAGTACGGTTTGCCGTTCCCGCTCTCGAAGTCCGCCTCGATCGCGCGACCAGGTCCCTTGCTCTCGGCCGTGTCGAGCGCCTGGGCGAGCGAGACCTTGGCGGTCTGCAAACCTTCGTGCTCACGCTCCTTGTGACCGGTCGTGCCGTGGGCAGGTTGCGCAGCACCCGGAGGGGCAGCCGCAGGGGCCGGCGCCTGGGTAGGCGGGCTCGTCTGGGCCGCAGCAAATCCGGAAAGGAAGAGGAGCGGAGCGAGGGAAAGGGCGATCCGGGACATGGCGTCTCCTGTAGCTTGGTGGGCAGCCGCAAAGCTGTGCGGCCTTAACGCAGGAGTGATTGGACGGTTCGCGACGGCGGCTCTCCCGTGCAACGTTGGACGCAAATCCGGCTTGGCGGCACTCTACGCTCTGCTGTGCGTTCAGACTTGGATCCGGTGTCGGGGGCAGTTCCGAGCGCGAGCACGGCCGGCGACACTGCGACAAGCCGGGCTGGTAAGGAAGGCGGTTGCAGGCGTACCATGGCGTGGATCGCACCCGCCAACCCGAACGCTGCTGAGGAAGGTTCGTCCGTGAGATCGCAGATGCCGAATGCCTACCACCACGCCCCCGTTGCCGGCCTCCTCATGCTCGCTCTGGCCGCACCTGGAGCGCAGGCACAGGGCGCGCGGGCTCAACCGCTGGATGCCTACGAGGCTGCGCACGGCGTCAAGGGCTCGCAAGTCGCGTCATTGATCACGCGCATCGTCGAGCGCCAGTTGCTGGCGATCCCGGGCGTGCGCTCCGTCCACGACCTGCACGTGCGCTCGATCAGCTCTGGCATCGACGCCATGAGCGCGCATGTCGTCGTGACCGACATGGCCGAGGCCGCGCGCATCCTCAAGGCGGTGCAGCAGGTCATGGCGGCCGAGTTCGACACGCGCCACGTCACCGTGCAGGTCGAGAACGAGGTCCTGCAGGAAGAGGAAAAGGTCCGGAAGACCTGAGTGCCTATCGCAGGCCACGGCCATGCCTTCCCGGATCGAGGACTATGCCCTGATCGGCGGCTGCGAGGCGGCCGCGCTCGTGGCGCGCGACGGCTCGATCGACTGGCTGTGCTGGCCGCGGTTCGACGCGTCCGCGTGCTTTCCAGCATCATAATTTGATCAAGTTCGCTTGACCGTACGCTGAGGCTCTGCCGAGGTCTAGTCGCAGACGCGAACCCGGCGGATGTAGGTTCCGCCATAAGCTCCGATGAAGCGCCGCCGCACGAGGTGACAGTCACCGCCGTAATAGGCCGGATAACCATACCCGTAAGCCGCAGGGTAGCCGTATCCGTAGTAGGCCGGGCTCGCGGCCAAAGCTCCGAGCGCAAAACCACCGAGCAGACCCGCTGCACCGTAACCGAAGTGGCCGTGGCGACGGTAGCCATAATGGCCTCCATAGCCCCCGTGCCCACCGTAGTAGCCATGGCGCAGCCCATGACCACCGAACCCGCCGTGACCACCGAACCCGCCGTGACCACCGAACCCGCCGTGACCACCGAACCCGCCATGACCACCGAACCCGCCATGACCGCCATGGTGCTGCGCAGCTGCCGGGATAGATCCCACAAAGCTACCGGTCAGCAACGCAAGCGCGGCGTAACCGGTGATACGGGCCACTCTGAACCTGACGTGCATGGCACATTTTCCTCATTGAGCATCACCCAGGGACATAGGTCATCTGCCGGATGGTAGCTCGCCGCACCCCTCTTGAGCAGGCCTGGGCAGTCGTGAATTAACGGCGGTGGCGCAGCAAGGTTCCCAGGGGTAGGAGTGGGGCATTGTGCCGATGCTTGGCTTCTGATCGAGTATCGTTGAACTATCATCGGGCGCAAATGGTCGTGGCTTGAGCGACACTCAAACTTCAGCTCGGGCAAGTGCTGGCGGGAGAGTGAGTCGCAGCTTGGCGATTCGTGACGTACAACGATGTCGGACAAACTGACGGCATAGCGGTCGCGCATGTGGCGCTGAGCACAAGACCAATGGCGCAGAGTCGGTCTCACTGATTCCGGCTTTGGGTCTTGAGGCAAAAATGTTCAGGATAATGCTGATGCGCTGCAAGCTCTCAAAGCACATCGTTGCCGCCGTGGCTCTCGCTGGCCTGACCGCCGTGCCCACGAACAACCTGGCAGCATCTTTAGATCTCGGCATGCTGACGCGATTGCTCGCGCCGGCCGGTCTCATGCTGATGGAGGGAAATGTCTGCGCCGCGCGCGATCCCTCCTTCCTGGCCGAGACGGCCGGCAAGCGGGGAGACCTTCGCTTCTACGCGCAGGAGGTGAAGAACGAAGTGTCAGCCAAGGGATCCCCGAGGATGAGGTCCTGCTCGTCCTGAGACAAGCGGCCGATGTCGCCAAGGCAACCGCGCTGACGGCCATCGAAGACTTACACTCCGACAACCCGGACGCCGAGCTGTCCGCCACCAATGGCTGGTGCGACACGATCGTGAGATCCCTCGTGTTGACACCCTGGGCTGCCTGGACTCGCCGACGACATCATGCGCGCACGACGAATCGGCATCGCAAGTGCCGTTCAGTAGCGGATTGTCGCGCGCAGGCCAAACACGGCCGCATTCCGGATCCGCCGCCCGTACGGGTCGCGCGGATTAGCGATGCCGCCACTTGGCCGGAACACGTACTGGAAGTCCGGCTGCACGGTAACGCCGGGCCCGAGGATGGCTTGGTAGCTGACCTCCAGCAAGGCCTCGCTGCTGCGCCTCGGGCTAGGCGCGCCACCGAACAGAAGGGTGTCGCGATCAAATCCTCGAGCGCTCTTCGAGATGCGCTCGACAGCAAAAGCTATGCCGATCGTATCGTCCGAACGGCCGGGCAGCAGACCCTTATAGCCGATCCCGGCATCGAGGTAGAGGTCGAGCAGATTGCGACCCGAGGGCGAACCGGACAGGCGCACGAACACGCTGGCGCCATCGTTCGGGTCGTCGGGCTCCCGGTAGATGGTCTGATCGACGATGCCGTAGATGCCACTATTGCCCCGGAAGCGGCGCGCAAGGCCGCTGCTGGATGGGTTCGCAAGCGAGCCTCCGCTCCGATCGAAGCGTGGGCTGCCGAAGCGACCGAAATGATGCCAGCCGCCGAGCGTCACGGTGCCCGGCTCGACGTTGTCGTCGGCCTCGAGGCCGTAGGCATACGCGGCCTCCGCGATCACCAGGGCAGGGTCGTTCGTGCGGAAATTCGTGCCGGTGCGGTTGCGCCGCTGCGGATCGGGGCGGTTGTCGGGGCGCAGCGGTCCCGCCGGGTCACCATCGTAGATGCCGGCTTGCAGCGAGAAATTCCGGTTCGGCACGTACTTCGCCCGCACGGCCGGAACGGCAAGCGGATAGATCGGTCCGCCGCTCGGAATGACGGAGGCCATGATGTTGGGCCAGCCGAAGGTCGAATTGAGGAACAGGGTTCCGGTTTGGCTGACCGCGAACTCCGTGTCGGTCGCGAGTTGGCCGACCCTGATCCCGAGTTGGCCGTCGAAAAACCTCTGCTCGACCCAGAGTTCGTAGAGGCGCGAGGATGGTAGCGCCTCGATCGCGCTGACCGACATGAAGTTGTTGACGAAATAGCGTGACAGGCCGGTGCCGTGAATCTGGTAGAGGTTGGTGTGGAAAGCCGCGCCGTGCCAACCCATCAGGGTGTCCAGGTCGGCATCGAACTGGAAGTCGAGACGGCCCGCGGCGATGCCGCCGCGCCGTGCGCCGCCGGTGACGTTGCCGAAGCTCTCGCCGACATAGGTGAGGCTATACGCGATACCCCTCGTCCTCAGGAAGCTGCGGGCACCAAATGGATCGCCGTACGGCTCCAGCGGATCCTGGATCGAGGTGTTCAGGTTAGCGGAAGGCCTGGCCGAGAAGTCGGGCTGCGCCACCGAGGTCTGGGGATCGTTGCCGGCACCCCCGGGTCGGCCACGGAAGTTCGGTTCGAACGCGATCCGTGCCGCCTCCTCGGGAGGCGTTTGGGCCCATGCCGCCTGGGTAGCCATAGCCAGGGCCAGCCATAGGACGAGGGGACGCTGCAAGGGCTGCATGGGGACGATCATTCTTGGGACACACGCCGCCGGCGCAGGGCAGATCCTCATGCATAGCCCCACTTTGATGACGCTACGCCAGTCGCTGGTCTGCCGTCCCGCACCAGTATCTTGAAGCTCATCGCCTCGGGCGCACCACCTGATCTCCTGCCTTACGGTCAAGATTTGCCGCCCAAGAACGCGATGCACAAATGGCCGAGGGCTCACTCGTCTACGCGCAGGGGTTGCCCGCTGTCGACTGGCAGGCGAGCCGCGATGACCTCCTGCCGCGTCGGCAGACTGCGCGTGTCCCAGCCACCCCCTAAGGCCCGGATCAGCGCAATGGCCGTGGTGAAGCGGCTGGCCTGGACCTGCAGTGCTGCGACGCGGTTGCTCAACTCCAGCGCCTGCGCGGTCACCACCGTGGTGTAGTTTTGTGTGCCCGCCCGGTACTCGTTGAGCGCGATCTCCACGGCGCGGCTGGCGGACGCCACGGCAGCCTGCCGCACCACCTGCTGCCGTGCCAGAATGCGCACTCCTGCCAAGCCGTCCTCAACCTCACGGAACGCCGTCAGCACCGTCTGCCGGTACATCGCGACGGCCGCCTCATAGGCGGCCCGCGCCGCCTGCTGGGCGGCCGAGCGGGCGCCGCCGTCGAACAAGACCTCCGTTGCGGCCCCGGTCACCGACCAGAACTGGTTCTCGGCCGCAAACAGCGCAGCGGTCGGATCGCCGGAGAGGCCCCCTGAACCCGACAGGCTCACGCTCGGGTAGAAGGCCGCCACAGCGACGCCGATCTGCTCGCTCTGCGCCTGCACCAAGCGCTCGGCTTGGGCCACATCCGGGCGCCGCTCCAGCAGCGTCGAGGGCACGCTCACGGGTATGCTGGGCGGCCGTGCGGCGAGTTGCCCGCGTGGGATCGTGATCTCCGAGGGAGGCCGGCCGCTCAGGACCGCGATGGCATGCGCGAAGGTCGCCTGGTCCAGCTCAACCGCGATGCTCAAGGCCTCGGTTGTCTGGAGCTGGGTCTGCGCGGTGATCACGTCCGAGCGGGCGGCGACACCGGCCGCGTACTGGTTCTGGGTGATCGCTAGGCTGCGCTTGTAGCCCGCGACGGTGTCGTTCAGGAGCCGCCGGAGCGACTCCTGATAGCGCAGCTGGAAATAGTTCGTGGCGAGTTCCGCTTGGCTCGTGAGGCGCACGAGCGCGAGGCCGGCAGCGCTGGCCTGAGCGGAGGCCGTGCCGCTCTCGATCTGGCGGCGAATGCGGCCGAACAGGTCGAGCTCCCAACTGGCCGAGCCTTGCAGGGTCAGGGTGGTCTCTGCCTCGTTGCCACTCCCGGATTGCCGGATGCTGGGTGCACCGATCATGGTCGGGAAGAGCTGGGCGCGCGCCTGCCGGACCACGGCTCTGGCCTGCTCGTACCGAGAGATTGCTTGGCGCAGGGTCTGGTTGTCGACGTCGATGGCGCGGATCAGGCCGTCGAGGACCGGATCGCGGAAGACCGACCACCAGTCGCCGCGCGGGACCGCGTCGCTCGGCCTGGCCGCCCGCCAACCTGGCTCAGGGGAGCCGGAGGCTTCCTTGAAAGCCAGCGGGGTCTCGGCCGAGGGACGCGCATAGTCCGGTCCGACGAGGCAGGCCGAGGTCAGGCCGGCAAGCGTCATCGCACCGACGAGGCGCAAGCCCAGCGCACCCATCACCTGCGGGGCCGCCGGGTGGCGGCTGGCGGGTCCTGGAGGGCCCCGGTGTCGCGTGTGGACCGGCCGGGCAACCTGACAATCTCGGCCATGACGTCCAGCGTCCTCCCTTGCATCAGCGTTCCGACCGTTGAGCACGGTCCACGCGGTGTTCGCCTCAATGGCGGCGCGCCACATCGCGGTTCGCCCGGATCCAGTGGGGCGAGAGGATGTCGCCCTCTTCGGTCACGATCCAGGGCCTCGCCTCCGAGTCGTGCAGCGCGTCCACAGCCGCGGAGAGCGCCTCGCGCAAGGTTGCGAACGCCCGGCCCTGTCGGGTCTGTGCCGTCCCTGCTCCAAGCCAGATCGTCAGCTCAGCCCGTTTGTCGAGGTCGTCGGCCGTCATGCGTGGCTCCTGCCGTGTTGCGCGGAGCTAACGCCGGCAAGTGGCATCCGTTGGGCGGGCATGTTGCGGCTGTGCGTCCGGTGTGGCCGCAAGCGCGAGCTGTCCGGCGGTCGCACATTCCGTTCAGGTGCAGTTCAAAGGCGCACGCCTAGCCTGAGGACACGACGACACGATGCCCGTGCCGTTCATCAGGAGACAATGCACATGACAGATGCGCCTCGCTTCGGAGCGGCCCTGACCGCCGGTCTGTTCGCCTTGGCGGTCGGTATCGGCTTCGTGTCGCTGTCGGACCCGGCCGCCGCTCAGGGTCATGGCTATGGCCAATCCCGTGGGCACGGCGGATCCTACAGCCGCCACGGCGGCTTCGGTCGGCCCGGCTATTCCGGGGGCCATGGACGCTCTTACGGCCGCCATGGAGGTTCTGGTCGCGGCTTTGGGTATGGAGGAGGTCACAGACGCTCCTCCGGCGGCCATGGCGGTTACGGAGGACAGGGCCACTGACCCTGCTTCGCTCCCAAGCGGACCATGCGCGCCACGGTCGGCGCGACCGAGCCGGTGTTGATGAGAGCGCCCCGGAACAAGGCAGAGCGGGGAGCGTCCGGTGAAAACGTGGCACGGCCGCCCAGCATCGTCGCGACTGCCGACGTCACGGAGGCGCCTGCTAGGTCCTCGCCGTAATCCAGAGTGTATCGGGATATCCGCTCGGCGTCAGTGAGGATCGGGATCCCAATTCGAACTTGAGCGTTAGTGCTCGCGGCTAAGACTAAGGGAGGTCGTGATGACAATGAAAATGCCTACGGTTTTGCTGTTGACCGCAGCGCTTACGCTCGCACCGGCGGCAGCCATGGCTCAGCACATTGACGTCAATCCAGGCGGGGTGCAGGTGCCGGGAGGCTCACACGGGCCCCACGTCGTGGAGGAGCACCGCGATGGCGGCCACCAAGAGCGCCGGGAAGGGCGCCACGAGGAGCGTCGTGAAGGTCACGAACGTAGCACGCACCATGAAGAGCGTCACTGAGGACGGCTGATCGGGAAGTCGGCAGATATTGCCCGCGCCGCGTACGCGATGTAAAAACAAGCTTGGTACCGGTGCATCAAAATATCCAATACCTGCGAGCTGAAACTAAGTTTTTGGACCACGGAGGCGGCGATATAAAGCGCGCGCCGCGTCCATGTAGTCCTGGTCCTGATTTTTGGCGCAGAAGGCTCGCAGGAAATCTACTTGCTCCTGCAGCGGAAAGGATGGAGGCGTGAGATCAAGTCCCTCGTCCACGCCCTGAGGAGCCCGGATAAGCGCTCCGCTCATGAAGCCCTGTGCCCATGCGAAGTAATCACGCTGAAGCGCAGGATTTTCTCCTATCTCCTGATTGAAGTGGGCGCAGGTCGAGGCGCCAAGGCCAACGATCTTGACGGTATCGGCCGTAGCAGGACTTGATAACAGAATGCCAATCGCCGACGTGACGCTCAGGATCGGAATACTCGTTCGGTTCATCTCATGATCTTGAAGTGGCGTTCATCGAACGTCAACCGAAGCGCCCCGCCCCGGCCCAGGTTTTTGCCCAGCCCCGCTCGAGCGCCCCGGCATACCGTAGCGCCTCAACCGTAATATCTACGTCAAGACCTTCCCACGAACGATCGGCCGTCGAGGCGATGGCATCGCAACGGCTCACTAGAGATGTTTGGTCCCGCTGTGTGGTGATACAACTGATGCCGCATGGAGGGACGCGCTATGGGACAGGTTCTCCACGGCAGTAATTACTCACGCCCGTAGTGGCTGTGTTCAGGCGCCGACGGTCTTGAGGATGGTGCCGAAGGGGCTGGCGCCTGTGAGGCGTGCGGTATCGACGACGGTTCGGATATCGGCTTCGCCCTCGGCGGCCCACATGGCGCGGTAGCCGTTGGTCATCTTCCGCTGGACGACGGTCGGGCGCAGCAGCCGTTCCGAGCCGTTGTTGGTCGGCTCGACCTGGCCGGGATGGGCGAGGAAGACCAGAAGTTGGTCGCGGGCGCGGCCGATCTTGGCCTGCAGACCGCGCGTCAGGTCGCAGCGGCTTGGTTCGGCGAGGATGGCGCCGAGCTGCCGCTCCAAAGTTCGGCGCTTGGCGGCCCGCGTCGAAGTGGCCAAGTCGGTGACGCGCTCGGCCAGCGCGAACACGGATTGCAGCCAGAGTTGCAGGCGCCAGGGCACAGGGTCGTCGCTGGTCTCGACGACGTAGGCGACGTCGCGGGCGAGATGGGCGAGGCAGGTCTGGTGCTGGGCCGCATGGCCCTGCTGGGCGGTGTAGCGGTCCGAGATCCAGACCGAGGGCCGGTGCCCATCCATCATCGCCCGCACCACGACGGCGCCCCGCGTCGGGGAGGCCGTGTGCACCACCGCGTCAGTCGAGTGGAAGACCCAGTGGTAGGCGTTGCTGCCTTGGATGCCCACGCCGGTCTCGTCCGACGCAACGACGGCGGCACGGCGCAGCATCGCGACGGCGGCCTCGCGACCGGAATGGAAGCGGCCCTGCGCACGGCGGAGCAGGTTCATCAGGCCGCCCTGGCTGAGCCTCAGTCCGAACAGGTCGGACAGCGCCGCCTGCAGCCGCTCGTAGGAGAGCGCCTGGAAGGTCTTGAGATAGGTCGCCACCGCATGCAGCCGTGGCCCGAACGGGGTGTCGCGCGCCGCCTCCGGCACCGGCGCGACCATCCGTGCTCCGCAGGACGGACAGTGCACGGCAAGACGCCGATGCTGCGTCACCACCGGTGCGACCTCCGGCAGCTCGATCCGCTCAGACAGGCTGACGACCTCGGCCGACAGCTCCCTGTGAAGAGCGCCACCGCAGCACGAGCAGCGGTCGGGGCGATGATCGACCACCGCATCGGGATCGTCGGTCATGACGCGGCTGTGACCCTCGTGACCAGGCTTGGCGCCACCGGGCCTGGATTGCTCGCGCCGGTCCTTGTGATCGGTCGCCGGCGGCTTCGAGGAGGTGCGCGAGGTCTTCTCCGGTCGCTGCAGCCGCAGCACCAGCTCGATCAGTTCCTCGCGGCTCAACCGCTCAAGATCGCTGCGGCCCATCCCACGAAGGAATCAGCGAAATCCAACCTGCGCAAGAGGGTGAGGTCCACGCGATGCGAGGCGAAGCGGCACGCGCCAACTCGCGCCCGGACATACCCCGTGGGTAATTACCTTCAAGGCGCATCGGCAAACTCCACCAGGGCTGCCACTCGCACCAAGCTTCGCCAGCTTCGGACAAGGCTGCACTCATAGGCCTTGAAGTCCCGGAGATGCGGATTGGAGTTTGAAGTGACAGGCGTCTATCTCTTTGATCTTGTGTCGCAGCAGGCTCGCTACCTTGCGGTCCGTCAGTCCATGATTGCTGGCAATGTCGCCAACGCGAATACACCGGATTACAAAGCGCGTGACGTCCTGCCCTTCGCCGAAGTCATGGCCCGCACGGCTACGGCTAGCCTGTCGACGACAGCAAGCGGCCACCTGAACGCAGCAGACCCACCATTTAGCGCAACGAAGATCAAGGCTTCCGATGCCTGGGACGCGCTTTCGACCTCAAGCTCCGTCAGCCTCGAGCAGGAAATGCTCAAGGCCAGCGAGGTCAGCCGAGACCATTCCCTGAATATAGCGATCACGAAGGCATTCGACCGCATGTTGATGTTGAGTCTGAAGGGCTCCTGACGATCTTTTCTTATCTTTCCCACAAATCTGGACAAGCGCTTTCTGAATGACCAGCGGATAAACTTGCGCGACGAACGCAGCAGCCGAGTGCGTGATGCGAGTCAGGCTCATCGGCGAGAGGCAACCAGACGAAACCAGAGCCTACCTTCCAGCCATGATTGAACTCGCACGGTATCCTTTTGAAGCGTTCACCTGCTCGACTGCATGATCTCACTGCTTCCGGCTGCGGACCAGGGCCATTCGGCCGATCCAGATGGGATGCTCCGATACGCGGCGCACGCCCGTGAAGCCCGCCTCCGACAGGAACTTCGGCCATGTCCCCGACGTATGGGATCTGGTCGCCTCCGCACCATAGAGCAGCTGGGTGATTCGCAAGATCACATCTTCTCGCGAGGCCTTCGGCCGGTCGATGTCCGCCGCTAAGACGATGCCGCCCCTTCGAACGATCCGACGAAGCTCTCGCAAGTTATTGATTTTGTCCTCCGGTTCAAGACCATGTAAATTGAGAACCAACATGGCCTTGTCGAACTGACCTGCACTGAACGGCGTTCTTCTCGCATCCTCGAACGTCATAGCTTTGTAGTTGGGTAAGTTCATGCTAGATGCGCGCTTGAACGCTTTCGCGATCCGACGCCGATTGAACTCCACCGCAGTGAATTCGGTGTCTGGGAAGCGATCCGCATAATACAATGCGCGCAAGGCGCTTCCAGGGCCACAGTCGAGAATGCATTCGCCGGGCCTTGGTACGAGTGCCTCCGAAAGTGGGACATACCATTTTGGGTCATCCAGAAGACAGGCATCGACCAGCATGCGGAAAGTCCCCGAGAGCCATTGGCCACGGACTTGCCGGCTGGCCGACACCTGAGTGTGTATGAGATCGGTTTGGCTCTTGGCATACAAGAAGCCTGTCGTGCTCTTGCCAGCCTGCACCTTCAGCATTCCCGTCGGGCAGAGAAGGGCGCTCTATCGGAGCAAATTTCAACGCCGGCGTCCGAGACCAGCCTCTCGACCTTGGCCTGCATTACCTTGCTCTGCTCCTCGGCAGCCATCCGTCGGTCGCACGCCGTCCAGAGATCCTTGACCTGATCGAATAAGCCTGTGCCCGTTGAACAGCGGGGTAACTCCGTGAAGCGCAGGGTCTCGCACTGGCTGAGCACGTTTGACTCCGCGCGCCGGCTGCTGTTGCCGATCTGAACATCGTTGAACAGGGTTTGGTTTACGGTGAGCGCCGCCCCACTCGGACGTGTGGTCTGCTTCAAGCCCCTGCCGGCCAGGTTCTTTCCGCCGACGAAACCCCTATGCCGGCCTGGACGGCCACGGTCGGGCGGTAGCCTGCCCGCACCCAGGCCATGGTCTCGTCGGTCGCCCGCACACCCGCGCAGCCCGTATTGGCCTGCGGATTGACACTGTAGACCCGCACGAGCGCTCTCCAGCGTCTCGGCCCGAACGCAGATGGCCGCTGCCCCGATCGCCGTCAGCGCGGCTAATCCCATGGCAACGGGCCGATGCCTCACCGGCAGCCCGTCTGGCACGAGCAATGCGCTCTGGAGGTGGCAATCGTCCTCCCTCTGCGAACTCGGGGCATGCGAACCGGTTCGGCGAGGCGGCATAGGCATCATGGGGTCGTCGCCTTGTGCAAGGCGGAGGTGTGAACGGTGGCAGGATGGCCCGCGCCGGCTTCGTGCGCCGCGGAGCATTTTTCGTACTGATCGCCGGTGGCGATCATGATCAGCCGCTTGCGGCCGCCATCGACGGAACGAACTGCCAGGAGCGTGTGTCCGCCGGACCAGACCACAGTCTCCGGTCTACCATCCTTGACGGGTTCGCCGTGGCGCCGGACCCCTTCCTGGTAGATGGGCTCGTAGCGTGCGGAGAGTTCGGCTTCCGGGAAGTCTCGGCTGACCCAGATGACCTGCTGCAGGCCTTCGTCCCGGCAGATCTCAAGGACGACCTGCTGCGTGTCCGGCCCGGAAGCCGGCGGCTGCCCATGAAAGTAGAACAGGGCCGTGATGTTGGCCTCCCGATCCGCCATAGACGGCTTCGGCACCGTCGTCACAGGCCCCCAGGACAACCCAAATGGAGCCTCCGCGGCCTGCGCCAAGGCCGTGCTGCCCAGCGAGAGCAGTGCCATCGCGAAGATGGGGCGGATCCCTCTCGAACCCGCCCGGCCTTCTGATGCGGCACGGTCCGGACCGGATCTGTGACTTCGCCCAAGACGTAGGGGCTTCTGAGGGGACATGATCGCCTCACTCCGCGGCCGGCCTGAGCGGCGGATAGGCGCGATCCCTGGTCGCGTCCTTCACGGAGGATTTCGGGGTCTCCTTGCCGCCGAAGCGCGCGTAGAGCGCCGGCAGCACGATAAGCGTCAGTAGGGTCGCGCTGATCAGGCCGCCGATGACCACGGTGGCGAGCGGCCGCTGCACCTCAGCCCCCGTCTCAGTAGCCAAGGCCATCGGCACGAACCCGAGCGAGGCGACCAGAGCGGTCATCGCCACGGGCCGCAATCGGGTCATGGCGCCCTCCAGGATCGCCTCGCGCTTCGGCCGCCCCTCGGCGATGAGCTGCTTGATGAAGGTCAGCATCACGAGGCCGTTGAGCACCGCCACGCCCGACAGGGCGATGAACCCCACCGCGGCCGGGACGGAGAACGGCATGCCGCGCAGCCACAAGGCCGCGATGCCGCCGGTCAGCGCCAGGGGCACCGCGCTGAACACCAGGAGCGCGTCCCGCGGTGAGCCAAGCGCCGAATAGAGCAACAGGAAGATCAGGAAGAAGCAGACCGGAACCACGATCATCAAGCGCTGCCGGGCCGAGGCGAGGTTCTCGAACTGCCCGCCCCAAGCAACATAGTAGCCGGCCGGCAGCTGCACCTGTTGCGCAACCTTGGCCTGCGCCTCGGCCACGAGCGAGCCGATATCGCGCCCGCGCACGTTGGCGGTCACGACGACGCGGCGTTTGCCGTTCTCGCGGCTGATCTGGTTCGGCCCCTCCGTGACGGAAAAGCTCGCCACCTGCTTCAGCAGCACCGAGGCGGCCCGCCCGTTCGGGCCGGGCGGGAGCGCGACGGGCAGGTTCTCCAGCGCCTCGCGATCCTCGCGGACCTTGTCGGTCAGGCGCACCACGATGGGAAAGCGCCGGTCGCCCTCGAACACCACGCCGGCTTCCCGCCCGCCAATCGCCGCGCCGATCACCTCCTGGATCGCCCCCGTGCTGAGGCCTAAGCGCGCGGCCTCAGCCTTGTTGATCCTGATCTCCAGGAAGGGCAGGCCCTGCGTCTGCTCGACCTTGACGTCCTCGGCGCCCGCCGTCCCCTTCAGGATGGCCGCGATCTGGTTGGCCACCTTGAGCATCGGCTCGAACTCCTCGCCGAACACCTTCACGGCGAGGTCGCCACGGGTACCGGCCAGGAGCTCGTTGAAGCGCAGCTGGATCGGTTGCGAGAACTCGAACACGTTGCCGGCCAAGGCGCCGGCGGCTTTCTCAATCTGCTCCTGCAGCTCGGCCTTGGACAACTCTGGGTCCGGCCACTCCTCCTGGGGTTTGAGGATCACGAAGGTGTCCGAGGAGTTCTGCGGCATCGGGTCGGAGGCGACCTCGGCCGTACCCGTCTTCGAGAAAACGTAGGCCACCTGCGGGAACTTCGAGACCGCCTGCTCGATCTTGAGCTGCATGGCCTGGGACTGGGACAGCGAGGTCGAGGGGATGCGCAGCGCGTTCATGGCGATGCTCTTCTCGTCGAGCGTCGGGATGAACTCCGCGCCGAGCCGGGTGAACAACACGCCGGCCCCGGCGAGCAGCAGGAGCGAGCCTAGGATGAACGCCATCGGGGCCCGCACAGCCCCGGCCAGGGCCGGGCGATACGCCGCCTTGAACCCCCGGATGATGAGGTTGTCCGTCTCGGTGACCTTGCCGGTGATCACGATGGCGATCATGGCCGGCACGAAGGTGAGCGAGAGAACGAAGGCCGCGACCAGCGCGATGATGACGGTCAGCGCCATCGGCTCGAACATCTTGCCCTCGACGCCCGTGAAGGTGAGGAGCGGCACGTAGACGAGGATGATGATGGCCTGCCCGAACAGCGACGGCTTGATCATCTCCTCGGCCGAGGCCCGCACCGTGGCGAGCCGCTCCTCGAGCTCCAGCTTGCGCCCAAGTTCGTGCTGCTTCTCCGCCAAGTGCCGGAGCGAGTTCTCGGCGATGATCACGGCGCCGTCGACGATGAGGCCGAAGTCGAGGGCGCCCAGGCTCATCAGGTTGGCCGAGATCTTCGCCTCGACCATGCCGGTCATGGTCATCAGCATGGCGACCGGGATGACCAGCGCCGTGATGATGGCGGCTCGGATATTGCCGAGCAGCAGGAACAGGATGACGATGACGAGCGTCGCGCCCTCGGCGAGGTTCCGGGCCACCGTCTTGATGGTGGCCTCGACCAGCAGCGTCCGGTTGAGGACCGTCTGCACCTCGATCCCGGGCGGCAGCGACTTGCGGATCTCGTTCATCTTGGCGTCGACGGCCGCCGCCACCGTGCGGCTGTTCTCGCCGATCAGCATCAGGGCCGTGCCGACGACGACTTCCCGGCCGTTCTCGCTGCCCGAGCCGGTGCGCAGGTCACGTCCGATCCGCACCTCGGCGATGTCGCGGATGCGCACCGGAACGCCGCCGCGGGTGGTGACGACGACGTTGGCGATCTCGTCCATGCTCTCCAGGCGTCCGGCCGCGCGCACGACATAGCCCTCGCCGTTGTCCTCCAGGTAGCGCGCACCCTGGTTGGCGTTGTTGGCCTGGAGCGCCCGGGCGACGTCGCCGAACGAGAGGTCGAGGGCGGTCAGCTTCGCGGGATCGGGCTGGACGTGGTACTGCTTCTCGTAGCCGCCGATGCCGTCGACGCCGGCCACGCCCGGGACGGTCTTGATCTGAAGGCGGATGATCCAGTCCTGGATCGTGCGGAGATAAGCTGATCTCTCCAGCTCGGTCGTGAGGCGCTGCCCCTCCGGGGTCAGGTAGCTGCCGTCGGATTGCCAGCCCGGCTTACCGTCGAGGACGGGCGCTTTCTCGCCGGCTTTCTTGTAGTTCACTGTCCACATGTAGATCTCGCCCAGGCCAGTCGAGACCGGGCCCATCTGCGGCTCGGCCCCGGGCGGCAGGTCACTCTTGACCTGGTTGAGGCGCTCGGCGACCTGCTGCCGGGCGAAGTAGATGTCGAGCTTCTCGTTGAAGACGGCGGTGACCTGCGAGAAGCCGTTGCGCGACAGCGAGCGGGTGTATTCGAGCCCCTTGATGCCAGCGAGCGCGGTCTCGACCGGGTAGGTGACCTGCTTCTCGATGTCGACGGGTGAGTAGGAGGGCGCGACCGTGTTGATCTGCACCTGGTTGTTGGTGATGTCCGGCACCGCGTCGATGGGCAGCTTGGTCAGCGAGAACACACCGAAGCCGGCGGCGAGCAGCGACAGCAGCACCACGAGCCAGCGCTGGTGGACCGAGAAGTCGAGGATGCGACTGATCATGGCGAGCGTCCCGTCTCAGTCGTGGTGCTCGGCTTCGCCCTTGCCGAGCTCAGCCTTGAGGAGGAAGGTGTTCTTAACGGCGATCTCCTCACCCGGGGTCAAACCGGCAATAATCTCGACCGACTCATCGTCCGATTTGCCCGTTTTGACATCACGTCGCTCGAAGCCGTCCGCGGTGCGCACGAAGGCGACCTTCTCATTACCCATGCTCTGGAGTGCGTCGCGGGGCACCTTCACCTTGGCGCTGTCCTGGCCGACCTGGATTTCGGCCGAGACGAAGGTGCCCGGCCGCCAGCTGAAATCCTGGTTGGGCAGCGCCGCGATCACGCGGGCCGAGCGGGTCTCAGCGTTCAGGATCGGGCTGACGAAGATGATCTTGCCCTTTGCCCGCTGGCCCGCATCCTCGTCTCGGGGGGCGATCAGAACCTCCGCGCCTTCCCGAACCTTGGCGAGATCCGTGGTCGGCACCGCGAGCTCTACCCAGACTGTGGAGAGGTCGGCGACTGTGTAGAGGTCGGCCGGGTCACCCTGACCGCCCACCGTCGTCCCGACGTCGACCTTGCGCTCAACGACGCGTCCAGTCAGCGGCGAGCGCAACTCGTATCGACGCAGGCTCGACTGGTTCGGGGTAGCCTCATCCCGCTTCTGCGCCGCCGCAACCTCATCCGCGTTGAGCCCCAGAGCGGAGAGCTTCTGCCGGGCTAGGTTCAGGCGCAGCTGCGTTTCGGAATAGGTAGCTCGTGCTTGAAGGAACGTGGCCTCGGCTGAGATCCGCTTATCCCAGAGCGCCTGCTGCCGGTCGTAGTTGGTCTTCTCCAACTCGGCGCGCACCGATGCCGTCAGATACTCACTCTTGGCATCTGCCACCTCGCGGCTGTCGAGGACGGCGACGACTTCGCCCTTCTTCACGGGATCGCCCAGACGCTTGAGCATCTCCGCTACGGTGCCGACGACCCGGGCGGGGACCCGCGCGACCCGGTCGATGTCCGGCGTGATTGTGCCGGGCGCCATCAGGTGCCGTGAGAGCACACCGCCCTCGACCGATGCGACCGCGATCTCCTGGTTGGTGATCTGCTCGGGCGACATCTTGATCTGCCCCTCGGCGGCATGGTCCTCCGCCTTCTCGCCGGCCGGCTTCTCGGCTTCGGCCTTCGGAGCCGCTGGGTTTTCCGGAACGGGCTCCGTCTTCATCAGGCCCGTCGCCGCCAAGGCTCCCTGGATGACCTGAGACACGCGCGGGACGGCACCGCCGATCGCGACACCCACTGCCAGAACAATCAGAATAAGAAACGCACGCATGACGTTGACCTAGCTCGGGCCTCTGGGAGTCGGCTGCGAAGACGTGCGGCCAAAGTCCCGAATCTCACATGACCCCAACGCTCAGCACCCGGAGAAGGCGCGAGCGACCACAATCCGCCTCAGCGACGGGACGAGTTAGGCCCTGGGTGGTCTGCGAAGCGGGGGGGCAGGGCGGGAGGCGACCGGCTCGACCTGGATCGAGTAAACGATCCGATCCGCGATCCGGGCCGGCTCGAACGCGACTGGTTCAGCCCGCATCACCTGATGACAGCCGCAGTGGGCGTGGAGCAGGATGCCTACGCCAGATGTGTCGTCCGAGCCTGGTTCGCCCGGAGCCAGCTGCGATGACAGCGGCAGCACGCCGTCGCTGTGCAGCGGGCTTGCCGATGCGGAAGAGCCGGAGGCGACGATGGACAACGCGAGCACAAGCGCGACAAGGCAAGCGAAGACGGCACGCCAAGGACGCGCCGGTCCACTCATCCATGAATGCCGCAATACGACCATCGCAGCCTCATCTACGATCGGCAGCACCCGGACACAAGGTTTGGTTCGCGGGAAGATCGAGATTTCTCAAAGTCGTGGCGTGACTTCAACACTCTGGCTCGAAGCGCGTTGGCCTTGCGGACACGGGCTGATCTCGCGAGCCGGCTGAGATCTGAGCCGCCGCAGGTCCATCCGCCTCGTCAGGATCAGCTTCGTCCCGCTCATCTCCGCTGCGGCGCGCAGCCCGCTTCAACGGCACAAGGTAGCGCAGCGTCAGGTAGGTGACGAGGCTCAGGATAGCCGCAATGTCGTAGAGCCCGTAGCCCACCGCCGCCCCGAGCGCGCCCGTGGCCCACAGGCTGGCGGCGGTCGCGGTGCCGGAGGCACGCCCGGCATGCTTCAGGATCGCCCCGCCGCCGATGAAGCCAACACCCGTAATCACACCTTCCAGGATGCGGGCCTGGCCCGTCGAGTCCGCACCGAGCACGCGGATCGCGACCAGCACGAAGCCGCAGGCGGCGACCGCGACGAGGGGAAAGGTGCGGATGCCGGCCGAGCGCTCCTCCTGCTCGCGGTCCCACCCGATCGGTGCCGCGAGGGCGTAGGCGATCGCGAGATCGATGAGGTGGGATGCCACCTCCCAGAGGCTGAAGGCCGTGAGCTTCATCGGCGTGACGGTTCTTTCTCGATAGCACTACGCGGTGCGCCCCATAGGCGCAGGCAGCCCTCAGCATGATCGCCGATGCGCGAGCCGGCGCGCCTCAAGTGGCGATCTCCTCGATCACCAGCATGCCGAGGAAACCTATGAAGAACATCGCGGTGGTCCAAGGTTGCTCGGGTACGGCATGCGCCTCCACGAGCAGTTCCTCGGTGACGAGATAGAGTAGCGCGACGAGCGCGAAGGCGAAGAAGCCGGCGAGATAGGGCCCGGGCAGCGCACCGACCGGCGTGCCCAGGAGCGCACCCACCGGCAGCAGGAGCGCGAGACCGGCCACGGTACCGACCACGCGTCCCGCAGAGCCGCTCGTTTGCTTCAGCTTGGAGGCGACCGCGATCCCGAGAAACAGTACCTCGAGCGTGAGTGCGCCCGTCAGCAGCAGGCCCTGCTTCGCCCCGGCCGCGAAGCCGATGCCGAGGACGAGTCCGTCGATCAGGATGTCGATCCCGACCGTCGCGATGAGCCCGGTCGACCCCTTCGCCTTCTCTCCCAGGCGCTTGACCAGGAGCATCAGGGCGACACCGAGGGCTCCGCCGACGATCACCGCGATCGGGGATTGCTGATGCTTGAGGTCGGGCAGGATCTCGCCCGCGACCGCGGCGAACAGGACGCCCGCGGCGAGATGCTGGACGGCGCTGGTGACCGCCGGGCCAGGCTGACGCACGGCGGCGACGGCGGCCCCTAGTACCGTCGCGAGGGCTGGGATGAGCGTGTAGGCCCAAGCTGACATCGAAGTTCCGTATTCCTGGATTGCGACGGGGACACACCATCGGCGGCGGAGGCCGAGCGGCTCAGGTCCCTCAGATGCGCAGAGCCTTTTCCTCGGTTCGAAGCGCCGCATCCTCAATCTGGATCGTGACGTGATCGACCTTGAACTCGTCCGCCAGGATCTGCCGTGCGTGGCGCAGCACGCGGGCGGCGTCACCCGCCCCAGGCACCACCAAGTGCCCGCTCATCGCGTCGAGACCCGAGGTGATGGTCCAGACGTGCAGGTCGTGCACGCCGGCCACGCCTGGGATCTCGGCCAAGCGGCGCTCCAGCAGCACGACGTCAACCTGGGGCGGGGTGCCCTCCAGCAGGATATGGGTGACCTGGCTGAGCAGACTCCAGGTGCGCGGCACGATAAACAGGCCGATGCCGGCTCCCACGATCGGGTCGGCCAGCCGCCAGCCCGTGACCATCACGATCACCGCCGCCACGATCACCCCGAGCGAGCCGAGCATGTCGGAGAGCACCTCGAAGTAGGCGCCCTTGACGTTCAGGCTCTCCGACGAGCCGCCGGACAGGAGGCGCATGCTGATCAGGTTGACCACCAGGCCGACGGTCGCCACCGCCAGCATCGGGCCGCCGATGACCTCGGGCGGGTCGACGAAGCGGCGGTAGGCCTCGTAGAGGATGTAGATTGTGAGGACGAGGAGCACGACGGCGTTGGCCAGCGCCGAGAGCACCTCCGCGCGCAGGTAGCCGTAGGTCCGCTGCGGCGTCGCGGGCCGCTCGCCGAAGCGGATCGCCAGGAGTGCCAGCGCAAGACCTCCTGCGTCGGTGAGCATGTGGGCGGCATCGGCCAGGAGCGCGAGGCTGCCGGTCAGCAAGCCGCCGACCACCTCGGCGGCCATGTAGGTCAGGGTCAGCCCGAGCGCCCAGACCAAGCGCCCGCGGTGCCGCCCCGCGGCCGAGCCGCCGAGGGTTGCTCCATGATCATGCCCTGCACCCATTCCGGTTCCTCTTTCCTGAGCGGACGATCACAGCGTCCCGGTGACGCGGGCGGCGGAGCAAAAAGATGCGTCGACACCCTGACGATCACGGCCTGATGGCTCGCCGCGGCGCCGGCATTCCTCGGGGCAGCGAACCGGCCCAACCGCCGCTCCTCCAGCGATGAGCCCGGACTGCGGGGCAGGGACGCACGCGCTCACGCCGCGGGCTCGAGAGCCTCGCTCGGCTGCGCCGTGTCGCCCCCGCCCTGCGTGCCGCCGGAACCGAAGAACCCGAGCAGGCGCAGCGCGTTCGCGGTGACGATCACGGTGGCCCCCGTATCGGCCAGGATGGCGATCCACAAGCCCGTCAGCCCGAGCACGCTCGTGACCAGGAACACCGCCTTGAGCCCCAGCGCGACGGCGATGTTCTGGCGGATGTTGGCCATGGCGGCCCGCGCCAAGCGGATCATCTCCACGACGTCGTAGGTGTGGCTCCTCAGGAGCGCGCCGTCGGCGGTCTCCAGGGCCACGTCGGTGCCCGAACCCATGGCGATACCCACGCTCGCCGCCGCCAGTGCAGGTGCATCGTTGATACCGTCGCCCACCATCATGACCCGGCCCCCCACCCCGAGCGCCCGGATCACCGCGACCTTGTCATCGGGCATCTGCTCGGCGCGGAACTCCAGACCGAGCGCGCTCGCGATCGCCGCACCGGTGCGCGCGTTGTCGCCTGTGAGCATGATCGGACGGATGCCGAGATCCTGTAGGGCTGCAAGAGCCGACTTCGCGTCGAGACGCGGCTCGTCGCGCAGGGCGATCAGCCCCACCAAACGGCCGCCCACCACGAGCGCCGTGACGGTTTTGCCCTCCGCTTCAAGCGCGGCGCTCCGCTCGCTCGCCCCGGCCGGCCAGGTCGTACCGCCTTCGGCAAAGCGCGGAGCACCGAGAAAGATCTCCTGCCCGCCGAGCGAGCCGGTCACGCCCTGACCCGGAACGGCCCTGACCCCGTCGGCGGGCTGGATCCGGCAGCCCGTCGTCCTGGCCCACTCCACGATCGCGACGGCGAGCGGATGGTTCGATCCGGTCTCGACGGCCGCAGCCAGCCGCAGCACCTCAGCCTCGCTACCGGAATAGACCGCGACGTCCGTCACCCGCGGCGCTCCTTCGGTCAGCGTGCCTGTCTTGTCGAAGGCGATGACCTGCGTATTCGCCGCCGCCTCGATCACGGCGCCCCCCTTCATCAGCAAGCCGCGGCGCGCGCCGGCCGACAGGGCCGATGCGATCGAGGCCGGCACCGAGATCACGAGCGCGCACGGGCAGCCGATCAGCAGGAGCGCGAGCCCGCGATAGACCCAGGTCGACCAAGCCCCCCCGAACAGGAGCGGCGGCACCAGAACGACGAGGAGGGCGAGGCCGACGATGAGCGGCATGTACCAGCGCGAGAAGCGGTCGATGAAGCGCTCCGTCGGCGCGCGCGCCTCCTGCGCCTCCTCGACGAGGCGGATGATGCGCGCGATCGTGTTATCCTCGGCGGCCTTGGCGACGCGCACCCGGAGTGCCGCCTCGCGGTTGATCGAGCCCGCGAAGACGCCGTCCCCCGCCCCTTTGGTGCTCGGGAAGGATTCCCCCGTCACAGGAGACTCATCGATGCCGGACGTGCCGGAGAGGATGACGCCGTCGGCCGGGATGCGATCGCCCGGTCGCACCAGCACTGTCTGGCCGATCGTGAGCGAGGCGGCCGGCACGTCTCGGGCGATGCCGTTCTCCTCGACCAACGCTGTTTTCGGGACGAGTTCGCCGAGCGCCCGGATGCCGGCGCGGGCTCGGTCGGCCGCCACGCCCTCCAGCACCTCGCCGACCGCGAACAGGAACACGACGAGGGCGCCTTCCTCCGCGGCGCCGATGAACAGGGCGCCGGCAGCGGCGATCGACATCAGCATCTCGATCGTGAACGGCATGCCGGCGCGCGCGGCCGCGATGGCGCGCTGGGCGACCGGCGTGACCCCGACCAGCGTCGCGCCCACGAATGCCCAGAAGGCCAGCGCGGGAACGCTGAGCTTGATCGTCCAAGCCAGGGCGAGCATGGCGCCGGTGAACAGGACCAGACGGCCCTTGCTGGCCTGCCACCAAGGCCTGTCAGCGCTCTCGCCATGTGCGTGCCCTTGCTTTGCGAGAACGCCGTCATGCTGGTCTGCCGCCGTCAGGGGTGCCTGCTCGTCCTGGTCACAGCCCGGCTCACCACAGCCGTGTGCTGCGTTCGCATCGCGGCGGCCGAGCAGCTCGTGCTCGGGACCGGAAGTGAGGGATGGCGGCAATTTGCGCGTGAGCGTGTAGCCGAGGCCGGCCACGCGTTTTTCGACGGTCCTTGAGGAGATCTGGGTCTGATCGATCGTGGCGGTCAGGGTCTCGGTGATCGTCGAAGCCCTGACGTCGCTGACGCCCGGCAACTTGGCCAACGCCGTTTGGATCTTGCCGACGCAGCTGGCGCAATCCATCCCCTCGACCTTCCAGGTGAAGGTCGAACCGTTCTCGCGCGCGGCGTCCGCACTGTGTCCCGTCATGAGATCCTCCTGCTCCCCGGCAGCCTAGAACCTTTAGCCGCTAGAGGAGCAAGGAGCGGTCGGTCTCAGCCTTGGCTCTGCCACTGCGTCATGACCTCTTGGCTCGACCTGCTGAGGTGCACATGCGCGTCGACGCGCTCGACCCAGGCGAGCGGGATGAGGTGATGCGCGCCGTGCGCGGCCGGATCGTTCCGGGTCAGCTTGATCTGATCGGATCCCTGCATGTGGTCGACGGTGCCGACATGGTGCCCATCGGACGCCTTGACCTCCATGTGCTCTTTGATCTGGCTTGCATCGATCATGACGTATCTCCTCGACCTGAGACGGCTGACACATGGTATGAGGGGAGACGCTCGACGAGCGCCTCGCGCGCTAGGCGGCCATCTTCCGGCAGCTCTCGGCGCAAGTCCGATACCGTTCGAGGCCGATGAGAACACCGTCTCGCCCTGGAACCGGGGATAGCGACGAGAGAACCAGCGCTGCAAGGAATGGTTGCGCACAGTCGTGCTCGAGCCCAACATCGATGATCTCGGAGTATTCCCGCGGGGGGTCTCGTTGTCAACGCCGATTGAAGTCTGACCCACCTTTGGGTTTGTCGCCGATCGTAACCTGACCCACCCCTCACGCAGGAACGTCTGGTTCCCGCACTGGCCGCGCCACCAGTCCGGCGCGCCGCTTGTCCTTCAGCCGGTAGCTCTCGCCGGTGATCGTCACCACGCTGGCATGGTGCAGCACCCGGTCCAACATCGCCGCCGTCAGCACCGCGTCGCCGGCAAACGCCTGGTCCCACGCCCCGAACGACAGGTTCGAGGTCAGGATCATCGCGCCCCGCTCGTAGCGCTTGGCCGCCACCTGGAAGAACAGGTTCGCCTGCTCGCGCGCGAACGGCAGGTAGCCGATCTCGTCGACGATCAGCAGCCGGTAGAGGTTCACCGCCCGGTGCATCGCCTCCTTCAGGCGACCCTGGCGCTGCGCCGTCTCCAGCGTCAGGACCAGGTCCGCCGCACTGGTGAAGCGCACCTTCATCCCGCGCTGCGTCGCCAGGTAGCCGAGCGCGATCGCCAGATGCGTCTTGCCCACGCCGGACGGACCCAGGAACACCACGTTCTGCGCCCGTTCCACGAAGGCCAGGCTGGCCAGTTCCTGGATCTGCGCCCGCGGCGCTCCGGTGGCGAAGCCGAAGTCGTAGCCCTCCAGCGTCTTCACCGCCGGGAACCCCGCCACCCGGGCGAACATCTCCCGTGCCCGGGTGCGCCGGGCCTCGCGCTCGGCGCGCAGCACCTCCTCCAGGAAGACGGCGTAGGGCGTGTCGCGCTCGGATGCCGCTTGCGCGAGCGCGCCGTAGGCCGCGGGCACCGCCTGCAGGCGCAACTCGCCGCAGAGTTCGGCGAGGCGGGCATGCTGCAGGTCGCTCATGCCGGCTCTCCCGTCATCAGGCCCGAGAGCCCGTCGTAGAGCGCCAGCGGGTGCTGCAGCCCGACCACCGGGTGGGCGGGAGCCGGCACCGCCGGGGCCTTGATCTGGCGCACCGAGCGGCCGCCATAGGGCGGCGGCACCGGCTGCAACTGCGTCCGTTCCACGTCCAGGCGCTCGGCCGGCACCGCGCCGGTCGTGGCATGGACCCGCTGGTTGGCCACCGTGCGCAGCCAGCGACCCGCCGCCAGGTTGGCCGCCTCGCGATCGAGCACCAGCCCTTCCTGGCCCAGCCGGCTGGCCAGCGGCACGTAGAAGCTGCCGCGCAGGTAGCGGATGAAGCGCTCGACCTTGCCCTTCGTTTGCGCCCGTCCGGGCTGGCACAGCCGGGGCCGGAAGCCGCAATGGCGGGCAAAGTCCAGGAAGCCGGCCTGGAAGCGATGACGCCCGCGACCGTAGGCGTTCCGCTCCACCACCACGGTGCGCATGTTGTCGTAGAGCACCTCGCGCGGCACGCCCCCGAAGGCCAGGAAGGCGTTCTCGTGGGCGGCGATCAGCGTCTCGAGGCGCTCGTCGGTCACGAACTCCAGGTAGGCCGCCCGGCTCCAGCCCAGCGTTGCCACGAACACCGAGAGACGGTCGGCGCCGCGCCGCATCACCGCCCAGTCGACCTGCATCTGCTCGCCCGGCGCAGTCTCGAAGCGCACCACCGGCTGCGGGGTCGGCGCCGGCGCGAGGCCGGCGACGAACTCCTTGAGCATCGTGTAGCCGCCCGCATAGCCCCGCTCGCGCAACTCGACGAGCAGCACGCTGGCCGGGATCCGCTCCGGCGCCGCAGCCGCCAGACGTTCCACCACGTAGCCCTTGAACGGATCGAGCTTGCCCGGTCGGGGCGGCCGCCCCTTGTAGCGCGCCGCCGCCTCGTCGCGCAGGTAGCGCCTCACCGTGTTGCGCGACAGACCCGTCGCGCGGGCAATCTCGCGGATGCCCTTCCCGTGCCGATGCAACACCCGGATCTCCAACGCTGCCTCCTCACCCACCATCCGGGCCTCCTCCCGCAGAAGGAGCCCAGCCTACGGCCTGGGTCAGGGTTCAGTCGGCGACTGGGTCAGTTTCACGGCTCTCCCGCGTTTGTGGTGCAGCCGTAGCGGTTACGCTGCCAACACCCGGGCACGCAGCAAGTCGAGCTTGGCCCGACCGTACATCGTCCGCTTCAGCGTCTTCACGCGGTTGATCTGTCCCTCGACGGGGCTCGTGCTCCAGGACAGCGCGAGCGCAGCTTCCACGGCGGCCCGATCCCGCCTCAACCCCTCCGCCAGGCCGCTCAGCGGGCCATCGCGACAGCGATCCAGCCACGCACCGAACCCGGCCTGATCCTGCTCCCGCACGATCACCGTGAACGCTTTCACCTCCGCAAGCGCACGCTCGATCTCGGGGACGGCGGCCACCAGAGCATCGAGGAAGCGCCCGTCCATCTCGCCATGCTCATCGTTGTTCAGGAGAAGCCGCGCCGCCCGCCGCGGCGACGGGCGCCGCCAGACTGGATTAGGTGCAGGTCGCGTCCGCGGCGGGCCGCCCCTGAGAGCAGCAACGCAGAGCCGGACGCTCATCACGCCACCTCGGAAGCCCGAGGCCTGCAGCTCGCGCCAAAGCTGCGTCGCGTTGCTCTCGCCTTCGTCGAGCCGCCGCACGAGGTAGGGCACGAAGGGATCGATGATCCGCGCCCGTTCGCCCTTGTGCCAGGTCGGCGCCGTACCGGCTCGCAGCCAGTGCCGTACCGTGTTCCGCGACAGCCCAGTCTCGCGCGCGATGGCGCGGATGCCCTGGCCGTCCCGAGCCAGGGCGGCAACATGCTGGAAGCGGGACTCCCGGTCCGCCTGACCCTGCCGCTGTCGCTGCTGCGCTTTGGTAGCCGGACGGGGTTCGACCGGCGGCGCTTCCGCTGCGGCTCGGCTCACGATGGTTCGCGCGACACGGGAGAACTCGCCGCGGTGCCGATCGAGCACCTGCACCAGCGCTTGCGAGCCGTTGCAGAGCAGATGCCATCGATCCGCGACCTGGACCGCCCCGGGGGCGCCGCGACGCACACCATCGGCATAGGCACCGGCGCGGTCACGAGCCACGACCTCGACGCCGGGATGCCGCTGCAGCCAGTCGGCCACGGTGGCGGCCTCGCGGTCGGGCAGCAGGTCGATGACCTGGCCTCGTTCCAGATCGCACAGGATCGTGCCGTAGCGCTGACCACGCCGCCAGGCCCAATCGTCGATGCCTAGCACCCGCGGTGCGCGCTCGGCCTGCGCGGGCGCACGACCTCGCACGAGGCGCAGCAGCGTGTCGGGGCTGATCGGCAGGCCGATGCGCCCCGCCAGGCGTGCGCCGGCCTCACCACCGAGTGCGAGACCGAGGTGGTGCTGAAGGTCGCCGAGGCGGTGAGTGCGGCGTGCGCCGGCCTGAGCAACGCCGGCGAGGCGCTCGGCGAAGACATGGCGCGGGCAGTATGGCTGCGGGCAACGCCATCGCCGCGTCTGGACCGCAATGACGACGCGCCGACCCTGCCACGGGAGATCGGCCAGGGTGCGGGTGTAGCGCGAATGGGGACTGGCCGAGGTCTCTCCACATCCTGGGCAGGCAGCAGCCGTCGCGCGGAGATGGGTGCGGATGATGATCTGGTCAGGCTCGTGGTCGACCTGATCGACCACGAGACCGGCGGGGATGAGGGGCAGCAGGCGTTTGGACACCGGCTCAGATGTGGAGGGCGGTCCTGATGTTCATGATCCGTGCGGCCCCGTGACTCGCCGCCCGGCTGCACCATAAACGCGGGAGAGCCAGTTTCACATCGGCGCCTACATCGTGCTCGGTCCGGAAGAGCCGCTCGAGATCGCAATCCATGATTCAGTCGCGCGCCAGCGACGACGTGCGGGGACGTCGCGGATCAACGGAGGGAGAGACGACGATGAGACGCAGCGCCCTGTCGACCCTGCTTTGGCTCGGCTGCCTGCACGGAGCCCATGCTCAGGAAGCCCCATTTGGCCTGTCCTGGGGACCCGTCGACACGGTGCCGAAGCCCTCGATGGTCGACCGCGAAGCGAACATCACGGCGCTGACCTACTTCCACGACCGTCCGCTGGCCGCGGGCATCGATACGGACGAGGTCATCCTGGAAGTCTGCCGGGACGAGGGCCTGCAGCAGGTCATCTGGCTCAGCCGTCCGCTCTCGGAGGCCGAACTGCCGTCGCGCTACGAGGCCATCTACCGGGAGGGCGTGCGGCGGTACGGTCAGCCGCAAACCGAGCCGGGTGCCGAGACTGTGTCGTGGCCGTCTGGACGCGCGCTCCTGGCCGTCAGGAAGGCTGTTCCCGGCGAGCGGCGCTTGACCATGCTGGCCAGGGGCGACCACTACGAGGCGTGCTCGGTCGCCCACCAGGCGGCCACAGGCCACCCGGCCTCCCGGCACGCGTCGGACCTAATCCTCGGGCAGACCCCGTGAAGCAGGTCGCGATCATCCGCACCGGGCCTACGATGGCGGCCGATCCACAAACCGCCGAGATAATCGGGCTCGGTGCGACGCCATATGCGGCCTTGATCGGACAATCGCCGCCTTGGTGCCCGGACATGACGATGCGGCCTGAGCCCGGGGCTTCATGAGCGGTGCGCCGCAGTGGGCTTCGTCAGCGGACGACGATCGGCCGACCTGCGGGCCCCGTCCTCCTTTCGAGAGCAAGCCGGTTCCCGCAAACCTGTCCCGCCGGGATCATCCCGGACGGGACGACATGGACGCCACGCACGCCCTCCAGCGCAGGCTTCGAGGCCGGGGGGTGGCGCCCGTACCGGTCGCCCCGCGCCAGCTGTGCTGCGCAGCCGAGAAGCTCACAAGTGGCATCGAACCGTCATCGGCCGTCGATAAAACAGGCGCACCCGGAGATTGCCGCCTGTTTCGGCGGTGACGCGCCCCTGACCGAACCCGCGGCATTCGGGGAACGATCGATCGCGCGCACGACCACGATGCGTTTCGAATGTCGCCCCATTCGCCCGCACGCGGGTTCGCAGTCGTGATTACGGCCGATGGGAAGAGCGGCATGGCTGCCGTCGCTGCGAGCAACCCACACGCTATGCCGCTTGAATTCTGGAAGTTCGGCCTCTCCCCGTCCCGCTCCATAGGCGTGGCGAGGGGCGTGAGGGCGGTGTCTACCTCGGTGGTACGCGTGGCTATCTCATCGGCCGGGGTCGTCAGCTCAACCCGAACCCGGCGGCGGGCTTGCACGAAGCCGCTCGTCCATGGTTAGCAGCGCGGCCAAGTTTGGGCGGATGCCGCATCGTGTCCTGGTCACCGCATCGCTAGTCCGGGTTCGGTTCACGCATGTGGAGGCGGCACGATGAGCCGGTGGAGACAGGCCGCAGGACGCCTCCGCGCAGGTGCAGGGGTTGCGACGTTGCTCGCTGGCGTGTCCACCGGCGCCCACGGGGCCAATCTCGCCACGCCGACGCCACACGACGCGACGCACCTGCCCTCCTTCGGTGCCTGGGCGGGCGGCTATATCGGATGGCAGGGCAGCGCCGGTGACGCCTTCGGCAGCTTCGGCTTCGGTTCCGGCATGATCGGCCGCCGTTCGGTGCCGGAATTCCGCACCGGGGATGCCACGGGCCGCAACGATGCCGGGCGCGATGCGACCACCGCGCTCGGCGGCCTGTTCGGCGGGTATGCTTGGCAGAGCGGCCCGTTCGTGTATGGCCTTGAAGCCGACGTTGACGCCTCGAACCTGGAGCGGCCCGTGTCCAGGTGCTGATCGCCCAGCAGGGCTACCTCTCGGCCCTGGTCACTTCGGCGGGCGCGCGCGCCACCCAGTACGCCGACACCGCCGCCCTGTTCGTGGCGCTCGGCGGCGGCTGGTGGAACCGGGCCGACGTGGCCCCGCCCCCGCCCGAGAAGGACCCGCTCAAGTTCCTGTGAAGGGGCTCTCCCGCGGGACCGGCCAGCCGTCCGCCTCGGGGTCCGCCCGAGCCCAAATCGCACGCCGACGGTCGGGCAGGGCATCCACGCGACTGAGCCGACGCGGCTCAGATCCCCTCGCCAGCTCATGCTGGGCGGTTCTGTCCATGAACGCCGGGCCCGGTGTCGGCCTCGGGAGGTCGGTCATGTGATGGCTCACGAACGGTCGCGGGCGTGGCGCGTCGGTGCCGAGCCCAAGGTCCGGCCCATGGGATTCCGTCAGGGGCATGGATTGGATCCCCGGCCCCGGACGTTTCCTTCCGATCCAGGAGGGTAACGATGGTAAGCGTCAGGCTTTCACACGTTTGCTGCCGGTTTGACGGCGGTCGACCAGTTCCAAGGCAGGAGTACGTCGAGATCTCGGGCCGGATGACCGCTGCTCATCCGGGTCAACACGTCGGTGAGGTAGGCATAGAGCTCGACGCCGTTGAGCTTGGCCGTCTCGATCAAAGAAGCGATGACGGCCCACCGCGCTCCGCCGCCATCTGAACCGGCGAACAGGTAGTTCTTGCGCCCGACCGCCATCACCCGTTCATTCTGCCCATGTCGGGCAGGAAGCGGAGGTTCGTTATCGCGGGCACCCCCATTCCGGCCGGAAGGTGCTGGTGCGCCGGGTCGAGCAGCGGACGTACGGCCCGATTCTCCTGGTGCAAGCGCCTTCCGGCGTTGTGATCGTCATGGCCGGATGGATGTTCGACCCGGTTCACTGCGCCGGCATGACGTCCGGGTCTCCGCGCGTCGATGTCACGGCGCTGATCGAGCTGGCGCGGCTGTTGAGTGGGGCAGACAGCCCCGCAAAGTTCCGGAGCGATGTCGGCATCGTTCCGGAGGCACAGGATGGAACCTTTCAAGCGGCCGGCCGCGGTGCCGGATCGGCAGATCAGCTTCCTCTTCGAACAGGACGGGCTGGAGGGCCTGAGCGCTCAGGAACGCGACACGGTCGTCGCAATGCTGGCGCAGATCCTCATGCAGGCCGGCGGCCTCGGCGTCGAGGAGCTTGACGATGACGAGCGCTGAGCTGCTCCCGCCAGCCATCCTGAAGCGAACGGCGGTCGTCTATGTGCGGCAGTCGACGCAATCCCAGGTCATGACCAATCTCGAGAGCAAACGGCGCCAGTACAATCTGGTCGATGTCGCCCGCCAGCGCGGCTTTGTCGACGTCGAGGTCATCGACGATGATCTCGGCCGGTCGGCGAGCGGACTTTAGCAACATCACCGCGCCGACGCGCCCGAACAAAGCCCCGCTTCCGTTTGCCAGCGCCCTGGGCCTACGCGCTCTGCCACGCCGCATGAATGGCCAAAGATACCATGCAGGGAGCTGGAGATTGGATCACTCTCCGGTTCTCTGACCTTGGACCGGAGTTGGCCATGCTTGATCGTGAACAGATCCAGACAAACCTGCCTGAGGTTGCTGTGTTCGTCACGCTGGAACTCAGCAAGTCGGCATGGCTCCTGGCCGCCCAGGCCGTCCCGAGCGGGAAGACCTCTGCACACCGGGTGAGCGGCGGCGACGTGGAGGGCCTGCTCGCCTTGCTGCGCCGCCTGCAGGCTCGCGAACAGCGCAGCTCCGGCCGAGAGGTCGCGATCATCCTCGGCTACGAGGCCGGATACGACGGCTTCTGGCTGCAGCGCCGCCTCGCGGCCGAGGCAATCACCTGCTTCGTCATGGATCCCGGCAGCCTCCAGGTCGACCGCCGCGCGCGACGGGCCAAGACCGACCGGCTCGACGCGGCCATGCTGCTCCGGGCCCTGATGGCGTGGTGCCGCGGCGATCACGCCGCCTGCCGCATGGTGCAGGTGCCCTCGGTCGAGCGCGAGGATGCGCGGCGCACTCATCGCGAGCGCCAGCGCCTGATCGCGGAGCGGGTGCAGCACGTCAACCGGATCAAGGGCCTGCTCGCCACCCAGGGCGTCTACACGTTCCAGCCGCTGCGACGCGACCGTTGGGAGCGGTTGAAGGAGGTGCGCACCGGCGACGGGCGCGACCTGCCTCAGCGCCTGCGCGGCGAGATCGAGCGCGAGTTCCGGCGGCTGGAACTCGTGCTCGAACAGGTTGCGGCCGCCGAGGCCGAGCGCGATGCCGCCGTGGCGGATCCGGCCGTCACGGACGCCGACGCCGAGAAGGTGGCGCGTCTGGCCCGGCTCGGTGGCATCGGCACCGAGCTGGCCACGGTGCTGGTGCGCGAGGCGCTGTACCAGCCGTTCGCCAACCGCAAGCAAATGACCGCCTATTCCGGGCTCACGCCGAACCCGTACGCCAGCGGCGACCGACAGCGCGACCAGGGCATCTCAAAGGCCGGGAACCCACTCCTGCGGAAGTCGATGGTCGAGCTGGCGTGGCTGTGGCTGCGCTATCAGCCGGGCAGCGGGCTCGCCCGCTGGTTCGTCGAGCGGTTCGGCACCGGACGCGGGCGCATCCGCAAGATCACCGCGGTGGCGCTGGCGCGCAAGCTGCTGGTCGCCCTGTGGCGCTATCTCGCCACCGGGCTGGTTCCAGAGGGCGCGCGCCTGAAAGCGGCCTGAGGATCAAGGTTCGTCCGCCGGGCCGGTCCACGGCATGTCGGACGAGTGGGGGCAGGCGTGTGACCGGAGCTCGACGGGGTTTGCTGCCGTCGCCAAAGATGGGTCCCGCCGCCTTCAGCCGGTTCGCCTCGCATGAGGCATCTTGGTCAGGAACGTTCTGTTCCGCCGGACACGAGTGGATCCGCGAGCCCGGCGCTCGCACGACATCCCGGCTCCCCCGCCCGTCCGAAACGTCGATCACCGACCCCCTTGCGGAAATGCCTCATACGAGAGTTTGGATGAAGGACCGGCCGCGCTGCGGGCACCTTCAAACGTAAGTGCCGGCGCTCCGTCTTGCAGCTCCCGCACAAACTGCATAACCTGTACGCGTGGACGCTCGTTAGAGCGCTGGCAGCAATAGCTTTTTTGGTTGCAGGTTCGAGTCCTGCCGGGCCCACTTATCCCCGAGAGATGGAGCGTCTGCGGGCTCTTGCGAATGGCGGCCGCTCTTTTGCGGAGACCCACGGGAGCAGCTGTATTGGCTTCTGCGCTAGATGGTTGGTGACCGCTGGAACCTTTTTCAGCTCCTCCAGCATCAATGCCAGAGCTGTCGGATCGCAATAACGCTCGTCTGTTTCACCGGACCCGGCGTGTCCAAGGATGTCGGCTCTGATTTCCGTGTGAACGCGGGCTTGCTTAAGATTGTTGCCGAGCGAATGTCTGAAGGAGTGGATGACCTTTTTACGTTCTGCTTCGTTTGAGATCGCTTTTCGAAGTCCGCTGCTAAATTCATCGTAGAGGCGATCGCCGAGCGGCGAGCTTGAGTTTGGCGATTTTAGATCCGGAAACACGAGTCCGTATCCGAGTGCGCGAACAGCTTTGACGTAGTCCAAAAACCCGAGGCGGAGCACCTCTGGGTGCAAAGCGACAAACCGAATAGATTGAACGTTCTTAAGACGACGCGTTTCGTTGAATCGAAAAGCAAGGTATGCAATCCCGCTTGCCTCCTCCACGTCGTCGACATGAAGTCCTGCAATTTCCTCTCGTCTCGCGCCTGTATAATAGAGTAAAATAATTGCGAAGTACAAAGCGCGATGGAATACCTGATCGCCGGTGGTAAACGGATCGCGCCACGAACGACAGCCTGTGAAGCAGGGCAGTCGGAAGATCGCCGCAACATCGTCGTTGCTAAGAGATGGTCGCCGGTTACGTGCCCTGTCCCGCTTGCGGGCGCGAAGGAGCGCGAGATCGATGCTCGCATCAATCGCGAGGCCCTGCGCTTTGAGAAATGTTACAAGCTGTCCGAGGAAAGTCAGGTGACGGTTGATGGTATCCCCGACGATGCCTCGTTTGTTGGTTGGAAGCTTGGCGCCAATCTCACGCAGTTCGGCAGTGCTGCGTTCGGCATCACGAGGGCTCTTACCATACGACGGCGAGACGGACCGCAAAAGATCAACTAATTCGGCAAAATGGCTCTGCCGAAGATCAGTCACACGGATGAGGCCGTTCTCGACGAGTAGCTTGGCGAACAGGGCAAAAATCTGACGCGCCTGGTGCTGTGTTTTTGCATCCCAGGTTTCGTCACGAGCGCGCCCGGCGATCATCGCCTCCCCGAACGCTATGATTGGATGCATCCCCTTCTGATGAGGCTCTTGGTCCGTCGTATCCAGCGCGAGGTCCGGGCTTGCTGACACGATTGCAACGCCTGTCGGCATTTGAGGGACGGCATCAGCGTTTGATTGCGAACGAGCTGTACTCACGGTTGCCGTCGAGCCTGTGGCCTCCGGCGGCACCTGCGCTTCCCTCAGCAGGATCGCGTCGCGCAGTGTGACCTCTTCGATCCGAAGACCATCGTAGCGGCGCTCAGTTGCAAAGGCCGCCGCGGACATACCGCGGAAGGCAATCTCCTGAGCTAGAGACAAGTTAGTCATGGTCGGTGCGACCGCTTGGTTTGCGAGCAGCCCTTCCAGCCGAGCGCGAGGCATCAGGTGGCCGTTCTGGCGCACCATCGCGGCCAGCGTCGCCCGTGCTTCCTCAATGTCGAGGTCATTCAGCCCGTCGCGACGCATCTCATCAGCCAACGGAGTATCAATGGTCGCTGCCGCGCCGCGCGCTCCAAGGATACGCAGGATCCATCCCATACGCCGATCGGCACGCCGGCTCGCCTCAGGATCGAAGTCCGGTTCTGCACGTTCTGCCGCAGCGATCCGGTCGAGTTTTTCGAGGTGGGCCAATAGGCTTTCGCGAAAGATGCCGTCGAGCTGGCGGCGGCTCATGATGAGATCGGGTTCGGGCTCGCTCATGGCGCGATGAAAAAGCTGATCGGAATGAGCCGTGAGCTGGCTCGCGAGGAAGCGTGCCCTGGCTGGGTCGCGCGTGCCTAGGCTTACCACGAGCTGCCTGGAACGGCAGAATCGGATCAGCGGCAGCGGGATCCGGCGGCGCCAGGAATAGCTCCCACCGCGCCTGTAAGCATGAGCGATAGCCGGCACCGGACACCTCGTGTGAGACACGCATGTGCAACACCGATGTGTGCCGACGCCTCCCGCTTCAGCGGGAAATCGTTCGAATTCAGAGACTTACGGGGGAATTTGGCTGGGGCGCCAGGATTCGAACCTGGGAATGGCGGTACCAAAAACCGCTGCCTTACCGCTTGGCGACGCCCCAACGCGCGGCTGGCGCTTCCATAGCCGGGCGGGCTCGCGCTGGCAACCGGGGCGTCGGGCGGTTCCGGCGTTGCCGTCGCGATGCCGCTCGGCGGTCGGCGCGGGGGAGGGCCTGTCGGGCTCACGTCCGCTCGTGTATGCCGGCAGGGGCGCACAGGCCGGCGAAACGGCGGGCGCGACGAGTGGGGGAGGAGAGGCGCGATGAGCACGCAGAAGGTCGCCCTGGTGACCGGGGCCGGGTCGGGGGTGGGGCGCGCGGTGGCGCTCGGGCTGGCGGAGGCCGGCTACGACGTGGTGCTGTCGGGGCGCCGGCCCGAGCCGCTGCAGGCGGTGGCGGGCGAGATCGAGGCCAAGGGCCGGCGGGCGCTGGCGCAGCCGACCGACATCGGCGACGAGGCCTCGGTGGCCGCGCTGTTTGCGCGGATCGAGGAGACGTTCGGCCGTCTCGACGTGCTGTTCAACAATGCCGGCATCGGCGCGCCGCCGGTCGAACTCGACGAACTGCCGGTCGCGACCTGGAAGGCGGTGGTCGACACCAACCTCACCGGCGCCTTCCTGTGCACCCAGGGCGCGTTCCGGCTGATGAAGAAGCAGCAGCCGCGCGGCGGCCGCATCATCAACAACGGCTCGATCTCGGCCCACGTGCCGCGGCCGTTCTCGGCGCCCTACACCGCCACCAAGCACGCCATCACGGGCCTCACCCGCTCGACCTCCCTCGACGGACGCGCCCACGACATCGCCTGCGGCCAGGTCGATATCGGCAACGCCGCCACCGACATGACCGTGCGCATGCAGGCCGGCGTGCCCCAGCCCGACGGCTCGACGCGGCCCGAGCCGACCATGGACGCCAAGCACGTCGCCGACGCGGTGGTCTACATGGCGAGCCTGCCGCTCGACGCCAACGTGCAGTTCATGACCGTGATGGCGACCAAGATGCCGTTCATCGGCCGCGGCTGAGGCGAGGGCAGGGGGCCTTCGCAGCAGGGGCTCTCGTGGCAGGGGCTTGCGAGCGAGGGGCTGTCCGGGCCGGGGAGCGTTCCGGTCCCGGACGGCACTCGGCCCTTGAGCCTCTGGCCCTGCGGCGCCGGCTTGGGGTAGAGAGGCGGCGCGGGCACCGCGTGCCCGCGCGTCCCCGTCCGGGGGCTCTCCTTTCCTCACCGATGACCGGGCCCCTTTTTAGGCCCGCGACAGAGTCCCGGGTCCGGGCTAGACACCTCCCATGCTGATGCAGACAGACGCTCCGCGCGCCCCCGCCGATCCGGTCGCCCGGCGCCGCACCTTCGCGATCATCTCGCACCCGGATGCCGGCAAGACCACGCTGACCGAGAAGCTGCTCTTGTTCGGCGGCGCGATCCAGCTCGCCGGCGAGGTCAAGGCCAAGCGCAACCGCGTCTCGACCCGCTCGGACTGGATGGGCATCGAGAAGGAGCGCGGCATCTCGGTCGTCACCTCGGTGATGACGTTCGAGTACGGCGACTGCGTCTTCAACCTGCTCGACACGCCGGGCCACGAGGACTTCTCGGAGGACACCTACCGGACGCTGACCGCGGTCGATTCCGCCGTGATGGTGATCGACGCGGCCAAGGGCATCGAGGCGCGCACCCGCAAGCTGTTCGAGGTCTGCCGCCTGCGCGACATCCCGATCGTCACCTTCGTCAACAAGCTCGACCGCGAATCCCGCGACCCCTTCGACCTCCTCGACGAGATCGAGAAGACGCTGGCCCTCGACGTGGCCCCCGTCACCTGGCCGATCGGGCGCGGGCGGAGCTTTGCCGGCACCTACGACCTCTTGCGCCGGCGCGTCCGCCGGCTCGACGCGGCGGACGATGCCGGCACGGTGCCGGTCTCGGGGATCGACGACCCGCTCTTCGACACCCTGCTGCCGGAACTCGGCGACGCCGCGACCTGGCGCGAGGAGGCGGAGCTGGCCGAGGGCGGCTGCAAGCCGTTCGACCTCGACGCCTTCCGCGAGGGCCACCTGACCCCGGTGTTCTTCGGTTCTGCGCTGCGCAATTTCGGCGTGCGCGACCTGATCGACGGGCTCGCCGAGGTGGCCCCGCCGCCGCGCGGCCAGGACGCCGACACCCGCGCGGTCTCGCCGACCGAGCCGAAGATGACCGGCTTCGTGTTCAAGATCCAGGCGAACATGGATCCGAACCACCGGGACCGCATCGCCTTCATGCGGGTCTGCTCCGGCAAGCTCAGCCGCGGCATGAAGGCCAGGCTCGTGCGCACCGGCAAGCCGATCTCGCTGTCCTCGCCGCAATTCTTCTTCGCCCAGGACCGGGCGATCGCCGACGAGGCCTATGCGGGCGACGTCGTCGGCATCCCCAACCACGGGACCCTGCGCATCGGCGACACGCTCACCGAGGGCGAGGAGCTAGTCTTCCGCGGCGTGCCGAGCTTCGCCCCCGAACTCCTGCGCCGGATCAAGCTCACCGACGCGATGAAGGCCAAGAAGCTGCGCGAGGCGCTGCAGCAGATGGCCGAGGAGGGGGTGGTGCAGCTCTTCCTGCCGCAGGACGGCTCGGGCGCCATCGTCGGCGTGGTGGGCGCGCTGCAGCTCGACGTGCTCAAGGAGCGGCTCCAGGCCGAGTACGGCCTGCCGATCGACTACGAGCCGACCCGCTTCACCATCTGCCGCTGGATCGAGGCGCAGGACCAGGCCGAGCTCGACAAGTTCATCGGCTCGCACGGTTCGTCGATGGCGAGCGACCTCGACGGGGCGCCGGTCTTCATGGCGACCACGGGCTTCTCGCTCAAGTACGAGGAGGACCGGGCGCCGGCGATCCGCTTCACCGACGTGAAGGACTACCAGAAGCGGCGGGCGTGAGAGAGGTCCGGCGCGGCCCCGGGACGGGGCGGCGCCGGGTTCAGAACTTGCCGAGCAGCGGGAAATCGACGTTGAGGCTGGACAGCGGGCCGACCGGGGTCTCGCGCTTGCGCGGCCGGCCGTTGAGCACCTGCTTGAGCTTGGTCTTCAGCAGCGACAGGTCGAACGGCTTGAGGATGAAGGCGTCGGCCCCGGCGAGGTGGGCGACGTTGATGTCCTCGAAGCTGAACGAGGTCTCGGTCAGGATGAACGGCGTGTTGTGCAGCGTGTCGTCGGCCCGGATCTCGCGCAGGAGCTGGATCCCGTCCATCGGCTCCATGTCGAGGTCGGAGATCACCAGGCCGTAGCGCTTGGTGCGCAGCTGGTCCAGCGCCTGCGGCCCGTCGGTCACGCCCTCGACCTCCGGGAAGCCGAGGCGGTTCATCAACTCGGTCACCAGGCGGACGAGTTTGGCCTGGTCGTCGACGATCAGGATCGGGGGTGCTTCGCTCATCGGGATCAGCCAGCGGGTTGGGTTTCATGACGGGCCGTCGGGGGCTCCCGGCGGCACTTAGACGAACAGATGGTCGATACCCTGCTTGGCCATCGTGTCGGCCTGTAGAGCCTGGGCCAGCGCGTGGATCGTGCTCGACTTCGGGGTGCCGCGCTGGAGCATCGGCGCCAGGTTGGCCTTCTGGAACAGGGCGTCGTTGGTCGGCGTGCGCAGCACGTAGGCGAACGACGTCACGAATTCCCGCTTGGCGATCTCGCGCCACTCGACGATGTGCACGTCGCGATGGCGGGAATCCGCGCTGATCCGCTGGAAGGTGTCCTGCACCGACATCCGCTCCCCCTCGAGAATCTGGATGAAATAGCCCTGATCGACGATCAGCAGGCTGGTGATCACCGAGAACTCGTTCTTCTTCTGCGCGTGCCGGGCGATCTCGTTGATCTGGCGCAGGCGTGCGGCCGGATCGGCGGAGAGCTGGGCCCGCGAGAAGTAGATCAGGTGGATGAGGCTGCTTCGCTTGCTCGTGCGCATATCCCTGGGGTCCAGCACCGTCCAGACATGCAGGTAAGGGCAAGAGGTTCAACAGCCCGTAAACGTCATGCCCCTGTCCCGCGGCAGTTTTTGCCGGACGGCGCCGGCCGCGCCCGGCGGGTTTTGCCGCCTCGCTCCGCATCGTCTCAACGAAATCAATGGCTTACCCGTGGCACGCGGCTTGCGGACCTGTTCCCCCGGATGACCTTGGCGGAACGGAGCCCTGGGTGAGATGGACGTTTTCGGCGCGCTTCAGACCTCGGTGTCGGGCCTCAAGGCCCAGGCCTTCAGCCTCGAGAACATCTCGGGCAACATCGCGAATTCGCAGACCGTCGGCTACAAGCGGATCGATACCGACTTCGTCGACATGCTGACCGAACGGCCGACCAAGCAGCAGGCCGCCGGCGGCGTCGCAGCGTTCTCGCAGCTGACCAACAACCTCCAGGGCGGCGTGGCGGCGACCGGCGTCGCCACCAACATGGCGCTCAGCGGCGACGGCTTCTTCACGGTCCAGACCAAGGGCAGCGACGCGGGCGGCAGCCCGGTCTTCTCGGCCAACAACCTCTATACCCGCCGCGGCGACTTCGCGGTGGACCGCGACGGCTACCTCGTCAACGGCGCCGGCGCCTACCTGACCGGGCAGAGCCTCGATCCGGCGACCGGCCTCTCGACCGGCAACGGGCCGATCCAGATCTCCGGCACCTCCCTGCCGGCCAAGGCCACGACCAGCATCTCCTACGCGGCGAACCTGCCGAGCACCCCGGCCACCGCCTCGGGCTCGGCGCTGCTGGGCACCCTGCCGGGGGGCGATGCCCGGGTGCTCTCCGGCACCGCGGCGAGCGCCCCGTCGGTGGCGGCCTCGGACACCGACGCCTTCGTCAAGTCCAGCGTCGGCGGCGGCGAGCTCACGGCCTATTCGGGCACCGGCTCCCCGGTGAGCATGCAGCTGCGCTGGGCCAAGGTCGCGGAGGCCGACGCCACGGCCGGCACCAGCGGCACCTGGAACCTGTTCTACGCCGACCAGACCGCCACCGGGACTTCGGCCGGCACCTGGAAGAACGCCGGCACCGCCTTTTCCTTCAATGGCAGCGGCCAGCTCACCGCCCCGACCGGGACCAGCCTCAGCATCCCGGACGTGACGGTGAACGGCACGAAGCTCGGCGCGGTCACGCTGGATTTCGGCACCGGCGGCCTCACCCAGTACGGCGCGGCGGCCGGCCAGGTCACGACCAACACCCTGCAGCAGAACGGCTACGCCGCCGGCACCCTGAACTCGCTGGCGGTGACGAGCGACGGCAAGCTCACCGGCACCTATTCCAACGGCAACAGCGTGGCGCTGGCGCAGGTCGGGGTGGCGCGCTTCAACGCGCCCAACAGCCTCAAGGCGGTCTCGGGCGGCAACTACGCCGAGACGGCGGAATCCGGCGGGCCCCTCACCGGGCTGGCCGGCGGCACGATCATCGGCGGCAACGTCGAGCAGTCCAACACCGACACGGCCGGCGAGTTCTCGAAGCTCATCGTCACCCAGCAGGCCTACTCGGCCAACACCCGGGTGATGTCGACCGCCCAGCAGATGATGTCCGACCTGATCAACGTGATCCGCTGACGGCGGCTCGCCTCTCATCCCGTTCCGGACCCGGCCGCACGACGCGGCCGGGTCCGGCCCGCCCGCGAACAGCCGGAGCGCGGCGCGGTCCCGATCAGGGGCGCGGTGGCCCGGCCCCCCTCTGCCTACCCGGATCAGACCGATGTCCCTCAACGCCCTCAACACCGCGACCGCCGGACTGCAGGTGACGCAGGCGGCGATCGGCCTCGTCTCGCAGAACGTCGCCAACGCCGGCACCGCCGGCTACGTCAAGCGCATCCTCACGCCGGTCTCGACCCTGGGGAATTCCGGCGTCGCCACGGGCGCGATCGACCGGACCCTCGACGCGGTCTCGCTCAAGCAGCTGCGGCTCGAGACCGCCGGGGCGGCCTATACCGGGCTCTCGGCCAAGGTGCAGGGCCAGCTCGACGCGCTCTACGGCACGCCCGGGACCGCCTCCGCCCTCGACGGGGTGATGAACGCCTTCACCCAGTCGCTCCAGGCGCTGGCGACCGACCCGACCTCCGCCGCCTCCCGGGCGAGCGCGGTGAGTGCGGCCAGGACCGTCGCCACCACCGTCTCGGGCATCGCGCAAGGGGTGCAGGACCTGCGCAGCGGCCTCGAATCGCAGCTCGGCAGCGAGGTCTCGTCGGCCAGCACGCTGCTCGCCCGGGTCGCCGCGCTCAACGGCAAGATCGCCGGCGCTTCGAAGACCGAGCCCGCCACCGCCGACCTCCTCGACCAGCGCGACCAGGCGATCAACACCCTGTCGCAATACCTCGACGTGACGGTGCGCGAGCAGTCCGACGGTTCGGTCTCCCTGCTCACCGCCTCGGGCGCGACGCTCGTCGACCACGGCGCGGCCGCGAGCCTCGCTTTCGACGGCCGCGGCGCCCTGACGGCGCAGGCGCAGTACACCGGCGATGCGAAGACCCGCGGGGTCGGCACCGTGACGGCGACGACGCCGGCCGGCGCGAGGATCGACCTCGTCGCCACCGGGGCGATCCGCTCCGGCTCGATCGCCGCCGCGGTCTCCTTGCGCGACGACACCCTGGTCCAGGCCCAGCGCCAGCTCGACGACCTCGCGGGCGGCCTGTCGCGGGCGCTGAGCGACCGGCCTGCCGCCGGCACCGCGGCCTCCGCGAACGGCCTCTCGGGGTTCGACATCGACCTCACCGGGCTCCAGGCCGGCAACGCCGTGACCCTCGGCGTGCGCAACGCCGCCGGGGTCGGCCGCAACCTGATCCTGATGCCGACGAACGGCGCGGCGCCCGATCCGATCGACCCCGGCCTCACCGACGACCCGACCGCCCTCGTGGTGCCGGTCGACATCTCGGGCGGGCCCGCGACCTTCGCGGCCCGGATCGGCGAGGTGCTCGGTACCGGCTTTGCCGTCTCGGGCGTGCCCGGCGGCGCGGCCGGCGCGGTGCGCATCCTGTCGGATCCGGCCGCCCTCGCGCTCACCGGGGCGAGCGCCTCCGTCACCGTGCCGGCGAGCGCCGCCGACACCAAGGCCGGCACCGGCCAGCTCGCGCTGTTCGTCGATGCCGGGACCGGCGGCGGGCTGTTCACCGGCTCCTTCGAGGGCGGCTCGCAGCTGACGGGCTTCGCCCAGCGCCTCGCCGTCAACCCGGCGGTCGCGGCGGATTCCGCCACGATGGTGGATTACGCCGCCACGACCGCCTCGGGCGACACCGCCCGGCCCCGCGCCCTCGCGGACGCCCTGACGAGCCGCACCCTGACCTTCTCGGCGGCGAGCGGCATCGGCGGCGTCAGCGCCCCGCGCGCCGCCACGGTCGTCGGCTTCACCCAGGCGGTGATCGACGCCCGCGGCGCCGCCAGCGCCGAGGCCCGGCAGCTCGACGAGGGGCAGCAGATCGCCCTGTCCTCGGCCCAGAGCCGCTTCGGCAAGGAATCCGGGGTCAGCGTGGACGAGGAGATGTCCAAGCTGATCCAGCTCCAGACCGCCTACGGCGCCAATGCCCGGGTGCTGACGGCCGCCCGCGACATGCTCGACACCCTGCTCCGGATCTGACGAGGAAAGCCCGCGATGACCATCGCCCCCTTCGCGGCCGGCAGCGCCGCCGCCGATCTCAACACCCGCCGCCTCGTCGCCATGAAGGCGTCGCTCGGCACGCTCTCGAACCAGCTCTCCAGCGGCCGCACCGCCGACACCTATGGCGGGCTCGGCGCCGGACGCACCCAGAGCCTCGGCGCCCGCGCCCAGATCAGCGCCCTCGACGGCTTCATCGCGGCCGCCGGCACCGGCGCGAACCGCGTGGCGCTGGCGACCGCCAGCGTGCAGCAGGTCGCGACCCTGGGATCGGCCGCCTATAGCGGCCTCGTCGGCGCCCAGGCCGCCTCGGGCGCCGGGGCCCGTCCCACCCTGCAGCAGAGCGCGGCGGGCCAGCTCGGCGGCGTCCTCGACGCCCTCAACCAGAGCAACGGCAGCCTCTACATCCTGGGCGGCCGGGTCACCGACCGGCCCCCGGTGGAGACCGCGAGCCGCATCCTCGACGGCGACGCCGAGACCGGCCTCGACGGGGTCAAGGCGGTAATCGCCGAGCGGCAATCGGCCGATCTCGGCACCGGCACGGCGAAGACCGGCCGGCTCGACCTCTCGGCCGCGGGCGCGGCCGTGAGCCTGTCGGAGAGCGCCGCCGCCGGCGTGCGGGAGAATTTCGGCTTCACCCTCGGCAGCGTCGTCAGCTCGAACCCGGCCGGCCTCTCGGTCGCGCTCACCGCGGCGACGCCCTCGACCGCGACCCTGTCCTTCGCCAGCCAGCCGCGGGAGGGCGACATCGTCCGGGTGACGGTCCGCAACGCCGACGGCAGCCAGGGCTTCGTCAACCTCACCGCCCGGGCGGCGGGGACGAGCGGAGACGACACCTTCGCGATCGGCGCCGATGCGGGCGAGAGCGCCCGGAACCTCACCGCGGCGCTTGCCGGCCAAGCCGTGGTCGGCGCCCAGAGCGCCAGCCCGCCGGGCGCGGCGGCCGCGCTCGCGGGCGGCAATCCGGCCTCGGCCACCGTCACGGTGGGAGCCGGGCTCAAGGCCGGCGACAGCGTCCAGATCACGCTGGGCCTGCGCGACGGCACCAGCAAGACCCTGAGCCTCAAGGCCGGCGACGGCAGCCAGGCCGGCTCCTTCGCGATCGGCGCGACCGCCGCCGCCACCGCCGCCAACCTCTCGGCGGCGCTCGCCGGCGCCCTCGATTCCACCGCCCGGACCGACCTCGCGGCGAGCTCCGCCACCCGGGCGGCGAGCGACTTCTTCGCCGGCTCGTCCTCGCCGGGCCTGAGCCCGCGCCGGGTCGCCACGGATGCCGCCGGCAACGCCACTGGCTACCTCGCCGACCCGAGCGGCCGCACCGTGATCTGGTACAAGGGCGACGACACGTCCGTCGATCCGCGCCGGACCGCGACCGTGCCGGTCTCCCGCGACCAGTCGGTGGCGATCGGCGTCCAGGCCAACGAGGCGGGTTTCCGCGCGACGCTGAGCGGCCTTGCCGTCCTCGCCACGACCTCGTTCGGCACCACCGAGGCCGACACTCCCCGCTTCGACGCCTACTCGGCCCGGGTGCAGGCCCAGCTGCGGCCCGGCGACGGCCGGCCCTCTGTACAGGGCATCGCCTCCGAGCTGAGCCTGGCCTCGGCCCAGATCGCCACCCAGAAGACCCAGAACACCGCCACCAAGTCGATGCTCGAGAAGACGGTGGACGGCGTCGAGACGGTCTCGACCGAGGAGACGGCGGCCAAGCTCCTCAGCCTGCAGAACCAGCTCCAGGCGAGCTACCAGGCGACCTCGATGCTCGCGAAGCTGTCGCTGACGAACTACCTGTAGGATCGGGGAAGGGGCGGGCGCCGCCCGCGCCGCCGCGCCGGCGGCATTCCCCGGGCGAGCGTTGCGAGCCGTGCGACGAGATCGGACGGGATCTCGTCCGCGGCGCACCCTGCGGCCGTCGTGGCCTGGGGCATCGGGGAGGCACCGCTGCGACCGTCGCAGCAGGGTCGGCATCTCACGGAGACGATCCGGGTCACGACATCAGTTCGACGAAGGCGGCCCCGGCCCCGAAGAGCGCCGCGCCCGCTGCCATGCTGGCGGCCATGGTCTGCCAGGGAGCGAGTATGCGGTCGCGTTCCTGCTTCGCCGCTTCGGCCTGAAGCTTGGCCTGCTCGGCCATCAGCTTGCGCTGTTCGGCGATGTCGAGAGCGGCTTCGGCCATCGGGAAGGCCTCTCGGTTGATGCCGGGACTGTCCATGTTGTGCGGAAGAGATGACCTTTCGCCAAGGAATCGCCGGTGTCCGGTTGGTCGCGTTGCGACGCAGCCGCGCCGTCAGGCCTCGTCCCTCTCTTCCCGCGCCAGCACCAGATCCGTGAAGATCCGCGCGTGCGGCATCTCCGGGGCCGGCTGGCGCACCAGGGTCATCGGGGCGCGCGGGGCCGGGCCGGAGATCGCGCGGTAGCGCACGCCCTCGGTGGCCAGACGCGCCATCGAGCGCGGCACGACGGCGAGCGCGATGCCGGTGGCGACGAGGTTGACCACCGAGGCGAGCTGGGGCGCGTCCTGGGCGATGCGGGGCGAGAACCCGGCCGCCGCGCAGGCCGCCATGATGCCGTCGTAGAGCGCCCGGCCGTTGCGGCGCGGATAGACGATGAAGCCCTCCGTCGACAGCTCCGCCAGGCCGACCGGGCCGGTCTCGCCGGCGAGCCGGTGGGTCGCGGGCAACGCCACCACCATCGGCTCGTCGAACAGGTGGCGGGCCCACAGGTCGTCGACCTCGCCCTCGCCGGGACGCATGAAGGCGACGTCGACCCGGCCGGCCCGGAAGGCGTCGAGCAGGCTCGCGGTCGTCTCCTCGAGGAGCGCGACCCGCACGTCCGGGTAGGCGCTGCGGTAGTCGCGGATCGCCCCGGTCACCAGGGGGTGGAACGAGGCGGACGAGGTGAAGCCGATGCGGATCTCGCCGACGTCGCCGGTCGCGATGCGTAGCGCCCGGCTCTTGGCCGCGTCGACGGCGGCCAGCACCGCCCGGGCGTCGTCCGCGAAGGCGCGGCCGGGCTCGGTCAGGGCCACCCCGCGCGACAGGCGCTGGAGGAGCGCGGTGCCGATCTCGGTCTCGAGGCTCTTGATCTGGTGGCTGAGCGCCGGCTGCGCGATGTTCAGCCGCTCCGCCGCCCGGGTGATGCTGAGATCGTCGGCCACCGCGACGAAGTAGCGAAGATGGCGAAGCTCCATCGCGCCGGTTTCCCCCTGACCTCCGGCCCTCGCCGCCGCCGGAACCGTGTCCGTCGGTCCTACGATAGCCGAGGCTCGGGGGAATGGCATGGGGCGCGGACGGCTCGGGGTTATCCGCGCGGCACGGTGTCCCGCACCGACGGGCGGTCGGCTTGCGCATCGCGGAAGGCCGCGACCTTGGGGCAGAGCGAGCGCCAGTCCCGGTCGGGGAAGCGGAACGCCAGGTAGTCCAGCGCGGTGATCGCGGCGATCGCCGGCAGTCCGAAGGAGTCTCCGCTCTCGGCGAAGGCCGCATCGAGGCGCCGCAGGCCCTCCCGCATGGTGCGGAAGCGCTTCTGGCCGACGAGACCGGTATCGAAGTCCGGCGCCGACTTGCGGCCGATGATCACCGCCACCGCGGCGTCGAACACCCCGATCGCCACCCCGGCGGCCGAGAGCGCGGCGGGTCCGCCCGCGAGCAACGCCGGTGTCGTGCCGGCGGCGTCGAGATGGGCGAGGATCAGGAGCGCCTCGGTCAGCCGCGTGCCGTCGTCGGCGACCAGCGCCGGCACGCGGCCGGCCGGGTTGGCGTCGAGGAAGGCCGCGTCGTCGGCCCAGGCGTCGACGAAGGTGGTGTCGACCCGCTCGGTCAGGCCCTTCTCGATCAGCGCCATGCGGACGAGGCGCACGAAGGGCGAGGTCGGGTTGGCGTAGAGCTTCATCGGGGAGCCTTCCGGTCAGCCGGCGGTGGTCAGGGGGCAGCCGCTCTTGTCGGCGGGGGTGAACAGCGTGTCCCCGGGGATCGTCTCGACGACGCGGTAGAGGTCGGCCTTGCTCTTCGAGTCCTTCGGGCTCTTCACCTCGACGAGCATCATGTCCATCACCACCCGGCCGTTCGCCTGGATGCGCGGCTTGCCGTAGAAGCCGTCGTCGATCGGCAGTTCCTTCATGGCCCTGTTGACGGCTGCCGCGTCGTCGGTGCCGGCCTTCTCGACCGCCCGCAGGTAGTGGCGCACCGAGGAATAGGCGGCGGCGTGGCCCATGGTCGGCACCACGTTGCCGTTGCGGGCCATCAGGCGCTTGGCCCAGGCGCGGCTCGGCTCGTTGGCGTCCCAGTAGAAGTTCACCGCCATGCGGATGCCCTGCGCCGCGTCGAGACCGAGCGCCACGGTGTTGTTGGTGAAGACCAGCATCGCCACCACCTTCGAGGTGATGCCGAATTCCCGCGCCTGCTTGATGGTGTTGACGAGGTCCGGCCCGGCATTGGCCAGCCCGATCACGTCGGCGCCCGAGGACTGGGCCTGGATCAGCTGCGACGAGATGTCGGTGGCGCCGAGCGGGTGCCGGATCTCCCCGACCACCGTGCCGCCGGCGGCCTTCACGGCCTTGCCGGCGTCGGCAGCCAGCCCATGGCCGAACACGTAGTCGGCGGTGATGAAATACCACTTCTTGCCGCCGCCCTGCACCACGGCGCCCGCCACCGCGTTGGCGAGTTCGCCCGTCGAGGGCACCCATTGCGTGCCGTAGGGCGAGCAGCCGGGGCCGGAGAACTGCGAGGCGTAGCCGCCCGTCACCATCGTGGTGATCTTGCGCTCCTTGGCATAGGCCTGGACGCCCAGCCCCACCGAGCTCGCGCCGCCGAGCACGAAGGCGGTGACGCCGCGCTGGTCGACGAGCTGGCGGGCCAGCCCCGAGCCGATATCGGGCTTGTTCTGGTGGTCGACGCCGATCACCTCGATCGGCCGCCCCAGCACCTTGCCGCCGAAATCCTCCGCCGCCATCGTGGCGGCCAGCACCATGTTCGGGCCCCCGTTGCCGGAATACATCCCAGACAGGTCCTCGATCACGCCGATGCGCAAGGGCGTCTCGGCGGCGAAGGCGGGGGCGGTGAACGGGGCGGTCAGCGCTGTGGCGAGCAGGCCGGCGACGGCGAGGCGGCGCGTCCGGGACGGGCGGGGCATGGCGTTTCCTCGGCAGGCGGCATCGGCCGGTCTCGCGCCCGTTCTCGGGCGTCGGGGCGATGCGTGTTGATCGCAACGGTATCGCGGATGCGATCGATCGCCGTCCAATAGTTTGCGCGACGCCCCGCCATCGTTTCGCGATATGGCAGCACCCGCCCCCGGGTGTGACGCTCCGCCATCGTCGCCGGCTATGGCTCGTGCGCGATCTTTGTATTGGACGGAGCGCTCCCGCCCGAGCGACACCGCCGGCACGACCGCGAGGGCCCGAGGAGACAGGCGCCCCGCCCCCGAGGAGACGCCCATGATCACCAGCTTCTACATGCCGACCCGGATCGTCTCGGGGAGCGGGGCGCTCGCCACCCTCGGCACGCTCGCCCGCGACCTGAAGATGAGCCGGGTGCTGGTCGTGTCCGACCCGGTGATCTCGGCGCAAGGGTTCCACGCCGACGCGCTCGCGGCCCTCTCCGAGGCCGGAATCACCGTCTCGCGCTTCGACGAATGCGGGATCGACGCGCGCTGCTCGCATATCGACGACCAGGGCGAGCGGGTGCGGCGCGATCGCATCGACGGCGTGGTGTGCATCGGCGGCGGCTCGGTGATGTGCACCGGCAAGGGCATCGCCATCGTGGCGACGAACCAGAAGCCCATGGCGGAGTGCACTGGCGTCGGGCAGTTCGACCGCAAGGCCCTGCCGATGATCATGGTGCCGACCACCGCCGGCTCCGGCTCGGAGGTGTCGCAATGGACCATCGTCAAGGACGAGGTGCGCCACCTCAAGCTCCTGGGCGGCGGCCCCTTGAGCTTCCCCGACGCCGCGATCCTCGATCCCGTCACCCTGCGTTCGCTGCCGATGCACGTCGCGGCGCTCCCCGCCGTCGACGCCCTGACCCACGGCGTCGAGGCCTACTTGAGCGGCATCGCCTCGCCGCTCACCGACGCGGTGGCGCTCGCGGCGGTGCGGCTCCAGGCGGCGTCCCTGCGCGCCTCGATCAACTCCGACGACGACCGGGCGCGGGAGGACAACCTGGTGGCCTCCTGCATGGCCAACATCGCCTGCGGCAACGCCCGCCTCGGCCACGGCCACGCCCTGTCGCTGCCGCTCGAGGGCCATCTCGACCTGCCCCACCCCTACGGCGTCGGGGTGCTGCTGCCGCACGTCGTCACCTTCAACCTCGCGGTGCTGCCCGCCAAGGTGCGCCCGCTCGCCGAGGCGCTGGAGGTCGAGACCGCGGGCCTGTCGCGCCAGGAGATGATTTCCGCCTGCGCCGACGCGATCCGGGCACTCTACGCCGACATCGGCTTCCCCACCCGCTTCACCCCCGGGCAACTGCCCCACGACCGGGTGCGCGAGATGGCGCAGCGCGCCGTGCCCGGCCTCTATGCCGGCATCGCCGCCAAGGATTTCGATCCGGCGAGCGCCAACGACCGCACGCTCATCGCGAGCCCGGCGGCGCGCAAGATGACGGTGAGGCAGGCGGAGGAGATCTTCGGGCTTTGCGTCGCATAGTCGTTCGGTCCGACCAACGTGTCCAAAACCCTCCGAGTCATCCTGGGGCCGCGCAGCGGAACCCGGGATCCATAAACGCCGACATTTCAGGAAGAGGCGGAACGCCAACCGCCTCGTTCGGCACCGTCGGCGTTTGTGGATCCCGGGTTCTCGTTTTCGACAAGCCCCGGGATGACGTAGAGTGATGTTGACAGATAGGTTAGATCGATCTGTCGGACAATGAAAAGTAGGACAAAATATCCCATCATCACGCCTCATCCTGAGGTGTTAGTCGATCAAAGATCGGCTGACCTCGAAGGAGGGCTCCAGGGATCGCGGCGACTTCTGGAGCCCTTTTTCGAGGCCTCCGCTTCGCTCCGGCACCTCAGGATGAGGTCGTGGGTGAGACGCCACTTCATCAATCCCGTGGGCGTGCGTCGCAAGCCCTGGCGCACCGGCCCGCACCATGCTTCTCTGACTCCTGAACGGGAGGCCCGGCTCATGCGCGCGACATCGATGATCCTGGCGGCCGCCCTCGCCGGGGCGGCCCTGCCGGTCCACGCCCTCGACATTCGCGACCTGCCCATCGCGAAGGCGCCCGAGACCTGCCCGCACGAGGGACCGGGCTTCGTCCGCTTCGTCCCCGGCGGTCCCTGCACGCGGATCAGCGGGCGGGTGCGCGCCGAGGTCGGCACGCCGGTGCCGGCGCGGCCCGGCGCCGGCCTCGACGGCGCGGCCCGGGGCGTCGTCGGCGGGTCGGGCCGGGTCGCGATCGATACCCGCACACAGACCGAGTACGGCCCGGCCCGAGCCTATATCCGCCTCGGCACCGGGCGCTGAGGCGCCCTCACAGGCTGCGCGAGAGCACCAGCGGCGCGCTGCGGCGGTGGCCGTAGGGGGAGGGGGCCGGGCGGCTGCCGTAGCCGCTCGGTTCGGCGTGGCGGTTGAGCTCGGTCGACAGGGTGCGCAGCAGCCCCTCCGAGACCGACCGGGCGGTCGCCAGCACCGCCTGGTTGGCCGCCACCGCGTCCGAGAAGCGGCCATGGGCCTCGCGCAGGGCCGCGATGCCCTCGGGGGCGAAGCGGGCGAGCGCCACGGCGTTGGCCTTCACCGCCTGCAGGCCCTGCAGGTAGGCGCCGGCGAGCGCGGTCTTCTGCGGCGCCTCGGCCAGGCCCTCGGCGAGCCGTCCGACCCGGATGTGGTCGCTCTCGCGGGCGAGCAGGGCTTCCAGCGCCTGCATGGTGGTGAGCGTCTCGGCCACGAGGCGCGCGGCGGCCTCCGGGTCGGCGATGCGCAGCGGGGCGGGGCGGGCGGCCTCAGACATTCGCGCCTCCCTGCATCCGCAGCATCTCGCGCATCACCTGGTCGCCGATGCCGATCCCGCCGCTCTGCACGATCGACTGGGCGTATTCCTTGTTGAGCATCGAGCGGTAGACCCCGCCGCCGGTGCCGTTCTCGCCGAGCGGGCCGTCGGTGCCCTGCGAGCGGTTGAGCACGTCGAGGCTCTGCTCCAGGAACATCGATTCGAAGTCCTTGGCGGTCTTCTGGATCTTCGCCTTGTCGGCGTTGGCCCCCTGCAGGGCGGAGCCGGCGGCCCCGGCGAGGGCCTGGCCGACCGCGAGGCCCGCGGAGGCGGCGAGGGAAGCGAGGGGAAGCATCGGGGGTCAGACCTCGTGTCGGGAGAGAAGGGCAGGGGAGGGCGGGCGCGGGCTCACATCACCTCGATGTCGGCCTGGAGCGCGCCGGAGGCCTTGATCGCCTGGAGAATCGAGATCAGGTCGCGCGGGCCGATGCCGAGGGCGTTGAGCCCGTCGACCAATTCGCGCAGGGTCACGCCCTCCTTGACCAGGGCGAGCTTGTTCTTCTCGCCGGCATCGACCTTGAGCGCGGTGCGCGGCACCACCACGGTCTCGCCGTTGGAGAACGGGGCCGGCTGGCTCACCTGGGGCTGCTCGGTGATGGTGACGGTGAGGTTGCCCTGCGCCACCGCCACGGTGGAGACCCGCACGTCGCGGCCCATCACGATGATGCCGGAACGCTCGTCGATCACCACCCGGGCGGTCTGGTCGGGCTCGACCTTCAGCTGCTCGACCTCGGTGAGCAGCCGGATCATGTTGCCCTGGTAGCGCGGCGGGACCTGCAGGGTGACGGTGGAGGGGTCGGTCGGCTCGGCGGTGTCGGCGCCCATGAAGTCGTTGATCGCCGCGGCGATCCGCTTCGAGGTCGTGAAGTCGGGGTTGCGCAGGGACAGGCGCAGGCACTTCTGCTCGTTGAGCTTGAAGGCGATCTCGCGCTCGATCACGGCGCCGTTGGCGATGCGGCCGTTGGTCGGCACGCCGCGGGTGATCTTGGCCGCGTCGCCCTCGGCCTGGAAGCCCGCGATGGCGAGAGACCCTTGCGCCACCGCGTAGGCCTCGCCGTCGGCGGCGAGCAGCGGCGTGACCAGCAGCGTGCCGCCCTGGAGCGACTTGGCGTCGCCGAGCGACGACACCGTGACGTCGATCCGCGTGCCCTGCGCGGCGAAGGGCGGCAGGTTCGCCGTCACCATCACGGCGGCGAGGTTGGCGGTGCGCATCACGGCGCCGCGGGTGTTGACCCCGAGCCGCTCCAGCATCGCCTGTACCGACTGCTTGGTGAAGGGCGCGTTGTTCAGCGTGTCGCCGGTGCCGTTGAGGCCGACGACGATGCCGTAGCCGATGAGCTGGTTGGTCCGCATCCCCTCGACGCTGGCGAGGTCCTTCACCCGCGACAGGGCGAGGGCGGGGCCGGCCGCGAGGAGCAGGACGGGCAGCAGGCAGGAGAGGCAGGCGAGGGCGAGGAGGCGCATGACGGGGTCCCGAAACTCGGAACGTGCCGTTGCCAGGACCGTGCCAGCGCCGATCCCAGGCGTAAGTCTTTGGTAAGGTTACCGATCCGTTGCCAGGCCGGGCGCCGGGGGGTCGATCCGGGCCCGGTCGTTTTCGCCCGGCGGCAAGATCTGCCGCCTCGTTTACGGGGCGTTCACCATACCCGGGCGAGGTTCATGCCGCACACCGAAGACCCGTGACCCGGACCCCATCGCATGCGTGTCGACACCCGCCTCGCGGCCGCTCCCCTGTCGGGAGCCGGGCCGCGCTCCCTGCCGGCAGGCGGCGTGTTCTCCCTCGGGATGGAGGGCGCGCGCGGGCCGACCAGCGCCGGCGGCGCGGTGCCGCTCGCGGGCCTGAGCGCGATCCTGACCCTCCAGTGCCAGGACGAGATCTCCGCCGACCGCCGCCGCCGGGCGACCAAGCGCGGCCACGACCTCCTCGACGGGCTCGACCGCCTCAAGGCGGCGCTGCTCGGCGGGCGGGTCGCGGCGAGCGAGCTGAAAGCCATCGCGGGCCGCCTCGCCGAGCGCAGCGGCAATACCGGCGATCCACGCCTCGATGACCTGATCGGCCATATCGAGCTGCGGGCGCAGGTCGAGCTCGCCAAGCTCGAGGCCGCGGCCGGCTGAGCGGCGGGGCCGGTGCCAGCGCAAGGCGCGCCGGCGACGTACGGTTGCGGGAGACGCCACTTTTCCGCCAGCCTGTCCGTGTCGAAATGTTTCTCGGATTGACTTAGGGTTTCCTTCAAAATTCACGGCGATACAGGGCTCCTGCACAGTACTGGAGTCCCGACCCGATGCGCGCCCTCACCACGATCCGCGGACGACTGATCGCGCTTCTCGTCGTCCTCGCCGGGCTGATCGCGGGTTCGCTCGGGGGCGGCTGGTGGGGCGTCGCCGGCATGCGCGAGGCCGTCGACCACATCTACGGCGGCCGCGTCGTTCCGCTGCGCGACCTGAAGTCGGTCGCCGACCTCTACGCGGTCAACATCGTCGACACCTCGCACAAGCGCCGCGGCGAGAGCCTGTCCTGGGCCGACGCGCGGCGCAACGTCGAGCAGGCGATGGCGCGGGTCGACACCCACTGGTCGGCCTACCGCAACAAGGCGATGAGCCCGCGCGAGGATGGGATCGCCCGCGAGGTCGAGGGCGCGATGGCGGCGGCGAAACCGGCGGTGACGCGGCTCGTCGGCCTCCTGCGGGCCGAGGACGCCGCCGGGCTCGCTGCCTTCGTGACGCGCGACCTCTACCCGGCGATCGACCCGATCTCGGACGCGGTCGGCAAGCTCGTCGACCTGCAGCTCGACGAGGCCCGCGAGGGCAAGCTCGCCGCCGACCGCCTCTACGACCTCCTGGCGGCGACCTTCCTCGGGGTGATGCTGGTGGCCGCCGCCGCGATCGCCGGCGCGGCCTGGATCGTGCTCGCCGGCGTCTCGACGCCGCTCACCCGCATCACCGGCCAGATGCGCGCCCTCTCGGACGGCGACCTCGCGGTGGCGGTGACCGACGGGGGCAAGCGCGACGAGATCGGCACCCTCGCCCGCGCCCTGCAGGTGTTCAAGGACGCCCTGATCGCCAAGCGCGAGGCCGACCGGGCCGCCGCCGGGGAGGCCGACGCCAAGCTGCGCCGTGCCGCCCATCTCGACGGCCTGATGCGGGCCTTCGAGACCCGGGTGACGGCCCTGAGCCGCGGCGTCGCGACGGCGGCGGCCGGCATGGAATCGGCGGCCGGCAGCATGGCGGCCACCGCCGAGGCGACGACCGGGCAGTCCGTGACCGTCGCGGCGGTCGCCGAGCAGACCTCGGCCAACGTCCAGACCGTGGCGAGCGCCACCGAGGAACTCGCCGCCTCGATCCAGGAGATCACCGGCCAGGTCGGCCTGTCCGCCCGCATGGCGGTCGCCGCCCGCGAGGAGACGCAGCGCACCGACGCGGTGGTCCAGTCCCTGGCGACCGGCGTTCGCGCGATCGGCGACGTGATCGGGTTGATCTCCGGCATCGCGGCCCAGACCAACCTGCTCGCGCTCAACGCCACCATCGAGGCGGCACGGGCGGGCCCGGCCGGCCGCGGCTTCGCGGTGGTGGCCGCCGAGGTCAAGGCGCTGGCCGAGCAGACCGCCAAGGCGACCGAGGAGATCGCCGCCCAGATCGGCGTGATCCAGGCCGGCACCGGCGGCGCGGTCGAGGCCATCGCGGCGATCGGCCGGCGGATCGGCGAGATGGATTCCATCGCCGCCGGCGTCGCGGCGGCGATGGAGGAGCAGGGGGCGGCGACCCAGGAGATCGCCCGCAACGTGCAGGAGGCCTCCCGCGGTACGCTCACGGTGACGCAGTCCATCGCCACGGTGCGCGACGGCGCGGGACAGACCGGGGACGCGGCCGCCGGGGTGCTGGGGGCCGCCCAGGCGATGTCGCGTTCCGCCGAGGAGCTGCAGCGCGAGGTGATCGGCTTCCTCGGCGAGGTGCGGGCGGCGTGAGCCGCTCGCCGGCCCTCCGTTGACGCACCTGCCCCGATCTCCCACAACGGCGCCCGCTTGAAGACGGGCGGCCGTGGCGTCGCCGAAGAGGTCTGCGACACCCCCGGCCGCGATGCTGTTCAACTCCTTCCCGTTCCTGTTCGGCTTCCTGCCGGTCGCCCTGGCGCTGCACGCGCTGGTCGCCCTGCACCGCCCGGCCTGGCGCCTGCCGCTCCTCGTGGTGCTCTCGCTGGTCTTCTACGGCTGGTGGGACCCGCGCTTCGTGCCGCTGCTCGCCGCCTCGATCGGGCTGAACTGGCTCGTCGCGCGCCGGTTCGGGCACAGCCGCGCGGTCGTGCTGATCCCGCTCGCCATCGCCGCCAACCTCGCGGTGCTGGCGCTGTTCAAGTATGCCGGGTTCCTCGCCGGTCTCGCCGCGCTCCTGCCGGGGCTGCACGACCTCGCCCGGCCGAGCCTCGCGCTCCCGCTCGGCATCTCGTTCTTCACCTTCCACCACGTGATGTACCTCACCGACCTGCGCGCCGGCCGGGCGCCGCAGATGAGCCTCACGCGCTACGCCCTCTACATCGCGTTCTTCCCCCAGGTGCTCGCCGGGCCGCTGGTGCGCTGGAGCGAGATCCTCCACCAGTTCGACGAGAAGCCCTATGCCCGCCCGGACGCCGCCGAGCGGATCGGGCGCGGGCTGATGCTGCTCTGCCTCGGGCTCGCCAAGAAGGTGTTCCTCGGCGATCCGCTCGCAGCCTACGCCAACCCGGTGTTCCAGGCCGCCGCCGAGGGCAAGGTGGTCAGCGTCGTCGACGCCTGGCAGGGCACGCTCGCCTTCACGTTCCAGATCTACTTCGACTTCTCGGGCTACACCGACATGGCGCTGGGTCTCGCGCTGCTGTTCGGGATCGTGCTGCCGCAGAACTTCGACGTGCCCTACCGCGCGACCTCGCTGCAGGACTTCTGGCGGCGCTGGCACATGACCCTGTCGCGCTTCCTGCGCGACTACCTCTACATCCCCTTCGGCGGCAACCGCCGGGGCCTCGCCGTGCAGCTCGCCGCGCTCTTCGCCACGATGACGCTCGGCGGCCTGTGGCACGGCGCCGGCCTCACCTTCGTCGCCTGGGGGGCGGCGCACGGCGCCGGGCTCGGGATCGGCCTCCTGTGGCGCCGCGCCGGGCTGCCGATGCCGGCGCTGCTGGGCTGGGCCCTGACCTTCCTGTTCGTGGCCCTGACCTGGGTACTGTTTCGCGCCACCAGCTTCGAGGCGGCGATGGCCGTGTTCAAGGGCCTGGCCGGCCACGCGCCGGTCGGCCACGGCTTCAAGTGGCGGGCCTTCGTGCCCGCCGCCCTGGTGGCGCTGATCGGCCCGACCGCCTGGGCGGCGGTCCACCGCCTGCCGCCGCGGCCGGCCCTGGCGGTCGCCTTCGCGGTGCTCCTCGTCGCGGTGCTGCTGCGCATCGGCGACGACGCCAACTACGAGTTCATCTACTTCCAGTTCTGAGGGGCCGATCCGATGCGCGCTGACCCCTCGGTCGCGACCACCGCACCCGCCGCCTGGCGGCGTTTCGCCGTCACCCTCGTGGCCGCCGCCGCCCTCCTGCTCGCCGGCTACCTCGCCCTGGCGCTGGCGGTCGACCCCTACGACACCGGCCGGCCCCGGCTCCTCGCCCGCGACGGCGTGCGCCCGCAGGGGCCGCGCACCGCGACGGCGAGCCGGGGCCGCGACCCGGCCTTCACGGCGGCGATCGTCGGCAACTCGCACATCCAGCTCGTCGCCCCGGCCCGCCTGCGCGAGGCGACCGGGATCCCGTTCGTGCAGCTCTCCGTGCCGGGCACCGGCCCGGGCGAGCAGCTTCTCGTCGCCGGGTACTTCCTGCGCCATCACCCGCACGCGCGTGCCCTGGTGCTCGGGATCGATTCGGCCTGGTGCACCGGCGATCCCGCCCTGCCGCCCTTGAAGCCGTTCCCGTCCTGGCTGCTCGCCGACGACGCCCTCGGCTACCTGCGCGGGCTCCTGCGCATCCGCGTCGCCGCCGAGGTGGTCAACCGCATCGGCTGGGCCTCGCGCAAGGCCCCGCGCCGGGCGGCGCCGGACGGCTACTGGGACTACGAGCCGGACTACCTCGCCCTCGGCGCCCCCGACGGGCCGGGCTGGGAGGGGTTCCGCACCCGGCGCGCGCCGGACGACCCCGATCCGAACTCGGGCGGACCCGCCTTTCCGGCCGCCGAGCGACTGCGTGCCCTGGCGCGGGGCCTCGATCCCGCGACCCGGCTGGTCGTGGTCTTTCCGCCGGTCCACGCCCCGGCGCAGGACCGGGCGGGCACGCCCCGGGCGGCGGCCTCCGCCGCCTGCCGGGCGGCGCTGGCGGCGGCGGTGGCGCCGCGGGGCCGGGTGGTCGACTGGTCCGGCGATCGGCCCGAGACGCACGACCCCGCCCTGTTCTTCGACGCCACCCACTACCGCCAGCCCCTCGCCCGACGCCTCGAGGCCGATATCGCCGCCGCCCTCGCGGTACCGCGAGGCGAGGGCGCAGAAGCGCCTCGACCGTGACACGTTTGCCGCAGGGGGGCGCCGTCCCCTGGTCCGCTCCTTGCGTGCCGAGGTTCAGACATTGTGGTGGCGTGCGGGCTCTATTATAGGGCAGCGCCAAGTGGGCCACGGCCATCACATCGGCCGCGGTCTTGACAACATCGGTTATCCGAGGGGCGCGATGGCGAAGATCGTGATCGAGGAGGGCTATGCCCCCAATGACGCCGAGCCCTTCATGAACGAGCGTCAGCGAGAGTATTTTCGCCGCAAGCTCCAGGGGTGGAAGCAAGACATTCTGCGCGAGGCCCAGGACACCCTGGTAGCGCTGCAGAGCGAGAACGAGAACCATCCCGACCTGACTGACCGCGCCTCGTCGGAGACCGATCGGGCGATCGAGTTGCGCGCCCGCGACCGGCAGCGCAAGCTGATCGCCAAGATCGATGCCGCGCTCTCGCGCATCGAGGACGGGTCCTACGGTTACTGCGAGGAGACCGGCGAGCCGATCTCGCTCAAGCGCCTGGAAGCCCGCCCGATCGCGACGCTGTCGCTCGAGGCCCAGGAGCGCCACGAGCGGCGCGAGCGGGTGTACCGGGACGATTGAGGCTCCGCGCCCCCGAGGCGCGCGTCCCAATGGAGCACGGGCAGGCCCGTTCCATGCCGGTATGCCGGTATGCAAGCCCGATTCGGGACGGAGCAGGCGCAGCGGGATTTCCTCGCGCGCCGCTCGCCCGCAAGAATGCAGGGCTGTCCAGGAACAATTCTCGCTGAGAATTGATCGCCAGGCCCCTCTCTCAAAAGGGAGCGGGCGGACGCGGCATTCGTGTTTCCCCCCGGACAGCCTTGCTGCAGGGGAGAGCTGCAGCGCGGTCTGGTCCATTAGGCATGACGATCCGACGGCCGGGGCCGGGCGCAAGCCGGCATCCCGGCCGTTCGCGTTCAGGCCACGCTGAAGCCGGCCATGGAAACGAGAGCGGCCCCGGCGGGAAGTGCCGGGGCCGCGCCGCGACCGGGGGACTCAAGGGGGGAGCGTGCCCCCCGGTGCGGGATTCTCGGGGACCGTCCGGGTGGGACGGCACCTTTCGCCGGACCGGCAACCGTTCGCTAGAACGGCAGCACGACGTCGAGGAACTGCTGGCCGTAGCGCGGCTGCTGCACGTCGGTGATCTGGCCGCGGCCGCCATAGGCGATGCGGGCCTGGGCGATCTTGCTCGAATCGATCGTGTTGTCGGACTCGATGTCCTCGGGCCGCACCACGCCGCCGACGATCAGTTCGCGTACCTCGAAGTTGATGCGGATCTCCTGGCGGCCTTCCAGCACCAGGTTGCCGTTCGGCAGGACCTGCGTGACGATCGCCGCCACGTTGGTGGTCACGGTCTCGGCCCGCTGGACCGAGCCGGCGCCGTCGTTGGTGGTGGTGGCGTCGGTGGCGAGCATCTTGGCCGGGTCCATGCCGGCGAGGAGCTTGGTCTTGGTCTCGAGGCCGAAGGCGTTGGGCATCCCGAACGATTCGCTGTTCGAGCGCGAGCGCTTGGTCTCGTTGTTGAGGTTGGCCTTGTCGGTGACGTTGATCTTCACCGTCACGAGATCGCCGACCTTGGCGGCGCGCTGGTCCTTGAAGAAGGCGCGCGAGCCGGTGCGCCACAGCGAGTTCGACGCGTACGAGACCGGCTGGACGTCCGGCATCGGCAGCCGCACCGGGCGGTAGCCGGGCTGGGCGGTCGGGTCGTCGATCGCCGAGAGGGTCGGCGTCGCGCCGATGTTCTGGAGGCGGTCGACGGTGTTGCAGCCGGCGAGCAGCGCGCCGGCGAGACCCAGGAGGGCGAGGCGCGAGAGGCGGGAGACGGTCACGGCGTGCCTCCTCACGGCTGGGCCGCGGCGAGGCGGGCGGCCGGGGCCGCCGCCGTCACCGGCACGATCGGCGCCACGGTGACGCGGCCGGGGCCGATCACGGTGGCCTGGATCACCTTCTTGGAGACCGGGTTGACCACCCCGATCACCGCCCCGAGGGGCCCGCCCTCGCGGGCCTGGCCGCGCAGCGCCAGGGCGACGCCCGGGGTCTCGTACACGATGGTCACCGCCTCGCCGCGGGCGACGAGGTCGGGCCGGGTCAGCTCGGCCGCGCGCAACGCCGTGCCGGCGCCGAGGGGCTTCTGCGCCACCTGGCCGAGGAAGGCGGCCGGGTCGGCGGCGATGTCGGCCGGCAGGCCGTCGCGGGGCCGGCGCTCCACCGCCACGTCGGCGGCGTTCAGGGTCTCGCCGCGGGCGATGGCGCGGGTCAGCACCGCGACGTCGGCCATCTCGACCACCTGGCCGGCGACGCGCAGCGAGGACTGGCGCTCGCCCACCACCACCAGCGCGGTGACGCGGCGGCTGCGCGGATCGTAGGTGACCTCCTGGGCGGTCACCGCGCTCACGAGGTCCGGCGGCACGGTCAGGACCGGGGCCTCGCCGTCGAACGCGATGGTGACGAAGCCGACGTCGAAGCCGCGCTGCTTGGCGAGTACCGCCTTCACGGCGCCCTCGATCTCCGGGGCGCCGATGCGGCGGGCCGCGCGCTGGACCGAGATCTGCAGCCGGCCGCCGCTCTCCGGCGCGTCGAGCCCGAGGCCGGCGGTGGCCTCGACGATGCGCCGGACCTGGATGGTGCCGGAGGTGCCGAGCGCCGGGGCCCGGAACAGCGCCTTCTGGGCGAGCGCCGGGGGGGCGCCGGAGACGAGGTCGCCCAGGGTGATCACGTCGCGCTCGGCGGTGATGTCGCCCTTGATCGCGAGGCGCGGGACCTCGACGGCCAGGACCGGCAGGGTGAGGAACCCGAGCGCCACCAGCGTCAGCGCGGTGCGCGACAGGATGCCGGCGCCGAGGAGGGCGCGGCGCGCTGCGGGCGAACGCAGGGTGGGGGCGGGAAGAGCCGTGTGGGTCATCGGGGCGCTCATCCGCGGAACATCTGCGAGGTGGTGGAGAGCATCTGGTCGGCGGCGGTCACGACCTTCGAGTTCATCTCGTAGGCGCGCTGCGCGGCGATCAGCGACGAGATCTCCGAGACCGCGTTGACGTTGGCCTCCTCGAGGTAGCTCTGCTGCAGGTTGCCGAACCCGTCGGTGCCGGGATTGCCGGTGATCGCCGGGCCCGAAGCCAGGGTCTCGACGAACAGGTTGTCGCCGATCGATTCGAGGCCGACCTTGTTGACGAACCGCGCCATCTGGATCTGGCCGAGGTTCTGCGGCGCGGTCTGGCCCGGGATCTGCGCCTGCACGATGCCCGAGGCGCTGATGGTGACCGCGGTGGCGTTGTTCGGCACCGTGATGTTCGGGTTCATCAGGTAGCCCTCGCGGGTCACGATCTGCCCCTGCGCGTCGAGGTCGAACGACCCGTCGCGGGTGTAGGAGGTGCGCCCGTCCGGCATCGTGACCTGGAAGAAGCCCTCGCCGCGCACGGCGATGTCGTAGGTCTTCTCGGTCGAGGTCAGGGTGCCCTGCGACATCACCCGGGCGGTCGAGGTCGTCTTCACGCCCGAGCCGATGGCGAGGCCCGCCGGCAGCTGGTTGTTCTGGTCCGAGGTCGCGGTGCCGGCCCGGCGCAGGTTCTGGTAGAGCAGATCCTGGAAATGCGCCTGCTGGCGCTTGTAGCCGGTGGTGCGCAGGTTCGCGATGTTGTTCGAGATGACCTGGACGTTGAGTTCCTGGGCCGCCATGCCGGTGGCGGCGGCGTAGAGCGCGCGCATCGTTCAGGCTCCCCTTCAAGCGTTGCCGACGTCGGCGAGGCGCTGGATCGCCTGGCCGCGCAGGGAATCGAGCCGCGACACCGTGTCGGAGACGAGCTGGTAGGTGCGGTTCACCTCCAGCATCCGGCTCATCGCCACGACCGGGCGGACGTTCGAGCGCTCGAGCGCGCCGGGCTCGATCCGCCCTTGCGGGCCGGCGGGCTGGGCCGGGGTGTTCGAGGAATAGAGGTTCGACCCGGCATTCGTCAGACCCTGCGGGTTGGCGAAGGTGACGAGGCGCAACTTGCCGCGGGTGCCCTGGTTGGTCGACACGGTGCCGTCGGGCCCGAGGCCGAGGCCGGTCTCCTGCTGGCCGATCTGGATCGGCCCGCCCTCGCCGAGGACGGGGTAGCCGTCGCTCGTCACGATCTGCCCCTGCGCGTTCAGCTCGAAGGCGCCGTTACGGGTGTAGCGCTCGCCCTGCGGCGTCTGCACCGCGAAGAACGCCTCGCCGCGGATCGCCGCGTTGAGCGGGTTGCCGGTCGCCTCGACCGGCCCCTGCGACAGGTCGAGCGGCGTACCCGAATCGATGACGTAGGACAGACGCCGGTCGGGGCGCTGGAAGGTCTCCGCGCTCGCCTTCGGCATCAGGTATTCCTGGAAGCGCGTCGTGCGCGCCTTGAAGCCCGTCGTGGTGACGTTGGCCATGTTGTTGGCGATGACCTCGAGCTCGCGCCCGAGGGCCATCTGGGACGAGAGCCCGATCAACTGAGCATTCTGCACCGGCTACTCCCCGACGATGCGTGGTGGCGGGCCACCCCGCTCCCCAGCGGCGGACCCGGGATGGTGATCGCAGGCACCGTGCCAGGCCGGGGCACCGGGATTTCTTCAGTTAAGGCAAATGCTTGGTTAATCGGAGCGCCGGCCCGGACGGGTCGTTTCGTGCCGACCCGGCAGTTTCGACCAGGCAGAAATTGCCGCCTTAACGGCGCGTTAACCGTCTTCTCGCATTCTGCGGCCCTGTCCCGGCAACGGGTCATTCCGAAGGATTTGGACGGCGGGCGATGGCCAGGAAGCCGAAGAATGCGCCGGCCGGCGACGGCGAGGCGGAGGGCCAGGACGGCGCCGCCCCCGCCGGCGGCTCCAAGAAGAAGCTGATCGTGATCGGCGCGGCGGTGCTGCTGGTCGCGGGCGCCGGCGGCGGCGGCTTCATGGTGATGCGCAGCCGCGCCGCGCATGCCGAGAAGCCGGCCGCCGAGCAGAAGCTGCCGGTCGCCTTCATGGACGTGCGCGAGATGAGCATGAACCTGATGCCCGAGCCCGGGCAGACCCAGCCGCGCTTCGTGCGCCTGAAGGTCGCCCTCGAGGTGCGGGACTCCAAGGTGGCGGCCGAGATCCAGCCGCTGATGCCGCGGGTCGAGGACACGTTCCAGGTCTTCGTGCGCGAGCTGCGCGTCGGCGACTTCGAGGCCGCCGGCGGCACCTATCGCCTGCGCGAGGAGCTGCTGCGGCGGGTCAACGTGGCGGTCTACCCCGCCAAGGTCGACGCCGTGCTCTTCAAGGACTTCATCATCCAATAGGCCTCTCTCGCAGGATTTGGTGCTTCCGTGGCCGGACCCGACGACACCATCGACGAAGACGACTGGGCCTCCGCCCTGATCGAGCAGGGCGGAGGCGGCGACGCCTCGCTCGCCGACGAGTGGGGTGCGGCGCTCGCTGAGCAGGGCACCGCCACCCAGGCGAGCGACATGGCGGCCGAATGGGCCAACATGATCGACGAGGGGGAGACCGAGAACCTCCCCGAGCTCGCCGGCAACGACCGCATCCTGAACCAGGAGGAGATCGACCAGGTCCTCGGGTTCTCGCTGCGCGAGCTCTCGGCCTCGGGCGCGGGCGGCATCCGGGCCATCGTCGATTCGGGCGTCGTCTCGTACGAACGCCTGCCGATGCTCGAGATCGTCTTCGACCGGATGATCCGGTTGCTGTCGACGTCCTTGCGCAACTTCTTCCAGGACAACGTCGAGGTCACCCTCGACAACATCACCTCGGTGCGCTTCGGCGACTACCTGAACGCGATCCCGCTGCCGACCCTGCTCGGCGTGTTCCGGGCCGACGCCTGGGAGAATTCGGGCCTCGTCACGGTCGAGTCGAACCTCGCCTACTCGACCCTCGACCTCCTGCTCGGCGGCAAGCGCGGCGGCACGAGCATCCGCCTCGACGGGCGGCCGTTCACGCCGATCGAGATGCAGCTCGTGCGCCGCATGGTCGAGATCATCCTGGGCGCCCTCGAGGCGTCGTTCCAGCCGCTCTCGCCGGTGCGCTTCCTCATCGACCGGATCGAGACCAACCCGCGCTTCGCCACCATCACCCGGCCGGCCAACGCCGCGATCCTGATCGACCTCAAGCTCGACATGGAAGGCCGCGGCGGCCTCCTGCAGATCCTGTTTCCCTACGCCACGATCGAGCCGATCCGCGACCTGCTGCTGCAGAGCTTCATGGGCGAGAAGCTCGGCCGCGACCACATCTGGGAAGGCCACCTCGCCACCGAGATCTTCCAGGCCGACGTCGCGGTCGAGGCGGTGCTGCACGAGATGTCGCTGCCGCTGCGCCGGGTCCTGTCGCTTGAGGTCGGCGACACCATCATGTTCGATGCCAAGCCCGCCGACCTCATCACCCTGCGCTGCGGCGACTGGGCGACGACGCAAGGGCGGATCGGCCGGCTCGACGATTCGATCGCCGTGCAGGTGACGCGGCCCCTGCGCCGCTCGCGCACCACCTTCGCGGCCTTCGAGGCCTCGATGCAGAACCGCAAGGACGGCTAGCCGATGCCCGTCCCCGCATCCCCGTCCATCCCGTCGCCGACAAACCGGAGCGAGGCCGCGTCGTGAGCCTGATCGTCAGCATCCTGGCCGACCTCCTGGTCGCGGTCCTCCTCGTCGCCTGCATCGCCACGTCGGTCGGTCTCGGCCGCCGCATCACCCGCCTCAAGGGCGACGAGGCGGCGATGCGCCAGACCATCGGCGACCTGATGGTGGCGACCGAATCCGCCGAGCGGGCGATCTCGGGCCTGCGCAGCACCCTCGCCGAGTGCGACCGCACCCTGGCCGAGCGCCTGCGCATCGCCGAGCGCACCAACGCCGACCTCGCCACCCAGCTCCGGGCCGGCGACGAGGTGCTCTCGCGCATCGGCGGCATCCTGGCCCAGGCCCGCGCCTCGGTGCCCGGCGAGGCCGCCGGCATGACCTCCCAGCCCGGGATGAGTCACCCCGGAATGACGCCGGCCGCCCAGGCCGCCATGGTGCAGGCCGCCTTCGCGCCGGTGTCGGCGCCCACCGCGGCGCCCGCCGCCGTCCAGATGCCGCCGCGCGCCGTGCCGCCGCAGGC
>NZ_JACWCT010000141.1 GCF_016613415.1 Methylobacterium ajmalii | reverse complement strand
ATTCCCTCATTACGAAAACACCCTTGGCGCGGGGTGGAGCAGCCCGGTAGCTCGTCAGGCTCATAACCTGAAGGTCACAGGTTCAAATCCTGTCCCCGCAACCAAACCACACGAAAAACCCCGCTCGGCGTCGCCGGCGGGGTTTTTCGTCGTTCGGATCATTCGATTTGCCGGCACCGACCCGGCCTGGCTTGCCGCCACGCCGTTGAGGGGTTTCGAACCAGGGTAATGGACGCGCTCCGTCGATGGTGACCGACCGACAGAAATCATCGTTGAGGCCGCGCCGCTCCCGCAGGGATTGGAGCGCTGCATCACTGGCGATGAGGGCGTTGGCGGGGGAGGGGCCTTTCCGGTCGTCGTCGAACGGCGCGTCATCGTGCTCCAGATACGTGCGCAAGGCCGTGCGGCAGCCGGGCGGGACGCTATCGAATTCCGCAATCGACGTGGACCCGAGTGTGCGGTCGCGGCGAATCTCCACTGCAGCGGGGCTTTCCTCCTGCCCCCGCAGATCGAATGATCTTGCCTGCGCCAATTCTCGCTCGCGGGATATCGATCGCAGTCTTTTGCATCGCCACCGTCCGCCGGGCCGGGACTGCGAGGCGAGATGCAAGACGACGAAGCCAATCCCGGAGGCTGCTCGCCCGATGGAGCGCCTCGATCTGACCGGACCGGCACAAAATCGCGCCGGTCATCGGCGCGGTCAGCCACGAGCGGTGCGACCCCGGCGGCGCCTGCCGGCAAGCTGCGCCTGCATTGCGCCCCGAAGGTGACATTCGGCGCCGGAGGCTCGTCCAAGGCCGCTCTGGACGCAGCATCGTCGATGGCGGGGCCTGACCGTGCCGAAGGGGACGGCTGCCAAGTGACGCCGCCCGTGCCTTGGCCGCCGCGAGGGCGCCCGGTGCAGGCGAGGGTCTCATGCCCGTATCGCCCATCCCGATCGAGCGCCCGGACGCGACAGAAAACTATACTTTATAATACTTCGGTAGGCCTATTTCATTGTAGGCGATTAATGCGGCGACCTCCGAGCCGGACCCCGGCGCGCTCGATTGGCCAGTCGCGATCCCGCAAGCTGCCCTCAGCCCGCGAGCTCTCGCGCCGGATCGCACGACATTCCGCTTGCATCCGGGCCGAGGATCCGGCTAGAGAGCGAGCGCGCCGCGGCGCTGCAGGAGTGTAGCTCAATTGGTCAGAGCACCGGTCTCCAAAACCGGGGGTTGGGGGTTCGAGTCCCTCCACTCCTGCCAGGAACCGCGAGCCGACCGGAGTTACCGTCACCCGCCGGCAATTCCGTAACAATCCGTTCGGGGCAGTCGACAAGCGCAGGCAACTGCGCTAGACGCTGCCCCCATCCCAGATCGAACAGGCGGCTTCGCGGGCCGGGGGTGATCCTTCAGCCCGCCGCCGCCGTTGGTTTCGAGCGCATCGGTTGTCCGAGCCATGGCATCGAACGAAGCGACGAAGAAGATGGACCTCGGGCGCAACGCCTCCCGCAGCACCCCGCCGGCGCCGCCCGCGCGTCCGGCGCCGAAGCGCGTCGGCCCGTTCGAGTTCCTGCAGCAGGTCCGCGACGAGGGCCGGAAGGTCACTTGGCCGACCCGTAAGGAGACCCTGGTGACCACCCTGATGGTGTTCGTCATGGTGGTGGTGGCGAGCGTGTTCTTCACCGTCGTCGACCAGGTGCTGCGTTACGCCGTGACGCTGGTGCTGGGCATCGGGGCCTGATCGAAAAACGACCCGGCTGATGCCGGCCCGCGACGGGGCCGCCGCCGGACTGGAGTGAACGCCGTGTCGAAGCGCTGGTACATCGTCCACGCCTATTCGAACTTCGAGAACAAGGTCGCGCAGTCGATCAAGGACCAGGCGGCGCAGCGCGGCCTGACCGAGAAGTTCGACGAGGTCATGGTTCCGACCGAGAAGGTCGTGGAGGTGCGCCGCGGCCGCAAGGTCGATGCCGAGCGCAAGTTCTTCCCCGGCTACGTGCTGGTGAAGTGCGACCTCACCGACGAGGTCTATCACCTCATCAAGAACACCCCGAAGGTCACGGGCTTCCTCGGCGCCGACAAGTCGAAGCCGGTGCCGATCCCGGATGCCGAGGCCGAGCGCATCAAGGGCCAGGTCCAGGAAGGCACCGACCGCCCCAAGGCCTCGATCTCCTACGAGGTCGGCGAGCAGGTCCGCGTCGCGGACGGCCCGTTCGCCTCCTTCAACGGCGTCGTCGAGGAAGTCGACGAGAGCCGTTCCCGCCTCAAGGTGGCGGTCTCCATCTTCGGCCGGGCGACCCCGGTCGAGCTCGAATACGGTCAGGTCGAGAAGCTCTGATCGTACCCGGCGGAGCGGTTCGGGAACCGTACGGGGCGCGGCAGCGCGCCTCGTCTTTTCCGTTCCCGTCCCATCCGCCCCTCACCCGCGGAAGGCCCGCCCGGAAACGCCTCCGGGAGCCCGGGCCGCACCGCGACCTGCAACCGCCCTCATTGTCTAGGGCTATTCTGGGAGCAGTCCCATGGCGAAGAAGATCACGGGCTACGTGAAGCTTCAGGTCCCGGCCGGCGCCGCCAATCCGTCGCCGCCGATCGGTCCCGCGCTCGGTCAGCGCGGCCTCAACATCATGGAATTCTGCAAGGCCTTCAATGCGAAGACCGCGCAGATCGAGAAGGGCACCCCGATCCCGGTGATCATCACCGCGTATCAGGACCGCTCCTTCACCTTCGAGATGAAGCAGCCCCCGGTCTCCTTCTTCCTGAAGAAGGCCGCCGGCCTGAAGATCGGCAAGAAGCCGGCCTCCGGCTCGAAGACCCCCGGCAAGGGCGCGCCCGCCGGCAAGGTCTCCGAGGCGCAGATCCGCGAGATCGCCGAGAAGAAGATGCCCGACCTGAACTGCGATTCGGTCGATTCCGCCGTTGCCATGATCCGCGGCTCCGCCCGCGCGATGGGCCTCGAGATCACCGCGTAAGGGGAGGGCGACATGGCACAGACAGGCAAGCGCATCCGCTCCGCCCGCGAGGGCATCGCGGTCACCAAGCTCTATCCGCTCGACGAGGCGGTGAAGCTGATTAAGGAGCGGGCGAAGGCCAAGTTCGACGAGACCTTCGAGGTCTCGATGAACCTCGGCGTCGATCCCCGCCACGCCGACCAGATGGTCCGCGGCGTCTGCAACCTGCCGAACGGCTCCGGCCGGACCGTGCGGGTGGCGGTGTTCGCCCGCGGCCCGAAGGCCGACGAGGCGCGGGCCGCCGGTGCCGACATCGTCGGCGCCGAGGACCTGCTCGAGACGATCCAGGGCGGCACGATCGACTTCGATCGCTGCATCGCCACCCCGGACATGATGCCGCTGGTCGGCCGCCTCGGTAAGGTGCTGGGCCCGCGCGGCCTGATGCCGAACCCGAAGGTCGGCACCGTCACCATGGACGTCAAGGGCGCCGTCGCCGGCGCCAAGGGCGGTTCGGTCGAGTTCCGCGTCGAGAAGGCGGGCATCGTCCACGCCGGTATCGGCAAGGTCTCGTTCGACGAGCAGAAGATCGTCGAGAACATCCGCGCCTTCGCGGATGCGGTCGCCAAGGCGAAGCCCGCCGGCGCGAAGGGCACCTACATCCAGCGCATCGCCGTTTCCTCGACGATGGGCCCGGGCGTGAAGGTCGATCCCTCCAGCGTCCTGGCCGCCCACGGCGCCTGACGCCGACGCGACTGTCGCGATACCATCGCAAGCGCCCGGTCCGGCAACGGACCGGGCGCTTCGCGTTTTTGCTGACGAGCGCCCGATGCGGGCGGCGTGACGCTGCGGCATTGCGACTCGCGGCTGTGCGGTGCGACGCGGCGAAAAGCTGACGTGGCGGGGCAGCCTTCCGGCGGGGCTGTGCTAGATACGCTTCCATGCGCAGCACCGTCCCGGTCTCCTCCTCGCGACGCATCCTCTGCGTCTTCCCCGCCTACACGCCCTCGTTCGGCACCTTCTCGCACGCCTATCCGCTGATGGGCGGCGTCAAGGCCTTCATGCCGCCGCAAGGGCTGCTCGTGATCGCCGCCTACATGCCGGAGGCATGGGAGGTGCGGTTCGTCGACGAGAACATCGCTCGGGCCGGCCCCGAGGATTTCGCCTGGGCCGACGCGGTGTTCGTGTCGGGCATGCACATCCAGGAAGGCCAGATCCACGAGATCGGCCGCCGGGCGCATGCCGCCGGCAAGGTCGCCGTCCTGGGCGGTCCCTCCGTCTCCGGCGCGCCGGAAAAGTACCCGGACTTCGACTATCTCCACATCGGCGAGATCGGCGACGCCACCGACGCGCTGATCCGCCGCCTCGACGCGACCGTTGCGGTCCCGGCCGAGCCTGAGCGGTTCGAGACGGCCGATCGGCTCGCCCTCGCCGACTTCCCGGCGCCGGCCTACGAGCGCGTGCCGCTGAAGCGCTATCTGATCGGCTCGCTGCAATTCTCGTCGGGCTGCCCGTATCGCTGCGAGTTCTGCGACATCCCGCAGCTCTACGGCCGCCAACCGCGGCTCAAGACCCCCGAGCAGCTCTGCGCCGAGCTCGACGCGATCGTGGCGCAGCCGGCCCACCCGGCGGTGGTGTACTTCGTCGACGACAACTTCATCGGCAACCGCAAGGCGACGCGGGACATGCTGCCCCACCTGGTGGAGTGGCAGAAGCGGAACAACTACCCGCTCCAGTTCGCCTGCGAGGCGACGCTCAACATGGCCAAGCAGCCCGAGATCCTCGAGCTGATGCGCCAGGCCAACTTCATGACCGTGTTCGTCGGCATCGAGACGCCGGAGGCGGACGCGCTCAAGGGCATCGACAAGACCCACAACGCCGCCGTGCCGATGTACGAGGCGATCGAGACCCTGAACTCGTACGGGCTCGAGGTGACGTCGGGCATCATCCTCGGCCTCGACACCGATTCGGACAAGTCCGAGCAGAACCTGATCGACTTCATCGACAAGTCGGCGATTCCCGTCCTCACCATCAACCTGCTCCAGGCCCTGCCCAAGACCCCGCTCTGGGACCGGCTCGAGCGGGAGGGGCGGCTCGTCCACGACGCGAGCCTCGAATCGAACGTGCTGTTCAAGCGTCCGCACGACGAGGTCGTGGGCTCCTGGCGCCGGGCCATCGCCCATGCCTATTCACCCGAGCACCTGTTCGAGCGCTTCAAGCGCCAGTGCGACGTCACCTATCCGAACCGGATCACCACGCCGACCGCCGGCAAGCTGACCTTCACCAACCTGCGCCGCGGGCTGATTCTCGGCTTCAACATCGTCACCCGGGTCGGGCTTTTCTCCGATTACCGCCGGGCGTTCTGGCAGGCCGCCGGCTACGCCCTCAAGCGAGGCCAGATCGAGGCGGTGTTCAACATGGGCTTCGTCGCCCACCACCTGATCCGCTTCACCCGCGAGGCCCTGCGCGGCGAGCACAACGCCTCGTTCTACGCAGCCCAGGACAAGGCGAAGGCGGAAGCCGCGGCCGGGGCCCGGCAGGCGGCCTGATCGGCGCGCGCCCGCCGTCGAGGGCACATTCCGGGGCTCGGCGAGGCCGAGGCCCCGGGATGTGGCTCTGGGGGGAGCGGCGATCCGCCTACCGCTGCTTTGCCGCGCGGAACAGCTGCCACTCCTCGACCACCCGCCCGTCGGGCAGATGGCAGTAGCCGGCCTCGCCGGCGGCTTCCCGGCGGATCTCGACGCGCCCGCCGAGCGAGGCGCAATACGCCGAGGCCGGGTTCCCCATGGCCCAGGCCCGACCGGTCGCGACGGTGGTGGCGAGCAGCGCGGCTGCGATCATGACCCGTTGCACGGCATCTCTCCCGTTCTCATGCCGGACGGCAGGATAGGCGAGAGGCGATGAACCGGCGGTGACGCCATGGCGCCCCGCCGGTCCGGCCGTCAGTGGCCGCCGCCGAGATAGGCCGCCCGCACCTGCGGATCGTCGCGCAGCTGCGCCGCCGGGCCCTGGAAGCGGATGCGTCCGTTCTCCAGCACGTAGGCGTGGTCGGCCACGCCCAGCGCCGCCATGGCGAACTGCTCGACGAGCAGCATCGTCACCTGCTCCTCCTTGAGCCGGCGGATGATGCGAAACACCTCCTCCACCAGCTTCGGAGCGAGGCCCATCGAGGGCTCGTCGAGGAGCAGGATCTCGGGGCGCAGCATCAGGGCCCGGCCCATGGCGAGCATCTGCTGCTCGCCGCCCGACAGGGTGCCGGCGAGCTGGGTGCGGCGCTCGCGCAGGCGCGGGAACAGGGTGTAGGCCCGCTCCCGGTCGGCGTTGACGTCGCCCTTCGGCCGCGAGCCGGTGAGGCGCGGGAAGGCGCCGAGCGTCAGGTTGTCCTCGACCGAGAGGGTCGGGAAGACCCGCCGCCCCTCGGGCGAGTGGGCGAGCCCGGTGCGGGCGACGTCGTGGCTCTCCAGGCCGCCGATCTCGCGCCCGTTGAGCTTGATCGAGCCGGCGCGCGGCTTGATCATGCCCGACAGCGCCCGCATCGTCGTGGTCTTGCCCGCCCCGTTGGAGCCGATCAGGGTGACGACCTGTCCCTTGGGGACCGTGAAGGTGAGGCCGTGCAGGACCTCGATCTGGCCGTAGCCGGCCGACAGGCCGCTGACATCGAGCATCTCTCTACTCCGCGGCGTCGGCAACCGGGCTGCCGAGATAGGCTTCGATGACCTTGGGGTCGGATTGGACCTCGCGGGCACCGCCCTCGGAGATCTTGTGGCCGAAGTCGAGCACGCTGACGCGGTCGCACAGGCCCATCACCACGTCCATGTGGTGCTCGATCAGGATCACCGTGATGCCGGCGTCGCGGATCTTGCGGATGATGACCGTCAATTCGGCGATGTCGGGCGCGGTGAGGCCGGCGGCCGGCTCGTCGAGGAGGAGGAGCACCGGATCGAGCGCCAGGGCGCGTCCGATCTCGAGAAGCCGCTGCTTGCCATAGGGCAGGTTGCGGGCCTCGACCTGGGCGAGCGGGCCGAGGCCCACGAAGTCGAGGATCGCCATGGCGCGGGCCCGCGCCTCGCGCTCCTCGCGTCGGCGCCGCGGCGTGCCGAGGATCGCGTCGAACAGCGTGCCCTGGAAGCTGTGGTGGAGGCCGACCAGAACGTTCTCCAGCGCCGTCATCTCGCGGAAGAGCTGGACGTTCTGGAAGGTGCGGGCGACGCCCGAGAGCGCGATCTCGGAGGGCGTGCGCCCGTCGAGGCGCTTAGCGGCGTCGGTGCCGGCGGCGAGCGTCACGCTGCCGGCGGTCGGCTTGTAGATGCCGGTGAGCACGTTCATCATCGTGCTCTTGCCCGAGCCGTTCGGGCCGATCAGTCCGTGGATCGTGCCCGGCCGCACCGCGAGGTCGACCTCGTTGAGGGCCTTGAGGCCGCCGAACTGCATCAGCGCCCGCTCGACGGTGAGCAGCGGATCGGCGCCGGAGCGGCCGCCCTGGCGGATCAGCGCCTCCCCGGAGGCCGCGAGCGCCTGGGTCGCCCCCGTATGGGCCGGGCGCAGGAAGGGCAGCTTTTCGCGCAGGAAGCCGACGATGCCGTCCGGCAGGTAGTAGACCACGAACAGGATCATCAGGCCGAAGACGGTGAGGCGGAAATCCGTCACCGACTCCATGGCGAGCGTCGCCGGGAAGAAGGCGAGGCAGAGCGCGCCCGGGATGAGCAAGCTCATCCGGTTGTCCTTGCCCCGCAGGAAGGCGAGGCCGACCACGACGACCGCCAGCGCGGCGATGATGCCCGCCATGATCCGCACGAGGGCGATGTCGGCCAGGATGTTGGGCATCATCACGATGATGGCCGCGCCGATCAGCGGTCCGGAGCGGGACTTGCGCCCGCCCATGGTGACGGCCAGCAGGAACAGTACCGTCAGCTCGAAGCCGTAGGAGTTGGGCGCGACGTAGCGCTCCGACCACGCGAAGAGCGCGCCGGCCAGCCCCGCGAGCGCGGCCGAGATCACGAAGGCGTAGACCTTGTAGCGGTAGACGCTGACGCCCATGCAGTCGCAGGCGATCGGCGAGTCGCGCAGGGCCTCGAAGGCGCGGCCGAAGGGCGAGCGCACCACGCGGTTGACCACCAGGATCGTGAGCAAGAGGCAGGCGCAGACGAGGTAGTAGAATTCGAGCTTGCGGCCGGCCGCCCCCCAGGGCGCCTGCATGCCGATGAGCGAGAAGTCGAGGACCCGGGCCGGCGGCAGGGTGATGCCGAGCGGGCCGTTGGTCAGGTCCGTCATCTCGTTGATGAAGATCTGGATGATGGTGCCGAAGGCCAGCGTCACCATGGCGAGGTAGGGACCGCTCACCCGGAGCGCCGGGATCGCCAGCAGCAGGCCGAAGGCCGCCGTGACGCCGATGCCGGCGAGGAGCCCGAACCACAGGCCGAGCTTGAGCTTGAGGAACAAGACGGCGGCCGCGTAGGCGCCGACGCCGAACAGGCCGGCATGGCCCAGCGAGACCTGGCCGGTATAGCCGACCACGATGTCGAGCCCGAGGATCAGGATCGCGTAGATGGCGATCACCACCAGCAGGTGGATGTAGTACTGGCTCGTGACGACGTGCGGGAAGGCCGCCAGGAACACGACGAGGCACACGGCCCCGAGGAGGCCGACGTAGCGGCCGAGCCCGGCTTGAGGGACCGGCGGGGCGGTTTGCCGGGCCAGCGCCGGCGCGGAGGCGGACTGCGCCATGATGGTGAGGAACCCTGGACGAGACGGGAGCGACGAGGCCGCTCCCGCGTTCCGGGAGCGGCGCGGGCGGAGGAGGGGTCAGACCTTCTTGATCACGGCCTTGCCGAACAGGCCGACCGGGCGCACCGCCAGCACGGCGAGCAGCAGGATCAGGCCGGGCACGTCCTTGTAGCCGGTCGAGATGTAGAAGCCGGTGAGCGTCTCGGCGATGCCGAGGATCAGCCCGCCGACGATGACGCCGAGGCCGGATTCGAGGCCGCCGATGATCGCCACCGCGAAGGCCTTGAGCGCCAGCACCGAGCCCATCGTGGCGCCGGTGAGCGTCACGGGGGCGACCAGCACGCCCGCGAAGGCGGCGGTCATGGCGCTGATCGAGTAGGACAGGGTGATGACTTTCTGGGTGTTGATGCCCATCAGGCCGGCGGCGTCGATGTCGTTCGAGGTCGCCACCACCGCCTTGCCCCAGATCGAGCGGCGGTTGAACAATTCGACCGCGAGCATCATCAGGAGCGCGCCGGCGACGATCATCAGCTCCATCGGCAGCACCCGGACGCCACCGAAGGTCAGCGCCTCTTCCGGCAGCGGCGAGGGGAACTTCAGGTCGTCGCGGCCCCAGATGTTCTCGGCGACGTTCTTGAAGATGATGCCGAGCGCGATGGTGGCCATGATCCACCCGTACTCGGACTTGATCTTGACCGCCGGGCGCACGCCGAGGCGCTCGACGACGGCGCCGAGGGCGAAGCCGAAGACCAGCACCAGCGGCAGCATCAGCCAGTAGCCGGTGAACGGCACCAGCGTCAGGCCGAACAGGGCGCCGAGCATCAGGGCCTCGCCCTGGCCGAAATTCAGGGTCTTCGAGGTGGCGAAGGTGAGCTGGTAGCCGAAGGCGATCGCGGCGTAGATCATGCCGACGGCGACGCCGCTCGCCACGAGCTGAAGGAAGATCTGCATGGGAAATGGGCTCGTCTTCGTCGGGCGGGCCCCGCGCGTCGCGCTGCGGGGGCGGGCCCCGCGCCTCGCGCGCGGGACCCGGATGCGGCCTCAGTTCGAGGCCTTCTCCTTGACGCGGACGACGCCCGCGTTCTTGGCGTCCTCGTCCTTGGCGTAGACGATCTTGCCGTCCTGGACCTTCCCGAACACCACCATGTTGCGGCTGATGGCGTTGTGGTCCTTGGCGGTGAACGGCTTGTCGTAGGTCGTCACCACGCCCTCGACCTTGGTGTTCAGATCCTCGAGCGCGGCGCGGACCTTCGCGCCGTCGGTCGAGCCCGCCTGCTTGATCGCGGCGGCAAGCAGGTAGACCGAATCGTAGCCTTGCGCGCCCGCCACCGGGGTCGGGATCTTGTTGACCTTGAAGGCGGCATAGTAGCCGTCGAGGAAGGACTTGCGCTTGGGCAGCGTCTTATCCTCGATGAAGGTCTGGGGCATGATCACGCCGTTGCCGTTCGTGCCGGCGATATCGATGAAGCTCTGCATCGAGGCCGGCCACGAGGTGATCATCGGCACCTTCCAGCCGAGCTTGGCCATGCCGTTGGCGATCTGGGCCAGCTCAGGGCCGATGCCGTAGGCCAGGATCACGTCGGCACCCGCCTGCTGCGACTTCAGCAGCTGGGGCGTCATGTCGACGTCCTTGATGTTGAACTTCTCGACCGCGACCGGCTTGATGCCCTTGGCCTTGAAGTACTTCTCGAGATCCTCGCGGCCGAGCTGGCCGTAATTGGTCGAGTCGGCGAGGATCGCGATCTTCTTGAAGCCCTGCGCGATCGCCTCGTCGGCCATCATGCCGGCCTGCAGCACGTCGTAGGCCGAGGTGCGGAAGACGTAGTTGTTGTCGTAGTCCGGCGGGTTGAACTGGTTGGTAATGATCGTGCCGGTGGCGACGTTGTTGATCACCGGGATCTCGGCTTCCTGGTAGAAGCGCTGGGCGGCCAGGGCCACGCCGGTGTTGATGAAGCCGAGGGTGGCGACCACCTTCTCCTTGTTGATCAGCTCCTGGGCGACCTGGGCGCCGACCTCGTTCTTGGCCTCGTCGTCGCGCTCGACGAGCTGGATCTGGCGCCCGAGCACGCCGCCGTTCTTGTTGATCTCCTCGGCGGCCAGACGCACGCCGTCGCGCATCGACACGCCCATCGAGGACGAGCCGCCGGTATAGGGGCCGGTCACGCCGATCTTGATCGGGTCGGCCGCCAGGGCCGGGGCCGCGAAGGCGGTCGCGCAGGCGAGAGCCGCCGCGAGCGCGGTCAGGGATGAGCGCATCTGGGGTTCCTCCGGGGGACCGTTTCTTGCCGTCCCGGCCTGTCGCGGCCGGAGATCGGGGTGCCGGATAGAACCGAAAGTGGCAGCGCTTGTCGAGCGCGTCTTTCGATCTAGAAACAGATGCGTGGGCGGGGCCCGACGATCAAGGACTGACCGGGCCCGCCGCCCCGCCGAGATGGGCGCTCCTGGACTTGTCGAGACCCGGCGCGGACCATCTCAATCCTTCGCCGGCTCGTCCTTGCCCGGGACCTGCGTGATGCCGCCGATCACCCGCACCGGGCGGTTGCCCTCGGGCGGGGTCTTCCAGCCGCCCTCCGCCGGCCTGGCGTCGGGCGCCTTGGCTTGTGCGGCCTCGGCCGCCTTCGCGGGGGCGGGCTCCTTGGTGGCCGGCACGGGCTTGGCGGACTGCGTGGGTTTGGGCGCCAGGGGCGGTACCAGGGCGGCGGGGGCCTCGATCCGCTCGGGCGGGTTCGGGCGCGCCGCGGTCCGGCGGGGCGCCTCCGGCCTGGTTCCCTCGGTCTTGGGGGCTTCGGACTTCACCCCCTCGGGCGGGGTCTCGCGGCGCGGCGCGGCGCCGGTGCGGGCGGCCGTGCTGTCGGGATTGAGGCCGAGCGGGTTGGGCCCGGCATTGGTCGAGGCGCGGGGCGCCGGCGCGACGCGGGCCGACGGGGCGGCGGGTTCGAACTGCGGTGCGCCCTGCGGCAGCGGACGGGCGGCGACGCGGCGCTCCTCGGGACGCTCGCCGGAGGGCAGCGGCTCGGCGCGGGGCAGCGGCACGGGGGCGTAG
>NZ_JACWCT010000140.1 GCF_016613415.1 Methylobacterium ajmalii | reverse complement strand
TCACCTCCCGGCGGCCTTCCAGTTGGTCGGCATCGGCCACCCAGTTGCGGATGGCTTGGGCCGACGGCTCGAACTCACGGGCGAGGTCGGTCGGATCGCGTCCGGCGCGGACCAACTCGACCATCTGGCGGCGGACCTCCGCCGGGTACGGGGGACGGGTTCTCGGCATGGCAAACACACCTCACGCGAAAGCGCTCTCGGTGTCCACCGATCCGGGGCAATCCCAGGGTCGGTTGTGGGACGGGGATGGCTCCTGTGTCCGGCTGCGGCCCGAGCACCGCGATCATGTCTGGTCCTACGACTTCGTCGAGGCGCGCACGCATGACGGGCGCAAGGTCCGCCTGCTGAACGTCATCGACGAGTTCACCCGCGAGTGCCTGGCGATCCGGGTGGCCCGCAAGCTCAAGGCACCGGACGTGATTGATGTGCTCTCGGACTTGTTCATCCTGCGTGGCGTACCTGCGCACGTTCGCTCTGACAATGGACCGGAGTTCATCGCCCAATCTGTGCAGAAGTGGATCACCGCCGTGGGCGCAAAGACGGCCTACATCACGCCTGGCTCACCGTGGGAGAACGGCTACATTGAGAGCTTCAACGCGAGGTTGCGGGACGAGTTGCTGAATGGGGAGATCTTCTACTCTCTGCGGGAGGCGCAGATCCTGATCGAGAGCTGGAGGAGACACTACAATGGGGTTCGGCCGCACGCCTCGCTGGGCTACCGCCCGCCGGCCCCGGAGGTGTTCGTGCCAGCCTTAACCGCTTGGCCGGCTGCGCTCACCCGACCGGCTCCGCCGGCCAAGCTACCCGTGGTGAAAAGGCCCACGGTCCACTAACATTCCACTCGGGCCACCTCGTGGGGGCTGATCAGCCTTGGACACCCGGGCGTAGCCGATCACGGTCGTCATTCATACGTCCGTCTGCGTGACGGAGCGGCATTGCCCGCCGATCGGTCAGCATGATGTCACACAACCCGTCTTGTGGTCTACGCTCCGTGAACAGGCCCGCATTCCTGTTTCGTGACGGATGGGAAGCGGATGCCGGCCAAGACTATCTTGTCACCGGCGCAGCGCGCCGCGATCTTCGACCCGCCTGCCGATCACGCGACGATCGAACGACTCTACACCCTCGGTCCCGCCGACCTCGTGCAGGTGGCACGGCGTCGGCGAGGTCCGAACCGGATCGGCCATGCGGTGCAGCTCTGCTACCTCCGTCATCCCGGACGCGCACTGGTGGCGGGTGAGGCGGTGCCCGACGCGATGCTGGAGTTGCTCGCCGGTCAGATCGGATGCGATGCCACCGACTTCGCCAGCTATGCCGCCCGCCCGACGACGCTGCGCGAGCATCGCGCCGAGATCGAAGCCTGGCTCGGCCTGCGCGCCTTCGAGCGGGCGGACGTGCGATCGATGCTGGCGGTGGGGTCGGAGATCGCCGCCTCGACCGACCGGGGCGAGACGATCGTCGCCGGCATGGTCGATCGGCTGCGGCTGGGCCGGATCGTGCTGCCGGCCGCATCGACGCTGGAACGGCTGGCGCTCATCGTACGGACCCGGGCGCGCAAGGCCGCCCATGCCGGGCTGATCCGAGACTGCCCGGCCGAGCAGCAAGCGGCGCTCGATCGCCTGATCGCCTCGGACGACGACGGCCGCACCCGGCTCGGCTGGATACGGGAGTGGCCGGAGGCGCCGTCGGCTGCCAACCTGAAGGGGATCGTCGAACGGCTCGACGCGGTGCGCGCCATCGGGATCGCGGCGGACGGGGCACGCCGCATCCATGCCGCCCGCTACGCCGTCATCGCGCGCACCGCCGGCCTCGTCACCGCCCAGCACCTGCGCCGCCTCGAACGTCCTCGTCGGTTCGCCATGCTCGTCGCCTCCATGATCGAGATGGAGGCGGCGCTGACCGACGCCGCCCTGGTCATGGTCGAGAAGATGGTGGGCGCGCTGTTCCGCCGTGCCGACCGCACCCGCTCCGACCGGCTGCTCGGGCAAGCGCGGATGCTGAAGGACACGGCCCGCCTCCATGCCCGGCTCGGCCGCCTGCTGGTCGAGGCCCGCGCGAGCGGGCGCGACCCCTTCCGCGCGATCGACGACCGAGTGGGGTGGGATCAGCTGGAACGCAGCATCCGCTTTGCCGAGGATCTGACGCGCTCGGTCGATGACGGCCTGGAGGATGTGGTCGAACGCTATCCCGCCGTGCGGCGGTTCGCCCCGACCTTCCTCGCCGCCTTCACCTTCCGCACGGCGCGGTCGGGCGATCCGCTTCTCGGTGCGATCGAGGCGCTGCGGACGATGTACCGCGACGGTCGATCGGTCCTGCCGAAGCGGGTGCCGACCAGCTTCATCAGGCCGCGCTGGCGCAAGGTCGTGCAGCCGGTCGAAGGGACGATCGACCGGCGCGCCTACGAGATCGCGGTGATCGTCCACCTGCGCGAGCGGCTGGCCTCGGGCAGCATCTGGGTGGACGGCAGCCGCGCCTATCGCACGCTCGACGATTATCTGCTGCCCGTGCCCGCGTTCGAGACGATGCGCGCCGATGGCAACCTGCGCCTCGCCGTGTCGCCTGGGTTTGCCCAATGGCATGAGGAGCGCCGCACGCTCCTGGCCCGGCGTATGACCGAGGTGGAGCGCGCCGCCGCGGCCGGTGGGCTGGTCGACGTGACGATCGAGCGCGGGCAGCTACTGATCTCACCCATCCGGCGCTCCCCGGCCGACGAGGCCGAGGCGTTGAAGAGCCAGCTCTACGCGATGCTGCCGCGTGTCCGCATCACCGACCTGCTGGTGGAGGTCGCCGCCTGGTCGGGGTTCGCCGACCGCTTCGTCCATGCCCGCAGCGGCGTACCCGCTTCCGACCCGGCCGCGCTGATGGGCGCGATCCTCGCCGACGCGACCAACCTGGGCCTCGGGCGCATGGCGGAAAGCTCGCGCGGGCTGACGCTGCCGCGCCTGCGCTGGACAGCGGAATGGCATGTGCGCGACGAGACCTACCTGTCGGCGCTGGCGGCGATCGTCGATTGCCACACCGTGCATCCGCTCGCCGCGGTCTGGGGCCCGGGCGACACGTCGTCGTCGGACGGGCAGTTCTTCCGCGCCGGCGGTCAGGGCGAGGCGCGCGCCGATCGCAACGCCCGCTACGGCACCGAACCCGGTGTGCTGTTCTACACGCACGTCACCGACCGCTTCACGCCGTTCCACACCAAGGTCATCGCCGCCAATGCCGGCGAGGCCGCCCATGTCCTCGACGGCCTGCTCGATCATGAGAGCGACCTGGTCATCCGCGAGCATGCGACCGACACCGCGGGCGCGGTCGATCATGTCTTCGGCCTGTGCCACCTGCTCGGCTTCCGCTTCGCGCCGCGCATCCGCGATATCAACGAACGCCGGCTGTACGGCCTGTCGCCGCTCGACCCGTGGCCGACGCTGCGCCCGCTCGTCGCCGGGCCGGTCAACGTCCGCGCCATCGAGGCGGACTGGGACGAGACGCTCCGGCTCGCCGCCTCGATCCGGGCCGGCACCGTCAGCGCCTCGGTCATGCTGCGCAAGCTCGCGGGCTATCCGCGCCAGAACCCCGTGGCGCGTGCGCTGCGCGAGGTCGGGCGGGTCGAGCGCACCCTGTTCATGCTCGACTGGTTCGACGATCCCGGCCAGCGGCGCCGGACCGGCAGCATCCTCAACAAGGGCGAGGCCCGCAACGCGCTCGCCCGCGCCATCTTCTTCAACCGCCTCGGCGAGCTGCGCGACCGCACCTTCGAGAACCAGCGCCATCGTGCCTCCGGCCTGACCCTCGTGACCGCGGCCGTCACGCTGTGGAACACCGTCTATCTCGATCGCGCCGTCCGCCATCTGCGCGGCAGCGGCGTCGCGGTGCCCGACGAACGGCTCGCCCACGTCGCCCCGCTGGGCTGGGAGCATGTCGGCCTCACCGGCGACTACCTCTGGGCCGAAATCGACAAGCCCCGCGAACGGCTCAGGCCGCTCCGCCTCCACCAGCAAGGCCGCGACGCTTAGCGTACGTTTTCGACCATCCTCTCACCGGTCCCCAAGTCCGCCGCGTCCGGGGCAGGAAGCGACCACGGCCTCCAGGGCTGCGCGCACGCGGAGGAGCTCGGAGATCTTTTCGTCGACCTCCGCGATCTTGTGCTGGGCCTGGGCTCGCACCTCGGCGCAATCGGCGGCCGGGTTGGCGCGCAGGGCGAGGAGTTCCTGCGTCTCCTTCAGGGAAAACCCGATCCTCTGGGCCTGCCGGATGAAGCGGATGCGGCCGACCACCTCGGGCGAGTAGGTCCGATACCCGGCTCCTTTGACGGGCTGCTCGATCAGACCTTGGCGCTCGTAGAAGCGGATGGTCTCGACGCCCACGCCGGCGTCCTGCGCCGCCTTTCCAATGGTCAGATCCCGCATGTGCTGTCCTGGCATCACCAAGTCCGCAAGAGCCTAAAGTACGTACCATAGTACGGAGTCAAGCGGTCCCTTGGCAGCGTTGGCGACGGGCTAGTGAGCTATAGGGTCTAGGGAGATCATTCCACTGCGGCCAAGGCCTGCTCGATGCAGTAATCCGGGTGGCGGATGCGCGCTGTGGCCGGATTGAAGAGGGCCTCGACTGTTTCCCTGAGCGGCGTCTGGTCCAAGCGTTCGGCGACCCGGTCTGACTTGACCGGTGATCCTCCCTCGGTTTCACGGTTCTCCCTCACTTTGATATTGGTGGCGAATTCGGCGTGCCTCCTGCGATGAGAGGACGACCGCGCAATGCGCTTGAGCGACGATGCAGCCCCAAGCCAGCCAGGGGTGGGCGATGTCGCTCGACGTGAAGCGCACGTACGTCGTGCCTGACCAGACCGCGCAGGTCGCGCGGGCGATCTTTCCGAATGGCAATCCGGTCATGCGCCTCTACGACGACCTGTATAGGGTCGTGGCGGATCGCGACTTCGCCGACCTGTTCCCGGCCCGGGGACGGCCCGCAGAGGCACCGGCCCGACTCGCGCTCGCGACGCTCCTGCAGTTCATGGAGGGGCTGACCGATCGGCAGGCCGCCGACGCGGTTCGCACGCGGATCGACTGGAAATACCTGCTGTGTCTGGAACTGACTGACGTTGGCTTCGACCACACTGTCCTGAGCGAGTTTCGCACGCGCCTTCTCGCGCACGGGGCGGAAAGCCGCCTCCTCGACGCAACTCTCAAACTGGCGCGAGAGCGCGGACTGCTGAAGGGCGGCGGACGCCAGCGCAGCGACTCCACGCACGTCCTCGGGGCGATGCGCACCATGAGCCGGCTCGAAGTCGTCGGCGAGACATTGCGCTACGCACTGAACGCGCTGGCGACGGTGGCGCCCGACTGGCTGCGCGCGTGCACGACCCCGACATGGGCCGAACGCTACGAGCTCCGAGCGAGCGAGTTTCGGCTGCCCAAGAGCCAGACTGGGCGCCGGGCGTGGGCGGTGCAGACCGGCGTCGATGGCTTCACGTTGCTGGCTCTCGCCACAGCGGACGGCGCGCCGCCGGTTGTGCGGGACGCCGCGGCCCTTGAGACCCTGCGGCGCGTCTGGGTGCAGAACTTCCTGGTCGAGCACGGGCCGGAAGGCGCCCGCGTCGAGTGGCGGACGAATGATCAGGTGCCGCCGTCGGGTCGCTACATCGGCTCGCCCTACGACGTGGAGGCGCGCTACGCGAGCAAGGGCGCGACGGTGTGGAGCGGCTACAAGGTGCACCTGACCGAGACGTGCGACGAGGGCACCCCGAACCTGATCACCAACGTTGAGACGACGACCGCCGCGGTCTCGGACGACGCCACGACTTCGACCATCCACGCGGCGCTCGCTGCACGGGGCCTGCTGCCCAAGACCCACATTGCCGACACCGGCTTTGTGAATGCGGCGCTGTTCGTCGACGCCCAGGAACGCTACGGGGTCGACCTGATTGGCCCGACGCGCGGCGACCGACAGTGGCAGGCGCGGGCCGGCGCTGGGTTCGCCGCACGGGACTTCGCCATCGACTTCGTTCAGCAGCGGGCAACGTGTCCAGCCGGCAAGCGAAGCCAGAGCTGGACGCCGGCGCTCGCCCGCGGCACGACGCCGGTGATCAAGATCAAGTTCGCCCCCAGCGACTGCCGAGCGTGCCCGCTCCGGCCGCAGTGCACGCGCGCGAGCACTGCACGCCGGGCGATCACGATCCGCCCAGAGGCGCAACACGAGGCTTTGCGCGTCGGGCGGGCGCGGGAGCAGACCGCGGATTTCGCAGCCGAATACGCGCGGCGGGCCGGCGTCGAAGGCACGATTGCCCAGGGTGTGCGGTCATCTCGGCTCCGACGAACGCCGTACTTTGGGCACGCGAAGACGCACCTTGCCCACCTGATGACGGCAGCCGCGATGAACTTGGCACGCTTGCTGCGGTGGCTGGCAGACGAACCAAAGGCGCGAACACGGCACTCAGCCTTTGCGCGGCTGCATCAACTCGCGGCCTGACTGAGCTGTGCCGAATTCGCCACCAATATCACTTTGCGTGGATCAGGCAGCGAGGAGGACGTGGCGACGGAGGAGTGCGAAGCTGGCGCGGCCGTACATGGTGCGTTTGAGCATCTTCAGCCGACTGATCTGCCCTTCCGCCTGCGCGTTGCTCCAGGACGTCGTCAGCGCCGCCCGAACGGCCGCCCTATCCTGCACCAAGCCGGCTGCGAAGGTCGCCAGCGCCGCGACGCCACAGCTCCGCGTCTCCAAGAGCCATCTGTCGAGTTCGCCGACCGCATCCGCCGGTCGGTCGCCGCCCAGGCCGCAGGCGCGCACCAGCATCGTGAACCGCTGCGCCAGATCGGCCACGCGTGCTGCCTCGGCATCCTGCCGGATACGAGCGAGATCGTCCGTGGCGCGGGGCGGCAGTGTCGCGACGGGTTGCCCCAGGATCTAGGCCAGCTGCTTCGGAGACGCGATTTGGTTCTGCTCTGGTACCCTCGGCGCGCGTCGCGCCGGTCCGCGACAGCCACTAAAAAACTAAAACAGGGGAGGATCAGGTGATGCCCGTGATCCATCTCGCCCGACCACCGCCACCAGGGGCGGTCTCGAACTCCTCGAAGTCGTGAAAGGGCGTGTTCTGATGCATCATTGCACTGCCTGCAGGACGAGCCTGCGTTGGACCGGGTCCGCAAGGCCGGGGATCTTTGCGGCGAGGGTGAGCGCCCAGGCGCCCTGCATCGAAAGATCGGTCTCGAAACGGTAGTAGCCGGGCAGTGTATCGGCCTGAAGCTCCAGCGGGGCCGCCATCTGGCCCATCCCGTCAGGCGACATGTCGATCCGGCTGATGAACAGGACCGCGTCCGGAACCACCTTGCCGGTGCGCTCGTCGACGAGCCGGACCAGGATGGTCGTGCCGTAACCCTGCTTCACCTCACGCTCGACGAGCTCGAAGGCATAATGGTCCGAAGCGGCGCGGCTCAAGGACGACGCGACGGCGACGCCAGCGCCCATGAGAAGCAGCACCAGCGCGAGAGTGCGCCATAATGGGAGGCGCCGCCACGTGGGGGCGGCCGCAGCAGGTGCTGCGGCCAGCGGTGGCGTGCGAGGTGGGGTGCTCAAAACTCAGGGCCGCCGGCAGTGCCGCCGAGGTTTTGCTGAGCTGGCGGGCGCTCCGGGAACTGCGCGTTGCCGCGCGTGCTGCTGCGGAAGTCTCGTCCCTGGACGTCGCGCAAGACGCGCGTGCGGTTCGGGCTGCCCGCGAGGCTCCCCGTCATCTCCGGATCACGCAGGGCGGGCTTGAGATATGATGCTTGGAGGCGCGGACCGGTCCGCGTCTGCCAACTGGGCGCGGCCGATGCCGTGCCCACGAAGGCCAATGTTACGAGAGCAATGCCACCGAAAGGTTTCATGATCTTGTCCACCGTCCTTTGAGGGAGCGCCCTTGCTTCAGTGCCATTGCTCATGAGTTCGGAGCTCAAAATCTTTTCGTTACATCCGGATGTGCGGGATGCCCGGCGCCTTCCCGACATCGCCGGGATCGAACATCGGCACGCCGATGCGTGGCCTTCTCGGACTGTGCTCCGAACTCGACCAAGAGACGCGTCCCCTCACGCCTCGCCAAGCCGTCGTAAAGCCGGACGATCAACGCCGACCGCGGCGGCATCGGAATGGCCGGCTGGGCAACGAGTCTGTGAGGGCTTGTCGCCTGCGCTTACTTGAGTAGGCCGAGGACACGAAAGCCCGGCCGCGGCAACGGACGCCGCTACCGGCGCCCTGTGCCGTGATGTTTTAGCCCGTCTTATTCACCGGGCAGTGGCTTGCGGCGTGTTTTGGGCTGATGGCGCGCGGGCTCGGGCGTCTGTTCTGACGCGTGTGGACCTGGATCGTTCTGTCAGCAC
>NZ_JACWCT010000139.1 GCF_016613415.1 Methylobacterium ajmalii | reverse complement strand
CTCGGGCCTGGACTTCTTCGGCACCGTGCGCGGCCGCCTCGGCTACGCCTGGGACCGCACCCTCGTGTACGCCACCGGCGGTTTCGCCTACGGCTCGGGCGGCGGCCAGTACTTCGGCCTGCCGAACAGCTCGCGCGACAACTTCCAGACCGGCTGGGTCGTCGGCGGCGGCGTCGAGTACGCTCTGCCCACCGACTCGTTCTTCAACTTCTTCCGCTCGTCGGCCGTGACGCTGAAGGTCGAAGGCCTGTACGTGAACCTGGACCAGGGCAACCGCAACAACGGCGTGTTCGCCCAGACCGCCAACGGCACGCAGTACTCGGTGTTCTCGCCGGGCGTCGTGTCGGTCGGCCCGGCCAACCTCTACCGTCGCGAGACCGAGTTCGCGGTCGTCCGCGCCGGCCTGAACTACAAGTTCAACGGCTTCTAGTCTGAACTCTCCGTCCCCGGACGGAGCGGAGCCCGGCCTCACGGCCGGGCTCTTCGCGTTTCAAGGAGCCTGCACGCGCGGCGTCGGCCGTTCTCCGCGGCGGCCCGGGCGGCGGGCCGATCCGGGATCCGCGAGTCCAGGCATCCGCATCCCGAGCGCGGGCAGGCCAGGCCATCGCGCGGGGAGGGGCGTGATCCCGCCCTCCCGGGATGCCACGAGCGACGCCCGGCGGGCGGCGTGCTGGAATCGATCCGGATCATCCCCTTGAGAATGGGCGGTCCGGCCGGACTGCGCGCCATCCGGATTGGGGTCGGGCCGGCGCCGTGCTACGGCGAGGGCAGGAGGACCCCCGATGTCATTCGATCGTTCCCGCCGCGGCAGCGACCCGCGCCAGACTGCCGAGGCGGCGTTCCGGGCCGTGACCCGCAAGCCCGCCGAGAGCCCGGCCCCGCAGGACGCCAAGCCGAAGCCCGCCGCCAGGGCCGCGATCCCGGGCGTGCGCGAGACCGTGTCCCTGCGCCTCGACCGCGACGTGCTCGAGCATTTCCAGGGCGAGGGTCCGGGCTGGCAGGACCGCATCAACGCGGCTTTGCGCAAGGTCGCGGGCCTCTGATGGCGGCCGCATTCTGATGCGGCTGCGGTGCGCGGCGCTCCTCCTGCTGCTCGCCGGGCCGGCGCAGGCCGAGGGCGGTCTGGTGACCAACCCGTTCGCGTCGAACTACCGCTCGGTGCCGATCGGCGCGCGGGCGACCCCGCCGCGCCTCAGCGCAGGAACTGCCCGAAGGCCCGCGGCCCGTCCGAGGTCTTCACCGTTCCGGTCACCCGCAGGGTCGCCGCATCGATCGCCGTGAGGGTGTTCGATTCCCAGTTGGCGACGTAGACCGTGCGGCCGTCCGGGCTCGCCTGGATGCCCTCCGGGTATTCCCCGACGTCTATGCGGGGTCCGGGCTCCAGGGTGGCCGCGCCGAAGGTGCTCACCGTGCCGCCGTACTGGTCGGTGACGAAGGCGCGGCCCTGGGCCAGCGCCACCGCGTAGGGCCGCTCGCCGACCTTGACCCGGCCGACCTCGCGGCGCGACGCGATGTCGACGACCGAGACGTCGTTCGAGCCGACATTCGCCGAATAGGCCCGCTTGCCCTGCGGATCGATCGTGACCCCGAACGGCCGGGTCCCGACCGGGATCACGGCGACGCGCCGGCGCGTCGCGGTGTCGACGAGGGAGAGCGCGTCGTCGTCGCGGTCCGCCGCCAGGAGGAACTTGCCGTCCGGCGTCACCGCGATCCCCGAGGGCGAGGTGCCGACCGGGATCTCGCCCGCGACCGCCAGGGTCTCGGGGTCGACCTGCCACAGGCGCTTGGCGTACCAGTCGGCGACGTAGACCGCGCCGCTCACCGGGTTGACCCCGACCCCGAGGGGACCGCCGCCGAGGGCGACCGTCTGCACGACCCGGCGCGTGGCGGCGTCGATCACCACCAGGGCCTTGCCCTCGGGCGCCGTGACGTAGACCCGGGCCCGGTCGGGCGAGAGCGCGATGCCGGCCGGCGCGCCCGGTACGGGAATCGTCGCCACCCGCTTCAGCCCGTCGAGGTCGACGACGTCGACCGCGTCGGCGTTCTGCGCGGTGACGAAGGCCTCGGTCACCCCCGACGGCTCCGCCCCGGCGGGGACCGGCGCGAGACCGATCCCCAGGAGGAGGCAGAGCCCGGCGAGGGACCGGGCGCGCCCGCGGCTCACGAGCCGCTCTTCTCGATCTTCGCCTTGAGGTTGTCGAGGCCGGCGCGGTACAGGCCCGACACCGCCTTGATCGCCGCCTCGTCGCTCAGCTCGGGCGGCGGATCGTTGTTCATGTAGCCGCGGTAGAACGCGCCGTCCCACACCACTTCCGACTTGCCGCCCTCGGCCGGCTCGACCTTGATCGTCGAGGAGTAGTTGTTGACCGGCAGCACCTTCACGTCGACCTTGTTGATGCGGTACGACAGGCTTTTCTGCTCGGCCGAGTACTTGTAGAGTTCCTCGTCGACGGTGGGACCGCCCTTCAGCGTGAGGGTGCGGGTGGCCTTGACCTCGTTGCCGCCCTTGCCCTCGGTCTTCTCGACCGGCGGCAGCCAGCTCATGTCCTGGAAGTTGCCGACCACCGCCCAGACCTTGTCCGGCGCGGCGTTGATCGTGACCTTCTCCTCGACCTTCTTGCGGGTCGGGCCGTGGGCCTGGGCGGCGGGGGCCGCCGCGACGGCGGCGAGCAGGGCCGCCGCGATGATGCGCTTCATCGGATCTCTCCTGTTCACGCGTGTCTCACGCGTCATCGACCGCGAGGGAGCCTCCGGCCGCCTGGGGCAGGGCGGCCGCGACCTTCGCGGCGATCCAGTTCCAGGCCTCGCGCTCGGCGGGCCCGGCCGTCTTCTCGACGGCGATGCGGTGGTGCTGCAGCTCGGCCAGCACCGTGTCGGGGTTCAGCATGTGCAGGCGCGTCGACAGGATCGCCGCCTCCAGCACCGCGCTCTGCGCCCGGTTGTAGCCGAGGAAGGGCCGGTGCGCCTCGGCGCTGACCACCCGGCCGCGGAAGCGCGGCCGGACGGGATCGTCGCGCACCTCCACGACCTGCAGTTCCATGTGGCCGTAGGCCGCCTCCAGGCGCGGCACCGGGATGTCGCGGCAGGGCACGCTCGCCCAGTCGCGCCGGCCGGTGACGCAGCCGGCGATCACCCGCACGTCCGAGGGCGCGGCGGCGGCGAAGAACGGCAGCGCCTCCAGGTTGGCGATGGTCGGCGAGGGCCGGAACGGCGCCACCCAGAAGTCCTCGCCGTCCCGGATCAGCCCGAACGGTACGAGGTGCAGGGCGCCGTCGGGCGCGAGCGTCGTGACGATGGTCTCGAGGATCAGCGGCACGGCCTCAGGGCTTCCCGCTCTGGCGGGTATGGCCCGGGGCCTTGAAGCGGGTGGTGTCCTCGGCGTCGGCGTCCATCGCACAGCCCCAGTCCAACGGCTCGTCCTGCACGTAGCGCTTGCCGAGGCGCCAGGCCAGTTCCGCCTTGGTCAGTTCCCCGCCGAGATAGAAGGCGTGGCCGCCATCCGCCTCGACGCCGAGCTTGGGGAAGAACGCCATCGCGTCGTGCCCGACCTCGTGGATGTCGCGGTTGTAGATGTGGACCCCGTCCTCCGCGACCGCGACGCGGTAGTTCGGGTCGCGCACGTCCGCGGCCAGCGCCGCGATCTCGTCCGCATTCTGGGTATAGGGCCGCTTGTCGTGCAGGGCGAGGAGGGCGCGGCCATAACCTTTGGGCAGGGCGGCATCGGCCTTGGCGGCGTACATCACCCGGCGGGCGGCGTCGTGTTCCTCGACCGTGCGGCGGGTGTGGTTCGAGACCTGCACGATCAGCACGTTGCCGATCGCCAGTTCGGAGCACACGCCCATCAGCAGCGCCGTCACCCCGAGGCTGTCGGCCTCGGTGAGCTCGGTCAGGTTGCCGGTCCCCATCATCATGGCGATGTCGGGGTGGCGGCGCCGGGTCTCGTGGTAGCGCACCAGCGACGCCGCGAAGCCGAAATGGATCGGCTCGAGGATCGGGTCGGCGATGAAGGGTTTGCCCGCCCGCTGCATCCGCTCGATCGCCCGGTCGAGGGAGGGCAGGTCCTCGGGCCGCATCGGCACCAGGATCGGCACCGCGTCGGTCTCGAAGGCGAGGTCGAGGGTCTCCTCGTTGAGGCTGAGCAGGAAGTCGGCCCCGGCCGCCGCGCCGCGCCGCAGCTCGTCGGCCGAGAACGAATCGACGCTGACCCGCAGCCCCTCGGCCTTGAGGAGCCGCACCGTGTCGTCGAGATGGGGAAAGGGCGTGTCGGGCAGGCCGCCCAGATCGATCACGTCGGCCCCGCGCCGCGCCAGGTCCTTGGCGCGGACGAGAATCTGCTCGGGCGTCATCCGCGAGGCGTCGACGATCTCGGAGAAGATCCGCACGTCGTGGCGCGTCAGGTCGACCTTGCGCCCGGCGAGCCCGAGGAAGACCGGCAAATCGACGATCTCGTCGGGCCCGCGCTCCACCGGCACGCCGAAATGCCCGGCCAGCACGGCGGGATCGGCCCGGCAGCGCCCGGGCAGGATGACCCGCGTCGCGTCAGCGGGGATCGTCACCCGGCGGCGGATGATCTCCTCGGTCATCAGCGCGGCGACCTTCACGCCGGCATCCGCGATGGTCCAGGCGAAACGCTCCGGCGGCAGGGTCGCGGCGATCTTCTCCAGCCGCGCCTTGGCGAGCCGTCCGGTGATGAAGACGAGGTGCTCCCTCACGCGGCGCGCTCCGACAGGGATCCGCGGCAGGTCCGGTCGCCGCCGGGGCCCCGTAGCACGATCGCGCCGGCGAAGAGAGTCGCAAAGGCCGGGACGGCGGCGTCGACCAGCCCGATCCGCGCGAGATCCGCGAGGGCGGCACCGGGCGCCGGGTCGGCGGACTTGACGAGCAGGCAGCGCGCGGCACCGAGCCGCGCGGCGAGCCACAGGGCCAGGCTGTCCGAGGTCACGTCCCAGCTCTCCGGGATCTCCGGATGGCCGGCGGCGAGGGGCGAGGGGTCCCAGACCGGAACGATACCGGCGGCGAGGCCCGCGCCCGGATCCTGCGTGACGACGAGGCGCGGCTCGATCGCCGCGAAGATCCGCGCCATGCCCGCCATCGCGTCGAGCGCGAGGCGATGGGCGAGGGGATCGGAAAATCGGTCATTCGTCATTCGGGGTTGATGGACGAGAGGCGGGCTCGAAGCCCGCTTCGTCGTTTGGGGTTGATAGACGCCCAGGCCACAGGCAGGAAACAGCGTGAGGCGGC
>NZ_JACWCT010000138.1 GCF_016613415.1 Methylobacterium ajmalii | reverse complement strand
CCCGGGCGACGGCCGCGGTGCGCGCGCCGACGCAATAGGCCGGCAGCGCCGCGAACCGCGTGCCCGCCACCGGCGCCACCGCGCTCGCGCTCGTCAGCACCAGGGCGTCGAAGGTGCCGTCGGGCGGCGGGGCGCCGCTGGCGGCGAGGTCGAGGACCGGGGCGAGGAGCGGCCGGTGGCCGAGGGCGGCGACGCGCTCGGCCGTGCGCCGGCCGGCCGGCAGCGGCCGCGCGACCCAGACCCGCAGGGCGGTCCCGCCTTCCCTCGGCCCCGTCACGCAACCCTCCCCTTCCCGCCTCCCCTTCCCGCCTCCGGCCCGGGCGGCCGTCGACCGATCGCACCGTCGCTGCGATCGCCCCTTGGCCGGCCCCGCGCCGGCGGGTTATCTGGTGGCACCATACCGGCCGCCGCGCGGCGTGCCAGCCCCCTCGCGAGACCACCCCCACGCCATGAACGTCCTCGGGATCGAGACCACCTGCGACGAGACCGCGGCCGCGATCGTGGCGGTGGAGGAGGACGGGCGCGCCGTCATCCGCTCCAACGAGGTGCTGAGCCAGATCGCCGAGCACGCCGCCTATGGCGGGGTGGTGCCGGAGATCGCCGCCCGCGCCCATGTCGAGGTGCTCGACCGCCTGGTCGCCCGGGCCCTCGACACCGCCTCCCTGCGCCTCGCCGACCTCGACGGCATCGCGGTGGCGGCGGGTCCGGGCCTGATCGGCGGCGTGCTCGTCGGCCTCGTCACCGGCAAGACCCTGGCGCTGGTCGCGAGAAAGCCCCTCGTCGCGGTCAACCATCTCGAGGCGCACGCGCTGACGGCCCGGTTGACCGACAACCTCGCCTTTCCCTACCTGCTGCTGCTCGCCTCCGGCGGCCACACCCAGCTCGTCGCCGTGAAGGGCGTCGGCGACTACGTGCGGCTGGGCGGCACCATCGACGACGCGATCGGCGAGGCGTTCGACAAGGTGGCCAAGCTCCTGGGCCTCGGCTATCCGGGCGGCCCCGAGGTCGAGCGCGCCGCCGAGAGCGGCGACCCCGAGCGCTTCGCCCTGCCGCGCCCGATGCTCGGCCGGCGCGAGCCGAACTTCTCCCTCTCGGGCCTCAAGACCGCCCTGCGGATCGAGGCCGAGCGGATCGCGCCGCTCACCAACCAGGACGTCGCCGACCTCTGCGCCGGCTTCCAGGCGGCGGTGGTCGACGTGGTGGTCGACCGGGTGCGGGTCGCGCTGCGTGATTTCGGCGGTGTCGCCGGGCATCCGACCGCGCTCGTCGCCGCCGGCGGCGTCGCGGCGAACGGGGCCCTGCGCCGGGCCCTGACCCACCAGGCGGGCGAGGCCGGCCTGCCCCTCGTCGCCCCGCCCCTGCCGCTGTGCGGCGACAACGGCGCGATGATCGCCTGGGCGGGGATCGAGCGCCTGCGCCTCGGCCTCACCGACGACATCACGGCGCCGGCCCGCCCGCGCTGGCCCTTCGCGCAGGCCCGGTCCGACGCCCAGTCCCCCGCGGCCGGATGAGTCCCGCCGACGCCGAGGTGCAGAGGCGCCGCTGGCGGGCCCTGGTCGACGAGCGCCTGCCCGAGGCGGCGAGCGGCCGACCGGACTGGCCGGTCTCGCGCAACCATTGCTTCGCTCGCATCCTGCTCGACAACGCCTGCGGCGGGCCCTGGCGCGAGAGCGTGGCGCCGCCCGCCTGGGCCAACATGCCGCCAGAGCGTCTCGATGTCGCCCTGGCGCTCGGCGAGGCGGTGCTGGAGGGACGGCAGGACCTCGCGGTGCTCAACCACCGCTCGCTGCTGTGGCGGCGCAAGCGCCCGGTGCCCAAGCCCCCCGCCAGCCTGCCCGGCGACGGGTTCGCGCTGCGGCGCTGGCGGCTGGCCGACGACGCGCCCTTCGCGGCGCTCTGCGCCGATCCGGCGGTGATGCGGTTCTTCCCCGCGTCGAAGACCGCGCGGGAGAGCCAGACCGAGGCGCGGGCGCTCGCCCGCCGCTTCGACGAGGACGGGTTCGGTCCCTGGGCGGTCGAGGCGCCGGAGGGCTTCGTCGGCTTCGTCGGCTGCTGGCGCCCGGCCCGGCCGCTGCCGCTCGGCGCGCTCCTCGGCCGCGAGACCGGTCTCGTCGAGATCGGCTGGCGCCTCGCCCGTCCGGCCTGGGGCCGGGGCTTCGCGATCCGCGGCGCGCGGCTCGCCCTCGCCGACGCCTTCGCCCGCTGCGCCCTGCCGGAGATCGTCGCCTATACCGCCGACCTCAACGCGCCGTCCTGGCGGGTGATGGAGCGCCTCGGCATGGCGGCGGTCGGCGGGTTCGACCACCCGGCCCTGCCCGAGGGCCACCCGCTGCGGCCCCACCGCCTCTACCGGCTGGCGGCGGCGGATTTTCTCGCCGGAGACGCAGCATGAACACCATCGGGCCGGTCGCGGTCCTGGGCGGCGGCGCCTGGGGCACGGCGCTCGCCAACGCGGCGGCGGCCTCCGCGCCGCGGCGGGTGACGCTCTGGATGCGCGACGCGGGCGCCGCCGCCGCCATGGCCGGCACGCGCGAGAATGCCCGCCACCTGCCCGGGGTGCCGCTTCATCCGGGCGTCGTCCCCACCGCCGACCCGGCGACGCTCGCCGAGGCCGAGGCGGTGCTGGTGGTGACGCCGGCCCAGACCCTGCGCGGGGTGCTGACGGCCTTGTACCCCCATCTCGCACCCGGCGCCGCCCTGATCCTGTGTGCCAAGGGCATCGAGCGCGGCACCGACGCCTTCATGACCGACGTGGCGGCACAGGTCGCGCCCGGGGCCAGCCTCGCTGTCCTCTCCGGTCCGAGCTTCGCGGCCGACGTCGCCCGCGGGCTGCCCACCGCCGTGACGCTCGCGAGCCGGGACGGGCCGCTCGCGGCCGCGCTCGCCGCCGCCCTGTCGGGCTTGACCTTCCGGGTCTATCACGGCAGCGACCCGCGCGGGGTCGAGATCGGCGGGGCGGCTAAGAACGTGCTCGCCATCGCCTGCGGGGCGGCGATCGGGCGCGGCCTCGGCGAGAGCGCCCGGGCCGCCCTCGTCGCCCGCAGCTTCGCCGAATTGATGCGCTTTGCCCGCGCCTGGGAGGCCCGGCCCGAGACCCTGATGGGGCTGTCGGGCCTCGGCGACCTCGTGCTCTCGGCGGCCTCGGCGCAGTCGCGCAACTTCGCCTTCGGCGAGCGCCTCGGGCGCGGTGCGAGCCTCGAGGAGGCCGCCGGCGGCAAGCTCGCCGAGGGCGCGCTGACCGCCTCCGGGCTGGTGGCGCTCGCCCGGCGGCGCGAGGTCGAGATGCCGGTGGCCGAGGCGGTGGCCGGTCTGGTCGCCGGCACGCTGCAGCTCGACGACGCCATCGGCGGCCTGCTCAGCCGGCCGCTGCGCGCGGAGGAGTGAGACGGTCTCCGGGATGGACCATCCGGCGACCGTATCGCCGGTGAAGGGCAGTCCGCACGGAACGGCATGGTCGGACCGGGTGGAGGCACCGCGAACATCGCCCAGCCGTCATCGGACGTTCACTGCCCTCTGGCAGGCGTCTGCTTCAGCTGGGCCGGCCTCCCCGTCCTCCAGCTGCCGGCACCGAGTCGGGTGCCGCCGACGACGACGGACACCCATCAGGGACGGGACGCCGTTTCACCCGGCCGGCGCCAGCCCCTCCGGCCGCTTCACCTCGATCTCCACGAAGGCGATCGGGTGGTCGGAGCCGTTCTGGACGTCGTGGCGGATGCCGGCCGGGCGGCGATAGGACTGGCCGTGGTCGAGCGGTACCTCGGTGACGGTCGTGCCGTCGTGGATCCGCAGGGTGCCCTCGGTGATCATCACCACGAAGTAGGGCCAGCCGTGCTCGTGCCAGCCGATGACGGCGCCGGGTGGGAAATCCCACCGGGTGATGCGGACGGTCTCGTCGTCGACCTGGACGGTCGGGACCGCGGGAATCGTGCAGGCGAAGGCCATCGGGGTCTCCTATCGGGCGGATTCGAAGCCGGCGAGCACCGCCGTCAGGTTCGTGGCCAGGAGGTCGGAGAGGTAGCCGCCCTCCTGCACCAGCACGGTCGGCAGGCCGAGCCGCCCGAGCGCCGCGCCGATGCGCGAGAAGCCCTCGGTGGTGATGGCGAGCCCCGCCAGCGGATCGTGCTCCGAGGCGTCGAGGCCGAGCGCCACCACCAGCGCCGTGGGGGCGAAGGCCTTCACGGTTCGGCTCGCCACGCCCTCCAGCACGTCGAGATAGGCGTCGTCGCCGGTGCCGAGCGCCAGCGGCAGGTTCAGGTTGGCGCCGATCCCCTCCCCCTCGCCGCGCTCGTGGGCGTAGCCCCAGACGAAGGGGTAGAAGCCGCGCGGGTCGGCGTGGAGCGAGACGGTGAGCACCGAGGGGTCGCGGTAGAAGATCCCTTGCGTGCCGTTGCCGTGGTGCACGTCGACGTCGAGCACCGCGACCCGGGCGTGGCGCTGGCGCAAGGCGGCGGCGGCGACCGCGCTGTTGTTGAAGTAGCAATGGCCGCCTGCCCGGTCGCGATAGGCGTGGTGGCCGGGCGGGCGGCAGAGCGCATAGGCCGCGTCCTCGCCGTCCAGCACGAGTTGCGCCGCGCTCGCCGCGACGTCGGTCGCCGCGGCGGCGGCCGCGTAGGTCCCCGGCCCGATCGGGCAGGCGGTGTCGACCGTGTGCCAGCCGAGCCGGCCGACGATGTGGGTCGGGTAGGTCGCGGCCTCGCGCACCGGATGGATGTTGGCGATCATCTCGGACCCGTGGTCCGGCAGCGCCTCCCAGGCTTCCCAGGCCTCGGCCATGAAGGCGAGGTAATCGGGGCTGTGGACCCGGGCCCTCGCGCCGATGCCGTGGGCTTGCGGCGCCACCACCGCGTGGTTCCCGGCCGCGAGGCCGGCGAGCAGCCGGTCGGCCCGCTCGGGCTGGTCCGCGGCCGGCTTCACCTGGCCGCGGACCAGGAAGAACTTCGGATCGTGGCTGCGGTGGTCCTCGGAATGGACGGCCTTCATGGGGACTCCGGTGTCTGGCTGTGGGATGCGGGGCTCTGGGGGGCGAGGCCCTCGAGCAGCCGGACCACCTCCCGGCGGGCGACGCCGATATGGTGGTCGACATGGGCGACGATCCGCTCCGGGTGGCCGGCCTCGATGGCCGCCAGCACCGGCTCGTGGGTGCGGGCGATCTCGTCGGGATCGTCGTAGAGATGGCCGATCAGCCCGATGACGATCCGCAATTCCGAGGCCAGCCCGTCGAACAGGCGCAGCAGCCGGGCGTTGCCGGCGGCCTCGCAGATCAGGCGGTGGAACTGGTAGTCGGCCTCGACGATGGTGGCGGGGTCGTCGCGCCTGGCCAGATCGCGCATCAGGTCGAGCTGGCGGCGCAGGGCGTCCCGGGCCTCCGGGGTCAGGCGCCGTGCCGCCTCGACCGCCGCATGGCGCTCGACGCACAGGCGCAGGGCGTAGAGCTCGTCGACGTCCCGCGCCGAGAGTTCGCGCACGAAGAAGCCGCGCCGCGGCGAGGCCTCGAGCAGGCCCTGGCTCTCGAGGAGGCGCGCGGCCTCCCGCACCGGCGCCCGGCTGATGCCGAGCTCGCGGGCCACCGCCGCCTCCGCCACCTTCGCGCCGGGCGGCAACCGTCCCTGCACGATCGCGTCGGTGAGCCGGCGCGCGACCTGGCGCACGAGATCGCTCTCGGCCAGCACCGGCAATCCGACGGGTCGGGACATCGTACGCATCGCACCTCCGCGGCCGGATTGTGCAATGCGTAGGCGTCGATTGTCGACACTTTTGGCTTGATCGTCGTGCAAGGCCGGGTCAGTCTAGGCTCATGCCGGGTGATGTCGTGAGCCGTCCGGCCCTGCATGCGGCCGTCGGTGTGAGGTCTTCGCGCCGCTTCGTCCGTACACGTGAAGATGTCGTGGCGCCCAGGGCCGCCACGAACCTTTCCGCGAGGAGGTCCGATGTCGTCATCCGCTCATCCGCATGCCGACGAGGTGCAGCGCATCCGCGTCGACCTCGCGGCGACCTACCGGCTGATCCATCGGCTGGGCCTCGACGACAGCATCTACACCCACATCTCGGCCCGCCTGCCCGGACCGGAGCACCGCTTCCTGATCAATCCCTACGGGTTGCGGTTCGAGGAGGTGACCGCCGGCAACCTCGTCACCGTCGACCTCGAAGGTAAGGTGGTCGACGATCCCTGCGGGCTCGGCATCAACCCGGCCGGCTTCACCATCCACAGCGCGGTCCATGCCGCTCGGGAGGACGCGCTGTGCGTGCTCCACACCCACACGGTCGCGGGCGTCGCCGTGTCGTGCCAGGAAGAGGGGCTGCTGCCGCTCAACCAATGGTCGATGCAGTTCGCCGGGCGGCTGGCCTACCACGACTACGAGGGCATCGCGCTCGACCTCGACGAGCGCCAGCGCCTGGTGGCCGATCTCGGCGACAAGCCCGTGATGGTGCTGCGCAACCACGGCATGCTGACCTGCGGCCGCTCGGTGGCGGAGGCGTTCAAGCTGATGCACAACGTCGAGCGCTCGTGCCGGGCGCAACTGGCGCTGCAAGCCGCCGGCGCTCCGCTGATCCGTCCCTCGGCGGCGGTCGCGACGAAGACCGCCGGCCAGTACGCCTCGTTCTACGACAAGATGGAGACGGGACAGCTGCCCGACACCGAATGGGACGCGTTCAAGCGCATGCTGGAGCGCAGCGACCCGGATTACAAAGAGTAGAGCCGAGCAAACCGCCCGCTGCCGCATAGAGCGCGGGTTCCTCCTCTCCCCGCGGGCGGGGAGAGGGCTGCCGACCCCTCGCCGGGTCGGCAGCGAGCCCGAAGGGCGAGGGTGAGGGGGTCTCGACGGATGAGGCTCCTCCGGAAACACCCCCTCACCCTCGGCTGACGCCTCGCTCCGTCGACGACAAGGTCGCCGGAGCCCTCTCCCCGCCCGGCGGGGAGAGGAGAATGCGCGCCATTCGTGGTGCATGCGCTCCCACGCCGCGACAGGGACCAAGAGGGACAACCGATGCTCAAGACGATTCTGGCCGGCACCGTGCTCTCCCTGGCGCTCGCCGGCACGGCCTTCGCGCAAACGCCGAAGCCCGGCGGCACCGCCAACGCGGTGATCCAGCCCGAGCCGCCCGGCCTGATGCTGGCGATGGTGCAGAACGGCCCGACCCAGATGGTGGCCGGCAACATCTACGAGGGCCTGCTGCGCTACGATTCCGCCCTCAAGCCCCTGCCCGGCCTCGCCGAGAGCTGGAGCGCGTCCGAGGACGGCAAGACCTACACCTTCAAGCTGGTCAAGAACGCCACCTGGCACGACGGCAAGCCGTTCACCGCCGACGACGTGGTGTTCTCGGTCGAGCTTTTGCGCCAGACCCATGCCCGCGCCCGCGGCAACCTGGCGCGCGTCGCCAGCGTGACGGCGCCCGACCCGTACACGGTGGTGTTCACCCTCTCCGAGCCGTTCGGCCCGTTCCTCGGCATCTTCGAGGTCGGCTCGCTGCCGATGATCCCGAAGCACATCTATGCCGGCACCGACTACAAGACCAACCCGGCCAACAACACGCCGATCGGTACCGGCCCCTACATGTTCAAGGAGTGGAAGAAGGGCTCGTACATCCGGCTCACGAAGAACCCGAATTACCACGTCGCGGGAAAACCCTATCTCGACGAGATCTACTGGCACGTGATCCCCGACGCCGCCGCTCGCGCCGTGGCGTTCGAGACCGGCAAGGTCGACATCCTGCCCGGCGGCTCGGTCGAGAACTTCGACGTGCAGCGCCTGTCCTCGCTCAAGGGCGCCTGCTCGACCACCAAGGGCTGGGAGTTCTTCAGCCCGCATTCCTGGCTGTGGCTCAACAACCGCAAGGGCCCGACCGCCAACAAGGCCTTCCGCCAGGCGGTGTCCTACGCGCTCGACCGCGACTTCGCCCGCGACGTGGTGTGGAACGGGCTCGGCAAGCCGGCGACCGGCCCGTTCTCCTCCACCGTCCGCTACCACGACCCGAAGGCCGCGAAGTATTCCTACGATCCCGCCAAGGCCAAGGCGCTCCTGAAGGAGGCGGGCTACAAGGGCGAGCCTGTCCGCCTGCTGCCGCTGCCCTACGGCGAGACCTGGCAGCGCTGGGCCGAGGCCGTGAAGCAGAACCTGGAGGATGCCGGCATCAAGGTCGAGCTCGTCGCCACCGACGTCGCCGGCTGGAACCAGAAGACGTCCGACTGGGACTACGACATCGCCTTCACCTACCTCTATCAATATGGTGACCCCGCCTTGGGCGTCGGCCGCAACTACGTCACGTCGCAGATCGCCAAGGGCTCGCCGTTCAACAACGTCGAGGGCTATTCCAACCCGAGCGTCGATACCGCCTTCGCCGAGGGCGCCTCGGCGGTCGGCGACGACAAGCGCCGGCCGATCTACGAGGCGGTGCAGAAGACGCTGGTCGAGGACGCGCCGGTGGCCTGGCTCCTGGAACTGCAATTCCCCACCATCACCCGCTGCAAGGTCCACGACCTCGTCACCACCGGCATCGGGGTCAACGACGGCTTCCGGGACGCATGGATCGAGCGATGACGCTTCTTGGATCGAGCGCTGAGGACTGACGGCATGCTGGGTTTCGTCGCGCAGCGGATCGCGAAGGGAGTCGTGGTGCTCCTCGCCATCGTGGTCCTGAACTTCTTCCTGATCCGCCTCGCGCCGGGCGACCCGGCCCTGGTGATGGCGGGCGAGGCGGGGGCGGGCGACGAGGCCTTCATCGCCCAGCTTCGGGAAAAGTTCGCCCTCGACCAGCCGCTGCCGAGCCAGCTTGGCGCCTACCTCGGCAGCATGGCCAAGCTCGATCTCGGCTATTCGGTGCGCCAGCAGTTGCCGGTGGCGACGCTGATCGGCGAACGGCTGCCGGCGACCCTGCTGCTGACCGGCAGCGCCTTCGCGGTCTCGCTCTCGCTCGGGGTGCTGCTCGGCGCGCTCGCCGCGCGGCGGGCGGGCACCCTGGCCGACACCGCGATCACCGGGCTCGCGCTCCTGTTCTACGCCACGCCGCTGTTCTGGGTGTCGCTGATGGCGATCCTGCTGTTCTCGGTCCGGCTCGACTGGCTGCCGAGCTTCGGCTTCGAGACCGTGGGAGCCGGCTATACCGGGCTCGCTCGCGTCCTCGACATCGCCCACCACCTGGTGCTGCCGGCCATGACTCTGGGGCTGTTCTTCATGGCGGTCTACGTGCGGATGACCCGCTCCTCGATGCTGGAGGTCTCGCGCCTCGATTTCGTGAAGACGGCGCGGGCCAAGGGCCTGACCGAGGGGGTGATCCAGCGCCGCCACATCCTGCGCAACGCGCTCCTGCCGGTGGTGACGCTCGCCGGCCTCCAGGCCGGGACGCTGGTCGGCGGCGCGGTGCTCACCGAAACGGTCTTCGCCTGGCCGGGGATCGGACGGCTGATGTACGAGGCGCTGCTCCAGCGCGACTACAACCTGCTGCTGGGCGTCTTCGTGGTCTCCTCCGCGATGGTGCTGGTCTTCAACCTCGTCACCGACGTGGTCTACCGCGCGGTCGATCCCCGCATCGAGGTGGCCTGATGAGCGGCGCCCTCCCGTTGAGCGCTCCGGCGCCGGCCCGCCGCCGCCGCGGGCCCCTCGCCGCCTTCCTGCGCCATCCGGGCGCGGTGTTCGGGCTGGTGATCCTCGCCGTCGTCGTCGCCGCGGCCCTGCTGGCGCCGGTGCTCTACCCGACCTCGCCCTGGCGCATGGTGCAGCGCCCCTTCGTGCCGCCCTTCACCCTGGAGCGGGTGCCGCTCGGCACCGACGCGCTCGGGCGCGACATCGCCGCCGGGCTGATGCACGGGGCCGGGGTCTCGCTGATCGTCGGCCTCGTCTCGACGCTCGCCGCCCTCCTCATCGGCGTGCCGCTCGGCGCGCTCGCCGGCTATCTCGGCGGCCGGGTCGACGATGCCCTGATGCGCTTCACCGAGCTGTTCCAGACCGTGCCGAGCTTCGCGCTCGCCATCGTGCTGGTGGCGATCCTGCAGCCCTCGCTGTCCTCGATGATCCTCGCCATCGCGCTCGTCAGCTGGCCGCCGGTGACGCGGCTGGTGCGCGGCGAGGTGCTGTCCTTGCGCTCGCGCGAATACGTCCAGGCGGCGATCGTGACGGGACAGACCACCTTCACCATCCTGCGCCGGGAGGTCTTGCCGAACACCCTGTCGCCGATCGTGGTGCTGGCGTCCCTGATGGTCGCGACCGCGATCCTGCTCGAATCCTCGCTCTCGTTCCTCGGGCTCGGCGACCCGAACCGGATGTCCTGGGGCTTCATGGTCGGGGCCGGCCGCACGGTGATCCGGCAGGCCTGGTGGATCACCGCCTTCCCGGGCGTGCTGATCCTGCTCACCGTGCTCGCCCTCAACCTGATCGGCGAGGGGCTGAACGACGCCCTCAACCCGCGCATGTCCCGGGAGCGCTGAGATGGATGCCGACGTGACCCGCGCCGCCGTCTCGGTGCGTAACCTGAGCCTCGCCCTCCCCGAGGGCGGCGACCGGCCGAACGCCGTCGACGGCGTGTCGTTCGACCTCGTGGCCGGCGAGATCCTGTGCCTCGTCGGCGAATCGGGCTCGGGCAAGTCGATGTGCGCCCACGCCCTGATGGGCCTGCTGCCGAAGGCGGTGCGGCCGGTCTCCGGAGCGATCCGCTTCGGCGAGACCGACCTGCTTGCCCAGGACGAAGCCGGCTGGCGGGATACCCGCGGCCGGCGGATCGCGATGATCTTCCAGGAGCCGATGACGGCGTTGAACCCGCTGATGCGGATCGGCGACCAGATGGCCGAGATGTTCGAGGCTCACGGTCAGCTGACGCCGAAGGAGCGCCGCGCCCGCGCGGTGGCGCTGGCCGGCGAGGTCGGGCTGCCCAACCCCGGGCAGATCGTCCGCTCCTATCCCCACCAGCTCTCGGGCGGGCAGCGCCAGCGGGCGATGATCGCGATGGCGCTGGCGCTCGAACCCGCCGTGCTGGTGGCCGACGAGCCGACGACGGCGCTGGACGTGACCACGCAAGCCCAGATCCTCAAGTTGATCCGCGACCTCCAGACCCGTCGCAACATGGCGGTGTTGTTCATCACCCACGATTTCGGCGTCGTCGCCGAGATCGCCGACCGGGTGCTGGTTCTGCGCCACGGCCGGGTGGTCGAGGAGGGACCGGCGAGCGCCGTGCTCGGCCGGCCGCAGGCCGCCTACACGAAGACCCTGCTCGCCGCCGTGCCGACCATGGATCCGCCGAGCCGGCCTCCCCTCTCGGGCCCGAAGGCGGTCGAGGTCACGGGACTGCAGAAGACCTACGTCACCGGCGGCGGCCTGTTTCGCGCCAAGCGCCGCACGGCCGCGGCCCGGGACGTCGCCTTCGCGCTCCATCGCGGCGAGACGCTCGGCCTCGTCGGCGAATCCGGCTCGGGAAAATCCTCGGTCGCCCGCCTGGTGATGCGCCTGATCGAGCCCGATTCCGGCCGGGTGCGGCTGGGCGACACCGACCTGACCGGCTTGAAGGGCGAGGCCCTGCGCCAGGCCCGCAGCCGCATCCAGATGGTGTTTCAGGACCCCTTCGCCTCGCTCAACCCGCGCCGCAGCGTGGGCAGGATCATCGCCGACGGGCCGGTGGCGCACGGCGTGCCGCTGACCGAGGCGATGGAGCGGGCGCGCCGCCTCCTTTCCCTCGTCGGCCTCGACGAGAGGGCGCTCGATCGCTTTCCCCACGAATTCTCCGGCGGCCAGCGCCAGCGCATCGGCATCGCCCGGGCGCTGGCTCTCGAACCCGAGGTGCTGGTCGCCGACGAGGCGGTCTCGGCCCTCGACGTCTCGGTCCAGGCCCAGGTGCTGGCGCTGCTCGAGGACCTGAAGGCGCGGCTCGGCCTGTCGATGCTGTTCATCACCCACGACCTGCGGGTGGCGGCCCAGATCTGCGACCGGATCGCGGTGATGCGCCAGGGCGAGATCGTCGAGCTGAAGACCGCGAGCGCGCTCTTTTCCAACCCCGAGCATCCCTATACCCGCGCGCTCCTCGACGCCGTGCCGGGTCGGGTGCGCCAGGCGGCGTGAGGGTCCTGTGATCCCGCTTTTCCAATCATCGACTTCATCCTGAGGTGTTGGTCGATCAAAGATCGACTGACCTCGAAGGAGGGCTCCAGAACTCTCCGAGCGAGCTGGAGCCCTCCTTCGAGGCTCCCTCACGGTCGCACCTCAGGATGAGGTCGTGGATGGGACATCCCACTCATACCAACGGCCCAAGATGCTGATGCATCGGACCGTTGAACCATCTCGAATTTTCGATACCAAACCAGAGGCTTGGCAAAAATTCGAGAACGGAGACAAAGGTCGCTTTCAACGACCGTTGGTATCACTCCCCGAATTCGATCACATCTCTGCCCGAATAGATCCGACGATGGACCGCCTTCCCTGCGTGCTCTTGAGCGCGACCACCGACCTGCGCGGATTGTTCGGCCCGGTACTCGCCGAAATTGCCGACCGGGTCGAGATCCTGGATCATCCGGCAGAGAACCCCGAGCGGGTGCGCCTGGCCCTGGCCTGGCGCCCGCCGGCCGACGCGTTGCCCCGCTACCCCAACCTCGCGGCCCTCTGCTCGATCGCGGCCGGGGTCGACAACCTGCTCGCCTGTCCCGGGCGGCCGCCGGACCTGCCGGTGGTGCGGGTGGTCGATCCCGACCAGGCGCGGGCGATGTCGGGCTTCGTGCTCTGGCACGCCATCGGCCACCAGCGGCGCTTCCAGGCGTATGCCGGGAACCAGCGCGACCGGCTCTGGCGCCGGCTCTACCCGCGCGACGCGAGCGCGGTGCCGGTCGGCATCCTCGGCTACGGCAGGATCGGCCGGCGGGTCGCCGCCGATCTCGCCGCCCTCGGCTTCCCGGTCCGGGCCTGGAGCCGCAGCCCGCAAGACACCGATCCCGGCGTCGTCCACCACCACGGGCTCGACGGGCTCGCGGCGATGCTCGGTGAGACGGAAATCCTGGTGAACCTGCTGCCGCTGACGCCGGAGACGCGCGGCATTCTCGATGCGCGCCTCTTTTCCCGCCTGCGCCCGGGCGGCCTCCTGATCCAGGTCGGCCGCGGCGAGCACCTGGTCGAGGCCGATCTCCTGGCGGCCCTCGACTCCGGTCACCTCGCGGGGGCGGCCCTCGACGTGTTCGCCACCGAGCCGCTGCCCACCGCCCATCCGTTCTGGGATCACCCGGCGATCCGCATCACCCCGCACGAGGCCTGCGAGGCGAGCCCCCGGGCCGTCGCCCGCACCCTGCTCGCCGCGGCCGAAGCCGTGCGGGCGGGACGGGTACCGCCGGATACGGTGGATGCGGCGCGGGGCTATTGACGGCCCTGGCGAGCCCGGACGCCCTGCGGATTGCGACGCCGCTTCCGTTGCGGTAGTACCGAGCCGTGGACCGGGATTGGACCCGGCCGGAGGGCGAGCCATGGAATCCATCCATGCCCGCCCCGTCCTCTGACGGGGCAACGACGCGAGGATCCCCCGCATGGGCGGCGGACCGGCGTTCTGACGCAGCGAGGCGGTTCGTCCGCTCGCTGAAGCTCGTCTTCGGCTGCCTTGCGCAGCCCCGGAATCCACATCCCTCATGGGCAATTCCATCATCGCCACGCGCGCCCCCGGCGTTCGCGTGGTCGCCTCCGCCTCGACCTGGATCGAGGGCGAGGCCCTGCGCCAGCTCGACGAGACCGGCGCCCTTCCCGGCATGCGCGAGACCGTCGGCATGCCGGACCTCCACCCCGGCAAGAACGGCCCGGTCGGCGCGGCCTTCCTGTCGGAGGGGCTGATCCGGCCGGTCCTGGTCGGCTCCGACATCGGCTGCGGCATGGCCCTGTGGCAGACCGACCTCGCCGTGCGCCGGGCCGATCCGCGCCGGATCGCCGCCCGGCTCGACGGCCTCGACGCTCCCTGGGACGGCGACGTCGCCGGCTGGCTCGCCGGGCGCGGCGTCTCGCCCACGGCCTATGACGCCTCCCTCGGCACGGTCGGGCACGGCAACCACTTCCTGGAAGTGCAGACGGTCGCGGAGATCCGCGATCCCGCCGCGGCGGCGCGGATCGGGCTCGACCCGGCCCGCCTGGCCCTGCTGGTCCATACCGGCAGCCGGGGCTTCGGCGAATCGATCCTGCGGGCCCATACCGAGCGGCACGGGGCCTCGCCGCTGCGGGCCGATACGCCGGAGGCGGAGACCTACCTGGCGGCGCACGACGCGGCCGTGGGCTGGGCCCGGGCCAACCGCGACCTCGTCGCCCACCGGGCGCTGACGGGGCTGGGGGCCGAGGGGCGCTGCCTCCTCGACCTCTGCCACAACGGCGTCTCGCCGGTGGAGGTCGGCGGCTGCCGCTGCCACCTCCACCGCAAGGGCGCCGCGCCGGCCGATCGCGGACCGGTGGTGGTGCCCGGTTCGCGCGGCGACGTCAGCCTCCTGGTCGAGCCGGTTCCGGACCGGGCCGACGCCCTGTGGTCGCTCGCCCACGGCGCCGGGCGCAAGCTCGGGCGGCACGAGGCGAAGGCCAAGCTGAAGGGCCGCCTGCGCCGCGAGGACCTCGCCCGCAACCCCTATGGCGGCGTGGTGGTCTGCGGCGACGAGCGCCTGCTGTGGGAGGAGGCGGCGCCGGCCGCCTCCGTCGTCGGCGACCTCGAGGCGGCCGGGCTGGTGCGGATCGTCGCGGTGCTGCACCCGCTCGTCACCTTCAAGTGCTCGCTCGATCCGGACGGTCCGGCCCGGGCCGACAAGCGGGCCCGCCTGCGCGAGCGCCGCATCGCCCGCGCCGCCAAGCATGGGGAGCGGTGAGATGACGCTGCTGCTGCAACTCAGCGCCGGACGCGGGCCCGGCGAATGCCGGCTCGCGGTCGCGGGCCTGTGCGACGCGCTGGTCCGTGAGGCGGGGGAAGCCGGCCTCGTCGCCACGGTCCTGGAGACGGTGCCGGGGAAACCCGGCCTGCTCTCCGCCCTCCTCCGCCTCGACGGCCAGGAGGTCGATGCCGGCGAGATCGATCTGTGGGCCCGGTCCTGGGAAGGCACGGTGCAGTGGACCTGCCCGAGCCCCCTCCGGCCGGGTCACGGGCGCAAGAACTGGTTCGTCTCGGTCGCCCGGGTCACGCCGCCGCGGATCGAGGATCTCGGCATCCGGGAGGCAGACCTGCACTGGGAGGCGTTTCGAGCCTCCGGGGCCGGCGGCCAGCACGTCAACACCACGGACAGCGCCGTGCGCCTGCGCCACCGGCCGAGCGGGCTGACCGTCACCTGCGACACCGAGCGCAGCCAGCACCGCAACCGGGCCCTGGCGCTCGCCCGGCTCGGGCTCGCGCTGCGCGCCCGGGCGGAGGATGGGGTTCGGACCGGGATGCGGGAGCGCTGGGCCCTGACCGTCGCGGTGGCCGACCGCGGCGGGAGCGCGGTGCGCGCCTATGCGGGGCCGGGCTTCGCGCGGATCCGGTGAGGCGGCGACGGGGCGATTACCGCCCGTTAACCATTTCGCCCGCAAGGTTGCTGTGGTCGGCAAGACGCACCGGTTCGATTTCTCGACGGCGTGGCTTCGTTTCGTCGTGTTGCGGGGATAACCTCCGCCACGGTGCATAGGCCGTTAAGGGGGATGGGCATGTTCGGGACTATGACGGCCTTCCTGGCGATCCTGATGGTTCTCGCCCTGCGCAACCTCGCCAAGGCGGCCTTGATGCCGGTCTACGCGGTACGCGACATCCATCGCGGCCGCTACGTTCGCGGCCTGGTGCTTCTCTCCTGCTCGGCGCTCGCCGCCTGGTCGATCTGGGCGATGACCCATACGGCGCGGACCACCGCCGCCCCGGTGGCCGCGGTGATGCATATCGGCTGACCCGCGCGAGGGAGCGGTCGCCGCCGGTCTTTTCGCTCTGCGGCATCGGCGCCATGCGCTTCGCGCTGGCGCTTTTCGGCGTTCGGGCCCATATCGTGACCGGCGCCCCGCGCCGGCCGGTCTTGCCGGCGGGCCCTTCCGATCGGGCGCGTAGGACCCCCATCGTCCGATCGATCCTCCCCCCGCGGTGCGGGCCCGGTACGGCGCGGCGGCCAGCCGCGCCTTTCGCCGTGCGCCCCGCCGCCAAGAAGAGACCACCACCATGCTGCGTTCGAAGCAGAAGCCGAAGGTGCAGGACACCGGCTACGTCCTGTTCGACGTCTACTACGATGACGGATCGCGCCGCTCCAACCGCCGGGTGCCCCGGACCGCCACCCTCGAGATGGACGCCGATGCCGCCATCCGTCAGGTGATCGAGGAGCAGGACCGCGACATCGCCGAGAAGTCCGGCCGCCCGCCGCTCGCCATCACCAAGATCCTGCGCTCGGACGGCTGAGCCCGAGATCTGCGCCGGCAGCCCTCCCGCTGCCGGCTTGTCGTCAGCGTCGCGGCCCGGCGAGGCCGTGCGACAGGCGGTGCCGCAGCCGCTTCAGCGCCGCGTCGTCCCGCGCGCAGAGGTCGTGACGGGTCATCGCGTCGAGCTGGCGCTGGATCCGCGCCTCGGCCGCCGGCGTGCCGGCCCGCGCCTCGGTTCCCAGAAGCCCGACCGCGATCACCACGGCCGCCCCGATTCGCCCCACCATGTCGCGTGCTCTCCCGATGCCGTCGGACCCTCGCCCTGAGAGGTGAAGGCTTCCCCATCGGATGCCGCCTCAGGCCGCCGTCACCGCGTAGACGTCCCCGGAATTCGCCTCCGCCGGAAGGCTGACGAGATAATCCGCCATCGTGTCGCGCCCGACCGGATGGCCGAACTGCAGGGACTGGCTCTCGCCGAGCGCGACGTCGAAGCCGTACGGCCCGAGCGCCGCCAGCCGGTCGAGGCAACGCAGGGCTACCGCCCGGGCGATGGTGGTGAACTCGAACGACAAAGCCGGCAGAGGCTGCGAGAGCCCGGCGAGCACCCGGTCCTCGAACCCCTCGACATCGATCTTCGCGAAGGCCGGACGCCCGTACTCCATCACCAGCCGGTCGAGGGTGGTGGCCGGCACCGTGATCCGGTCGTCCCAGACCTGTCCCTCCCAGCCGGGCGCGCCCGCGGCCTCGGCGATGAAGCCCGGCGAGGCCGTCGACACGGTCGGGTTGGCGCGGTTGAGGTGCAGCGCGATCTCGCCCGGCGCGTCGCCTGCCGCCGCTGCGACCAGCACCACGCCGGGATCGCGGCCGTGGAGCAGGCGCAGGGCCCGCATCGGCCCCGGCTGCGGCTCCAGGGCGACGACCCGGGCGCCGAGGCGCCGGAACGCCGCCACGCGGTCGCCGACATGGGCTCCGACATCGAAAACGAGGTCGCCGGGCCGCACGAAGCGGCCGTAGAGCGCGTCCATCGCCGCGCGGGGCGCGCCCGCGCCGCGATAGAGGCGCAGCGAGCGGCCGACGGCGGCGGCGGTGCCCCGCGGGCGGGCGCCTTCGAGACGGATCATCGACACTCCGGGACGGCGGTGGCTGCACCAGTGCCTAGAGCGCTTCGCGATCGAGTCGCAATCGCGACGCGCTCTAGGTTTTTGATCCTGCCGCATATTCTTCGACGAACCGGCATCCACTGCGTCGGAAAATGCTCTCGCACGAGTTCGGTCTCCCCCGGTGCTGCGGCACCGTGCACCGCAGGGCCCATGGGACTTTCGCAACCACCGGACGTTGTGGGCCGACACGACCCCGCCTCGCGCAGGGTCCCCCCTTCTTGCGAGAGACCCGCCCCGATGGCTGCCGAGACCACCGACCTGTCCGACCGCGCCCTGTCGATCTTCACCTTCGCGGCTTACCACCACCTGATCAGCGGCCAACCGATCAGCTCGGTGGTGCGCCGGGACGGCAGCGGGCACCAGGCCGACCCGGAGGGTGCCGCCGAGGTGGAGACGCGCGGCCTCGCGACCCTGAGCGAGGATGAGATCACCTTCACCGAGCCGGGCGTCGCCTTCGTCGAGAAGGTGGTGGCGGCGATCCGCGGGGCCTCGGCGCACTGACGCACCGCTTGACGGCCCGCGCGCGGCGATGGGAATCCCTTCGGAGGCGAGCGGGCGGATCCGGTCGCGAGCGGGAGGATTTTTTTTTCGTGGACGCGTCCGCACTGGCCGGTCTGATCGATCACACGCTCCTGCGCGCCGACGCGACCGCCGCCGAGGTGCGGCGCCTCTGCGACGAGGCGCTGGCGCACCGCTTCAAGGCCGTCTGCGTCAACCCGGTCCATGTCGGGCTGGTGGCCGAGATCCTGTCCGGCAGCAACGTCGCGCCCTGCTCGGTCGTCGGCTTTCCCCTCGGCGCCGTGATGCCTCAGGACAAGGCGGCGGAGGCCGCGGGCGCCGTCGCCCGCGGCGCGGGCGAGATCGACATGGTGATCGCGCTCGGCGCCCTGAAGGCCGGGGATCACGCCGCGGTCCGGGCCGACATCGCGGCGGTCCGGGCCGCCTGCCGGGACCGGGTGCTGAAGGTGATCATCGAGACCTGCCTCCTCGACGACGCACAGAAGCGGCTCGCCTGCACGCTGGCGGTCGAGGCCGGGGCGGACTTCGTCAAGACCTCGACCGGCTTCTCGACCGGCGGCGCCACCGCGGCGGACGTCGCCCTGATGCGGGCGACCGTCGGCGACGGCATCGGCGTCAAGGCGTCCGGCGGCGTGCGCAGCCTGGAGGCCGCCCGCGCCATGGTCGCCGCCGGGGCGACGCGGCTGGGCACGAGTTCGGGCGTGGCCCTGGTGACCGCCGGCGCGGCCGGCGACGGCTACTGAGGCGGGGCGCCGTCCGGCCGGTAGCGCTCCGGCCGGCTGCCGTCCTCGTCGGTGAAGCCGTAGGCGCCCGCGAGATCGGCGACGTGCACGACCTGTCCGGCCCGCTCGGCGACAGCCGGATCGCCGGCGAGCGCCGCCAGCGCCCGCCCGGCATAGAGCGGGCTCTCGCCGGCCTCGCCGCCCATGCCGGCTTCCACCACCCGCTCGGTCCACACCAGGCCCGGCGCCAGGGCGAGCGCGGTGACGCCGTGGGGCTTGAGCTCTTCCGCCATCGCCAGGGCGAGGCGGTTGGTGGCGGATTTCGCGAGGTCGTAGAACAGGTCGCCGAGATAGGCCTCGGTGCCGAACGAGACCAGCGCCAGCAGCCCGCCCCTGGCCGAGACCATGGCGGGCGCGACGGCGCGAGCCAGCAGCAGGCCGGCGAGCGGCCCGGTCTCCATGCCGTGGCGCAGGGGCGCGAGGCCGCGGCGCCAGAAGGCGGTGCCCCAGGCGGCGCCGTCGGGGTAGCGCACGCCGTCATAGCCCTCGTTGCCGCCCCAGACGCTCGACACCGCGACGTCGATGCGGCCGAAGCGGCGCAGCACCCAGCGCACCATCGCGTCGACCTCGCCCTCGCGGGTGTGGTCGCACAGGTAATGGTGGCCGCGCCCGCCCGCGAGGTCGACCTCCCGGGCGGTGTCCTCCAGGGCTTCCGAGCGCTGGTCGGTGCGGGCACCCGTCTCGCTGGAGCGGGCGGTGACGACCACCGTGGCGCCGGCCTCGCCGAGCGCCCGGGCGATGCCCCGGCCGACCCCGCGCGAGGCGCCGGCGACGAGGCAGACCTTTCCGGACAGGTCCGGGACCCCCGCGGGCCTCACCGGGGCGCGCGGGACAGGAAGCGCTGGAACGCGGCTCGCGCCTCGGGCGAGCGGAGCGCCGCGTCGAAGGCCTCGGCCTCCGCCGCCATGGCGGATTGCACCGCCGCATGGTCGCCGCGGATCAGCCGGCGGGCGGCGGCGAGCGCCTGGCGGGGCTTGGCCGCGAGCTTGGCGCCCTGCGCCAGCGCGTGCTCCAGCAGGCCGTCCGCCGGCACGACCGCGTTGGCGAGGCCGAGCCGCACCGCCTCGTCGGCCCCGTAGGCCTCGCCGAGGAGCAGCAGTTCGGTGGCCTTCGCCAGGCCGACCCGGCGCGGCAGCAGGTAGCTGGAGGCCGCCTCCGGCACCAGGCCGAGATCGACGAAGGGCATGCGGAAGGTCGCGGCGGGGGCGACGTAGACGAGGTCGCAGTGAAAGGTCAGCGTTGTGCCGACCCCGACCGCGAGCCCGTCCACCGCCGCCACCATCGGGGTGCGGGTCACGGCGAGCTGGCGGATGAAGCGCAGCGACGGCGCCTCGCCGAAGGAGGCTTCCGCCCGGGCGACGAAGTCGACGATGTCGTTGCCGGCGGTGAACACGCCCTCCGACCCGGCGAACACCACCGCGCCGACACCCGACCCTTCGCGGTCGGCGCCCTCCAGCGCCTCCCGCATGGCGTCGTACATCGCGCCCGTGAGCGCGTTCTTCTTCTCGGGCCGGACGAGCTGGACGAGGCGGACGCCGCCGGGTTCGTCGGTGATGCGGACGTGGTCGGTCATGGAACCCTCGGAAATGAGGCGCGGATCACTGAGGAAGATTTCCAGCGTCGGCTGAGGAAACATCCACTCTTCCCATGCACGACCTCATCCTGAGGTGCTGGGCGATCGAAGATCGCACAGCCTCGAAGGAGGGCTCCAGAGAGCGCCGAGGCTTCTGGAGCCCTCCTTCGAGGTCAGTCCATCGTTGATGGACCGACACCTCAGGATGAGGTTGCGGGTGGGAGAGCCAGGTTCGTCTTGCGATGTGCGCCTCACCCCGCCAGCGCCAATGCGCCATCCTGCAGGAAGCCCGCTCCCCCCGTCACCGTCTCCTCCAGCCCCCGGCTCGCCGTGGCGAGGTTCTCGGCGAAGAAGCGCGCCAGGGCGATGCGGGCCGGATGTGCCGGATCCCCGTCCCCGGCTCCCACGGCCGCATGGGCCGCGAGCGCGGCCTGTGCCAGGCAGGTGCCGCCCTGCGCCAGGCCGAACAGGCGCAGGTAGGGTGTGGCGCCGGCCAGGGCCTCGTCGGGCCGGTTAGAGCCTAGCGCCTTCAGGAGGTAGCCCGTCGCCCGGTCGAGCGCCTCGATCGTCTCGCGCAGGCGCGGGGCGGTGTGGCCGAAGCCGGGACCGCCCTCCTTGAGCACCCGCTCGGCGACGAGGCGCATCGCGGCGATCTGGCCGCGCACCACCGCGCCGTTCTCCAGCGGCAGCTTGCGGGTGACGAGGTCGATCGCCTGGATGCCGTTGGTGCCCTCGTAGATCGCCGCGATGCGGGCGTCGCGCAGGTGCTGGGCGGCGCCGGTCTCCTCGACGAAGCCCATGCCGCCATGGACCTGGATGCCGAGCGAGGCGACCTCGATGCCGATATCGGTCGAGAAGGCCTTGGCGACGGGGGTCAGCAGCGAGGCCCGGGCCTGCGCCGCCCTGCGCGCCGCCTCGTCCGGGGCCCGGTGGGCGCGGTCGAGGGCTTCCGCCGTCAGGTAGCAGATCCCGCGGGAGGCGCCGGTCAGCGCCTTCATGGTGAGCAGCATCCGCTGCACGTCGGGATGCTCGATGATCGCGCTCGCGCCCTCGGTGGCGGCGGCCGCGCGGCCCTGGCGGCGGTCGCGGGCGTAGGACAGGGCCTGCTGGTAGGCGCGCTCGGCGATGGCCACGCCCTGCAGGCCGACGCCGAGGCGGGCGTTGTTCATCATCGTGAACATGCAGGCGAGCCCGCGGTTGGCCTCGCCGACGAGCCAGCCGGTGGCGCCGTCATACACCATGGTGCAGGTCGGCGAGCCGTGAATGCCGAGCTTGTGCTCGACGCCCGCGCATTTGAGCGCGTTGCGCGACCCGTCCGGCAGCACCTTCGGCACCAGGAACAGCGAGATGCCGCGGGTGCCGGGAGGCGCGTCGGGCAGGCGCGCCAGCACCAGATGCACGATGTTGTCGGTGAGGTCGTGCTCGCCCCAGGTGATGTAGATCTTCTCGCCCGAGATCCGGAAGCTGCCGTCGCCGACCGGCTCGGCCCGGGTGCGCATCACCGAGAGGTCCGAGCCGGCCTGCGGCTCCGTGAGGTTCATGGTGGCGGTCCACTCGCCCGAGACCAGCTTCTCGAGGTAGCGGGCGCGCAGCTCCTCGCTGCCGTGGCGGCTCAGCGCCTCGACGCCGCCGGCGGTGAGCAGCGGCCCGAGGCCGAAGGCCATCGCGGCGGAGTTCCACATCTCGATGCAGGCGGCGTTGAGCAGGATCGGCAGCCCTTGGCCGCCATACTCGACCGGGCCCGGGAGCGCGTTCCAGCCGCCCTCGGTCCAGGCCCGGTAGGCCTCGCGGTAGCCCGGCGGCATGGTGACGACGCCGTCCTTGAGCGGGGTGCCGTGGCGGTCGCCGACCTTGTTGAGGGGTGCCACCACGTCGTTGGCGAAGCGGCCGGCCTCGTCCAGAATGGTGTCGACGAGGTCGTCGGAGAGGTCGCCGTGCAGGCCCTCCGCGATGGCGCGGTCGAGCCCGGCGACGTGCCGGAGGGTGAAGGCCATCTCGGCCACGGGCGCGCGATAGGTCATCGAGGGCTCCTCCCCGGGGAGCGGATCGGGCGGTCGGCCTCGGGAATGCCCGCCGCACGGGACCCCCGGGTGCCGCCCTTTGGATTTGACGTGCGGCCGCCGCCGACGCTACGGCCGGAGGCATGGTGACAGACAGTTTAGACGTGAACGATGATCGCGGGTCAATGGCGACCCGCCGCCTCGCCGCCGATGCCGCGGGCATCGCCGAGGCCGGCGCCCTGCTGCGGGCGGGCGGGCTCGTCGCGATCCCGACCGAGACCGTCTACGGGCTGGGCGCCGATGCCGGCGACCCCAAGGCGGTGGCGGCGATCTACGCCGCCAAGGAGCGGCCGCGGTTCAACCCGCTGATCGCCCACCTGCCCGACCTCGCGGCGGCGCGGCGCGAAGGCGCGTTCGGCCCCGACGCCCTGGCCCTCGCGCAGGCGTTCTGGCCCGGGCCGCTGACCCTGGTGGTCCCGGCGGCCGCGGGTGGGCGCGTCTGCGACCTCGCCCGGGCGGGGCTGCCCAGCGTGGCGTTGCGGGTGCCGGGAAGCGCGCTCGCTCGCGCCGTGCTGGCGGCGGCGGGTTGCCCGGTGGCGGCACCCTCGGCCAACCGCTCGGGACGGGTGAGCCCGACGGAGGCCGCCCACGTGCTCGGCGACCTCGACGGCCGGATCGCCGCGATCCTCGACGGCGGCGCCTGCCCGGTCGGGGTCGAATCGACCATCGTCGCCTGCCTCGACGGCCCGCCCGTGCTGCTGCGTCCGGGCGGCGTGCCGCGCGCGAGCATCGAAGCCGTGCTCGGCCGGCCCCTCGCCCTGCCGTCGGCGCCGGCCGGCTCGGCGCCGGTCTCGCCCGGGCTCCTCGCCTCGCACTACGCGCCGCGGGCGGCGATGCGCCTCGACGCGACGGAGATCCTGTCCGGCGAGGCCGCGCTGCTGTTCGGGCCGGCAGCCCCGGACGGGCTCGACCGGGCGCTCCTGTCGCTCAACCTCAGCCCGGCCGGCGACCTCGCGGAGGCGGCCTCCCACCTCTTCGGCTACCTGCGCCGGCTCGACGCCGCCGGTCCCGCGGTGATCGCGGTGGCGCCGATCCCCGCGGACGGCCTCGGTGAGGCGATCCGCGACCGCCTCGGCCGCGCCGCGGCGCCGCGCTGACGGCGCCCTAAAAAATTCGCATCGGCCGCGGAACCGATCCCCCGGCCGACGCGTTGAAGGGGTCTAGAAGGTCACTCAAGCCCCCATCGACCTTCCGCCTCGAAGCCCGGACCCGTCCGGGCTTTTTCTTTGGCCGGGTCGGTGCTCAGCCGGCCAGCTTCGCGGCGATGCCGGCGACGTGGCGGCCCTGGAAGCGGGCGCCCTCCAGCTCGACCGCGCTCGGCTGGCGACTGCCATCGCCGCCCGCGATGGTGGAGGCGCCGTAGGGCGAGTTGCCCATCACCTCGTCGGTGCCGAGCTGGCCCTGGAAGCTGTAGGGCAGGCCGACCACCACCATGCCCTGATGCAGCAGGACGGTGTGGACGGTGAGGATCGTCGATTCCTGGCCGCCATGCTGGGAGGCCGTCGAGGTGAAGACCGACCCGACCTTGCCGATCAGCGCGCCCTTGGCCCACAGGCCGCCGGTCTGATCGATGAAGTTCTTCATCTGCGAGGCCATGTTGCCGAAGCGGGTCGGCGTGCCGATGACGATCGCGTCGTAGCCCGGCAGCTCGTCCACGGTGGCGATCGGCGCCGCCTGGTCGAGCTTGAAATGCGCGTTGCGGGCGACCTCTTCCGGCACCAGCTCGGGCACCCGCTTGACCGCCACCTCGGCGCCCGCCTCCCGGGCGCCCTCGGCCACCGCCTGCGCCATCTGCTCGATATGGCCGTAGGTCGAATAGTAGAGGACCAGAACCTTCGCCATCGCGTGATCTCCCAAGGTCGCCTTGAACGTCGGCGGACCATCGCGGATCGTGGGCGCGAACGAAATGCCCTATGCTGCAAGCCCGCGCTTGCAGGCGCGCAAGGTCGGGAGATTCCCGTGACCGCTCCCCTCGCCTGGGACGACTTTCGGCTGGTGAAGGCCATCTCCGATCAGCGCGGCCTGACCCAGGCCGCCGAGCGGCTCGGCATCAACCATTCCACCGCCTTCCGGCGGCTCGGCCAGATCGAGGCATCGCTGCGCACGCCGCTGTTCGAGCGCCACCGCACCGGGTACGTGCCGACGCCGGCGGCCGAGGAGATGGTGCGGATCGCCGCCCGGATGGAGGAGGATGTGCTCGCCTTCACCCGGCGGATCGAGAGCTGCGGCCTCACGCCGGCCGGCGAGCTGCGGGTCACCACCGCGGCTTCGCTGCTGACCGGGCTCCTGACGCCGATCCTCGCGGAGTTCTGCGCCCGCTGCCCGGAGGTGCGCCTCGACGTGGTGGTGTCCGAGCAGGCGCTCAACCTCGCCAAGCGCGACGCCGACGTGGCGTTGCGCGCCACCAACGACCCTCCCGACACCCTGGTCGGCCGGCGCCTCGCCACCATCGCCTGGGCGCTCTACGGCCGGGCCGACCTCGACAGGAGTGTGCCGCTCGACGCCCAGCGCTGGGTCTCGCCCGCGCCCCGCCTCGGCGCCGCGGCGGCCGCCCGCTACGTCCAGGAGCGCACGGCGCCCGAGCGGGTGATCCTGCGCCTCGACACCGTGCAGGGGCTGGCCGACGCGGTCGAATCCGGCATCGGGATCGGCCCCCTGCCCTGCGTCATCGGCGATCCCCGGCCCGGCCTCGTGCGGCTCTCCGAACCCGAGCCCGAGCTGGCGGCCGGCCTGTGGCTCCTCACCCATCCGGACCTGCGCCGCGCCGCGCGGGTGCGCGCCTTCCTGGACTTCGTCGGCGACGCCCTCACCCGGCAGCGCGACCTGATCGAGGGCGGCCGGCCGGGCGGCTGAAGGGGATGGCCCGGCCGGCCTCCGGCTGCGATCAGAAGAAGGTCGGGCGCGCGCTCGCGGTATGCTCCTTCAGCACCGCGCCGGTCGTGGTGTCGACCTCCTTCATCAGCACGTCGTAGCCCCAGAGGTCGGCGAGGTGCTGCAGCACCCGGTTCGCGTCGTCCTTGTTGAGCAGCACGCGGTTGAGCACCTTGTGGTGCAGGATCAGCTTGCGGTCGCCCTCCAGGTCGACGTCGACCACCTCGATGTCGGGATCGAGCCAGGCGACGTCGTATTGCCGCGCGAAGGCCCGCCGCAGCTTGCGGTAGCCGCGTTCGTCGTGGATCGCCTCGACGCGGAGTTCCGGCTTGTCGGGATCGTCGGTGACGTGGAACAGCCGCAGCTGGCGCATCAGCCGCGGGCTGAGGAACTGCGCGATGAAGCTCTCGTCGCGGTAGTTCGCCCAGACGTCGCGCAGGACCCCCATCGCATCGCCGCTGCCGGCGATGTCGGGGAACCAGGCCCGGTCCTCCTCGGTCGGCTCGGTGCAGATGCGGGCGATGTCCGTCATCATGGCAAAGCCGATGGCGTAGGGGTTGTGGCCGCCGTAGCTCCGGTCGTCGTAGTTCGGCTGGCGGATGACGTTGGTGTGCGACTGCAGGAACTCGAGGTAGGCCGCCTCGTCGATCTGCCCGGTCTCGGACAGCCGGGTCATGATCCGGTAGTGGTTGTAGGTGGCGCAGCCCTCGTTCATCACCTTGGTCTGGCGCTGGGGATAGAAATACTGCGCCACGTGGCGGACGATGCGCAGGATCTCGCGCTGCCAGGGCTGGAGCCGCGGCGCCGCCTTCTCCAGGAAGTACAGGATGTTCTCCTGCGGCAATTCCAGCAGCGCCCGGCGCCGCTCGGCGTTCGGATCCGGCTTGCCGGTCGGGCTCTTGGCCGGCAGGGTGCGCCAGAGGTCGTTGTACATCCGCTCCTGGTGCTCCTGCCGCTCGCGCTCGCGGCGCTGCTCGGAGGAGAGGTCGGGGCGCTTCTTGCGCGGGTAGCGGTGGACGCCCTGATTCATCAGGGCGTGGGCGGCGTCCAGCACCGATTCGACGGCGTTGTGGCCGTAGCGCTCCTCGCACCGGGTGATGAAGGTCTTGGCGAAGTCCAGGTAGTCGAGGATGCCCTCGGCGTCGGTCCACTGCCGGAAGAGGTAGTTGTTCTTGAAGAAGTGGTTGTGGCCGAAGGCGGCGTGGGCGATGACCAGCGTCTGCATCGTCGCCGTGTTCTCCTCCATGATGTAGGAGATGCACGGATCGGAGTTGATGACGATCTCGTAGGCCAGCCCCATCAGGCCGCGGCGGTAGCCGGCCTCGTGCTGGGCGAAGTGCTTGCCGAACGACCAGTGCTTGTAGAACAACGGCATGCCGATCGACGCATAGGCGTCGAGCATCTGCTCCGCGGTGATGATCTCGATCTGGTTGGGATACCAGCTCAGGCCCAGTTCCGGCCCGGCGATCGCCTCGCAGGCGTCGTGGATGCGCCGGATGGTGTCGAAGTCCCAGTCGTTGCCGGTGAAGAGCGGGGCGGTCCTGGCGATGACGGCCGGGCTCGCGGGCCGCGTGCCGAAGGTGGCGGAACTCATCGGGCGTCGAACCTCCCGGTACCTGAAACCATCCCGCGGCGGGATGCGGATCGTCGTTCAAGCGGGCGCGGCCCGGGGCTGGGCCGCGCCGTCGTCACGGCCGTCAGGTCGTCGCCGTCTCCTGGCCGGCCTTGTTGCGCGAAAAGAGCTCGCGGAAGACCGGGTAGATGTCGCGGCGGTGGTTGACCTTGCGCATGGCCAGCACCGAGTTGGTCTTCGCCACCGGCTCGTAGGTGCGCCACAGCGTGGTGCGGTGCTCGACGAAGCCCGCCCGCGGCCCGCCCTCGTCGCCGACCTCCAGGTAGGCGAAGTACTGGCAGGCCGGCAGGATCGCCGAGCGCAGCAGGTCCTGCGAGGTCGCGCCGTCGCTCGACACGTTGTCCCCGTCCGACGCCTGGGCGGCGTAGATGTTCCAGTCGTCCGGGTTGTAGCGCTCGGCGATGATCCGCTTCATCTCGACCAGCGCCGAGGAGACCAGCGTGCCGCCGGTCTCGCGCGAGCCGAAGAACGTCTCCTCGTCGACCTCCTTGGCGTGGTCGGTGTGGCGGATGAAGACGATCTCGACGTGCTTGTAGCGCCGGGTCAGGAAGATGTGCAGCAGGATGTAGAACCTTTTGGCGAGGTCCTTCATGTGCTCGGTCATCGAGCCCGAGACGTCCATCAGGCAGAACATCACCGCCTGGGCGACGGGCCGCGGATACGGCTCGAAGCGCCGGTAGCGCAGGTCGATCGGGTCGACGTAGGGGATGCGCTGCGAGCGGGTGCGCAGGCGCTCCAGCTCCGCCCGCAGCTCGTCGAGGATCGCGGCGTCGGGCTCGCTCTCCTCGAGCGCCCGGATCTCCTCCTCCAAGGTCGCCGTCTCGGCCGCCTTCGGCCGCTTGAGGGCGATGCGCCGCGACAGCGAGTTGCGCAGGGTCCGCCCGATCGAGAGGTTGGCGGGCGAGCCTGACACGGTGTAGCCGGCCCGCCGCAGGGTCGCGGTCTCGACCACCGCGAGGCGGCGCTTGGCGAGGTCGGGCAGTTCGAGATCCTCGAGGAAGAGCTCCAGGAACTCCTCGCGGGTCAGCACGAAGCGGAACGAATCCTCGCCGTCCGCCCCGCCGTCGCCGGCCTCGCCGCTGCCTCCCCCTCCCCCGCCGCCCCCCGGCGGGCGCTCGATCAGGTCGCCCTCAATGTAGGTCTTGTTGCCGGGAAGGATGTGGTCCTGAACCCCGGTCGAGGGGTTGCGGGTGAATTTCGGCTCCCGCACGCCGTCCACCGGAACGGTGACGTGACCGTCCTTGCCGAGATCCTTGATGTCCTTCTCCCGGGCCGCCTCGCGCACGGCGCGCTGGGCCACGTCGCGGACCCGGCGCAGGAAGCGCTGCCGGTTCGCCAGGCTCTTGCCGCCGGGATTGAGGCGTCGATCGATGATGTGCATCCGCTTCGCGCTCTCCGATCACGCCATCCTGTCGTTTCCGGCTCGGTCCCGCTACGGCGAGCGGGTGATCCGAGGGAGTGGGATCCGCGGGCCCGATGCCGCCCGCGGATCCGTCCGGGCTCAGCCCGCCTGCTTGACGCGCATGTACCACTCGACGAGGCGCCGGACCTGGCGCTCGGTGTAGCCGCGGTCCTTCATCCGCTCGACGAACTCGCCGTGCTTCTTCTCGGTCTCGCTGTCCTTCTTCGAGCCGAAGGAGATCACCGGCAAGAGCTCCTCGACCTGGCTGAACATCCGCCGCTCGATCACCTCGCGGATCTTCTCGTAGGAGGTCCAGGATGGGTTGCGCCCGCCGTGCTGGGCCCGCGAGCGCAGGGCGAACTTCACCACCTCGTTGCGGAAGTCCTTCGGGTTGGCGATGCCCGCCGGCTTCTCGATCTTGGTGAGTTCCTGGTTCAGCAGCTCGCGGTTGAGCAGCTGCCCGGTCTCCGGGTCCTTGAAGTCCTGGTCCTCGATCCAGGCGTCGGCGTAGTCGATGTAGCGGTCGAACAGGTTCTGGCCGTAATCGTGGTACGATTCGAGGTAGGCCTTCTGGATCTCGTGGCCGATGAACTCGGCGTAGCGCGGCGCCAGCTCGCCCTTGATGAATTCGAGGTAGCGCTTCTCGGTCTCGGGCGGCAGCTGCTCGCGGCGCAGCGACTGCTCGAGGACGTACATCAGGTGGACCGGGTCGGCCGAGACCTCGGTGGTGTCGTGGTTGAAGGTGGCGGCCATCACCTTGAAGGCGAAGCGGGTCGAGATCCCGTCCATGCCCTCGTCGACGCCGGCGGTGTCCTTGTATTCCTGCATCGAGCGGGCGCGGGGATCGACCTCGCGCAGGGACTCGCCGTCATAGACCCGCATCTTGGAGAAGACGTTCGAGTTCGCGTGCTCGCGCAGGCGCGAGAGCACCGAGAACCGGGCCAGCATCTCCAGGGTGCCGGGCGCGCAGCGGGCGGAGGCGAGTTCGGAGCCCGAGACCAGCTTCTCGTAGATCCGCTGCTCCTCGGTCACCCGCAGGCAGTACGGCACCTTGATGACGTAGATGCGGTCGATGAAGGCTTCGTTGTTCTTGTTGGTCTTGAAGCTCTGCCACTCGGCCTCGTTCGAGTGGGCGAGGATGATGCCGGTGAACGGAATCGCGCCGATATTCTCGGTGCCGACGTAGTTTCCCTCCTGCGTCGCGGTGAGCAGGGGATGCAGCATCTTGATCGGCGCCTTGAACATCTCGACGAATTCGAGGATGCCCTGGTTCGCCCGGTTGAGGCCGCCCGAATAGGAATAGGCGTCGGGATCGGCCTGGCTCAGGGTCTCGAGCTTGCGGATGTCGACCTTGCCGACGAGGGACGAGATGTCCTGGTTGTTCTCGTCGCCCGGCTCGGTCTTGGCGATGCCGATCTGGCGCAGGCGCGACGGGTTGACCTTGACGACCCGGAACTTCGATAGGTCGCCGCCGAACTCGTCGAGGCGCTTCAGGCACCACGGGCTCATCAGCCCGGTCAGGCGCCGGCGGGGCACGCCGTAGCGCTCCTCCAGCATCGGCCCCATCGTCTCGGGGTCGAACAGCACCAGCGGGCTCTCGAAGACCGGGCTCATCTCGTTGCCGGCCTTGAGCACGTAGATCGGGTGCACCTCCATCAGGGCCTTGAGCCGCTCGGCCAGCGACGACTTGCCGCCGCCCACCGGCCCGAGCAGGTAGAGGATCTGCTTGCGCTCCTCCAACCCCTGCGCGGCATGGCGGAAGAACGAGACGATGCGCTCGATCGTCTCCTCCATGCCGTAGAATTCGGAGAAGGCAGGATAGGTGCGGATGGTCCGGTTCATGAAGATCCGGCCCAGGCGCTGGTCGCGCGCAGTGTCGATGAACTCGGGTTTGCCGATCGCATCGAGGATACGCTCGGGCGCACTCGCGTACATCAAGGGGTTGTCACGGCAGGCTTCGAGATACTCGGAGAGTGTCATCTCGGAGTCCCGGCGGGACTCGTAGCTGCGTGCGAAAGTTTGAAAGAGGTCGCTCGCTGACGGCATTGGCATTCCGGACCCTCACGACATCGCCAGGATCATCCTGTCCCGCCTCGGATGCAATCGATATCCCCATGTTTGTCGCAGCGCGGCGACGCAGGGAGGGGTGCGGAGGCGGCGGGAACGCTGTATGCAGGCCGGCTGCGGGCAAGGCGCCGGCCCTGACGAACGGGAAAGTCGCAAGCCTGCCAATGCGAAAGCCGGGCATCGGCCGGGCCTGTGCCGTAAAGGACACGCCTGTTCCAGTTTTTCCACACCCCCCGAGGCGCCGCCCGGCGCTCCGCGGGACGTGAGGGGAACGCCGCCCGCGCGGGCGACGTTCCGGATTCGTTTCGGCTCCTCGGTGCGGGGCCGGTCGTCAGAGGTCGGTTGTGTCCTTTTTGGCGCCGTCCTTGGCCCCGTCCTTCGGCGCATCCTTGCCGCCCACCGTCAGCTTGATCGTCTGGGTGCTGACATTGCCGTCGGTGCCCTTGATCTCGACCGTGACCTCGTCGGTGCCGGTGAAGCCGGCCTTGCTCTCGTAGAACAGGGCCTGGACGTTGGCGTCGGCGTTCGGGCAGCGGTAGGTGGCGGGGGTCTTCACCTTGCCGGCCCGCTGGATCAGGGCGCCGTTCTTCGGCGGGCTCGTCACCTTCAGCTCGGGCTGGGGCCCGAGCGAGCAATCCTTCTTCAGGTTGGGCACCATCACCAGGCGGACCTGCTTGCCGGAGGCGACGGAGTGCTCGCGGACCTTGGCGGCTTGCGCCAATGCGGGGCCGGCAGCCAGCACGGGCCCTGCGGCCATCAGGACGACGAGCGCCAGGGTCGGGCGGAAGGGGCTGGTCATGGGCTCTCAAGCTCTCCGAGGGATGTGCCGGCCGCATGTGGGGAGCGGGCCGGTCGCCGTCGAGGCCCGCCGGGCGGGTTCCGCGAAGGAAACCGCCCTCCGGACGGAAACACGCCCGAAACCTGCGCCGCCAGTGCCGGAGCCTCAGTGCAGGACCAGCATCACGAACAGGTTGAACAACCCGAGCAGGGCCACGCCGCCGAGCCAGATCCAGTAGCCCCGTCCCTCGACCGGATAGTCGCCGATCATCCTGCCCCCTCCTCGGATCCGTCGCCCGTCGCGGCCTGGAGCACCGCCAGGGTCGCGCCGGTCACCCGGGCGATCTGCGTCGGGGTGAACTCTCCGGCAAGGGCCGAGGCGAGGCCGCGCTCGATCCTCGCGCGCTCGCCCGCATCGCCGATCGGGTCGGACGGGATGTCGCTCTCGCGCAGGCGGCAGGCGTCGCGGATCGTGTCGGAGGCCTGTTTCAGCACCCGGCGCTGGTCCGGCGTCATGTCCCAGAGCGGGTTGCGCAGCCGCGCGATCACCCGCCTGGCGTCGCGGTAGTCGCGGTCGACCACCGGTATTGCCTCGATCTGGCTCACCAGCAGGACGAGTTCGAGGATGTCCGCCGTCGCCTCCGGGCAGGTGCGCACGACGCGCATCAGCCGGGTGATCAGCTCGGTGGTCGGGGAAGCCTGGCGGCGAGGGTCGGCCATGGCCGCGTAACGCGGCGCCGGCCGTTCGGTTCTGTCACGAACGAGAAAAAGACCGGGGGCCGCCCGCATGGACACAAGCGGGCCGGTTCCGGGATGTCCGCCGGCTCCGCCCCGCCCGTTCCGATCAGCCCTTCGCGATCGTGAACCCGGCCCGCGGGAAGTGCAGGTGCAGCGCCCCCACCCGGGCCTCGTCGCGGCGGATGACGATGCGGCCCGCATCGACCGCGACGAGCCGTCCCTCCACCGGCACGCGGGCGAAGTCGTCCGGCGTCACCGTCACGGTGTCGCCGGGGGCGGCCGCGATCAGCGCCGGCACCGCGTTCACCGGCTCGACCGGGGCGGGCTCGGCGTCGCGCGCGGCATCGAGCGCCGCCTCGGCGCTCATCGGCACCGGACGGCCGTGCCCGAGGCTCGCGACCCGCTCGATCCACCCTTGGAGCGGGGACAACCCGAGCAGCCCGTCGACCGCGCCGGCCCGCTCGCCGCCGCGCATCAGCCAGAGCAGGTGGTAATGCGCGAGGTCCACGGCGCCGGCCCGGTCCCCGCCGATGAAGCGGCGCCCGTCCGACAAGGCTTCGGCAAGCCACCCGGTCCAGGCCGCGACCCGCTGGGCGTTGCGGGGGAAATCCGGCTCCATCGCCGCGTGGCCGATGTCGACGTAGAGGTAATCGTCCTTGCGGTCGCGCAGGAAGGGTGCGGGCAGGTCGCCGGCGAAATGCACCGTGACGCCGATCGCCGCGAGCCAGAGATCGCGCTCCAGGCCGAAGGACAGGCCCTCGGCGAGCGCCGGCCCGAGGCCCGGATACAGGCTCGGCTCCGGGTGCAGCCGCTCGAGGGCGGGCAGGATCGCGTGGGTGTCGCAGTAGATGTCGGCCCCGACCTGCAGCACCGGCACGCGCCGATAGCCGCCGGTGAGCGGATCGAGCAGCGGGCGCGGCGGCATCATCGCGATGTCGACCGAGCCCCAGTGGAGGCCCTTCAGGCCGAGGGCGAGGCGGACTTTTTCCGCGTAGGGCGAGAAGGCGTAGTGGTGCAGGACGATCTGCGGCGCGGACATGCGGAATCTCCCGGCGGGCGGCGTGGAGAGGATCAGGCCGGGAGGGCGCCGACCTGCTTCAGGAGCCCGAGATTGTCGAGCAGCGCCCAATGCTCGACCAGGCGCCCGTCGACGATGCGAAACAGGTCCATCACGGCGATGTCGATCGCGTGGCCGCTGGGAGCCAGCCCCATCAGGTCGCCGGTATGGCGCCCCTGGAAGCGCAGCCGCACCAGCACCTTGTCGCCCTCGGCGATCACCTCGTCGATCGGCAGGGCCATCCCGGTGACGCCGCCATGCAGCACCTCGCCGAGCCGGCGCACGCCCTCGGGGCCGCGCACCGCGAAATCGAGGCCGGGATCGTGGCGGACGAAGTCGGGGGCGATGTGGCGCTGCCACCAGGCCTCGTCGCGGGCGAGGAAGGCGGCGAAATAGGCGCGCGCCAGATCCTTGTTGGCATCGGTCGACATCGGGTCCTCCCTGGAGGTGCGAGGCTTCGCGTATCTACCGCGTCGCTATTTATTTGTGCACAACCTGTCAGGTCGGAGGGCGTTTGGCAACCGGCTGCCGGTCGTCGGACGCGCCGTCTTTCCGCACTGGAGCACTTCACGATCGCGTTGCAATCGCGAAGCTCTCTAAGTCTTTGTTTTGGCGCATTTTCTGCGACGAACCGGTTTCCGTTTCGTCGGAAAATGCTCTAGCGCGCCTTACCCCTCAGCCTTCGGCGCGCAGCATCCGCGCCAGTTCGTCCGACAGCCCGACGCTCTCGGTCGCGGGCAGCACCGGCCGCGCCCCGGCGAGGCCCGCGGCGGCGATCACCGCCCGCGCCCCGGCCTCGACCGAGCAGATCACCGGGACGGCGACCCGGGGCTGCACCTGCTCGGCGAGGCCGGCCAGCGCCGCGCCGCCGAGCACCACGACGTCGGCGCCGTCGATCTCGGCGCAGTCGCGGCAGGCGGCGGCCAGGCGGTCGAGGGCGGCATCGGGGTTCCGGGCGATCTCGCCGCCGGTGGGCGCCACGGTGCGGATGCCGGCGAGGCGCTCGGTGAGGCCGAGCATCGCGACGAACTCGGTCAGCATCGGCTTCCACAGGACGCCGCCGGTGACGATGCCGATGCGCCGCCCCCGGGTGCAGGCGAGGTGGAGCGCCCCCTCCGCCATGCCGATGACGGGCACCGGCGAGACTTCCTTGAGGGCGAGCAGCCCCGGATCGCCGAAGCAGGCGAGGTAGACCGCGTCGCAGCCCGTGACGTTCGCGGCGAGCGCGTCGAGGGCGGCATGCCCGGCGATGGCCGCGGCGGCGCGGCTCGCGATGTAGCGGGCGCCGAACCGCCCGGTCGCCGTCACGATCTCGGCCGCGACCAGGCGCCGGACATGCGCCGCCGCCTGCTCGGTCACGGACGGCGTGGTGTTGGGGTTGATCAGCAGGATGCGCAACGGTCGGTCTCCCGGCGCATCCCGCGTAGCACGCCGCTACTTCTCGACGAAGGCCTTCTCGATGACGTAGTGGCCGGCCTCGCCGTGGTTGCCCTCGACGTAGCCGGCCTCCGACAGGAGGTCGCGGGTGTCGCGGATCATGTCGGGGCTGCCGCAGAGCATGAAGCGGTCGGCCTCCTTCGTCATCGTCGGCAGGCCGATATCGGAGAAGAGCTTGCCCGAGGTCATCAGGTCGGTGATGCGGCCGCGGTTGCGGAACGGCTCGCGCGTGACGGTCGGGTAGTAGATCAGCTGGTCGCGGACCATCTCGCCGATCAGCTCGTGCTGGGGCAGCGTCTCGGTGATCGTCTCGCCGTAGGCCAGCTCCTGGACCTGGCGGCAGCCATGGACCAGGATCACCTTCTCGAAGCGCTCGTAGGTCTCCGGGTCCTTGATGATCGCCAGGAACGGCGCCAGGCCGGTGCCGGTGCCGAGCAGGTAGAGGTGGCGGCCGGGCATCAGGTTGTCGAGCACCAGGGTGCCGGTGGCCTTGCGGCTGACCACGATCGGGTCGCCGACCTTGAGGTGCTGCAGCTTCGAGGTGAGCGGGCCGTTCGGCACCTTGATGGAGAAGAACTCCAGCTCGTCCTCGTAGTTGGCGCTCACCACGCTGTACGCGCGCAGGAGCGGCTTGCCCTCGCCCTTGAGGCCGATCATCGTGAACTCGCCGTTGCGGAAGCGGAACGACGGGTCGCGGGTGGTGCGGAAGCTGAAGAGCGAATCCGTCCAGTGATGGACGGCCAGAACGCGCTCCTCGTTGAAGTTGCTCATCGTGCCAGGGATCCTGCGGTCTTTCCGACGGTGTCGCGTCTCGCGGTCGACGCGCGTCGCGGTTTGGGATGGGTCATCTCGCAGGTGCGGCAGTGCCGTCAAGGCGTCGCCGCACAAGCGGGGTCTGCGTGACCGTCACGCCGCAGGGATAACCGGCTGTTCTTCGGAATGCTTTGCGGCGCGACCCTACCTCCGGTGCGTCAGGCGTCGCGGTGAACGGTCGGGGCTGCGCCGGGCCCTGGGCCTGCGCCCGTGCTTGGCTTAATCAGGATCGCGCGCCCCGGCGAGGCGGCGGCCTGGATCCGGCGGCCCGGGGGCGACGTCTCCCCGGCCCGATGCCGGTGGCGGCCTCGACCGGACGACGGAGCCCCTGGCGGAGTTCGACATGACCGTGACCTTCTGCTCCAACCCTCGGTACCGGGGCCTCGCCCCCCGCCCCGCCCGGCCGCCGCGGGCGGAGACGGTTTCCGCCATGGTGCGGCGCGATGCCGGGATGGTCCGGCGCGGTCCGGCCCGCGGGCCGCGACCGGCGATCTGATCCGATGACGGCCATCGCCCCGACCTCGCCGGCCGCCAAGCGCGTCCTAGCCGCCCTGGCGCACCCGGCCTGCGGGCCCGTTCCGGCCGAGGCCGCCGCCCTGGTGGTCGCGCACCCGGACGACGAGAGCATCGGCTGCGGCGCGCAGCTGCCGCGCCTGACCGGGCTCACCGTGGTCCACGTCACCGACGGCGCGCCCCGGGGCCGCGTCCGGCCCGGTTTCCCCGACGCCGCCGCCTACGCGGCCGCCCGGGCGCGGGAACTCGACGCGGCGCTGACGCTCGCCGGCATCGCGCCGGAGCGGCGCGTCGCCCTCGGTTATCCCGACGGCGAGGTCGCCGGGGCGATCGCGGCGCTCGCCCGCCGCCTGGCCGCGCTGTTCACGGCACGCGGCATCACGCTGGCGCTGACCCACGCCTACGAGGGCGGCCACCCGGACCACGACGCGGTGGCGCTGGCGGTGGCGGGTGCCCGCCGGATCCTCGGGCCCGAGCGTCTCGCGGTGATCGAGATGACGTTTCGCCATGCCGGCCTCGACGGGCCCGAGCCCGGCGGCTTCCTGCCGACGGAGCCGCCGCGGCGCTCGATCGCGCTCCACCTCGATCCGGAGGATTGCGCCTTCAAGGCCGCCTTGTTCGCGGCCCATGCGAGCCAGGCCGAGGCCCTGAACCGCTATCCTATCGCCCTCGAACGCTTCCGCGAGGCGCCCGACCACGCCTTCGACATCCTGCCGAACGGCGGGCGCCTGCTCTACGGAGCGGAGGGACTGGACGGGGCGCGGTTCCGGGAACTGGCGACGGCGGCCGCCAGAGACATCGGGTGATGAGGAATCGGGCGAGGCGTCAGTGCCCGGCGCCCGCCGGCATGGCACGGTAGAAGGCGACCACGTCGCGGTAATCCTGGTCGACCGGCGTGACCGGTACGGCGATGCGCAGGGACAGTCCGGCGAGGCCGGCGAGCAGGGCGAGGACGAGGCAGGCGCGCAGCGACATGACGGGCCGGTGCCAGAAACGCCGGCCCGCGTAAAGCGGGCGAGCCGGAAACGGGTACGGCCGGGCCGGTCGACGGTCTGCGGCGGAGCGAGGGGGCGGAGCTCAACCGAAGATCGCGACCGGCCCGGCCGCATGTCCATCAACCTACCGGACGAGTGATGAATGTCAATAATCGTCACTCGCCATCGCCCGACCGCCGGCAGGCGGTGTGCGCCAGCGCACAAAGGTCCCGGGAACGCTGGCTTCCCGCCTGGTCCGTTGGGTGGCGGGACTGCGCGAGGGGGCGGCACTCCGCGGTGAACCGTCACGCTCCCGCCCCGTTGAGCCTGCGAGCCCAGACTTCTTTTCGCGCCGCGACCTCCCGGAGACCTTATCCATGCCCGTCCGCCGCCTCGCGCCCCTGATCGCCCTTCCGTTCGTCGCGGTGCTGGCCCTCCCGGTCCTCGCCCAGCAGCCGGCGCCCGAGGCGGCCGGCTTCCTGACCCGGCCCGAGGCCGGCAGCGTGCGGGCCTCGAAGCTCGTCGGCGTCAAGGTGATCGGCCAGGACCACGTCCGGGTCGGCGAGATCGAGGACGTGCTGCTGTCCCAGGACGGGAGGGTGCGCGCGGTGGTGATCGGCGTCGGCGGCTTCCTCGGCATCGGCCAGAAATCCGTCGCCGTGCCGTTCGACGTGCTGGCCTGGAACACCGGCCGCGCGGCCGCGGAGGCGCCACCGTCCCACACCACGCCGGACCGGACGCCGGGGGAGGCCGCCGCGCAGAGCGCCGGACCGCAAACCATGCCGGGCGCCAAGGTGACCGACCAGGCGCTGGCCGCCGTCCCGGCCAAGCGCAGCGGCACGGTCGACGACACCACCGGCACCGTCGCGGCGCCCGAACCCCGCGGCCGCGCGACCGTGCTGGCGACCGGGCCCGACGCCACGGTGGCGGAAGCCGAGATCCGGCTGACCAAGGCCCAGCTCCAGGCCGCGCCGGAATTCCGGTACGAGGCCGCCCGTTGAGTGCACAGGCGCCGCGCTGGCGTGCGATGCGGGTCTCGGACCTTCCGGCGGCCTCGGCGGTCGCGGCCCGCGTCCATCCGGGCTACCCGGAGGACGATGCGGTGATGGCCGAGCGCCTGCGCCTGTGCCCGGAGGGCTGCCTCGCCCTCGCCGGGCCGGGCGACCTCCCGGTCGGCTACGCCGTCGGGCACCCCTGTCGGTCGGGCTCGGTACCCGACCTCGACACGCTGCTCGGCGCCCTGCCGGTGCCCGCGGGAGCCTGGTGCATCCACGACGTGGCGCTGCTGCCGGAGGCGCGCGGGCACGGGGCGGCCGGGGAGGTCGTCGGACTGATGCTCGGCGAGGCCGCGCGGCGCGGCCTGCCCGAAGCGGTGCTGGTCGCGGTCGGCGATGCCGCCGGCTTCTGGCAACGGCACGGCTTCCGGCCGGTCCCGATCGCGGCGCCGGCGGGCTACGGCGCCGGCGCGACCGTGATGGTGCGATCCCTGGCGCCGTGAGGCGAGGCCCCGGCGACACGGCCTTCGGTTTTCCGACGCCATGCTGTCGCAGCGCGGCGTCGATCGTCCGGGCGCCCCTGGCCGCTGCCCGACCGCGCGCCACCTAGCCTGGCATCGTTCCGAACAGGGCGGCCAGGGTATGACGAGGACGGCGTGCGGAGCGTGATTCCCGCCTTGAAGCGAACGATCCCGCAGAGCTGTCCGCCGCTGCGGGCGGTGTGCGGCGTGGGCAGGTCCTGACGTCATGCGCCAGCTCTTCGCCCCGGGTGCCGACGCCCTCCTGCGCCTCGCGCTCCTCACCGCGGCCGCCTGCCTTGCCGGCATCCCGGTGGTCGGGGCGGGACTGGTGCGCTCCTCCTACGTCACCGGCGTCGGGGTGGCGCCGGACCAGCCGGTGCCGTTCAGCCACAAGCACCATTCGGGCGAGCTGAAGATCGATTGCCGCTACTGCCACACCACCGTGGAGACGCAGGCGACCGCCGGGATTCCGCCGACCGAGACCTGCATGACCTGCCACTCCCAGATCTGGTCGGGCTCGGAAATGCTGGAGCCGGTCCGGGCGAGCTATGCCAAGGACCAGCCCCTGGTCTGGAACCGCCTGAACAAGCTGCCCGGCTACGTCTACTACAACCACTCGGTCCACGTGACCAACGGCATCGGCTGCTCGACCTGCCACGGCAGCGTCACCGACATGCAGCTCACCTACCGGGCCAACGCGTTCGAGATGAGCTTCTGCCTCGATTGCCACCGCAATCCCGAGAAATACGTGCGGCCGAAGGACCAGATCCTCAACATGACCTGGAGCCCGCCGGCCAACCAGGCCACGCTCGGGCCGGAACTCGTGGCCCAGTACCATATCCGGGGCGGCGAGCGCCTGACCGAATGCGGGATCTGCCACCGATGACGCACGACATCGGCGCGCTGCGCGCCCGCCTCGCCGCTGGCGACGGCCCGGCCTTCTGGCGCAGCCTCGACGCGGTGGCGGATTCGCCCGAGTTCCGAACCTTCCTCGACACCGAGTACCCGGCGGCCGCGCGGCTCGCCGCCGCACCCGACCGGCGCGGCTTCCTGAAGCTGATGGCCGCCTCCTTCGCGATGAGCGGGCTTGCCGCCTGCGGCCAGCCGGACGGGCGCAGCCAGGAGATCCCCTACGTCCGCCAGCCCGAGCGGGTCGTCCCGGGGGCACCCCTCGCCTACGCCTCGGCGGCGCTCGTCGACGGGTTCGCCAACGGCATCACGGTCACCACCCGCAACGGCCGGCCGCTCAAGATCGAGGGCAATGCCGAGCATCCCTGGAGCCGCGGCGGCACCGACGTGTTCGCGCAAGCATCGGTGCTCGGGCTCTACGATCCGTTCCGGCTCCAGACCCCGCAGCATCTCGGCCGGCCGAGCTCCTGGCCGGCCTTCCGCGCGGCGATGACCGGGCGCTTCGCCGCGCTGAAGGCCGTCGCGGGAGGGCGTGGCCTGCACCTCGTCACCGGGCCGGTCACCTCCCCGTCGCTCGCCGCGCAGATCGCCGCGATGCGCCGGGACTTCCCGGCGATGCGCTGGCACGTCTCGGCCCCGACCGGGCGCGACGCGCTCTACGAGGGCGCGCGCCGCGCCCTCGGCCGCCCGCTCGAGACCCGCTGGCGCTTCGATCGCGCGCGGGTCGTCGTGTCCCTCGACGGCGACGTGCTCGATCCCGGGCCCGGCCAGGTCGGCCAGGCGCGGGACTGGGTCGAGGCCCGCCGCAAGGCCGCCGCCGAGGGGCGCCTGCTCGCCCTCCACCATGCCGGGCCGAGCCCGAATCTGACCTCGGCCAAGGCCGAGTCGCCGCTCGCGATCGGCTCGGACGGCCTGTCCGCCCTCGTGCGCGATCTCCTGGCGGAGGCCGGCGGCGGCACGGCGGCGGATCGCGGCGGCCCCGCGGCAGCCTGGCGCGCGCGCGCCTTCGCGGCGCTGGACGCGGCGCGGGGCAGCGGGCTCGTCCTCGCCGGCGCCCAGGCCGTGCCGGACCTGCTGGCCCAGGTCCACCGCCTCAACGCGGCGCTCGGCAATACCGGCCGTACCGTGTTCCACACCGCGCCGGTGCCGGTCCTCGACGCCGAGCCCCTCGACGCGCTCGCCGAGGCGATGCGCCGGGGCGAGGTGCAGCTCCTGGTGATGCTCGACGTCAACCCGGTCTACGAGGCGCCGGGCGATCTCGGCTTCCTGGAGGCCCTCGCCCGGGTGCCGCTCAAGGTCCATGCCGGCCTCTACCAGGACGAGACCGCCTTCCACTGCGACTGGAACCTGCCGCTCGCCCACCCGCTCGAGGCCTGGGGCGACGCCCGCTCCCTCGACGGGACGGTGACGCCGATCCAGCCGACGATCCGTCCGCTCTACGACGGCCGCTCGGTGCCGGAGATCCTGTCGATCCTCACCGACGCGGAGGCCAAGGACGGCGCCGCCCTGTTCGACGCCCACTGGCGTTCCCCGGGCGAGGCGGACGCCGCCTGGACGGCCCGCCGCGAGGCCGTGCTCCAGGCCGGCTTCTTTGCCGACACAGCGCTCGCCCCCGAGACGGTCGGCGCTCCCCTGCCCGCCGCCGCGGCGTCCGCCCCGCCCGCGCCCTCGCCGGCCGGGCCCGCCCGCCGGGTCGAGGTCGTGTTCCGGCCCGACGCGACGGTCTGGGACGGCAGCCTCGCCAACCTCGCCTGGCTGCAGGAGCTGCCCAAGCCCCTGACCAAGGTGGTGTGGGGCAACGTGATCGCGGTGAGCCCGGGCCTCGCCGAGCGGGAGGAGCTGCGCCAGGGCGACGTGGTGACGCTCGAGGCCGAGGGCCGGCGGATCGAGGGGCCGGTCTGGATCCAGCCCGGCCAGGCCGAGGACGCCGTCACGGTCTTCCTCGGCTACGGCCGCCGGGTTCCCGAGCAGCTCGCCGACGGCCTCGGCTACGACGCCTACCCCCTGCGCCGCAGCGCCAGCCCCTGGCGCCTCGCCGAGGCGACGCTGGCGAAGACCGGCCGCAAGGCGCCGCCGGTGACGACCCAGAACCACGGCACGATGGAGGGGCACGACCTCGTGCGGGTGCAGGCGGTGGGCGCGGTGACCCCGGTCGCCTCCCGCGAGGCCCTGCCCTCGCTCTACCCCCCGGCGCCGACCTCGCCCGGCGGGCGCTACGACCGCGAGCGCGCCTGGGGCATGGTGATCGACCTCGACGCCTGCATCGGCTGCAACGCCTGCGTCACCGCCTGCCAGTCCGAGAACAACATCCCGGTCGTCGGCAAGGAGGAGGTGGCGCTGGGGCGCTGGCTGCACTGGCTGCGGATCGATCGCTACTATGAAGGCGGGCTCGAGGATCCGAAGACCCACTTCATGCCGGTGCCGTGCATGCATTGCGAGCAGGCGCCCTGCGAGGTCGGCTGCCCGGTGGAGGCCACCGTCCACGACCGCGAGGGGCTGAACCTCATGGTCTACAACCGCTGCGTCGGCACCCGGGCCTGCTCGAGCTATTGCCCCTACAAGGTCCGGCGCTTCAACTACCTCGACTATTCCGGCGACACCGCGCCGGTGCAGCAGCAGCAGCGCAACCCCGAGGTCACGGTCCGGGCCCGCGGGGTGATGGAGAAATGCACCTACTGCGTGCAGCGCATCGCCGCCGCGCGCATCGATTCGACGCGCGGCGACCATGCGCCGATCCCCGACGGCGCCGTCGTCACCGCCTGCCAGGGCGCCTGCCCGACCCGGGCGATCACCTTCGGCGACCTGCGCGATTCCGGCAGCCGCGTCGCCGCGGCGGCGGCCGACCCGCGCAATTACGGACTCCTCGCCGAGCTCAACACCAAGCCCCGCACCACCTACCTCGCCCGGCTGGTCGAGGCGGCCTCGGCGACCGGCGCGGCAAAGCCCGGAGGCGCCCTGTGAGCGGCACTCTCTCCCCCCGGGCCGGTCTGCTCGGCGCCGAGGAGGACTTCGCCTCGATCGGCCGCGCCGTCGCGGGCGCCCCGGCGCGCGCCCGCTCGCGGGCGTGGTGGATCGCCTTCGCGGGGGCGTGCGGCCTCCTCGGCGTGTTCGCGGCCGCCCTCGCCTGGCTCCTCCTCAACGGCGTAGGGATCTGGCACAACAACAACCCGGTCGTCTGGGCGCTCGACATCGTCGCCTACGACTGGTGGATCGGCATCGCCTGCGGGGCGCTCCTCACCTCCGCCATCCTGCGGCTCGCCGGGGCGGCCTGGCGCTCCGGCATCGACCGGATCGCCGAGACGACCGCGGTGCTGGCCGCGGCGGCGGCCGCCCTCTACCCGATCATCCATCTCGGGCGGCCCTGGGTGTTCTACTGGACCCTGCCCTACCCGAACACCCTGGCGCTGTGGCCGCAATTTCGCTCGCCGCTGGTCTGGGACGCCATCGACATCGTCAGCTTCCTCGGGGTCTGCCTCGGCCTGTGGTATGTCGGGCTCCTGCCCGACTTCGCGGTCCTGCGCGACCGCGCCTTCGAGGCGGCCCGGGCGGAGGGGCGCGCCGCCGACGAGGGCAGCGGCCGGCGCCGGCGCCGGACGATGCTGCGGGCGCAGATCTACGGCATCCTGGCGCTCGGCTGGCGCGGCGCGGCGACCCATTGGGAGCGCTGGGTGCTGGCCACCCGCACGCTGTCGGCGCTCGCCATCGTCCTCGTGGTGGCGCTCCAGACCGGGGCCTCGGTGATGCTCGCCGGCACGGTGCTGCCGGGCTGGCACGACACCCTCCTGCCGGTGACCTTCCTGGCCGCCTCGCTGCTTTCCGGCGTCGGCGTCACGGCGGCGCTCGCGGTGCTGGTGCGCCGCGCCCTCCATCTCGAGGTGCTGATCACCGAGCGGCACCTCGACCTGATGGCGCGGCTGATGCTGGGGCTCGGCCTCGTCTCGGCCTATTGCTACGGCACCGAGATCTTCTCGAGCCTCCTGCACGGCGACGCCTTCGACCGCTCGGTGCTGGTGCGCCGCCTCGCCGGCCCGCATGCCTGGGCGTTCTGGCTCATCGTCGTCTTCGCCCTGCTGCCGGTGCAGCTGTTCTGGCGCGCCGCGCTGCGCCGCTCCGGCCTCGTCGTCGCGCTGGTCGGCATCGCCGCGGCGATCGGCAGCTTCGGCGACCACTTCATGCTGTTGATCGTCACCCTCAGCCACGACTTCCTGCCGCCCTCCGCCCATCCCTATTCGATGGGCGTGTGGGGCATCGCGACGCTTCTCGGCAGCGTCGGCCTGTTCCTGGCGCTGCTGCTCCTCGGCTTGCGCACGCTGCCGATGGTCTCGATCACCGAGACGCGGCGCTTCGCCGAGAGCCACGCCGACGGGCGCGCCAGCGGCGAGCGGGCGCCGACCGCGGCCGAGACGGACGAAGCGCCGCTCTGGGGCGTCAGCGCCGAGTTCGCGCAGGCCGGCGACCTCGCCGCCGCCGTCGAGGCCCTGAAGGACCGCGACCTCGGGGCGCGGATCGAGACCTACGGCCCCGTGCCGATGGCGCGGGTCGCGCGCGCGCTGGGCCACCCGGCCGGCATCCTGCCGCTCCTCGCCCTCGGGGCGGCGCTGGCGGGCGGCCTGGCCTTCATGGCGATGTGCCTCTACGCCAGCGGCATCGACTACGTGTTCGACGTCGGCGGCCGGCCGCGCTTCTCGTGGCAGTCCTTCATGGTGCCGAGCGTGTCGTTCGGCACCCTCTGCGGCGGGCTCGCCACCGTGCTGGCGCTGCTGTTCCAGAACCGCCTGCCGCGCCTCAACCATCCGGCCTTCGCGATCCCGGGCTTCGCCCGGGCGAGCGAGGACCGCTTCTTCCTCGCCCTCGAGGCCACCGGCCCCCGCTTCGATCCGGCCCGGATCGAGGGCGCGCTGGCGCGCCTGCCGCAGGGGCGGCCGCTGATGGTCCGGAGGGTGCCGCTGTGACGCGCTCCCCGCTCCTCCCCCGTCTCGCGCTCCTGATGCCCCTGGCGCTCGCCGCCTGCGATCGGGCCGACATGGTGAGCCAGCCGAAGTCGAAGACCTGGGACCGCAACCCGTTCTTCCCGCAGGGCCAGACCATGCGTCTGCCCCCGCCCGGCACCGTCGCCCGCGCGGCGCCCGACCGGCCGGTGCCGCAGCCGGCCGCCGCGACCCCGGACCTGCTGGCCCGCGGCCAGGAGCGCTACGGCGTCTTCTGCACCCCCTGCCACGGCGGGGCCGGGCACGGCGACGGGATGATCGTCGAGCGCGGCTATCCGCGGCCGCCCTCGTTCGACGAGGCCCGCCTGCGGGCGGCGCCCGCGCGGCACTTCTACGACGTCATCACCCACGGCCGGGGCACCATGCTTCCCTACGCCGCCCAGGTGCCGCCCGCCGACCGGTGGGCCATCGTCGCCTACATCCGGGCGCTGCAGCTGAGCCAGGGCGCGACCCTGGCGGCGCTGCCGGAGGAGGATCGGGCGAAGGTCGCGGCCGCCGAGCCGACGACAGCCAAGTCAGCGACCGACCTCGAATCGACAGACCCGCAGAGGACCAAGCGATGAGCCGCCGCCCGATCTCCCTCGCCCTCGGCGCGGCGGCGCTCGCGGCCTGCGCGCTCGCCGGCGCCTCCGGCAGCCCGGTGATGCCCTCCTACCTCGCCGCCTGGCTGGTGCTGGTGGCGCTGCCCGCCGGCGCCCTGCCCCTGCTGATGGGCCTCGAGCTCGCGGGCTTCTCCGCCGGGCCGATGGCCGCGTCCCTGCGCCGGCTCCTCGGGCTCCTGCCCATCGCCGGCCTGCTGTTGCTGCCGGTGCTCCTGAGCCTGGGTGGCCTTTACCCGTGGGACCGGGGCGCCCCGCCGCGCACGGCTCTGGCCGCCCTGTGGTTCACCCCCGTCTTCTTCATCCTGCGCAGCCTCGCCTACCTGGCGATCTGGCTGTGGCTCGCCGACACCTTCCGGCGCCCGGCCGCCGAGCCCGGCAGCCCGGCGGCGGCCTGGCGGCGCGCCCGCGCGGTCCTGGGCCTCGGCCTCTATGCCGTCACCGGCACGCTGGCGGCGGAGGATTGGGTGCAGTCGGCCGATCCCGGCCTCGCCTCCACGGCCTTCGGGCTCCTGATGATGACGATCCAGACCGGCCTGGCGCTGTCGGCGGCGGCCCTGATCGCCGCGCGGGATTCCTCGGGCCGTCCCGGCCGCGACCAGCGCACCGCCGCGGCCTTCGCCGACCCGATCCTGGTGCTGCTCGCGATCTGGGGCTTCGTCCACGCCACGCAGTACCTCACGGTGTGGTCGGCCAACCTTCCCGAGGAGGCGCGCTGGTATCTCGCCCGCGACGGGGCGCTCGGCCGCCTCGGCATCTGGATCGGCGTCGGCGTGATGGTGCTCGCCGCGCTGGTGCTGGTGCCGCAGCGCCATGCCGGCCGGCCCGCGCTGCTCGCCGGCATCGCCCTCCTGATCCTGCTGCTCCACGGCGCCGAGATCTTCTGGCTGGTCACGCCGGGCTTCCGCGGCGCCTTCCGGTTCACCTGGGCGGATGCGCTGGCGCTGATCGGGGTGGTGGGGGTCGCCGGCGGCCTCTACGGCCCGGTGGACCGCCGCCTGCGGGGCCGCGCCTCGTGAGCGACGAGACCCGCCCCGGCCCGTTCGCGCTCCTGCCCGCCCTCGCGGCGGCGGGGCTCCTGCGCCTCTCCGGCTTCAAGCCCGCCCCGCCCCGGCCCGAGCCCGATGCCGGACCGCACAACCCGGAGGGTTTCGAGGAGGAGGACGTCGACGTCCGCCGCACCGCCTTCGTGGTCGTGGGGCTCGCCGGCTCCGTCGCCGCCGCGATCGTCGCGGTCGGGCTGATGATGCACCTGTTCGGCGCCTGGAACGTCGCCAACCGCCTGCCGCTGACGCCGCAGCAGAGCGCCAAGGTGCAGCCGCCGCCGCCGAACCTGCAGGGCGCGCCCTACGAGGATCTCGCCCGCCACGAGGCGCGGGAGGCCGCCCAGCTCACCACCTACGCCCTCCTGCCCGACGGGCGCGCCCGCATCCCGGTCGAGCGCGCCATGAGGCTGATCGCCGGCACGCCCCTCGATCCCGCCGGAGCGGGCGCGCCGGTTCCCGCCCCCCTGCCGCCCGCCGGCGGAGCCCCCGCTCGATGAACCCGACCGACCTCGCGCTCCAGCTCTGGCCGGCGGCGGCCTCCGCCACGGCGGTCGAGACCGACTGGCTGATCCTCGCCTTCACGGTCCTGACGCTGCTCCTGACCGTGCCGGTCTTCGTCGCCATCACCTGGTTCGCGATCCGCTACCGCCAGGGCGAGGAGGCCGACCGCAGCCACGGCAACACCCGCAGCGTGCTGATCGAGATCAGCTGGATGCTGATCCCGTTCCTGCTCACCCTGATCTTCTTCGTCTGGGGCGCCCGGCTGTTCTTCATCTCCAAGCAGGTGCCGGGCGACGCCATGGTGGTCGAGGCGATCGGCCGGCAATGGATGTGGAAGTTCCAGCACCCGACCGGGCAATCCGAGATCAACGACCTGCACCTGCCGATCGGCCAGCCGATCAAGATCCGGATGATCAGCCAGGACGTGATTCACAACCTCTACCTCCCGGCGCTGCGGATGCAGATGGCGACCCTGCCCGACCGCTACACCGAGATGTGGTTCAAGGCCGACCGCACCGGCAGCTACCGGCTCTACTGCTCGGAATATTGCGGCACCGACCATTCGAAGATGGACGGCAACCTGACCCTGATGACCCAGGCCGACTACGCAGCCTGGCTGCAGAATGCCGGGGCGCAGCAGGGCGGCCAGGCCGGGGCGGGCCGCGCGATCTACGAATCCTACGGCTGCGGCACCTGCCACGACCCCGGCGCCAAGGTGCGGGCGCCCTCGCTGGCCGGCCTCTACGGCAGCGAGGTCAAGCTCGCGGACGGCCGCACGGTGACGGCCGACGAGACGTATCTGCGCGACAAGATCCTGAACCCGAACCGGCAGAAGCTGGCGGCGGATTACAAGCAGGTGATGCCGGCCTTCCGCAACGTGATCCCGAACGACGACCTCGACCGTCTCGTCTCCTACCTGAAGAGCGGACGCGCGACGGCCCAGCAGGATGCCTCCCCATGACGAGCGGCACGGTCACCGACGGGGCGGCGCTGCGCGAGCCCCACACTCCGGATTCCCGTCTTGGCCACGGGGCCGACTACCTGCACGCCGAGCACACCCTGCGCTCGTGGTTCTTCACCACCGATCACAAGCGCATCGCGCTCCTGTATCTCGCCAGCATCACCGCCTTCTTCGTCATCGGCGCGGTGACGGCAGGGCTCGTGCGCCTGGCCTTGGTGGTGCCGAACGGCCAGGTCTTTACCAACGACACCTACAACAAGCTGTTCACGATCCACGGGGTCGTGATGGTGTGGTTCTTCCTGATCCCGAGCATTCCCGCGACCTTCGGCAACTTCCTGATCCCGCTGATGATCGGGGCACGGGACCTCGCCTTCCCGAAGCTGAACCTCGCCTCCTGGTACGTGTTCATGACGGGGGCGTTCTTCACGCTGGTCAGCGTGGTGTTGGGGGGCGTCGACACTGGCTGGACGTTCTACACCCCGCTCTCCACCGCCTTCTCGAACACCTGGGTGGTGCCGGCCCTGATCGGCGTCACGATCGTCGGGTTCTCGTCGATCCTGACCGGCCTCAACTTCGTGGTGACGATCCACACCATGCGGGCGCCGGGTATGACCTGGTTCCGGCTGCCGATCTTCGTCTGGACCCACTACGCCACCAGCCTGATCTTCCTGCTCGCCACCCCGGTCATCACCGTGGCGCTGATCCTGCTCATCGCCGAGCGCGCCTTCCATATCGGGGTTTTCGATCCGGCCTATGGCGGCGACCCGGTGCTGTTCCAGCACCTGTTCTGGTTCTACTCGCACCCGGCGGTCTACATCATGGTGCTGCCGGGCATGGGGGTGATCTCGGAGATCGTCCCGGCCTTCGCGCAGAAGAAGCTCTTCGGCTACAAGTTCGTCGCCTACGCGGCGATCGGGCTCGCCTCGGTGACCTTCTTCGTCTGGGGCCACCACATGTTCGTCAACGGGCAGAGCGACTTTGCCAGCGTGGCGTTCTCGGTGCTCAGCTTCGCGGTGGCGGTGCCCTCCGCCGTCAAGGTCTACAACTGGACCGCGACGATCCATAAGGGCTCGCTCAAGCTCGACACGCCGATGCTCTACGCCATGGGCTACATCGGCCTGTTCGTGCTCGGCGGCCTGACCGGCCTCTACCTCGCCACGCTCGCCATCAACCAGCACGTCCACGCCACCTACTTCGTCGTGGCGCATTTCCACTACATCATGGTTGGCGGCACGGTGCTGGCCTTCCTCGGCGGCTTGCATTTCTGGTGGCCGAAGATCACCGGGCGGATGTACATCGAGGCCTGGGGCCGGATCTCCGCCTTCCTGATCTTCATCGGCTTCAACGTCACCTTCTTCCCGCAATTCATCCTCGGCTATCTCGGGATGCCGCGGCGCTACCACGTCTATCCGCCGGAATTCCAGTTTCTCAACATCCTGTCCTCGGCGGGCTCGACCATCCTGGCGGTCGGCTACATCTTTCCGATGGTCTATCTCGTCTACTCGATCTGGTTCGGGAAGCGGGCCCAGGCCAACCCCTGGGACGCCAGAGGCCTCGAATGGACGGTGCCCTCGCCGCCGCCGGCCCACAACTTCCTCACCGAGCCGGTGGCGCCGAAGGTGCCCTACGACTACCCGATCCAGGCGCGCGAGACCGGGAGGCAGCACTCGTGAGCGCGGGTGCCGCCGAGACGCCGGTCGGCGTCAAGCTCGTCTCCCACTTCGCCACGGTGGAGCAGCAGAAGCGCGCCGCCGTACTGGGGATGTGGGCCTGGCTGCTGACCGAACTCTTGCTCTTCGCCGGCCTGTTCCTCACGGCATTGATCCTGCGCCTGCTGCACCCGGAGGCGGTGCAGGAGGCGGCACGCCACCTCAAGTTCTGGATCGGCGCCACCAATACGGTCGTGCTGATCGGCTCCAGCCTGACCATGTCGGGGGCGATCCAGCTCTCGCGGCTCGGATGGCAGCGCGGCATGGTGCGGTTCATGCTCGCCACCGCGGCGCTCGGCGGCCTGTTCCTGGTGCTCAAGGGCTACGAGTACTACGCCGACTACCACGAGCACATGATGCCGTTCCTGTCCGACCGGCCCTACGAGCTGAAGGACTCCCCGCCCTCGCGGCTGTTCGTGAACCTCTACTACGTCGCCACCGGCCTCCACGGCCTCCACCTGATCACCGGCATCAGCATCCTGCTGGCGATGACCTGGCAGGCGAGCCGGCCGGGCTTCCTGAGCCGGCACCAGAATCGGATCGAGATCTTCGGGCTCTACTGGCACTTCATCGACCTGATCTGGATTCTCGCCTTCCCGGTCCTCTACGTGCTCAATCGGTAGGAGACGTCCCGTGTTCGGCACCCCCGACGAGCGCCGCATCCTCTGGCGGCACATGCGCGAGCCGGTCCTGACGGCGTGCGCGCTCCTGGTCATGCTCGCGGTCAACGTGGGTCTCGGAGCCACCCTTCCCTTCCCGCATGTCTGGATCGTCGAGCTTGTGGTCGCCGGCGCCATGGTGGCGACGATCCTCTTGGTCTCCATGGAGGTCCGCCACGAGCCGCCGCTGGTGAAGCTGTTTGCCGGCATCGGCTTCTTCTGGGTCGGGATCCTGTTCGCAATGACGCTGGTGGATTACCTGTCGCGGGGATAAGCCCGTTCACTCCCCGCTCACCACCGCGGCGCTATATCGGTCCCATGTGCGAATTGCTCGGCATGAGCGCCAACGTCCCGACCGACATCCGTTTCAGCTTCGCGGGCCTGGCGCGCCGCGGCGGCGAGACGGGCCCGCATCAGGACGGCTGGGGCATCTCGTTCTACGAAGGCCGCGGCAGCCGCAGCTTCCACGATCCGGAGCCGAGCGCGCGCTCGGAGATCGCCCGGCTGTTGCGGCAATACCCGATCAAGAGCCGGATCGTGATCGCGCACGTGCGCCGGGCCAATCGCGGCCGGGTGACGCTGGAGAACACGCATCCCTTCAGCCGCGAATTGTGGGGCCGCACCTTCACCTTCGCGCATAACGGCCAGCTCAAGGGCGTGAAGCGGCTGACGCTCGGCCGATTCAAGCCCGTCGGCACCACCGACAGCGAGCACGCCTTCTGCTGGATGCTGGGCAGGCTCGAGGAGCGCTGGGGCAGCCTGCCGAAGCCCACCCGCCTCGACGGGGCGGTGCGGGAGCTCTGCGCCGAGCTGCACGGGCTCGGCGTGTTCAACATGCTGCTCTCCGACAGCCGCACCCTCTACGCCCATTGCGGCAAGCGCCTGTGCACGCTGACCCGCCGGGCGCCGTTCGGCACCGCGACGCTGATCGACGAGGATTGGCGGGTGGACTTCGCGCAGGAGACCACGCCCGACGACATCGTGACCGTGGTGGCGACCCGACCGCTGACCCGGGACGAAAGCTGGACCGATCTCGCCCCCGGCGAGGTCCTGGCCTTCCGCCTCGGCGTGCCGGACGGCGACGAGGCGGGGGCCGGCATCGGCGGCTGAACCGCCCCGGCCGGGCGGTCTATCGGTCTCGGCCCGTTTCTCGCTAAGGTTGCCCCTTTCCGGTCGCGGCCCCCGGGCCCATCTTCCTCTAGGCAGGCAGACGCGAGAGCCATGACGCGAGACATAGCCCCGAATCCGTCGGCCCCGATCCCCTCGGGGGAGGACCGTCCCGGCCTCTCGGCCACCATCCGGTCGCATCTCGGCAGCCAGCTCCGGGCGACCTACGAGGCCCTGGGCGACGCCGACCCGGACAACCGCTTCGCCGACCTGATCGCGCGCCTGGAGGCGGTGTTGAAGGCGCAGGGCGAGATCGTCCTGCCGGAATTCCGCGACGGGCTGCTGCAGGCCGTGCCGTCGTTGCGCGCCTTCGCGCTGTCGCTCACCAGCAACCCGGCCCGGGCCGACGACCTGGTGCAGGACACGCTGCTGAAGGGCTGGCAGCACCGGGCCCGGTTCCAGCCCGGCACCAACCTGAACGCCTGGCTGTTCACCATCCTGCGCAACATCTTCTACTCCGACCACCGCAAGCGCGTGCGCGAGGTCGAGGACCAGGACGGCTCCTACGCCGCCCGGCTCGCCACCGCGCCGCACCAGGGCGACCGGCTCGACGTCGAGGATCTGCAGAGCGCGCTCGCCAAGCTGCCGCCGGACCAGCGCGAGGCCCTGGTCCTCGTCGGCGCCGAGGGCGTCTCCTACGAGGAGGCGGCGGCGATCATGGGGTGCAAGGTCGGCACGGTGAAGAGCCGCGTCAGCCGCGCCCGCGGCCGCCTGGCGGAACTCCTGGGCTACGACGAGGAAGATCTCGGCACCGATCGCCTGATCCAGTCGGCGATGCCGAAGGACGCCTGACCCGGACCCCTTCCCGGGTAGAGTACTCCCACCGGGTCCGGGTGTCTGTCATCGGGCCCGGTGCGACAAAACCCGCCGCATCGATTGAACCGTTTCGCCAACAGCGACGTTACATCCCCCGAGAGCCGCCCCGCTCGACCGGGGTGGACTGGACGAAACGGAGACCGATCCGATGAAGAAGACCCTTCTGGCTGCCGCCGCCCTCGCCCTCACCCTGCCGATGGCCGCCCAGGCCCAGGGCCTACTGCCCGGCGCCCAGCGCGGCGCGGAGGACGGTGCCGCTGCGGCCGGTCCGGTCGGCGCGATCGTCGGTGGTGCCGTCGGCGCCGCGACCGGTGCGGTCGGCGGCCTGCTCGGCGTCGACGAGCGCCCCCGCTTCCGCTCCTACGCCGTGCGCCAGCATCGCTCCTACGACTGGGACGGCGACGTGGCCGTCGGCGGCGTGCTGCCCTCCTCGGGCGTGAGCTACTACGAGGTCCCGTCCGAGTACGGCATCCGCGGCCGCCGCTACACCGTGGTCAACGATCGCGTCGTGCTGGTCGATCCGGGCACCCGCCGCATCGTGCAGGTCATCGACTAATCAGGGTCTACCGCGCCGCCCGACGGCGGCGCGGTACGGGCCTTCTGGAAGCCCCGGTCTCTCGGCCGGGGCTTCTCGCATTTCGGCGGCACGACTTCCGTCGCTATGTTGCGGTAAGGACTGCAACGAAATCACATCGAACGTCGTTCTTCACAAGGAAGGCGCGGATCGACTTCATCCGCTGCCTCGAAACCTTGACCGACGCGGACGCCCATGCCCTCCGACCTGCACGAGAACCACGACGCCGCCCTGCCGGAGCCGGTGCGCGAGCACCTCGGGAAGGAGCTTCGCTCGGCCTACAACGCCGAGGCCGACAAGCCCGACTACCTCGGGGACCCGGTCCTGCCGGCGGAATTCACGCCGCAGCTGCGCCGGCTCGAGAGCCGCCTGAAGGCGCACGACACCGGCCGCGAGGCGGTCGAGGACGTGGTCAACAACATCCTGCGCGAGCTGCCGCCCAAGCCGTAACGACCGGGTCGCAGTGACGATGCGTCAGTGCGCCGGCGGCGGCAGGGCCGGGCCGGCGATGTCGGGCTGGAGCAGCGACACGGTGATTGCCCGGGTGACGTGCTCGGCCATGCAGCGATAGCCGAGATCGGCGAGGCGAAAGCCCGCGCCGGATTGGGACGCATTGCCCTTCAGCGCGCTGATCGCCCGGGTGGCGAGGTAGCGCATCGCCTCGTAGCGCTGCACCAGGGGTACCTGCTCGCGCTCGGCGACCTTCTGGATCGCCAGCACGAACTGGCGGTAATAGTCGTCCTTGGCGAGGCTGGCGGTGTATTGCGGATCGACCAGCACCACGTCGATGCCATGCGACTTGATCCAGGCCACGGTCTCGGCGAGCGATTGCGAGAAATCCTCGATGTCGACGCGGGCGAGCGCGTCGTTGCCGCCGACCTGCCAGACCACGAGGTCGGGCTCGATCTCCGCCACCTGGTTGCGCAGCCGCTCCGCCGCCCCGAAGGCGATCTCGCCGGAAACGCCGCGGCTCTCGACCGTCACCTCGATGTCGGGGAGCGAGCGGGTCAGGGCGTCCTCGAGCCGCACCGGGTAGGTCGCGGCGGTGCCGAGGCCGCCGGAGCTGGAGCCGATCGTCAGGACCTGGACGGCACGGTGCTCGCGCAGGGCCTTCTTGACCGCCTTGAGCTTGGCCAGGGTGTAGAGCTTCGAGCCCGGCACCCGGCACTCGGGCGACAGGCTCGGATCGGGTGCCTCCAGGCTCGGCGCGGTGGCCTGGAGCGCCGGAATCTCGGCCAGGGCGGGTTGCGAGGGCGCTGGCTGGACCTGTGCTGCCGGCGGTGTCGTCGATTGCGCCTGCACGGCGAAGCCGAGGCTCGCGAGCAACGCGACGCTCACGCCGCCGAGGAGGGACGGGGAGAGCGAGAGCGCCATTCGACGAACCATGCCGTGAAGGAGAGTGAAGCCAGCCCGCATCCTACGACAAAGACGTCGGTCGCGAAACCTCCTCCCGTCCAGAACCGAATCAGTTGTGCACCGAGGCTCGCCACCGAGCCGACGGAGAAGACCGCGAGCGAGTTGCGCCCGAGGCCGGCAAGCTGCTCGGTGAGCCATCGCGCCCGGGGCTGGACCAGTCCGAACACCGTCTGGAAGGCCAGCAGTACGCCCAGGAAGTGCACCAGCCGGGCCGGCGACAGGTAGGACTTGTCGAAGATGAAGAGCAGGCGCGGCTCGGGCACCGCCAGTGGATCGGGCCGCAGGTTGAACCAGGACAGGACCGCGCCGACGATCACGATGACGATCCCGAGCGGCATCAGGCGACGGCGCCAGGCCAGGAACCGGCCCGAGCCGCGCCGCCACTCGTGGGCGGCAAAGCCCAGGACCAGCAGCAGCTGCCAGCAGAACGGGTTGAAGAACCAGTGCCCCTCCATCGGCCAGCTCGGGATGTTGAACTCGAACACCAGGCTGACCGCGTAGAGCAGCACCGAGATCCCGACCGACAGCCCGAGATGCACCCGCGCCAGCAGCACGAAGGCGGGGGCGAGGCCGAGCAGCACGACGTAGAGCGGCAGGATGTTGAAGAAGCCGAGCTGGTGCAGCAGCGTCACCCAGCCGACGGTGGCCTGGATCGGATCGCTGAAGATCGGCCCGGCATTGTGCCATTCGACCAGCAGCGGGTTGTCGAGGTAGAGGGCGGCGCCTGCCAGCATCGCCAGCGCCAGGGCGGTGATGACGAGCTGGGCGCGGTAGACCTCGACCATGCGCGAGAGGAGCCGCAGCACCGTGCGGAGCGCAGGCTCGGGCGTGCCGTCGCGCCCGCGTGTGGCGATGCCGATCGACCAGCCGGCCAGGAACACGAACAGCTCGGCCGCGTCCGAGATCCCGTACTGGGAATAGGTATAGTTCTGGAAGAAGTTGCCCGGGATGTGGTTGATGAAGATCGTGATCAGCGCAATGCCGCGCCAGAAATCGACCGCATTCGGTTCACGCATGATGCCCGTGGTCCCTCTCGCGGGTCTCGCTCGGCCGATCTCGGGGGGCGCCGCCCCTGGCGGCGCGGTGCAAGTCGAGTGCCGTGGCGTTACTTCACGATCCGGTCGAGCCGGTTGTTGACGAAGAAGTACAGCTCTTTGGCGCCGGGCTCGGTGTAGAGCACCTGCACCTCGCGCTGGCCCCGCCCGCTCTCGCCGACCAGGACGTCGGTCGGCGGGTGGCCCTTGAGCCGGACCAGCTCGCATTCGGGGATGCCGGGAGCGATCTCGGTGGCGGTCGCGGGCACCGAGCCGGTGCAGCTGCCGTCCTGCGCCAGGACCGGGCCCCAGGACGGGGCCGGCGGCGGGGGCTTGGGGGCGGCGACCACCGGCGGCGGGGCGGCCCGGTCGGTGCTGCCGCCGCAGCCGGCGAGCGCAAGCGTGCCGACGCCCATCAGGACCGCCACCATGCGCCGCATCGTCGTCTGGCCGGTCATCGCGCCTCGTCCGTCCTCGGGCCGCTTCCCCGTGCGGCCAGGGCCGTCTCGTAGAGGCGGATGGCGTCCCCGCGCAAGGCCGCCCGCGACGCCTGGCGGAAATAGAACATGTGCCCGCCGGGATAGACCGCCAGCGAGAGGCGCGGCGTCGGCCCGTAGGAGGGGATCTGGTCGAGGACCAGCTTCGAGGCGAAGTACGGCGTGACGAGGTCGGTGTAGCCGTGCGCGACGAGGACCCGCAGGTTGCCGTCGAGGGCGAGCGCCTGGCGCAGCTCGCCCACCACCTCCGGGGCCGAGCGGCCGCCGCCCCAGTTCCAGGCGCCGTTGACCGCATTGCTCAAGAGCTCGTAGCGCAGGTTCGGCACCCGCCAGTTCAGGGTACGGGCGGTGAGGTCGATCATCGCGCTGGTGAGCGGCGCCTGCATGGCGGTGAGGATCGGGTCCTCGAACCGGCCGAAGGCCGCGCTCGGGTCCGGGTCCCACCCGCTCACGCCGGTATCGTAGGCGCTCGCCACCCGGCCCGTGTCGCGATCGGCCTCGCGCTGGTAGCTCGCTCCCGAGACCCGGCCGGCCTGGCGGCGCACGAGCGCCGGGTCGAGCCCGGTCAGGCCCGCGACCCGCTCGGTCAGCCGGTCGAGGGCGGCGGCATCGGCGGGCCCGCGCAGGAGGTCGGCGAGGTAGGGCCCGGTGGCGTAGGCCTCGATCTCCTGCATCCGGGCGGGACCGGGCGTCTCGCCGCGCCGTTCGAGCCCGGCGGCGGCCAGCGAGGGCAGCCGCGTCACGGCACCGAGCGGGTTGTGCCGCGGCGGCTGGAGATAGCCGAAATCGAGGACCGGCGAGAGCAGGACCAGCCCCGACAGCCCGACCCCGACATCGTCCTGGAGCTTGCGGGCGATCAGGGGCCCGCGAAAGCCGCCGTAGCTCTCGCCGAGGAAGAATTTCGGCGAGGCGAGCCGGTCGTTGGTGCGCAGCCAGCGAGCGACCACCGCCGACAGGACGGCGGCGTCGCTCTCGACCCCGTAATAGCGCTTCGCGTCGTCGCCCGTCGCCCGGCTGTAGCCGGTGCCGACCGGATCGATGAAGACGAGGTCGGTGAAGTCGAGCCAGGTCTCGTCGTTGGGGACCGGTACCGGCGCCATCGACGGGCTGATGCTGGTGCCGTCGAGGGGCAGGCGCCAGGGCCCGACCGCCGCGAGGTTGAGATAGGCCGAGGACGCCCCCGGCCCGCCATTGATCGCGAAGGTCACGGGCCGCGTCGCCGCGTCCTTGCCGGCCAGGGTGAAGGCCGTGACGGCGATCTCGGCCTGGAGCTTGCCCGCTTCGTCGACCAGCGGCAGGCTGCCGGCGAATGCGGTGAAGCTCAGGGTTCGGCCGCCCGCCAGGGCGAGGCTGTGCTGGGTCGTGGCATCCGGCGGCAGCCGCCGCCCCTCGGGCTGGCGCGCCTCCTGCCGAGTCTCCTGCCGACTCTCCTGGCGTGCCTGCTGCGAGAGGACGGCCGGGGCGGGCCCGAGGCACAGGGCCGCCGCCAGCGCGAGGATCCGGGTCGTGATGCGGGTCATGACGTCTCCTCGGGAGGCGGGGCCGGACGGCCGGCGCTTCTGTGTCGGGCGGGCCCCTTCAGGCCTTCTTCTGCCAGCGGCCGCCCTCGTCCTGCTGCCAGTAGGCGACGGCGTGGCCGGCCTCCTTGGCGGTGCGCCACTGCTCGCGGGCGCGCAGCAGGGCGTCCTGGTCGGTGCCGTCGAACAGGATGCAGATGCGCTGGTACTCGGCCGCGTCGTCGGGCAGGGACGCACCCTCGACCAGGAAGCGGATCGAGGCGGCGTTGGGGTTGGCGTCGCGCAGGGTCAGCACCACCGGCTGCGTCGCGCAGTCGGGGTCGCGGTCGGTGCCGTGGGGCAGGAAGCTCTCCTCCGAGAAAATCCAGAGGTGGTCGTCGAGGGCCTGCAGCCGCTCCTCGCTCGTCGCCTGGATGGCGACGCGCCATTGCCGCTCCAGGGATTTCTCCAGGAGGCTCGGCAGCACCGCCTCCAAGGGCTGGCGCTGCATGTGGTAGAACAGGATCTCGGTCACGCTCATGAGATAGGGCACCCCGGGGCCGGCGGCACCGGCCCGGGGCACGATGCTCAGGCCGCTTCCTGCGCCTGGGCCAGGAGCTTCACCAGATCGCAGCCGGCATAGAGGTCGTGGGCGACGCCCGCGGCCCGCAAGGCCGCCTCCAGCTCGCCCGGCTTGCCGGCGAGGTAGACCGTGGCGGCGCCCACCGCCCGCAGCGCCTCGGCGGCGGCGACCGCCTGCTCGGCATAGATCGCATCCGACGAGCACAGGCAGGCGACGCGCGTGCCGGATTGCCGGAAGGCCTCCGCCATGGCGGCGTGATCCGCAAAACCCTCGTTCGTCACCGCCTCGATGCCGCCGGCCTCGAAGGCGTTGCGGGCGAAGGTGGCGCGGGTATTGAAGGCGCTCAACGGCCCGAGATTGGCGAGGAAGACCCGCGGGCGCCGCCCGGTCCGGGCGAGCGCCGCGTCGGAGGCGTCGCGCAGGGCCTCGTAGGGTTCGGCGAGGCGCCGCGAGGGCAGCGCCCCTTCCGGCACGGGGCCGGCCGCCGGGGCCGGGGCCAGCACCGCCACCGGCGCTTCGTGCAGGTCCGGGAACTCGCTCGTTCCGGTGATCGGCTGGCGGCGGGTAGCGAGGTCGGCGTCGCGGGTCTTGCGAAGGCCCGCGAGGCGGGTCGCCAGGGCGCCGGAGCGCAGGTTCGCGGCGATCCCGCCGTCCCGCTCGATCGCCTGGAACTGCGCCCAGGCCTCGGTGCAGAGAGCCTCCGTCAAGGTCTCGAAGCCGCCGGCACCGGCGGCCGGATCCGCGACGCGCCAGAGATTGGCCTCGTCGAGGAGGACGTGCTGGGTGTTGCGGGCGCAGCGGCGGGCGAAGGCGTCGGGCAGGCCGAGCGCCGCCGTGAAAGGCAGGACCGTGATCGCGTCGGCCCCGCCGAGGCCGGCCGAGAAGGCGGCGGTGGTCGCCCGCAGCAGGTTGACCCACGGGTCGCGCCGGGTGGTGCTGCGCCAGGCGGTCTCGGCGTGGAGCCGGATCGGCGCGGGCGCGAGCCCGCAGGCCTCCTCCACCCGGGCCCAGAGCCGGCGCAGGGCCCGGGTCTTGGCGACCGTCAGGAACTCGTCGGAATCGGCGACCAGCAGGAAGGCCAGGGCGTCGCGGGCACGCTCCAGCGTGTAACCACCGGCCTCCAGCGCCCGCAGGGTCGCGAGCGCGCCGGAAAGGAGCGCGGCGAGCTCCAGCGCCTCGCCGGCCCCGGCCTCGTGGAACGGGCGGGCATCGGCCAGGAAGGCGCGGCCGGCGAATCCCGCGGCGTCGAGGTCGCGCAGGATCTCGGGCAGGGCCGGCCAGGACGGCGCGGCGCCGGTCGCGGCCTCGATCGCCACGGGATCGAGGCCGAGGTCGATGTCGAGGGCGGCGAGGTCGTCGCCCCGGCTTGTGGCGAGGGCGAGGAGAGCCCTGGCGGCGTCCGGGCCCACGGCGCCGGCATCGAGCCGCAGGCCGATCAGCGGCAGCATCACGCCGGAGAGCGCGGCGTCCAGGGCCTGCGGGCCCGGAAGGCCGAAGCCGCGGGCGGCCGGGCTTCCCGCCATCACCAGGGTCAGGGCGTCGGCGCCGCCGTCGAGGTCGGTGAGCGCCAGGGCGCTGGCCTCGGCCGGATCGGGATGGTCGACCCGCTGGCTGACGCGCCAGCGGCCGGGCTCGGCGCGGCCCGGCTGGGGAGCGGCCTCGGCCGGCGGATAGAGCGGGGCGACCTTGATGCCGTCCGGGGTGCGGCGCACCAGCCGCTTCTCGAAATCGGCGCCTTTCAGCACCCCGTCGACCAGGGCACGCCACTGCGCCTCGGTGGCGGCCGGAAAGGCGGCGGCGAGCGTCGTATCGTCCATGTCGCGGGTCCTCGTGGCGCGGATCTCTCCCTAACGCCAGCACATAGCCGCGCCACACGCCATTGGTCGAGGTCCCTCGCGGGGCGTGGGTCGAGGTCCCTCGCGGGGGGCGGAGGCGCGGGGCGCCTCCGCCGAAGCGTCACCCGAAAATGATCAGCCCGGCGAAGCCCGCGGCACCGACCAGGATGCGCCACCAGGCGAACAGCGCGAAGCCGTGCCGCGAGACGTAGTCGAGGAGCTTGCGGACCACGAACAGGGCCGACAGGAACGCCACCACGAAACCGATGGCGATCAGCCCGACATCGTCCTTCGACAGGTTCTTGTAGTTGTCGAGCAGGTCCTTAGCGAAGGCGCCCGCCATGGTGGGCATCGCGAGGTAGAACGAGAACTCGGTGGCGGCGCGCTTGCCCGAGCCCATCAGCATCGCCCCCACGATGGTGGCGCCGGAGCGCGACACGCCCGGGATCATCGCCAGGCACTGGAAGAAGCCGATCTTGAGCGCCATCGGCAGCGAGTACTGGTGCACGTCGTCGTATTTCTGCTCGATCTCGGTCTCGTCGATGACGAGAAGCACGAGACCGCCGGCGACCAGCGTCGAGCAGATGATCCAGGGGTTGAACAGGTAGAACTTGATGTACTTCGAGAACAGGCCGCCGATGATCGCGGCGGGCAGGAACGCGATCAGGATCGCCAGGATGAACCGGCGGGCGCTCGGGTCGCGGGGCGCGCGCCGCAGCAGGTCGAGGAGCTGGCGGAAATAGACCCCGACGATGGCCAGGATGGCGCCGAGCTGGATCAGCACCTCGAAGGTGTTATTGGGCGATTCGAAGCCGATGAAGTGGCCGACGAGGAGCTGGTGCCCGGTCGAGGAGACCGGGATGAACTCGGTGGCGCCCTCGACGAGGGCGAGCACCACGGCCTTGCCGATGCTGGCGACGTCCATCACCGCGCTCCCCGGCCCGCGGTGGTGCCGCGCGCGGGCCCGCCCGCCCCTGCCCTACTCGTCACCGTCGTCATCGTCGCCTGCTCTCGTGCTCGCGCCGCGGGCGGTCGCGACCGCGCCCGGCGGGGATGGGGGGAAGGAACCGGGACCGTCACGGGCCCGGCCGGTGCCGTACCCCGCCCGCCGGGGTGGATCGGCCGTCGTCGCGAGACCCTGTGGCAAGTCTTGTGTGGCAAGTCTGTGGTGGTCAGGGCCGACCGTGACGGAGGACCGGACCGCTCCCGCCGCATGGCTCCGATCGCGGGCGCCGGCTACAGGGCGGAGTCTCGCACCGGTACGGTTGAGGCTCGGTTACCAGCCCCGCATCGCCGTGTTAAGGATGCCGAAAGACATACCTCTGGTGGTGACCGGGCGTTAATCACGCGCGGGCCAAGCCTGATACAGACGCGACCCCCGCACGACCCACCGCGAGCCGACCTTCAAGGCCAGCCAACAGACGAAGCGCGAAACGGCCCCGCATGGCGACGCTCCATCACTCCTCGTTCTGCCCGCATTCCCGCTTCGTGCGCCTGGTGATGGCCGAGATGGGCATGGAGCCCCAGCTCGTCGAAGAGCGCCCCTGGGAGCGCCGGGACGACTTCCTGATGCTCAACCCCGCCGGCACCACGCCGGTGCTGGTGGAGGAAGGCGGCCTCGCCGTGCCGGGCGGCGGCGTCATCGCCGAGTACCTCGACGAGACGCGCGGCCTCGGGCTCAGCGGCATCCGGCTCCTGCCGGAGGCGCCGGCCGCCCGGGTCGAGGTGCGGCGCCTGCTCGACTGGTTCCTGCAGAAGTTCGATCAGGAGGTGACCGGCTATCTCGTCACCGAGAAGATCCACAAGCGCTTCATGACCTCGCAGCACGGCGGCGGTCCGCCCGACATGAACGCGATCCGGGCGGCGCGCAGCAACGTGCGCTACCACCTGAAATACATCGGCTACCTGATCTCGCGGCGGAACTGGCTGGCGGGCAGCCACCTGACCTATGCCGACCTGGCGGCCGCCGCGCACCTGTCCTGCGTCGACTATCTCGGCGACGTGCCGTGGGACGAGGACGAGATGGCGCGGCACTGGTACGCCCGGGTGAAGTCGCGCCCGTCCTTCCGCGGCCTGCTCGCCGACCGGGTGGCCGGGATGGCGCCGGCCGACCATTACGCGGATCTCGACTTCTGACGGCGACCCAGACCCCAGACAAGCTGCGGCGTTTCCTCGAGACCCGCGCGCGCATCCTCGGCTTCGACGCACTCGCGGTGACCCGGCCCGACGCGGTGCCGGCCCTGCCGGAGCGCCTCTCCGCCTGGCTCGCCGCCGGCCACCACGGCGAGATGGCCTGGATGGAGGAGCGCAAGGCGGAGCGCGCCGAGCCGGCGCGGCTGTGGCCGGCGATCCGCAGCATCGTGATGCTGGGGATGAATGCCGGGCCGGAGGGCGATCCGCTGGCGTCCCTCGCCGATCCGACGCGCGGTTCGGTCGCCATCTACGCGCGCCGGCGCGACTACCACGACGTGATCAAGGGCAAGCTCAAGGAGCTGGGTGGTGCCTTCGCCGCCAAGGCGGGGGCTAAGGTCAAGGTCTTCGTCGACACCGCGCCGGTGATGGAGAAGCCGCTCGCGGAAGCCGCCGGCCTCGGCTGGCAGGGCAAGCACAGCGTGCTGGTGTCGCGCAAGTTCGGCAACTGGCTTTTGCTCGGGGCGATCTACACCACGGCCGACCTGGCGGTGGACGCATCCGAGCCCGACCGGTGCGGGAGCTGCCGGCGCTGCCTCGATGCCTGCCCGACGAACGCCTTTCCGGCTCCCTACCGGCTCGATGCCCGGCGCTGCCTCGCCTACCTGACGATCGAGCACGAGGGGCCGATCCCGGCGGAGTTCCGGGAGCCGATGGGCAACCGGGTCTTCGGCTGCGACGATTGCCTGGCGGCCTGCCCGTGGAACAAGTTCGCGGCCGCGGCCCGGGAGGCGCGGCTCGCGGCCCGTGCGGACCTCGCCGCCCCTCCCCTCGCCGAGCTGGCCCGGCTCGACGAGGCGAGCTTCCGCCAGCGTTTCGCCGGCACGCCGATCAAGCGGACGGGGCGCGACCGCTTCCTGCGCAACGTGCTGATCGCGGTGGGCAATTCAGGCGACCCGGACCTCGCCGGAGAAGCGCTGCGGCTCCTCGACGACGCCTCGCCGCTGGTGCGCGGCATGGCGGTGTGGGCGCTCGCCCGCCTCGGGCGCCTGCCCCCCGGCCCCGCGCCGGACGAGCACGATCCCGACGTGCTCGCCGAGTGGGCGGCGGCAAAAAACCGAGGTGTCCCGAGGGTGAGCCCTCTGGCGGGAGCCGAGCAGCGCCCTGCATAAGACGGCACGTTCCCTCGGACGAGGCTTTGGGCCCCATGAACCTGTTCGTCTTCGGGCTCGGCTACACCGCCGGCCGTTTCGTGGCGCGCGAGCGCGCCCGCTTCGCCTCCGTCACCGCGACCCGCCAGGCGCCCGCCGCGGTCGACGGGGTGTCGCTGCGGGTCCTCTCTCCCGGGGAGGCGGATCCGCGGATCGCCGACGACCTCGCGCGGGCCGACGCGATCCTGGTGTCGATCCCGCCGGATTCCGGCCACGACCCGGCGCTCCACGCCTTCGCGGACGCCATCGCGGCCGGGCCGGCGCACTGGATCGGCTACCTTTCGACGATCGGGGTCTACGGCGACCAGGGCGGGGCCTGGATCGACGAGGCGACGCCGCCCGCCCCCACCCACCAGCGCACCCGCGACCGGGTGGCGGCGGAAGAGGCCTGGCTGGCACTCGGCGCGCGGACCGGCAAGGCGGTGCAGGTCTTCCGGCTGTCGGGCATCTACGGGCCGGGCCGCAACGCGTTCGAGAAGCTGCGCCAGGGCAAGGCGCAGCGCATCGTCAAGCCGGGCCAGGTGTTCAACCGCATCCACGTCGACGACATCGCCACCACGCTCGCCGCCTCCCTCGACCGGCCGCGCCCGGGCGCGGTCTACAACGTCACCGACGACGAGCCGGCCCCGCCGCAGGACGTGACGGCCTTTGCCGCCGACCTCGCCGGACTGCCGCTGCCGCCGGCGGTCGATTTCGACACCGCGTCCCTGAGCCCGATGGCGCGCAGCTTCTACGGCGAGAACAAGCGGGTAAGGAACCGCTTGATCCGGGAGGAGCTGGGGGTGGCGCTGGCGTATCCGACCTATCGGGAGGGGTTGCGGGGGTTGGTGTAGGCGGATCCGTATCCTGCAGGCCTTCACTGCGCCGTCCTCTCACTTAGCGTGCCGCTTGTTCCACATAAGTGGCTATGGTATGTGTTACGCATCACGTAACGTGCACCATGATCCAGAGCTTTGCGGATAAGAAAACCCGCTTGTTTCATGAGGATGGCTTATGCCATGCATCATGGCGCAGCTTTGAACGGATCGCCTTGCGCAAGCTCGATGCTCTAGATGCCGCTGTGGCGCTAGACGACTTGCGCAGTCCTCCGGGCAACAGGCTGGAAGCGCTGAAGGGCGATCGAGCGGGGCAACATAGCATCCGCATCAACGGCCAATGGCGAATCTGTTTTGTGTGGCACGAGAGTGGACCGTACGACGTCGAAATCGTCGACTACCATCATTAATGGCGGAGTTTCGGCATGGCTCGGAACCGTACTCATCCCGGCGAGTACCTGCTTGAAGAATATCTCAAGCCGCTGCATCTCAGCGCCCGCCAGCTCGCGGACGCGCTCGACATTCCTCATAATCGGGTCAGCGACATCGTCCGCGGGCGCCGCAGCGTCACCGCCGACACGGCATTGAGGCTTGGACGTTACTTCGGGACCACTGCGCAGTTCTGGATCAACCTTCAGACAGCCTACGACCTTGCCAATGCGCAGCGATCGATCGATCTGTCCCGGATCGTCCCCAGAGCACCGTCCGAGGTCCTGCCGGCTTGAATTAGAGCAGTGATATCCGCTGGCGGCGCAGAAACAGCGCTGCCGCGTGGCTGGTCCTCACGCCGCGTGCCGCCCCGCCTCCGCCCCGAAATGCCCGATATACCGCTTGGCGATCGCCTCGACGGGCAGCACCACGAACACGTCGGTCGTGCCGAACTGGTAATCGACCACCGCCCCGTCGCCGAAGGTGGCGCCGACCCGCAGATACCCCTTGATCAAGGGCGGCAGGGCATGGAGGGCGGCCTTCGGGTCGATCGCCTCGCGGCTGAGGCGGTCCATGGCGACGTGGCGGCCGGGCAGCGCGCGGGCACGCCAGCCCTCGGGGGCGCGGGCGAAGTGGTGCAGGAAGCTCAGGGGCAGCGCCAGGCTGTCGGGGTCGGTGCCCTCGAGGCTGGCGCAGCCGAGCATCGCGTCGATGCGGTGGTGCAGCACGTAGGTCCAGATGCCGTGCCACAGGAGCTCGACGGTGCGCTTGGTGCGGTAGGGCTTGAGCACGCAGGAGCGGCCGAGCTCCAGCAGCCGCTTGCCCGCATTGGCCTCCAGCACCGGGCCGAGATCGTACTCGCCGGCGGTGTAGAAGCCGAAATGCCGGTCGGCCTGCTCCTGGCGCAGCAGCCGGTAGGTGCCGACCACCCGGGGCTTGGGCTTGCGGAACGGCGTCTGCTCCTTTGCGTCGTGGTCGATCACCAGGAGGTGGTCGCAGACCGCGTCGTATTCGTCGGCGTCGCGGCGCTTGAGCAGGGCCATGCCGGTCGGGATCGCCGCCATCTCCTCGTAGAAGACACGGTAGCGCAGACGCTGGGCCCGCTTGATCTCCTTCGGCGTCGTCGCGAGGCGCACCTCCAGCGAGCCGATGCGGCCGAGCACCGGGTCGAGGCCGGGGGTCTCGAAATGCCTCAGGCGCGGGAAGAGCCGCGAGGTCTGGCCGAACCCCTTCTGGCCGATGTCCTTGAGGTGGATGCCGCCCTCGGCGGCGCGGCCGAGGAGGCGCGCGAGGGGGATGCCGGGCGGGGCGTCGCGGCCGTCGCCGGAGGGGCCGCGGGTGAGGAACGGAACCATGGTCGAGGCATCCCGTGCGGCGCCGACCGATCCGGCGCCCGTGAGGCGGTCGCCGCGACCGTCCCCGCGTGCCGACACAACACCACGAAGCCGGCACGGGAATATGACAAAGGTTGTTGAGATCGATCAGAGGGTTGGCGGGGCAGCCCTGCCCCGCCCGCGCTCCGTTCAGACGAACTGGCTCAGGCCCGGGATCGAGCCGACGATCGGCCCCATCACGTCCTCGCCGGCCTTCTCGCGGCCATAGGCGAACAGCTCGCGGCCGAGCGGCTGCATCTGGTTCATCGGCACGCCGGCCGACATCAGCTTCTGGCCGAGTGCCATCACGCCGCCGCCCATCATGCCGCCGAGCATGCCCATCAGGCCGCCGCCGCCCTCGCCGGCGCCGGCCTGGGCGATCGCCGCCTCGGAGCCCGGCATGGCGGCGATGAGCTGGTTGACCTCCGTCGCCGGGCCCTCCTTCTGCAGGAAGGCCAGGATGTGGCCGATCGCCGTCTGGGCCGTGGTCGCGTCCAGTCCCGTGGCCTGCGTCACCCGGGCAACAAGCTCTTCCATCGTGGTCTCCCGCGCGTCGGCACCGCCCATGTCGGAGGGGTGACATGCGGCCTGCGACCGGGCGGTCTTCGGCGAAGGCCGCCGCGAAATCAAGGCGGGGGGCCGAATCCCGGCGGCCGCGGCGTTGACAGACGGGATGCGGACCCGTAACGGAGACATCTGGCGCGCGGACCGTGAGGGACCGTGCGCCGTCGCGTTCGCGGACCGCCCTTCGGGCGCCCGAGCGTCAATTGCCAAAAAGACGATCCCGGCGAACCGCCGGAGGTCGGATGGAACACGGACGAGAACGATGTTCGCAGTGATCAAGACCGGCGGCAAGCAGTACCGCGTCGCCGCCAACGACGTCATCACGATCGAGAAGCTCGAGGGCGAGGCCGGCACCGCGGTCACCTTCGGCGAGGTGCTGCTGTTCACCGACGGCGCCGGCGCGACCCAGGTCGGCGCCCCGCTGGTCTCCGGCGTCAGCGTCGCCGGCGAGATCGTCAAGCAGGCCCGCGGCCCGAAGGTCATCGCCTTCAAGAAGCGCCGCCGCCAGAACTCGCGCCGCAAGCGCGGTCACCGCCAGGACCTCACCGTGGTCCGCGTCACGGGCATCAGCGCCGCTTAAAGCTGGCCGCGAGCCCTTTTCTCAGAATTCAGGAGTTAGCCCCATGGCTCACAAGAAGGCAGGCGGTTCGTCCCGCAACGGTCGCGATTCGGCTGGTCGTCGTCTCGGCGTGAAGAAGTTCGGCAGCGAGGCCGTGATCGCCGGCAACATCATCGTGCGTCAGCGCGGCACCAAGTGGCATCCCGGCGTCAACGTCGGCATGGGCACCGACCACACCCTGTTCGCCCTCACCGCCGGCAAGGTGCAATTCATTACGAAACGCGGTCGCGCGTTCGTAACGGTCGTCGCCAACGACGCCGGCCCGGCCCTGGAGGCCGCAGAATAACCCGACGGAGCCAGTGACGAGGGAGCTCCGCCGGTGTCCCCACACCGACCCGGCGACTCCTGCTCACCTTAGGCCCCGAAACGGCCAAGCTCCGAGCGAGATCACGAGGGGAAGGTGGGGAACCACCTTCCCTTTCGTCGTTCTCGTAACCGTGCCCGAGCGGGAGGCTCTGGGTTCGGATCGGAGTCAGGCGATGTTTCCCGACCTCACCCGCGACGATGTCTTCCGGCTCGAGACCCGGAGGCTGTGGCTGCGCTGGGCCCGTCAGGCCGATGCGCAAGCCCTCGTCCGATTCGCCGGTGAGAAAGCCGTAGCCGGGATGACCGCCCGAATTCCGCATCCGCTCGATCCGCCCTCCGTGGACAATTTCGTCCTGGAGTCGCGGCGGGCCAACGCGGAGGGCCGCGCGCTGGTCATGGCGATCACGCCGCGGCGGCACCCGACCCAGGCGATCGGCATCGTCAGCATCGAGCCCGACCCGGACGGCCACGCGCCGCATCTCGGCTACTGGCTCGGCACGCCGCACTGGGGCCAGGGCCTCGCGACGGAAGCCGCGCGGGCGATGATCGACGCGTTCTTCGCCTATACCGAGGGCGAGGAGCTGTCCTCCTCGGCCCGGGTGGTCAACCCGGCCTCGCGGCGGGTCCTGGAGAAGTGCGGCTTCGCCTCGGTCGGCTCGGGCCTCCAGGCCTTCCCGGCCCGGGGCGGCGTCTTCCCGGTCGACCGGTTCCGGCTCGACCGGCGCGCCTGGGACAGCCTGAAGACCTGGCACGCCGCCGGTCTCGTCTTCGCGCGCCACGACGGGGCGGAATGCCGCGTCGGCGCCTGATTGTCCGATAAGATCCGGCGGCCGGGGTCTCCTCCCCGGCCGCCATTCCCCATTCAGGAGTTCGTCCCGTGAAGTTCCTCGACGAGGCCAAGGTCTACGTCCGCTCGGGAGACGGCGGCGCCGGCTGCGTCTCGTTCCGACGCGAAAAGTTCATCGAGTTCGGCGGGCCGGACGGCGGCGACGGCGGCCGCGGCGGCGACGTCTGGATCGAGTGCGTCGAGGGGCTCAACACCCTGATCGACTACCGCTACCAGCAGCATTTCAAGGCCCGCAAGGGCGAGCACGGTTCGGGCCGCAACCGCGCCGGTGGCAAGGGCGAGGACGTGATCCTCAAGGTGCCGGCCGGCACCGAGATCCTGTCGGAGGACCGGGAGACCCTGATCGCCGATATGACCACGGTCGGCCAGCGCTTCCGCCTCGCCAAGGGCGGCAACGGCGGCTTCGGCAACGCCTACTTCACCACCTCGACCAACCGCGCCCCGAAACATGCCAATCCGGGCCTCGAAGGCCAGGAGCACTGGCTCTGGCTGCGGCTGAAGCTGATCGCCGATGCCGGCCTCGTCGGGCTTCCCAACGCCGGCAAGTCGACCTTCCTGGCCACCGTGACGGCGGCCAAGCCCAAGATCGCCGACTATCCCTTCACCACCCTGCATCCGGGGCTGGGCGTCGTACGGGTCGACACCCGCGAATTCGTGCTCGCCGACATCCCGGGCCTGATCGAGGGCGCGCACGAGGGCGTGGGCCTCGGCGACAAGTTCCTGGCCCATGTCGAGCGCTGCCGGGTGCTGCTCCACCTCGTCGAGGGCACGAGCGAGGATGCCGGCGCCGCCTACCGGCTGGTGCGCACCGAGCTCGAAGCCTACGGCCACGGGCTCGAGGACAAGCCCGAGGTGGTCGCGCTGTCGAAGGCCGACACCCTCGATCCCGAGACCCTGGAGCTCCAGGTCGCCCGGATCGAGGAGGAGACCGGCCGGAAGCCGCTGATCCTGTCCTCGGCGACCCGCCAAGGGGTGACCGAGGCCCTGCGGACGCTCATGGCCCGCATGGATGCGGCCGCCGCCGAAACGCCGGTGGAACGGCCGGCCTGGCAGCCGTGACGTCGCCCGGGGGCGCCCGCAGGCGCCCCGGCTATTTCAGGATCTCCTCGAACGCCGCGCGCACCCCGGCCCGCGTCTCGGCGAGCTGCGCGACGAGGGCCGCCTCGTCGGGCTGGCCCGAGGCTGCGGCGAGGCGGGCACGAGCCGCCGCCGGGGCGGTACGGCCGAACTCGCCCTCGACCATCAGGCGCTGCCAGTGGTGCACGTCGTCGAGGAGCCGGTAGGCGGTGACGAGCCGGCCGGCGAGGCCGGGCTCGATCAGCCCGCGGTCGCCGGCGCGCTCCAGGACCCCCGGCGCGTCGAGGCCGACGAGATCGGGATGGGCCGCGGCGTGCGACAGGATCAGGGCCTGCGCCAGGAAGTCGAGGTCGAGGAGCCCGCCCGGGGCGAGCTTGAGGTCGAGGGGGCCGTGGTCGCCCTTCTCCTTCGCCACGAGGGCGCGCATCGTCCGCACCTCGCGGGCGACCGTCTCGGGGTCGCGGGACTGGCACAGGATCGCGGCGGCGGTGGCGTCGGCCTCCGCCATCAGGCCGGGATCGCCCGCGATGGCCCGGGCCCGGGTCAGGGCCATGTGCTCCCACGGCTCCGCCTCCTCGCGCCAATAGGCGGCGAAGCGTTGCCACTGGTTGGCGATCGGGCCCTGGCCGCCGCTCGGGCGCAGGCGCAGGTCCACCTCGTAGAGCCGCCCGCGCCGGGTCGGCACGGTGAGCGCGGCGACGAGGCGCTGGGTCAGGCGGTTGTAGTAGACCGCGGCATCGAGCGGACGCTTGCCGTCGCTCTCGCGAGCGTCGGGGTCGAAATCGTACAGGACCACGAGGTCGAGGTCGGAATCGGCGGTGAGCTGGCGCGAGCCGAGGCGACCGAGGCCGAGCACCGCGAAGCGCCCGCCCGGCACCCGCCCGTGATCGGCGGCGAAGACCGATTCGACCGCCCGGAGCGCCGAGGCCACCACCGCCTCGGCGATGCCCGCATAGGCCCGGCCGGCGCCCGCGGGCGGCAGGATGCCCGAGAGGAGGCGCGCGCCGGTGACGAAGCGCAACTGGCGGGCGGCGTCGCGGCTGCGGTCGAGGAAGTCCTCGTAGTCGCGGGGCTGGCCGAGGCCGGTACGGAGCTGCTCGGCCAGCGCCCCGGCCTCGGTCACCGGGGCGACGAAAGCCGGGTCGATCACCGCGTCGAGGACGTGCGGGCTGAAAGCCACGGTATCGGCGAGCCGCGGCACGGTGCCGAGGAGATCGGCGAAGAGCAGCCGCAGCCGCTCGTGCGAGCGCAGGATGGTGAGAAGCTCGACCGCCGCCGGCATCCGACCGAAGGCGCGGTCGAGGGCGGCGAGCGCCCCGTCCGGGTCGGCGGTGCCGGACAGCGCCTGGATCAGGGGTGGGACCAGGTCGGTCAGCACCTCGCGGGCGCGGGGGCTCGTCACCGCCGGGCGGCGGCCGAAATGCCAGCCGCGCACCGTCTCGGTCGCCCGCTCCGGCGCCCGGAAGCCGAGGCTCCGCAGGGTTGCGAGCGTGCCGGGATCGTCCTCGACCCCGGTAAAGACGAGGTCGCCGACCTCCGCGGCGAGGTCGGGCTCGGCCTCGAACAACAGGGCGTAATGGCCCTGCACCCGGCGCGCCTCGGCGGTCAGCGCGTCGCCGAATGCGGTCTCGTCGGCGTAGCCGAGAAAGCGGGCGAATCGCGCGAGCTTGCCCGGATCCTCGGGCAGGCGCTGGGTCTGCTCGTCGGCCACCATCTGCAGCCGGTGCTCGACGGTACGCAGGAAGCGGTAGGCCTCCCCCAATTCGTCGCGGGCCTCCGGGGTGATCCAGCCCTCGTCGTGCAGCGCGCCCAGCATCTCGAGCGTGCGACGGCCGCGCAGCGACGGGCGCCTGCCGCCGAAGACGAGCTGCTGGGTCTGGACGAAGAACTCGACCTCGCGGATGCCGCCGCGCCCGAGCTTGATGTCGTGGCCCGCCACCGCGATGGCGCCGTGGCCCCGCACGGCGTGGATCTGCCGCTTCATCGCGTGAACGTCGGCGATCGAGGCGAAGTCGAAGTACTTGCGCCAGATGAACGGCCTTAGCTCGGCGAGGAAGGTCTCCGCCAAAGTCCGGTCGCCGGCGACCGGGCGCGCCTTGATGAAGGCGGCGCGCTCCCAGTTCTGCCCCACCGTCTCGTAGTAGGTGTAGGCGGAGGGCAGCGACAGGGCGGTCGGGGTCGAGCCGGGATCGGGCCGCAGGCGGTAATCGACCCGGTGGACGTAGCCGTCGGCGGTGCGCTCCTGCAGGAGCTTGGCGACCGCTTGCGCGATCCGGCTGAAGAACGGCGTCGCCTCGACGCCGGCGCGCAACGGCGCCGTGTCGGGATCGAACAGCACGATCAGGTCGACGTCGCTCGAATAGTTCAGCTCGCCGGCCCCGAGCTTGCCCATGCCGAGCACGATCAGCCCCGACCCCTCCTGGGGCTTCGACGGATCGGGCGGCAGGAACCGGCCGGTGCCGGCGGCCTGGACCAGCGCCGCGTCGACCGCGGCGCCGACCGAGGCGTCGGCGAAGTCCGAGAGCGCCGCGGTCACCTCTTCCAGCGACCACACCCCGCCGATATCGGCGAGCGCCACCAGGAGCGCGTGGGCGGCGCGGTTGCGCCGAAGCCCGGCGGCGACGTCGCCGCCGGCAAGTCCGGCCGCCCGCTGGTCGGCCAGGATCGCCGCGTTGGAATCCTCCGGCGCGCGTTCCAGGACCCCGGCGAGGCGGGCGGGATCGCGGGCGGCGAGCCCCCACAGGAACGGCGAATGGTCGGCGAGCCCGAGGAGAAGGCCGCGGGCCGGGCCGCCCTCGCCGATCAGCGGCGCGAGGCCGGGCGCCTCTGCAAGCAGGTCGGCGACGCGCGAATGGGCGCGCTCCGGATCGGCGAGGCGGGGCGCCCGGGCGAGACGCGCGGAAAGGGAGCCGGTCACGCCGTCGTCTCCCGCGGGGCTTGAACCTCCCGTGCGGCCGGCGCCGGCAGGCGCAGCACGGCGCGCAGGCCCGGCGCGTTGTCCTCCAGCGCGAAGGTGCCCTGGTGCAGCCGCGCCACCGCGTTGACGAGGCTGAGGCCCAGACCGAAGCCCGGACGGGTGCGGGCGGTCTCGAGCCGCACGAAGCGCTCCAGCACCCGGCCGCGATCGGCTTCGGGGATCCCCTCGCCCTGGTCGGCGACCGCGAGCAGCACGGCCCCGTCCTCGCGCCGGGCGGTGACGCAGACCACCGGCGGGACCGTCGGATCGGCCGGCCTCTGCCCGTACTTCAGGGCATTGTCGATCAGGTTCGCCATCGCCTGTCCGATCAGCTCGCGGCTGCCGTGCAGCAGGAGACCGTCCTCGATCTCCGTCCGCAACCCGACGCCGCGTTCTTCCGCCACCGCTTCGTACAACTCGCCGACCTCGAGCGCGACTGCGCCTGCGTCGAAATCCGCCAGCCCCTCGCGGGCGTTGCCGGCCTCGAGGCGAGCGATCATCAGGAGCGCGTTGAACACCCGGATCAGGTTGTCGCTCTCCTCGATGTTGGCTTCCAGCGCCGCGCGCAGGGATTCCGGGTCGTCGCCCTCGCGCAAGGCCGCGTCGGCCTTGTTGCGCAGGCGGGTGAGCGGGGTCTTGAGGTCGTGGGCGATGTTGTCCGAGACCTCGCGCATGCCGCGCATCAGCTCGCCGATGCGGTCGAGCATGGCGTTGAGGTTGCTTGCCAGCCGGTCGAGCTCGTCGCCGGTGCCGGCCAGCGTCAGCCGCCCGTCGAGGTCGCCCGCCATGATGCTCCGGGTGATCTCGGTCATGTGGTCGACGCGCTTGAGGACGCGTTGCGCGATGAACCAGCTGCCGAGGAAGCCGAGGCCCACCACCAGCATCAGCGACCAGGCGAAGGCGCGCCCGATCACCGCCCGCAGCCGGTCGCGCTCCTCGACGTCGCGGCCGACGAGGAGGCGGAAGCCCCCCGGCAGGGTGAAGATGCGCACGATCGCCCGGTGCTCGACGCGGTCGCCGTCGGTGCTGCGGCCGTAGGTCGTCTCGGTCTGGCCGGGCTCGTTCAGCACCCCGGGCGGCAGGGTCTCGACGTTGCCGACGACGTGCTCGCCCGCCGGCGTGGTGACGAGGTAGAGCGAGGCGCCCGGCTCGCGCGAGCGGCGCTCGACCACGCTGACGAGGCGGCGGATGCCGCCCGCTGCGTACTGGTCGGACAGGCCGTTGATCTCGGCCTCGATGGTCGAGACGATCTGGTCGTCGAGGACGCGCCGGGCGTTCCAGGCGACGTAGCCGAGCGCGAAGAACGCGAAGGCGGCGAAGACCAGGAGGTAGGCGAGCGACAGCTTGAAGGCCGTGGTGCGAAAAAGCGTGCCGAGGCGCACGAGCACGCCGTCGGGCCCTGCGGCCTGGCCCGCCGGTGCCAGCGGGGTCGCGGTCCGGGCGCTCACGCCTCGCCGCCGGCGCGGACCATGTAGCCCGCCCCCCGCACGGTGTGGATCATCGGCCGCTCGAAGCCCTTGTCGACCTTGGCGCGCAGGCGCGACACGTGGACGTCGATGACGTTGGTCTGCGGGTCGAAATGGTAGTCCCAGACGTGCTCGAGCAGCATCGTGCGGGTGACGACCTGGCCGGCGTGGCGCATCAGGTATTCGAGCAGGCGGAATTCCCGCGGCTGGAGCGGGATCTCCTGCCCGGCCCGGGTCACCCGGTGCGACAGCCGGTCGAGCTCGAGGTCGCCGACGCGGTAGCTCGTCGCCTCCGTGGCCGCTCCGCCGCCGCGGCGGCGGGCCAGGACCTCGATCCGCGCCATCAGCTCGGAGAAGGCGTAGGGTTTCGGCAGGTAGTCGTCGCCGCCGGCCTTGAGGCCCTTCACCCGGTCGTCGACCTGGCCGAGCGCCGAGAGGATCAGCACCGGGGTCTCGACGCCCTGCTCGCGCAGGGAGCGGATCAGCGACAGCCCGTCGAGCTTCGGCAGCATCCGGTCGACCACCAGCACGTCGTAGGCGCCCTCGCGGGCGAGGGCGTAGCCGTCGAGGCCGTCATCGGCGGTGTCGGCGACGTGGCCGGCCTCGCGGAAGGCCTTGGACAGGTAGCTGGACGCCTCTCGGTCGTCCTCGATGATCAGGAGGCGCATGTCGGACATTCTAGGGCAGTTCCCGGGCGCGCGGGAGAGCGTCCCGCGCCGGGATCCTGGCGCCCTGGACCCGGGGCGGTCCCCGGACCCGGCGCATCGTGCCGGGGGAGGAGAACCGGCACGGTGCGACGGGCGTCGCCGAGAGGTCGGCAGGCCGAGCCGGGGGACTCGGCCTGCCGTGGCGCGGAACGCCGGGTCGTCTGGGGGGCGATGATGGTGACCCGGCGCCCCGGCCCTCGGGGCCTAGGACGCGCCGGCGCCCCGGGGGTGGGAGGCGCCGCCGCATCCGGCGACCCTGCCGTTCTAGGCTCCCCGGGCTTACGCCCGTGTCTCCGCACCATGAACTCTGCGTAATCTTGGCTGCGGGCGATATCCTCCCGCGGGCGGAGGTCCGCCCGCGGGAGGATGCGTCACACCACCGGCGGCGCCGTCGCGGCGGCGTCGGGCGCCGGGGACTTCGTGCCCGAGACCAGCGGCCCGTCGCCGTGGACCAGCGTCATCACGAGCGCCACGACCGCGAGCAGAGCCGCCACCACGGCGGGAACCAGGAAGGCGCTCTCGCCGAAAGCGGCGTGCAGGAGGCCGCCCGAGATCGCCCCGAAGGTCAGCGCGGCCCAGAGCGGCGCCTGGATCCAGAACGACGGCGAGGGATGGCCGAGGAGCAGGTTGGCGAGCCCGGTGCCGAAGCGCACCACCGCACCGGTGACGTAGGTGAGCGCCAGGCTGCGGCCCTCCTCGTCCTGCAGCACGGCGTTCTGCATCCCGAGCGCCAGCACGATCGGGTAGGCGTGGAGCGGGAACTCGAAGGGCCCGCGCGGCATCAGGAGGCCGACGGCGAGAAGCAGCGCCTGCAGGGTGAGAAGCACGGCGAGCCGCCAGTAGCCCACCGCCGCGGCCAGCAGGGTGCCGATGAACGCCCCGAAGCAGAACAGCGCGATGGTGCTGCCGACCCGGGTGACGTTGCCCCAGTCGCCCAGGCTGACCGCGACGCCGAAGCGGGTGGTGTTGCCGCTCATGAAGGACATGAACAGCTGCGAGAATTCGAGGAACCCGATCGCGTCCGCGCAGCCGGCCAGCGCCGACAGGGCCAGCGCGAACGGTACCCGCGTGCTCGCGGCGGCCGGAAAGGCCTTGGTTTCCTTCTCTGCCATTCACCCCTTCTCCTCGTACTGCCCTCGGGGCAGATTGATTGCCCATGCGGAACCGAGCCGGAGCGGAACGGTTCCGTTGCGCGGCATCGAACGCGGTGCGAGACGGTTGGGGTGTGCGGTTTCTCACATAGGGTGTCGGGGTCGTCCGCCTCCCCGCCGCCGGAGGTGGACGATCCGTCTCTCGCCGGACGTGCCCGGGGCACGGGATGGCGCGCCGTGCCGGCTCAGTAGAGCCGGGTGCGGTAGGATTCCTCCATCAGCCGCTCGGCCTCGGCGACGCCGATCGCGCCGGTCTGGTCGGACAGGATGCGGCCGAGGCTCGCGACCCGGTCGCGGGGCACCTGCGCCGCCGGGTCCCACAGCCGGGCACGCATCACCGCCTTGCCGCAATGGAAGAACGCCTCGCGCACCGTGACGACGAGCCCGGTCGTCGGCACCTTTCCCTGCGCGGAAAGCGGCGCCAGCAGGGCGGCGTCGGTGGTGAGGCGGGCGGTACCGTTCACCCGCAGGGTCTCGGTGACGCCCGGCACCAGGAAGATCAGGCCGATGCCCGGCGCCGTCAGCAGGTTGCCGAAGCTGTCGGCGCGGTTGTTGCCGCGCCGATCCGGGATCAGCAGGGTGGCGTCGTCGAGGACCTGCACGAAGCCCGGCGCGTCGCCCCGGGGGCTCGCATCGGCGCGACCCTCGGCATCGGCGGTGGCGACCACCAGGAACGGCGAGAGCGCGATGAAGGCGCGGGCATGCGGATCGAGCCGGGGCAGCACCTTGCCCTCGGCGAGGCGGCTGACCGGGCCCATATGGCCGCGCAATTCCGCCTCGGTGCGGATCTCCGCCTCGGTGCGCGTCTCGTCCATCCGGCTCTCCCGCTCATGTCCGGGCGTGCGCCCCGTCACGCCTGCGGCCCGTTGTCCGGTGCACCCGCCCCGGCCCGCCATGCCCTATCTCGATCAGGGTGCGGCCTGCGGGCGGGCCAGGCAAGGTCCGCGACGAGGCAGGTCAACGAGGAGGATGGGACAAGCGATGAGACGTCCCGGCCGCCGGCCGTTCCAAGGCGCGCGCCGCCTCGCCGCCGCGGCTCTTCTGACCGCCCTCGCCCATCCGGCCGCGGCGGGCCTGACGCCGAAGGATCTCGCCGGCGTCGCCCTGGCGCCGTCGCCGGATGCCCGCGCGCCCCTCGATGCCGCCTTTACCCGGGCCGTGGACGGGCGCGGCACGAGCCTCGGCGAGGCGATGGGCGGCCGCCCCACCCTGCTGATGCCGCTCGACTATGCCTGCCGCAACGTCTGCGACCCGATGCTGGCGGTCGCCGGCGCGGCGCTCGCCGCCACCGGCCTGCAACCCGGCACCGATTACCGCCTGGTGACCCTCGGGTTCAATCCGCGGGCCGATGCGGGCCAGGCCCGCGCGATGGTGGCCGAGCAGCTCGGGGCCGGCCCCGTCCTGGACCACACCGTGGTGCTGCTGGGCTCCCCCGCCCCGGTCGCCGCGGTGACGCGGGCGGTGGGCTACGCCTACGCGTACGACCGGGACACCGAATCCTACGCCCACCCGGCCGGCGCCCTGGTGCTGTCGGGCGACGGGCGGGTCGCCCGGGCGCTCTCGCCCCTGGCGATGACTGCCCGCGACCTGCGGCTCGCCCTGGTCGAGGCCGGCGAGGGCCGGGTCGGCGGGCTCGCCGACCGGCTGGTGCTGCTCTGCTACGGCTACGACCCGCAGACGGGCGTCTACACCCCGCTGATCCGCCGCGTCCTGACGATGTTCGGCCTCGCGACCGTGCTGGCGATCGCCGGACTGGTCTGGTGGCTGCAGCGGCGGTCGGGCCCGGCCCGTTCGGCGTGACGGGAACGAACGGTCCCGCTGGGCGGCGGACCGCCGACGGTGCAGAGTGCGGCGCCGGGCCCCGAATCGCCCGGCGGAGGACGCGGGCCGCGGGGCCGCGAGCGAAGGGAACCGAGCGACAGGATGACAGCCCCCCTCGTGATCACGGTGGCGCCCAACGGCGCCCGCCGCACCAAGGCCGACCACCCCGCCCTGCCGATCGACCCACGGGAGATCGGCCTCGAGGCGGCACGCTGCCGCGAGGCCGGCGCGGCGATGATCCACCTGCACGTCCGCGACGCCGAGAACCGCCACACCCTCGACCTCGACCGCTACCGGGCGGCCCTGGCGGCGGTACGCCGCGAGGCGGGCCCGGAGATGATCTGCCAGGTCACCACCGAGGCGGTCGGCCTCTACAGCCCGGCCGAGCAGATGGCGGCGATGCGGGCGCTCAAGCCCGAGGCGTTCTCGGTCGCCCTGCGCGAGCTCTTCGCCGAGCCGGAGGACGAGGCGGCAGCCGCCGCGTTCCTGGCCGAGCAGGCCCGGGCCGGCGTGCTGGTCCAGCACATCCTGTACGATGCCGGCGACGTCACCCGCTTCCAGGGCCTCGCCGCCCGGGGGCTGATCCCGCTCGAGCGGGCGAGCGCGCTGTTCGTGCTCGGCCGCTACGCGGTGGGCCAGCGCTCGGACCCCGCCGACCTCCTGCCCTTCCTCGCCGCCTGGACGTCGGAGCACCGCCTCGACCTACCCTGGGCGTTGTGCGCCTTCGGCCCCCGCGAGGCGGCCTGCCTCGTCGCGGCGGCGACGCTCGGCGGTCATGCGCGGGTGGGGTTCGAGAACAACCTCTGGCGCCCCGACGGCCGTCCGGCCGCGAGCAATGCCGCGCAGGTCGCGGACCTCGCCGGTCTGGCGCGAGCGCTCGGAATCGCGGTCGCGACCGGGGCGCAGGCGCGGGCGCTGTTCACCGGGGAGGCGTGACGGGGCCGGCCCCGGGGCCGGCTACTGGCTGACGGCGGCCGCGGCCGGCTCGGGGGTCGCGGCGGCGGTCTGCGGCACCGGGGGCGCCGGCTTGCGCACGACGAAGTGGCGGAACTCCACCGGGCGGCGCGGCGGCATCGGCATCGCGGGCTTCGCCTCCTCCGCCGGGGGGGCGGCCGGATCGAGGGCGGCAACGGTCGTGGTCGCGGCGGGGGCGGCGGGAGCCGGGGTGGCCGCGAGGCTGATCGTCTGGCCGGAGGTCGGGAAGGGCGAGGCGGCGGCGGGGCCGGCATAGGCGAGGGCGGCGCCCGCGACCGGCTCCGGGGCGGCGTGGAACGCCAGGGAGGCGGGGCGCACCGGCGGCAGCGGCACCTTGACGACCGGCTCGGGGAGGTCGGGCAGCTGGTACTGCGAGGGAGCCTGCGCCTGGGCGGTCGTCGGCTGGAAGGCCGCGGAGGCGACCTGCTGCGGGGCGGTGGTGGGCGGCGGCAGGACGTACTGCGTCGTCGAGCCGGTCGGGGCGAGCGCGGTGGAGAGCGCGGCGACCGACGGGTCGGCGGAGGCCGTCGCGGTCGTGGCCGCCGGCCGGGCGCCGAAGACGTTGGAGAGGAACTTGCTGAGGGGGTTGGCGGGAGCGCCGACGTCGCGGACCGGCGGCGCCTCGAGCTCGGCCACGTCGGTACGGATTCCGGCCCGCTTGGCGGCGTAGTAGTAGCCGCGGGCGTAGTAGCTGTAGGCTTGGCTCTCGTTGCCGTGGGCGGTCTTGTAGGCACCGGCCAGGTACGCGACGCCGTAGGTCAGGTTGATCTTGGCATCGAGCAGGCCGGAGGCCGGGCCGCTGTAGCCGAGTGCCCGGGCGGTGCCGTGCTTGATCTGCATCAGGCCCATCGCGCCGCCGCGGCCGACCGCGCGGGGATTGTAGCCGCTCTCCCGCTTCACCACCCGGTGGATGAAGCTCGCCGGGACGCCGTTCGCCTTGGCGTGCGCCTCGATCAGCGCGTCGATGTTGTCGCGAACCGGGCTCACCTGGGCCGTGGCCGGGAGCGGCGCCGCGACGGCGACGGCGATGAGGAGGCGCTTGCGCATGCAGGACCTGCTGGAGGGAGCCGGTGCGCTGCCGCACCGACGGGAAGGCTCATCCTGCTCCGTTTGAAATGCGGCGGGAAAGAGACTTGGCCGTTCCGCGACCGAACTTGGCCGTTAACTCCACCGGAAAACAGCCAGGTTTCGCGCTGCGGTGTGGCCCTGGGGGCACAGGAACGGCGTCTTCTTCGGTTTCCCCAGGCGCCGGCCCGGCGCTGGCGGGACGAGTGATTCGCCCCTAGCGCCGTCCGCCACCGCCGAAGCCGCCGCCGGGTCCCGCGCCCCCGAACCCGCCGCCGGGCCCCTCGCCGCCGGGACGGCCGAACCCGCCGGGGCCGCCGCCGCCTTGCCCGCCGAGCCCCCCC
>NZ_JACWCT010000137.1 GCF_016613415.1 Methylobacterium ajmalii | reverse complement strand
CGGTCGGGGCGCGGGTGTCAGCGGTGTTGAAGCCGTAACCGGCGTTGAAACCGGCGTAGAAGCCCGTCCAGGTGAAGACCGGCACCGGGGTGAAGACCGGCGGCGGGGCGACGCGACGCGGCAGGTCGGCGGCGAGAGCCGAACCGGCAACGAGGACGCCGGCGAGGGCGGTAGCGCTCTTGAGAAGCGACTTCATGGGAAACTGGTCCTTCCTACTATGCGGCGGAGGCCGCGCCCGTTTTCGGGTCGGTGGCCGTCCGAAGCAGTGTCCACGACATACCCCGGTAGCCCGGTGAAAGCTGTGTCCTCGCGACAACGCTGGTGAGTTTCACCGCGGCCTTAACGGCTGTTCATCGCGAGCATTCCCTTGGCTCCTTATCCCCCTTAACGCGCGCGAACGGCCAAGGTTCATCGGCGCACATATTTTTTTCTACGCTTGCCCCAGCAATCCTAACGAAAGCCGAACGGCGCCCTAAGGCGGGCGGTTCGCGTGCGGAATCGCACCTGGGGAGGGGGCTGGAGCAGCGTCAGGGCGCGAGGGCGATCGCCGAGACGAGGCGGCCGTAATCGGCCTCCTGGCGGTGGGTGGTGCGGCGGTAGCTGAAGAATCGCTCCGGGTCGGCGTAGGTGCACAGGCCGAGATTGGCCACCGTGCCGATTCCGGCGCGTTGCAGCCGCGCGACGATGTAGGAGGGAAGATCGAACAGGCTGTGGGTCGGCCGCTCCGGGCTCACGGCGAAGTAGCGGGCATTCGCCGCGTCCTCGGCCTCGAAGCGCTCGCGGAACTCGGGGCCGACCTCGTAGGCGGAGGCGCCGATCGTCGGGCCGAGCACCGCGACGGTCCGGGCCCGGTCGGCGCCGAGACCTTCCATGGCCGAGAGCGTCGCCTCGATCACGCCGGTGAGCGCGCCCTTCCAGCCGGCATGGGCCGCGCCGACGACGCGGTTTTCCGCATCGGCGAACAGGATCGGTCCGCAATCGGCGGTCAGGATGCCGAGGCCCAGGCCCGGCACCCGGGTCGCCATCGCGTCGGCGCGGGGACGCTCGGGGAAGGGCGCCTCGACCACCACGGCCTCCGCCGAATGCACCTGATACAGGCTGACGAGGTTCTCGGGGGGCAGCCCGAGCCGCTCCGTCATGCGGCGGCGGTTCTCGCGGACCCGCTCGGGGTCGTCGCCGGAGCCGAGGCCGCCGTTGAGCGAGGCGTAGAGCCCCTCCGACACCCCGCCTTGCCGGGTGAAGAAGGCGTGGCGGATGCCGGGGAGCTGCAGGGCGGGCGCGTCGATGACCATGGCGGAATCGTCCTCGGGGAGCATCCCGCACCTTCGCCCGGCAATCGTGTCGAAAGCGGGAATCGAGGGCATTTTCCGATGAAGCGGATGCCGGTCGTCGAAGACAATGCGGCGAAATCAAAGACCTGGAGCGCTTCGCGAGTGCAACGCGATCGTGGGGCTCTCTAGAAGCCGGGAAGCGCGGGCTGGTTCGGTCCGGCGAGCCCCATCACCTTGAACAGGTGGCCCATGCCGCGGGTGGCGCGGTCGGTCAGGCGGTCGGCCCCGGCCCTGACGGCGGCGGCCTGCTCGGGATTCGCCCGGGCGGCGAGGCGCTCCGCCCGCTGGGCGAGGCCGAGGGCCAGGAGAAAGTCGGCCTGCGTCGCGGGTCCGTGCACCACGGCGCCTTCCCCGGCGGCGGCGCGGGCGAGGGCGGCGAAATCGACCTGGGCGGTGAGATCGGCCTCGCCGGGGGCGGCCAGGGGGTCGGCGAAGCGGTGGCGGACCACCGCCTGGAGCGTGTCGGCGGTGCCGCCGTAGAGGTCGCCGTAATCGATGGCGAGGAGCGCGCCGCCCTCGCGGGCGAGCCGGCCGGCGAGGTGGCGCGCGAGGTCGAGGGCGACTGCCGGCAGGGTCAGGACCGCGCCGGGCGCCCCGTCCGCGGCGATCTCGGGCGTCGGGTCCGGGCTCAGGCCGAAGGCGAGGGCATCGTCGGGCCCGAGGCCGATCCGGCGCTCGCACCAGCCGCGCTCGGTGCGCTGGTACTGGCGCACCGGCAGGGCGTCGAAGAACTCGTTGGCGAGCGCGATCATCGGACCGGCCGGCAGGGTGTCGATGCTCTCGTGCCAGGTCGGGGCGGCGCCCGGGAGTGCCCGGGCCTGGGCCGCCCGCAGCACCGGGCTCGTCTCGACGAGGTGGAGGTCGGCCGCCGCCAGGCAGTCGGGCGCGGCGGCGCGCAGGGCGCGCAGGGCGTCGGCCATCAGCGTGCCGCGTCCTGGGCCGAGCTCGACGAGGTGGAACGCGCCCGGCCGGCCGAGGCCGTGCCAGACCTCCGCGGTCCACAGGCCGAGAAGCTCGCCGAAGATCTGGCTGATCTCCGGCGCGGTGGTGAAGTCGCCGGCCGCGCCGAGGGGGTCGCGGGTGCGGTAGTAGCCGTGGACCGGGTGGCCGAGGCAGAGCGCCATGTAGCGCTCGACGGAGATCGGCCCGTCGAGGGCGATCAGGCGGCGCAGCTCGCCGAGGAGCGGCGTCTCGCTCACGTCGACGTCATCCCGGAGGACTCGGCCTCGACCGCGTTCCCGTCGAGCCGTGGCCGGGGCCGCGTGTCGCCGCGCAAAGCCCGCACGATGAAGATCGCGCCGACGATCACCATCGGCACGCACAGCAGCATCCCCATGGTGATGCCGCCGCCGAACGCCTCGACATGGGTGCCGAACAGGAAGCCGAGCTGCGGGTCGGGCTCGCGGAAGAACTCGCAGGTGGTGCGGGCGACGGCGTAGCCGACGACGAACAGGCCGCCGAGCAGCCCAGGTCGGCGGAAGCCGACGCGGCGCACCGCGAGCGCCATCAGGACGAACAGCACCAGGCCCTCGGCGACGGCCTCGTAGAGCTGGCTCGGGTGGCGCGGCAGCGGCCCGCCGTTCGGAAAGACGATGGCGTAGGGAAAGTCCGGCGCCGTCCGGCCCCACAGCTCGCCGTTCACGAAGTTGGCGATGCGCCCGAAGAACAGCCCGATCGGCACCACCACCGCGGCGAGGTCGAGCATCGCGTAGGTGTTGAGGCCGCGTCGGCGGGAGAACAGCACCAGCGCCAGGACCGCGCCGAGGAAGCCGCCGTGGAACGACATGCCGCCGCGCCAGATCGCCAGGATCTCGGCCGGGTGCGAGAGGTAGGCGGCGAGGTTGTAGAACAGCACGTAGCCGATCCGCCCGCCCAGCACGACGCCGAGGGCGACCCAGACGATCAGGTCGTCGATGTCGAGGGGGGTGGGCCGGCGCACCGCGCCCCACAAAGACGGCGTCGAGACCAGGCGCTTGGCGTAGAACCAGCCGCCCACCAGGCCCACGATGTAGGCGAGGGCGTACCACTTGATCTGCAGCGGCCCGATCGCGACCGCGACGGGGTCGATGGCGGGGAAGGGCAGGGCGAGGAGCGGAGGCATCGGGGGGAGGTGAACCGGCGGCGCGGCGGCGTCAAGGCGGCTCTCGTGCCGCGCGAGCGTGGCGAGGGTGGGGCGTCACCCGCAGGAATGTTCGAGTGCCACGCTCCGTCCCGGCATCCCCTGAGCGCGCCCCCCCTTTCCCCATGGGAGAGGGGAGGTGCGTTCTAACTTTCTTCGGGCGAATCGAGCGGAGATCGCCTTACGCCGCCGGCGCCACTGCGGCGGCCGGTGACGGCACCGCCCTCGGCTGACAGTCGAGGAACAGCCGGTAGGCCGCGTTGTCGGTCTCGTCGACGTGCTCGTAGCCGAGCTCGGCGAGCGCCGCGGCGAACCGGCCGCGCTCCGATTCGGGCACCTGGATGCCGGCGAGCACCCGGCCGTAATCGGCGCCGTGGTTGCGGTAGTGGAACAGCGAGATGTTCCAGGTCACGCCGAGGCTGTCGAGGAACTTGAGCAGCGCGCCCGGGCGCTCCGGGAACTCGAAGCGCAGGAGCCGCTCGTCGGCGAGGCCCGTCACCCGGCCGCCGACCATGTAGCGGACGTGCAGCTTGGCCACCTCGTTGTCGGTGAGGTCCGTCACGGCGTAGCCGAGACGGCGCAACTCCTCGACCATGGCCTCCTTCTCGGGCCGGCCGCCGGAGAGCTGCACGCCGACGAAGATCTGCGCCTCGGCGCCGGGCGCGTAGCGGTAGTTGAATTCGGTGATGGCACGCCGGCCGAGCGCCCGGATGAAGGCGCGGTAGCTGCCGGCCCGCTCCGGGATGGTGACGGCGAGCAGGGCCTCGCGCCGCTCGCCGATCTCGGCCCGCTCGGCGATGTGGCGCAGCCGGTCGAAGTTGAGGTTGGCGCCGCTGTTGATCGCTACCAGCGACCCGGCCCCGAGGCTGCCGCGGGCGGCGTATTCCTTGAGGCCGGCGAGCGCCAGCGCGCCCGACGGCTCTGACATGGCGCGGGTGTCGTCGAACACATCCTTGACCGCGGCGCAGATCGCGTCGGTGTCGACGGTGATCACCTCGTCGAGGTACTGGCGGCAGAGCCGGAACGTCTCCTCCCCGGCCTGGCGCACGGCGACGCCGTCGGCGAACAGGCCGACCGAGTCGAGGATCACCCGCTCGTCGGCCTCGATCGCCGCCTTCATGCTGGCGGCGTCGGCGGGCTCGACGCCGATGACCTTGGTCTCGGGCCGCATGAACTTGACGAAGGTGGCCACACCCGCCGCGAGGCCGCCGCCGCCGACCGGCACGAACACCGCCTCGATCGGGGCGCCGTGCTGGCGCAGGATCTCGAGGCCGATCGTGCCCTGGCCGGCGATCACGTCGGGGTCATCGTAGGGGTGGATGAAGGTCAGGCCCTGCTCGGCCTCCAGCGTCTTGGCGTGGGCATAGGCCTCGTCGAAGGCGTCGCCGTGCAGGACGACCTGGCCGCCGCGGGACTTCACGCCCTCGACCTTGATCGCCGGGGTGGTGCGCGGCATCACGATCACCGCGGTGACGCCGAGCCGCTTGGCGGCGAGCGCCACGCCCTGCGCGTGGTTGCCGGCCGAGGCGCAGATCACGCCGCGGGCGAGCGCGTCCGCGCCCAAGCTCGCCATCTTGTTGTAGGCGCCCCGGATCTTGAACGAGAAGACCGGCTGCAGGTCCTCGCGCTTGAGCAGCACCTGGGCGCCGAGGCGCTGCGACAGGCGCGGCATCGGATCCAGCGGGCTCTCGACGGCGACGTCGTAGACGCGGGCGCCGAGGATCTTCTTGATGTAGTCGTGCACGGCTTCAAACATGTCCGGAACGGGCGAGGGCGTCGCGCCGGGGCTCGAGCCCTCCGGCGCCGGGATAGCGGGTTTCGCAGCGGAATGCGAGCTTGACAGATGCGCGAACGTCTCAGGCGGCGGGGGCGGCGCCCCGGGAGATCCACTTCGCCACCAGCGGGCCGGTGACGATGACGACGAGGAGCCGCAGGGTCTGCACCGCCAGCACGAACGAGACGTCGGAATGGGTGCCGACGGCGATGATCGCCACCGAATCGAGCCCGCCCGGGCTCGTCGCCAGGTAGGCGGTCAGGAAGTCGATCGGCAGCAGGAAGGTCAGGCCCCAGGCCCACAGGCCGCAGAGCCCGATCAGCCCGAAGGTCGCGACCAGAACCGCCGGCAGGGCGTGGATCGTCGCCCGCACGGTGGCGGGGGTGAAGCGCAGGCCCACCGTCCAGCCGATGCCCGCATAGGCCAGCGCGAGGAGCCAGGACGGCAGCGCCATCGCGGCGAGCCCGGTGGCGTGGAGCGCGGCGCCGAGGACGAGCGGGCCGATCATCGCGCCGGCCGGCACGCGCAGCCGCAGGCCCGCCCAGGCGCCGACACCCGCGACCGCCAGGGTGGCGAGGACCGCCGGCGGCCCCGGCGCCATGTCGCCGCCCGGCACGGTCCCGCCGCTCCCGGCCAGCAGGCGGGCGACCACCGAAGCGGTGAGCGCCACGCAGGCGACCCGGACGTACTGCATGAAGGCGACGAGACGCGGATCGGCGCCGAATTCCTCGGCCATCGCCACCATGGCGGAGGCCCCGCCCGGCGACGAGCCCCAGGCCGCGGTGGTGCCGGGCAGGAGGCGGATGTGGGTGAGGATCCAGCCGGTCATCGCCGAGGCCACCACGGTGACGCCGACCACCGCCAGGATCAGCAGTCCGTCCTCCATCAGCGTCGCGACGATCGAGGCGTTGACCGCGTGGGCGACGAGGCAGCCGATCATCGCCTGCGCGGCCTGGAAGCCGACCTTCGGCACCCGGATCGGGGCGCCCCGCACCCCGAAGGCGATCGCCGCGAGCATCGGGCCAAGCAGCAGGGCGGCCGGGAAGCCGGTGAGCTGGAACAGCCCCGCCAGCGCGCCGGAGGCGAGGACGAGGCCCGCCCACAGGATCGCCATCCGCGCGAGCGGGCGGAGCGAGAGCGGAGGGGCGGGGGGCCTGGCATCCATGGCGGCGGGGGAATCGGGCATGGGAGCGCGGATCGGGTCGCGCCGGAGGAATCGTTGCGCACGAGCCGCTATACGGAAATCGCCGTCCTGTCGCCGCGCGGGGCGGTCGCGACCGGGTGACCGACGGGCAGCGTTGCGTGCGGCGCATGTCGGCGGAAGAAGCCGGCGAGCTCGGCCAGTCCCTCGGCGCGGGGGTCGCTCGCCCGCCAGGCGAGCGCGATGGTGCGCCGCGGCCCGTCCGGGCCGAAGCCGCGGCAGACCGTGAGGCCGGTCGGGTCCGGCCCGGGCGGAGCGGCGAGGGCCGGCAGCAGGGTATAGCCGGCGCCCGCCGCCACCATCGAGCGCAGGGTCTCGAGGCTGGTGGCGTGGCGCCCGCTCGCCGGCCCGGCGCCGCAGGCCGCCGCCGCCTGGTCGCGCAGGCAGTTGCCCTCGTCGAGGAGCAGCAGGTCCGTGCCCGCGAGGTCGCCGGCCCGCGGCGCCGGGCCGGCGGCGAAGGCGTGCTCGGCCGGACAGGCGAGCAGGAACGGCTCGTCGAACAGCGGCGCGACCGCGAGCCCGGTCTCGGGAACCGGCAGGGAGACGAGCGCCGCGTCGGCCCTGCCCTCGCGCAGGGCATCCAGGATCTCGGCGGTGCGCCCCTCGCTGAGCGCGAGGGCGAGGTGCGGGAAGGCCTCGCGCAGGTCCCGCAGCACCTTGGGAAACAGGTAGGGGCCGAGCGTCTGGATCGCCGCGAGGACGAGGCGGCCGCGCAGGGTTCCGTCGTCGCGCCCCTCGCGGGCGACGAGCAGCAGCGCCCGCGCCTCCGCCAGCACCGCCCGGGCCTGGCGAACCACCGCCTGTCCGCCGGGCGTGAGCAGCACCCGGCGGTTCGAGCGCTCGAACAGGGCTACGCCGAGAAACTCCTCGAGCTTGCGCACCTGCACGCTCAGGGTCGGCTGGCTGACGGCGCAGCGTTCGGCGGCGCGGCCGAAATGGCCTTCCTCGGCCACCGCCACGACGTATTCGAGATCGCGCAGGGACAGGCCGGAGACATTCATAGGCTGCATCTATCGCAAACTTCGCAACGATGCATTTGTTTTCGGGTCACGCAGGGGTCATAGGTTGGAGCGAGACCACTTCGAGGGTGTTGGGCTGCCCGCCCACCGACCCCATGTGAGCGGTCCCTCGCACGGTGTCCCCGCGGTGATCCGTCCGGGCACCCCGTGCCTGCACGTCAAAGGAGTTTCCATGAGCGACCAACGCCCGATCCTGACGACCCGCCAGGGCCATCCGGTCCGCGACAATCAGAGCCTGCGCACGGTCGGCGAGCGTGGCCCGGCGACCCTCGAGAACTACCAGTTCATCGAGAAGATCACCCATTTCGACCGTGAGCGGATCCCCGAGCGCGTCGTGCACGCCCGCGGCGCCGGCGCCCACGGCTACTTCGAGGCCTACGGCACGATCGGCGGCGAGCCGGCCTCCAAGTACACCCGCGCCCGAGTCCTCAACGAGACCGGCGTGAAGACGCCGATGTTCGTGCGCTTCTCGACCGTGGCCGGCGCCAAGGAGAGCCCGGAGACCGCCCGCGACCCGCGCGGCTTCGCGGTGAAGTTCAAGACCGTCGACGGCAACTGGGACCTCGTCGGCAACAACCTGAAGGTCTTCTTCATCCGGGACGCGATCAAGTTCCCGGACATGATCCACGCCTTCAAGCCCGACCCGGTGACCAACCGCCAGGAGGCCTGGCGCTTCTTCGACTTCGTGGCGGCGCACCCCGAGTCGATCCACATGGTGACCCACCTGAAGTCGCCTTGGGGTATCCCCGCCAACTATCGCGAGATGGAGGGCTCGGGTGTCAACACCTACAAGCTGGTCAACGACCAGGGCGTGGCGCATCTGTGCAAGTTCCACTTCATCCCGAAGCAGGGCGTGCGCAACCTGACCTCGGCCCAGGCCGCCGAGATCCAGGGCCGCGACGTCGGTCACGCGACCAAGGACCTGTACGACAACATCGCCGCCGGCAACTTCCCCGAATGGGAGTTCGCGGTGCAGATCATGCCGGACGGCCCCAACGACCATCTGTCGTTCGATCCGCTCGACGACACCAAGCTGTGGCCGGTGGACCAGTTCCCGCTGCTGCCCTGCGGTCGCATGGTGCTCGACCGGGTGCCGGACAACTTCTTCGCCGATGTCGAGCAGTCGGCCTTCGGGACCGGCGTGCTGGTCGACGGGATCGACTTCTCGGACGACAAGATGCTCCAGGGGCGCACCCTGTCCTACTCGGACACGCAGCGCTACCGCGTCGGCCCGAACTACCTGCAGCTGCCGATCAACGCGCCGGCTCCGGGCGTGAAGACCGCCACCAACCAGCGCGACGGCCAGATGACGTTCTACGTCGACGGCGTCGGCGAGAACAAGCACATCAACTACGAGCCGAGCACCCTCGCTCAGGGCCTGCGCGAGGCGCCCAAGCCCGCGCGCGAGTACCACCAGCCGGTCGAGGGCAAGCTCGGCCGCTACCAGACCAGCCGCACCGAGGACGACTACACCCAGGCCGGCGTGCGGTACCGCTCCTTCGAGGATTGGGAGCGCGACGACCTGATCGCCAACCTCGTGGCCGACATGAAGGAGTGCCCCGAGGCGATCCAGCTTCGGATGGTCTGGCACTTCTGGCACGCCGACGAGGATTACGGCCGCCGCGTCGCGGAGGGCGCCGGCATCGACCTCGAGAAGGCCAAGGCCCTGCCGCCGCTGCCGGGCCGCGCCGCCCCGGGCCAGCGCCTGAAGCCCGAGACCTACACCGACGGCTCGCAGGCCCACAAGGTCGCGGCCGAGTAAGGCCGAAACCTCAACGACTTGAGTAAGTGACGAACCCCGCCCGGAGCGATCCGGGCGGGGTTTTTACTTAGGGGAAGGAGGGCGGTGGAACGGTCGAGGGGCTACCCTCGATCGAGTCATGATCGCGTGCCCGGACGCGCTGCATGACCGCCGTCGCTGTCGACACCCTGAAGCTGGCTCGCACCCTGCGGGACAAGGAGAAGCTGTCGCCGGATCAGGCTGAGGGCTTCGCCAAAGCGATCTTGGAGGCGGTACAGGGTGATCTCGCGGTTAAGGCCGACGTGAAGGCGTCCGAATCGGCCCTGCGGACGGACATAACGACGGTCGAGACCAGCCTTCGCGCAGAGGTCAAGGTGGTCGCCAGCGACATCCGGACGATGGATGCGACGCTCCGATCCGAGATCAAGTCACAGGTGGCCGAAGCGAAGACCGACGTCATCAACTGGGTCGTCGGGGCGATCGGCTTGCAGACCTTGGTCATCATCGGCGCGGTGATCACCCCGGTCCGCATCCTGAAGCCCTGACCCGGCGTTGTTTCAGGTCCGCCCCCGGACGAGGAGCCCCGCCATGGACACGAGCCCCGAACCAGGCACCGGCGTCACGATCGGCGGGATGCGGGTGCGCTACCTCGCCCGCAGCGACGCTACCGGCGACGCGATCGGCATCTATGCCGTCACCCTGGCGGCGCGCTCGCCCGGGGCGGGTTTGCACCGCCACGCCCGGTTGACCGAGGCGTTCGAGGTGCATGAGGGCGCGCTCACCCTGCGGCTGAACGACCGCGACGTGACGGCGGGCCCCGGCGAGTTCGTGCTGGTGCGCCCCGGCGAGCCGCATGCCTTCGCCAATCGCGGCGATGCCCCGGTGCGTTTCACCCTGACCTTCACCCCGGCGCTCCGTCGCGAGGGCTTCTTCGAGGGGCTGGCGGCATTGGCCAGGGAGGGTCGCCTGCGGGACGAGCCCGCGATGCGGGCCCTGATGGCGGCTTACGACCAGGAGCCGCTCGCCGGCTTCGCGGGCTGGAGCGAGGTCGGCTGACGCGCCATGCTGTCCGCGTGCCGAATCGGGAGGGCAGGGGACATGCGGCGGCGGATCGACGGCGGCTCCAGCTTCGAGCGCGACTACGGCTATTCCCGCGCGGTGGTGCAGAACGGCTTCGTGTTCGTCGCCGGCACCACCGGCTACGACTATGCCGCGATGACCCTGCCGGAGGAGGCCGGGGCGCAGGCGGAGGCGTGCTGGCGCACCATCGCGGGCGTGCTCGACGAAGCGGCATCGTCGCTGGAGCAGGTCGTGCGCGCCACCTACTACGTCACCGACCGCACGGACGCCGAGGCGGTGCTCACCGTCTGCGGCCGGGTGCTGCGGGAGATCCGGCCGGCCGCGACCCTGGTGGTGGTGGCCGGCCTGCTGCGGCCGGAGATGAAGGTCGAGATCGAGGTGACGGCGGCCCTGCCGCCGGCCGCCTGATTCGTCACTCGGGCGCCGCGCACCGTGCCGCGCCCGATTCGGCGGCGTCGCACCAATCCGTGCCGGTCCACAACCGCACCTGCACGGTGGCGACCCCGTTCTCAACCGTGATCCGGTTGTAGGCGTTGGGCTCGTTGCCGCGCAGCCGCGTCGAGGTGGCGGAGCCGGCCTGGACCGCGAGCAGGCGCCGGGCGCTCGCCTCGGCCACCGGCCGGTCGAGCTCGGCCTTCGGGCCGTCCGGGGTCGGCTCGGCGAAGCGGGCGTAGCCGCGGTGGAGATGGCCGGCGAGCGTCAGGCCGACATCGTGGCGCTGGAAGGCGTCGAGCGCCTCGTCGGCCCGGCCGACCAGGCGCGCCTCCTCGTCCCAGGGCGGGGGCATGAACGGGTGGTGGCCGACCACGATGCGAAACAGCCCCGGCGGCAGGGCGTCGAGCTTGGCTTCCGTGCGGCGGATCTGCGCCCGGGTGATCTTGCCCTGCGACCAGTCGGTCTCCGGCGCCCAGGTCCGCACGGTGTTGAGGCAGATCACCGCGATCTCGTCGTCCTGGAAGACCGGCTCGGTCTCGGGCGCGACGTAGCGCTTGTAGCGCCGGAACGGATGGAAGAAGCGCTGCCAGAGCCGGAACGGCGAGATGTCGTGGTTGCCCGGCACGGCGATCCAGGGATGCGGCAGCCGGTCGAGGAAGGCCTTGGCCTCCAGGTATTCCCGGGTGCGGGCCCGCATGGTGAAGTCGCCCGAGATGATGATCAGGTCCGGGCCGTCGCGGTTCAGCTCCGCCACCAGGCCTTCCACCACGGCCGGGTCGGTGCGGCCGAAATGCAGGTCCGAGATATGGGCGATCCGCTTCACCGGGGATCCTCCGCCGGTACGAGGACCCGCAGGGCGGACGCGCGAAGGCGGTAGTGCAGGGGTGGGGCGATCAGCACGACCTCTCCGTCGTTCATGACCCGCAGGGCCTTGCGGGCGTCGAGCATCAGGGCGTCGGTCTCGTGCCGTTCGAGGTCGGGCAGGCGGCGCCACTCGCCGACCGCGAAGCCGAGCCCGAGCCGCACGAGCCGCGCCGCCGACAGGGTCTCGACGAGGTAGAGCGTGAGGTGCCCGCCGTCGACGCCCGCGCGCGAGAGAACCTGGCCCAATCCTTCCCGGTAGTCGCCGCAGACCACCGCCAGCGTCCGGAAGCGCACGCGCCGGCTCTCGCCCGCGAGGGTGAGCACGGCGCGGTCCCGCGGGTAGCGCCCGAGATGGCGCAGGAGGCCGGCCCCCATCCTGACCACGTCGAGCACGCCCATCCGCCCGCGTTTCGCCTCGCGGTGGCGGGCCATCCGGGCCGGCAAGCCGAGCACCGAGTTGATCAGGAAGACGTGGCCGTTGACCTCGCCGGCATCGATCGCCCGCACCGTGCCGGTCGCCAGCACCTGCACCGCCGCGTCGAGGTCGAGGGGCAGCCCGAGGTCCTTCGCCAGCAGGTTCATGGTGCCGAGCGGCAGGATGCCGAGGGGGGCTTGCTTGCCGGTCAGGGCCTGCGCGGCGCAGGCCAGGGTCCCGTCGCCGCCGGCCACCGCCACGGCGTCGATATCAGGCATGGTCGCCGCGGCTTCCAGCCGTTCGGGCAGGGGCGCATCCGGGCGCGGCTCGGCCACCACGTCCAGGCCCGCCGCCTCCAGGCGCTTGCCGAGGACCTCCGGCGTCAATCCTCCATCGACCAGCGAGCCCGCCGCGACATTCGCCACCAGCACGATCCGGCGGGCGGGCGAAGGAGTGTTCTGATTCGTCACACGGTCGTTCCAGACGGCGAAGGCGCCGCCCGGACAGGATGCCCGTGATGCATCTCAGGCAGATGGCAGGGCGGGATCGTCTCGCGTTCGCTCTGATCTCATGCCCTCGCCCATCCCAACCCCCCGCCTCATCCTGAGGTGCGACCGAAGGGAGCCTCGAAAGAGGGCTCCTGACGTCTCGCGATCACTGGAACCCTCCTTCGAGGTCAGTCCAACTTCGATGGACTGACGCCTCAGGATGAGGTGTTGAATGGGGCGAGCCGGGCAAGCAGGTCGACCCGGCTTTCGCGCCGCGCGCCTGTCACGCGGCCTTCTTCGCCGCCTCGCCGTAGAAGGTGCCGCCGCGCTCGGCCATCGCCACCAGGGTCGCCGGCGGGGCGAAGCGGGCTCCGTGCCTGGCCTCCAGCGTGCGGCACAGCTCGACGAACCGCGCCGCGCCCATGAAGTCGATGTAGGACAGGGCGCCCCCGGTGAACGGCGCGAAGCCGAAGCCGAGGATCGAGCCGACATCGGCCTCGCGCGGGTCGGTGACGACGCCCTCGCCGAATGTGCGGGCCGCCTCCAGCGCCTGGGTGACGAGGAGGCGCTGCTTCAGCTCCGAGAAGTCCACTGAATCCGGGTCGACCTTCGTCTCCTGCAGGTCGCGCAGCCCCGGCCACAGCTTCTTCGAACCCTGCTCGGGATAATCGTAGAAGCCCTTGCGGTTCTTGCGCCCGAGCCGGCCCTCGCCCTCGACCAGCGCCGTGAGCAGACGCTCCTGGTGCGGATTGACGGCAGCCTCGCCGACCTGTGCCTTCGTCGCCTTGACGATCTTGAGGGCGAGGTCGACGCCGACCTCGTCGTTGAGCGAGAGCGGGCCCACCGGCATGCCGGCCTGGCGCCCGGCATTCTCGATCATCGCCGCCGGCACGCCCTCGGCCAGCATCAGGTGGCCTTCGAGGATGTAGGCGCCGACGCAGCGGTTGGCGAAGAAGCCGCGGGCGTCGTTGACGACGATCGGGGTCTTCTTGATTGCCCGGACGTAGTCGAGGGCCACCGCCAGCGCGCGCTCGCCGGTCGCCTCTCCCATGATGATCTCGACCAGCATCATCTTCTCGACCGGCGAGAAGAAGTGGATGCCGATGAACTGCGCGGATCGCGACGAGGCCTTGGCGAGTCCGCTGATCGGCAGGGTCGAGGTGTTGGAGGCGAAGATCGCGTCGGGCCCGATCACCGCCTCGACCTTGGCGATCACCTCGGCCTTGACCTTCGGGTCCTCGAACACCGCCTCGACCACGAGGTCGCATCCGGCGAGCGCGGCGTAGTCGTTCGTCGCGGTGATGCGGGACAAGAGCGCGTCGCGGTCGGCGGTCTTGGCGCGGCCCTTCATGATCTGGTCGGAGACGAGCTTGTGGGCGTAGGCCTTGCCCTTCTCGGCCGCTTCCGCCGACTGGTCGACCAGCACGACCTCGAGCCCGGCATTGGCCGAGACATAGGCGATACCCGCCCCCATGAAGCCGGCGCCGACGACGCCGACCTTCTTGAGCGAGACCGCACCGACGCCCTTCGGCCGGCGGGCGCCCTTGTTGAGCTCGCCCATCGACAGGAACAGGGTGCGGATCATCGCGGCCGCTTCCGGCGAGCGCAGGATCTTGGCGAAGTACCGGCTCTCGACCTTGAGCGCCAGGTCCATCGGCAGCTGCAGGCCCTCGTAGACGGCATGCAGGATCGCCTTGGCGGCGGGGTAGTTGTCGTGGGTCTCGCGGCGGTAGATGGCGTTGGCCGGCGGCCAGGTCATCATCCCGGCGGGGGAGTAGACTTTGCCGGACGGCGCCTTGAACTTCGGCTGGTCCCAGGGCGCGACGGCCGAGCCGCCGGCCTTGATCCACTCACCCGCCTTCGCGACGATCTCGGCGCGGGGCGCCACCGCGTGGGCGAGGCCCATGTTGCGGGCCATCAGCGGGCGGATCTGCTCGCCCTTGAAGAGCATCTGCAGGGCGTCGCCGGTCTGCATCAGGCGGGCGACGCGCTGGGTGCCGCCGGCGCCCGGAAACAGCCCGACCTTGATCTCCGGCAGGCCGACGCGGGTCTTGTCGTCGTCCGACAGCACCCGGTGGTGGCAGGCCAGCGCCAGCTCGAAGGCGCCGCCGAGGCAGGTGCCTTGCACGGCCGCCGCGAACGGCTTCCCGCAGGTCTCGAGCTTGCGGTAGAGGAGCGTCAGCCGGCGCGATTCCTCGAAGAAGAAGCGCATCGCCTCCTCCTCGCCGCGCTCGCGCGACAGCCGGGCGTGCTCGACGCCGAGGCCCTGGAGCATCGTCAGGTCGGCGCCGCCCGAGAAGGTGTCCTTGCCCGAGGTGATCACGCAGCCCTTGATGGCGGCGTCCGCCACCACGGCGTCGACGATCTGGTTGAGCTCGTCCATCACCTCCGGGGTGACGACGTTCATCGAGCGGCCGGGCATGTCCCAGGTGGCGAGCGCCACGCCGTCGGCATCGGTCTCGAAGCGGAAATTCGTGAGGTTCATGGCGAAGGCCTCGTGAGAGCGATTACGGCTTGGCCGGGGCGGGCACCGGGGCCGGTGCGGGCATCGGAGCGGGGGCGGGAGCCGCCCCGGGCGCGGGGGCCTGGCCGTTGCCCTGCTGCGACAGGGCCGCCAGCGAGAGCAGGTTCATCATCTTGGTCACCGCGTCCTTGGTGATCGTGGTGACCATCGAGGTCGGATCGGCGTTGAGCGCCTGGAACTTCTGGTAGACCGGGTCGTCGTAGATCGCGGCCAGCCGCTTCAGCTCGGCCGCATCGAACTTCTGCGCGTATTCCTTCGCGAGCCCGTCGACGAGGCCGTCGCGCTCCTGCGCGAAGGTCTTCTCCAGGTCCGGGCGCAGCTTGGCCGATTGCTCGGCGGTCATCGCCGAGAGGGTTTTTTCCTCGGCCTGCTTGAAGGCGGCCGTGAGGTTGCGCGCCACCGTCTTGGTGACGATGTCGCGGGCGAGCGTCAGGCGCTCGTCGTCGGCCCGGGCGGTGCCGGCCAGCACGAGGGCGAGGGCGAGCCCGGCGGCGAGGCGGGGGAGGGGACGCATCAGGCTCACACCCGCTCGATGATGGTGGCGGTGCCCATGCCGGCGCCGATGCAGAGGGTGACGAGGGCGGTCCGCTTGCCCGTCCGCTCCAGCTCGTCGAGCACGGTGCCGAGGATCATCGCGCCGGTGGCGCCGAGCGGGTGGCCGAGCGCGATGGCGCCGCCGTTGACGTTGACCTTGGCCGGATCGACGTCGAAGGCCTGGAGGAAGCGAAGCACCACCGCCGCGAAGGCCTCGTTGACCTCGAACAGGTCGATGTCGCCGATGCTCATCCCGGCGCGCGCCAGTACCTTGCGCGTCACGTCGACCGGGCCGGTCAGCATCAGGGCCGGGTCCGAGCCGATATTGGCGAACGCCCGGATGCGGGCGCGGGGCTTCAGGCCCGCCTTCTCGCCGGCTTCCTGCGAGCCGATCAGCACCGCGGCGGCGCCGTCGACGATGCCCGACGAGTTGCCGGCATGGTGGACGTGCTCGACCGCCTCGACGTCCGGATGCGCGTCGATGGCGACGGCGTCGAAGCCGCCCATCTGGCCCATCTGCACGAAGGAGGGCTTGAGCGACCCCAGCGACTGCATGTCGGTGCTCGGCCGGCGGTGCTCGTCGTGGTCCAGCAGCGTCAGGCCGTTGACGTCGCGCACCGGCACGACCGAGTTCCTGAACCGGCCGTCCTCCCAGGAGCGGGCGGCGCGCTTCTGCGATTCGACCGCGTAGGCGTCGCACTCGTCGCGGGAAAAGCCGTACTTGGTGGCGATCAGGTCGGCCGAGACGCCCTGCGGCATGAAGTACGACTTGATGGCGATGGCCGGATCGACCGGCCAGGCGCCGCCCGACGCGCCGATACCGATGCGGCTCATCGATTCGACGCCGCCGCCGACCGCCATGTCGTGCTGGCCGCTCATCACCTGGGCGGCGGCGAAGTTCACCGCGTCGAGGCCCGAGGCGCAGAACCGGTTGATCTGCACGCCCGGGACGTGGATGCCGTAATCGGCCACGAGCGCCGCGGCGCGCGCGATGTCGCCGCCGGCCTCGCCGACCGGATCGACGCAGCCCAGCACCACGTCGTCGACGAGCCTGGTGTCGAGGGAATTGCGGTCCTTGAGGGCACGGAGCGCCGTCTCGGCGAGGCGGAGCGCCGTCACCTCGTGCAGCGAGCCGTCGGGCTTGCCGCGGCCGCGGGGCGTGCGGACGTGGTCGTAGATGTAGGCGTCGGGCATCTCGTCCTCCTCAGGCCGCCCCTTCTGGGGGGAGGCTCTGGCATGCTTCGCCGCATATCGCGAATGTTGGGCACTCGAGAGTGCCCGATGGTGCTACGCACCCTTGATGTCGTTCAGGCGTCGATCGAGATCGGTGACTCGTTCACGCCACTCGGCACTTTCGCCCACTTCGTCCCAGAGTTCCGCGATCTCCGAACCGTCCGTCAAGACCCGCGCGAGGGAGGCGCGGGCTTGTCCGATTAGCTCAGGAACGTCGCGAATCCTCGCCGCTTGAGCAGCGATGATGTCTCTTATGTCGTCGGGCAGTTTCCGATCCGGTCGATCATAGGCGGTCGCGACCATCTCGGCTGCAGCAACGGCATTTTGCCCTGCGTCGACCTCCAGATAGTCTGCTTGCGCCAGGGCCGACGCGAAAGCTTGCGCAATCGCGTCGATCTTGCCGTCCCGCACACGACAGAAACTCTCGAAAGCGCCGTCGTTCTCGAAAGCTCCCAGCCCCCAGGCGCCCATGGTCGACCGCAGCGCCTAGAACAGCTCCGCCGGCACCGCCATCACGGCGTCCGACCCGGCCGAGATCCGGGCGAGCCGGGTGCCGGTCTCGGGCAGCACACGTTCGACGTAGAAGCGGCCGGTGGCAAGCCGCGCGTCGAGGCGCTCGGCGATGCCCTCGCCGGAGGTCTTTTTCTCGGCGGTCGCCTTCGCGATGCGGCCCCACATGTAGCCCATGGCGACGAGGCCCATCAGGTGCATGTAGTCGGTCGCGGCCGCGCCCGCGTTGTCGGGCTTGGCCATGGCGTTCTGCATCAGCCACATCGTCGCCTGCTGCAGGTGGCCGAGGCTCTTCATCAGCGGGCCGGTGAACACCTTGAGGCTCTCGTCCTCGGCGTTCTCCTTGCAGAAACCCTCGACCTCGGCGAGGAAGCGCATCATCGCCCGGCCGCCGTCGCGCGGCAGTTTCCGGCCGACGAGGTCCATCGCCTGGATGCCGTTGGCGCCCTCGTAGATCTGGGCGATGCGGGCGTCGCGCACGAATTGCGACATCCCCCATTCCTCGATGTAGCCGTGGCCGCCGAACATCTGCTGGGCGTCGACCGCGTTGGCGAAGCCCCGGTCGGTCAGCACGCCCTTCACCACCGGGGTCAGCAGGCCCATGTGGTCCTCCGCCGCCTGGCGGGCGGCCGGATCCTCGGAGCGGTGGGCGATGTCGGCCTGGAGCGCGGTCCAGATGACGAGCGCCCGGGCCGCCTCGTTGAACGACCGGATGGTCATCAGCGTCCGGCGCACGTCCGGGTGGACGATGATCGGGTCGGCAGGCTTCTCGGGCGCCTTGGCGCCGGTGAGCGAACGGCCCTGGAGCCGGTCGCGGGCGTAGGCGACGGCATTCTGGTAGGCGACCTCGGATTGGCCGAGGCCCTGGATGCCGACGGCCAGCCGCGCCTCGTTCATCATCACGAACATCGCGTTGAGACCGCGATTGGCCTCGCCGACGAGCCAGCCCGTGGCGCCGTCGTAGTTCATCACGCAGGTGGCGTTGCCGTGGATGCCCATCTTGTGCTCGATGGCGCCGCACGACACCCCGTTGCGGGCGCCCACCGTTCCGTCGGGCCCGACCAGGAACTTCGGCACCACGAAGAGCGAGATGCCCTTGGTGCCGGCCGGCGCGCCCTCGATCCGGGCGAGCACCAGGTGGATGATGTTCTCCGACAGGTCGTGGTCGCCCGCCGAGATGAAGATCTTGGTGCCGGTGAGCGCGTAGGAGCCGTCGCCGTTCGGCACGGCCTTGGTCTTCAGGAGGCCGAGATCCGTGCCGCAATGCGGCTCGGTCAGGTTCATCGTCCCGGTCCAGGTGCCCTCGACCATCTTGGGGAGGTAGGTCTGCTTCTGCTCCTCGGAGCCGTGCTCCAGGAGGGCGGCCATGGCGCCTTGCGTCAGACCCGGATACATGCCGAGCGCGATGTTGGCGCCGGAGACGAATTCCTGCATCACGCTGTTGAGGGTGTGGGGCAGGCCCTGGCCGCCATATTCGGCCGGCATCGAGAGGCCCATCCAGCCGCCGCCCGCGTAGGCGTCGTAGCCGGCCTTGAAGCCTTTCGGCGTCGTCACGCTGCCATCCGGGTGGCGGGTGCAGCCCTCCGTGTCGCCGACGCGGTTGAGCGGCGCCAGCACCTCTTCGCAGAGCTTCGCGCCCTCGGCGATCACCGCCTCCACCACGTCGGGCGTCGCGTCGGCGAAGCCCGGAAGGTTGCTGTAGCGCGCGAATCCGAACACGTCGTTGAGGAGGAACAGCACGTCCTCCACCGGCGCCTTGTAGCTCGGCATGTTTCCCCCGCTCCCAGGATCAGATCCTTCCCCGCGCACGGCGTCGGCCGCGGCGAGATAGTTCATATCTAAACTATCTCGATGGGGAACGGAAGGGGGGCGACGCGTCGGCCAAGGCGTCACGGGTGAAACGGCCGGCAAGACGTCGCCGGCAAGACGTCGCCGGCAAGACGCGGCCGGGACGGCGTATCGTGGTGTCGGATCGTCGGGTCACGGTTCCGGGCGGCGCCTGCCCCCGCAAGGCGCCGCCGGGCGGTGGTCAGGCGCTGGCGACGGCCTTGCCGTAGCCGCGCAGGGCCTCGAGCGCACGCTCGATCTCGGCCTTCTGGTTCTCCAGATGGGTGATCTGCTCGGCAACCTGGGCCGGGCTGAGGGCGAGCGCGCCGCCGGTCCCGGTCTCCGCCAACTCGTCGCCGTCGACCATCGCGGCGATCTCCCGCAGCGTGAAGCCGAGTTCCTTGCCGCGCAGGATGGTCGCGAGGCGCGAGCGATCGTCCTCCGTGTAGAGGCGGGTCGTCCCGCGGCGCTGCGGATGCAGCAGGCCCTTCGCCTCGTAGAAGCGCAGCGCCCGCAGGGTGACGCCGAACTCCTCGGCGAGGTCGCCGATGGTCAGGGTCGCCGGCGCGGTCGAGCGCCCCGAGGGACGGCCGGTGCGCGACGCGGATCCGCCGGAGCGGACCGACGCCCCCCTGCCGCTCTCGGTCTGCCGATCATAAGCCATGCCGTCTTCCCCCGTTGGGCCGCGAGACGCGTCCGAAACCACCAGCACCAATCGGCACCGTGATGACACAAAGAAGGTCAAATGACCTCCCTTAGGGAAAGGTAAGGCCAACTTGGGCGTGTGTTACTTACGGTAAAAAGCGTTATGTATCAATAGCTTATGACGAAAAACGGCTTACCGTTACGTTCCGGATCGTCGGCAAAAATCGCCCAAATCCGCCCGGCGCGAGCCCGGATGACGCGCTGTGGTTGTGGACATAAATCGCTCAAAATCATGTTGCGTGCGCAACCGTATGGCAGCGATTCCATTCCCTGGCGGCCGCTCGGGCGGGTCCTTAACCACTTGTTTACCGTGTCGAACGAAAGTGCCCGGAGAAACCTTTCAGGCCGCGGCCGCTGACCGGATCTTCACGATCGAGCAGGGTGCCGGGTTTCGACCGGCCCCGGCCGGTGCCTATCCGCGAGACCCTTCGGCCACCCTTGCGCAGAGCCCGCCATGCGACGGACCGCTCCTACCCTCGACGCCTTCGATCCGGAGCTGCGCGACGCCGCCCGCGAGGCGGCACGGCGCGCCGGCCTGTCGGTGGATGAGTGGCTGGCGGAAGCGATCAGCCAGGGGTCGGCCCGAGCCGGGGTGCGTCAGCAACCACGCCGTGCGGCCGCGGGTTCCCGCCGCACCCGCAACGATGCGTTCCAGGCTCAGGCCTATCTCCCGGCCGATCCCGAGGAGACCCGTCGGGGCGACCGCTCGTGGCATCATGACGGACCGCGCCACCAGCGCCCCCGCGCGGCGCGCGGCCCGGTCGCCGAGCCCGTCCGTTCCCCGCCGGCGCCCGCGCAGCCGGTCCCGGCCCAGGCTCCGGTCACGGCCACGGCGATTCCGTCCGCTTCGATCCCGGCGACGATTTCGGGCGACGCCGCGCTTATCGAGGCCGTGGCGGCGATCGGCCGGCGCCTCGACGCGATCGACCGGCGCATCACCGAGGGCCGCGAGGCAACGGACGAGGTTGTCGCCAAGGCGGTGAAGGGCATCGAGACCCGCCTGTCCGAGACCGTCACGCGCGAGCCGGCCCCGCGCCCGGTCGGCCGGCGCGGCCGCCCGGCCCCCGACAGCCTCGCCGCCGCGGTGGCGGAGATCCGCCAGCGCCAGCAGCAGCTGGACGAAGGCTCTCCCGAGGAGGAGGGCGAGATCCTGGTCGACGGCCTGCGGCGCGACCTCGCTCGGGTGGTCGAGAGCACGGAAGCCGCCGCCGACGCCCTCTCGCCGGCCATCGCCGGCCTGCAGGCCGAGACCTCCCGCCTGCGCGAATCCATCGGCTCGCTCGCGACCAGCGGCGACCTCGTGACGCTGGAGCAGGCGGTCCGCACCCTCGCCGACGAGGTGCAGCGGGCCCGCGATCCGGCCGACCTCGTGGCGGTCGCCGGTCCCATCGACCTGATGCGGGTCCAGGTCGGCCGCCTCGCCGAGGAGGTCGCCGCCGACGTGCATGCACGGGTCGCGCAGGACGTCGAGCGTCTGGCCCGCCAGGCCGACGGCGCGCTCGACCCCGACCGCGCCGGCCTCGCCGACCGCGACGCGCTCGCCAAGCTGTTCGGAGAGCTCGACGAGATCCGCGCCCAGATCGCGATCCTCGCCGAGCCCGCGCGAGTGCAGAACCTCGCCCGGTCCGTCGACGAGCTGACCGAGACGGTGACCCGGCTCGGCGACGGCATGCTCGACAGCCCGGCGCTGATGAACGAGCTGCGGCCGCTGCTCGAGGAGATCCGCGAGGGCGTGCGCGCCCCGGCCGCGGATGCGCCGGCCCTCGTCCAGGGCATCGCCGACCTCGACCGCAAGATCGACGACCTCCGGGCCGAGCGGCGCGACCAGCCGAACGCGGCCGGCGACATCCTCGGGCGCATCGACGCCCTCTCGGCCAAGGTCGACCAGGTCGCGGCGGTGAACACCGTCGGCGACGTGATGGAGCGCCTCGAGCAGATCGGCGAGGCCCTGCGCCAGCCGGCGCTGCCGAGCAGCGACCTCGCGTCGATCCACGGCATGCTGCGCAGCCTCGCCGACAAGCTCGACCGGGTCGGCCCGGGCGCCGGCGGCGAGACCCTGGACGGGCTCGAGCGCCAGGTCCTGGCGCTGGCCGGCCGCATCGACACCCGCGGCAGCGACCCGGCGCTCGCCGGCCTCGAGCGGACGATGGGCGACCTCCTCGCCCAGGTCGCGCTCCTGCGCGACGAGGCGCCGATCCAGGCCGCGGCGGAGCGCGCCGCCCGCAGCGTCGCCGACTCGCTCGGGGCCGAGCGCAAGGGCGCGGTCGCCGCCGAGGGGCTGGGCGGCCTCCAGTCCGCGCTCGCCGACATGCGCGCCCAGCAGGCCGCGTCCGACAAGCGCATGCAGGCGACGATGGAGGGCGTGCACGCGGCCCTCGAGCAGCTGGTCGCCCGGCTGGCGCCCGCCGAGATCCGCGCCGAGGAGGCGGCGCCGGCACTCGCCGCGCCACCGCGCCGCGCGGCCCGCAACCTGCGCGACACGCTGCGCGAGAG
>NZ_JACWCT010000136.1 GCF_016613415.1 Methylobacterium ajmalii | reverse complement strand
CGCTCCCTCGCCCGCCCCCGCCCGGGCGGTCGCGAGCGGCCCGGGCGGCACGCTCGTGGTGGTGGGAAGCCTCGCGGCGGTCTCCCGCGCCGCGGCCCGCAAGCTGGCGGCCGAGCCGCGGATGCGCCACGTCCCGGTGGCGCCCGACTGGCTCATCGAGGCGGGCGAGGCCGAGCGGCGGCGCTGGTGCGAGGCGATCGCGGCGCGCCTCGCCGTCGGGGACGACGTGCTGGTCGAGGTCGCGATGGGCGAGGCGCCCGATCTCGCCATCGGGTCTCGCCTCGCGACCGCGCTCGGCGCGCTCCTCGCCCCGGCCGCGCCCCATCTCGGCGCCCTGGTGGCGACCGGCGGCGAGACCGCGGCGGCGCTCCTGGCGCGGTTCGGGGTCGACGGCCTGGCGCTGGTCGACGAGATCGAGCCCGGCGTCTCCCTCGGCGTGACGCGGGGCCGCCTCCGCGTGCCGATCGTCACCAAGGCCGGAGCCTTCGGCAGCGAGGACACGCTCCTGCGCGCCGTCCACCACCTCCGGGCCATCAGACACGAAGGGTCTCCGACATGAGCCGACCGACCGTCGCGATCACCATGGGCGATGCCTCCGGCATCGGCCCCGAGATCATCATGAAGGCGCTCGCCCGGCCCGACATCGCGGCGCTCTGCCGGCCGGTCGTGATCGGCGACGCCGAGCGCCTGCGCGAGGCCGGCCGCATCGTCGGAAAAGACCTGACGGTGCAGGCCGTCGCCTCGCCCCGTGAAGCGACCGACGCGCCCGGCACCGTGGCCTGCGTCGATCTCGGGCTGATCCCGAAGGACCATCCGTTCGGGCGCGTCTCGCCGGTCTCCGGCGAGGCGGCGTTCCGCTACATCGAGCGCGCCGTCCGGGTGGTCCAGGCCGGCGAGGCCGCGGCGATCTGCACCGCGCCCCTGAGCAAGGAGGCGCTGCACGCCGCCGGCCACAAGTATCCGGGCCATACCGAGCTTCTGGCCGCCCTCACCGGCACGCCGGAGGTCTCGATGATGCTGGTCTCGCCCAAGCTCCGGGTGATCCACGTCACGACCCATATCGGGCTGATCGACGCCATCGCGCGGATCGAGCCGGGCCTCGTCGAGCGGGTGATCGCCCGCGGCCACGACACCCTGCTCAAGGCGGGACTCGCGAATCCGCGGATCGGCGTCTGCGCGATCAACCCGCATGCCGGCGAGAACGGCCTGTTCGGCCGCGGCGAGGAGGCGGAGAAGATCACGCCGGCGGTTCAAGCCTGCCGGGCGAAGGGCTGGCGGGTCGAGGGGCCGCTGCCGGCCGACACGCTGTTCTTCCTGGCGGGCCGGGGCGACTACGACCTCGTGGTGGCGATGTACCACGACCAGGGCCACGGCCCGATCAAGGTTCTCGGCCTCGAGGCGGGGGTGAACATCACCGTCGGCCTGCCGGTGATCCGTACCTCGGTCGATCACGGCACCGCCTTCGACATCGCCGGCAAGGGCATCGCCGACGAGGGCTCGCTGGTCGAGGCCCTGCGCCAGGCCGTCGATCTGGCCCCGCGCCAGGCGGTCTGACAGCCATGACCCGCGGCCGGCACCGTCACCCGCTGCTGCTGGAGGCGCTCCAGGCCGGCGAGGTCGTGGTCGAGGAGCTGGCGGAGCGCTTCGGCGTCTCCGCCTCGACGATCCGGCGCGACCTGCAGCGGCTGGCGAGCGAGAAGACGATCACCCGCACCTATGGCGGCGCGGTGATCGCCCATCCGCTCCCCGAGACGAGCCTGCCGGAGCGCGAGGCGCAGGCACGGCCCGAGAAGGCCGCCATCGCGCGGGCCGCCCTCTCGCTGCTTACCGACGACGACATCCTGATCCTCGACGGCGGCTCGACGGTGGCGGCCTTCGGGGCCGGCCTCGCCGGGCGGCGCCACGCGATCGTCACCAACAACCTGCCGCTGGTGGGCGTGCTCGCCGGCGCGCCCGGCCTCACCCTCACGGTGCTCGGCGGGGCGGTGCGGCCCGGCAGCATGAGCACGCTCGGCCCCCTCGCCGAGGCGGCCCTGCGCCGCCTCACCGCCGACAAGGCGGTGGTGAGCGGCGACGGGTTCGTGGCCGGCCGCGGCCTGTGCGAGGCGGCCCTCGAGCAGGTCTCGCTCAAGTCGCTGATGATGGAGCAGGCGGCCGAGGTGGTGGTGCTGATGGATTCCTCCAAGCTCGGCCGCGCGACGCAGGGCGCCTGGGCGCCCCTGCCCGGCCGCTGGACGCTGGTGACCGACGCGGGCGCCACGGACGCGCAATGCGCGGACGCGGAGGGCGCCGGGGCGCGCGTGGTGCGGGCGGCGGGATAGACCGCCCCGGACCCCCGGTTCAGGCGGCCCGCACCGTCGCCCGGAAGCGCGCGACCTCCACGGAGAGGTGCTCGGACCGGCGCGGCATCTCGGAGGCGGCGCCGACCACCTGGGCTGCGGCCGCTCCGGTCTCCCCGGCGGCCTCGGCCAGGGTCGCGACGGTGCCGGTGACCGCGCCGGTTCCGGTCGCGGCCTCGGCGACGTTGCGGGCGATCTCCTGGGTGGCCGAGCCTTTTTGGCGCGCCGACGAGATTGCCGGGCAGCGGTCGATGCGGCCGGTCCATCTCGCCGTTTCTGACGATCCGGGCCGGTGCCACGAGAAAAAATACGCTCACCTTGCGGCCAGATACACCGCCGGGCGGGACGGATGGCTGTCGTCGCCGCGCCGGTCCCCGATCTTGACGGGCCGCCGTCTTGCGGCAGCCGATCCCGACCTGCCCGCCTCGACGCGGCCGCCATTCGCGGGCGGGAACGCCCGGCCTCGCCGATCCGGCCGGCCGGCCGGCCGGATCCCGGCTCAAGAATACTTACGCAATCTATGATCTAACAATTCAAGTCATTGCGGAGAAAATAAATCTCATGCTTCTCGATTTTTTCTCAATGTAACAATATATCCATGGCAATGGACAGCATTCGAACCAGGGTTCAATTTGAATTCGCAGCCGACCGACAGGGCTGCAAACACCAGAGAACGGCATCATGAAGAAGCTCGACGCCAAGTCCCTCGGCACCGTCGCCGGCGGCTGCTGCCTGCCCGCCTGCCCGCCGCCGTGCCCCCCGCCGGCTCCGGCCTGCCCGCCGCCGGCCCCGACCTGCGGCAGCGCCAAGTCGCGGGTCTGCTGAACCGCGCCGGACGCCGACGGGGCCCGGCCTCCGCCGGGGCCCCGTCGGCGCATGGTCTCGGAGCGCGGCCGCCCGGACGGCGTCTCAGGCCGCCAGCGCGTCCTTTACGAAGCGCCCGTCGATCATGATCGCCGGCATGTGCCGGCCCTGGCCGGTCAGCAGCGACAGGTCGGCCAGCGGATCGCCGTCGACCACGATCAGGTCGGCGAAGGCGCCCGGCGCCACCACGCCGGCCTTGCCCTCCAGGCGCACGACCTTGGCGGCGTTGATCGTCGCCGAGCGGATCACCTCGATCGCCGGCAGGCAGCGGCCGCGGATCACGAACTCCTCCGACTGGTGGCGGTGCATCTCGCCCAGGAGGTCGGTGCCGTAGGCCATCATCACGCCGGCGTCGCGCAGGGTCTCGAGGGCGTGGAGACCCGCCTCGCGCACGTCCTCGATCTTGGCGACCGAGGCCGGCGGCAGGCCCAGGGACGCGCCCTCCTTGGCGAGAGCGTCGAAGGTGACGTTGGTCGGCACCACGTAGGCGCCCTTGTCGTGGATCAGCCGCGCGGTCTCGGGCGTCACGAGGTTGCCGTGCTCGACCGAGATCACCCCGCACTCGACCGCCCGGCGGATCGCCGCGTCGGTATAGAGATGGGCGGCGACGTAGGTCTGGGCGTTCTCCGCCTCCTCGACGATCGCCCGCAGCTCGTCCACCGAGTAGCCCAGGAACGCGATCGGGTCGGTCGGCGAGGAGACACCGCCATTGGCCATGATCTTGATGAAGTCGGCCCCGGCCTTGATCTCCTCGCGGGCGACGCGGCGCACGGCGTCGACCCCGTCGCAGACCCGGCCCATGGCGCCGAGCTTGGTGCCGTAATGGCCGACATCGCGGGCGTGATAGCGGCCGCGATAGTCGGTGTGACCGCCGGTCTGCGACAGGGCCTTGCCGCAGATCACCAGGCGCGGGCCGTCGATCAGCCCTTCGCGCACCGCCATGACCAGCCCGTGATCGGCGCCCCCGAGATCGCGCACGGTGGTGAAGCCGCGCATCAGCATCCCGCGCATGATCTTGGCGGTGCGCAGCGCCACCAGCGAATCCGGCAGCTCGGCATTGGCGCCGAGGTCGGGGATCGTCGCGATGACGTGGACGTGGCAGTCGATCAGGCCCGGCATCAGGGTGCGGCCGGCGAGGTCGATGACGCGGGCCGAGGCCGCTTTCAGCGGCTTGTCCGACACCTCCCGGATCGTGCCGCCCTCGACCAGCACGTCGTGGCCGTCGAGCGCGGTGTCGTGGGTGCCGTCGAGGACCCGGGCGTTGCGGAACAGGACGAGGTCGGCGCTCATGCGGGCAGTCCCTTTGTCGTGCGAGGCGGCCCGGGGATCAGGGCGCGCGGGCGTGGCGGCACACTGGACAGCGAGAAAAAAACAGGCAAGCTTGTTTTTTATTCAGGCGTTCAGGCCCGGGAGGATCGGTGGCGCAGACCGGACGGCAGCCCCAGGCGCGCAGCCTCGCGACCCGCGAGCGGCTGGTGCGCGCGACGATCGACGAGATCTACGCCGTCGGCTACCACGCCGCGACGACGCAACAGATCGCCGAGCGCGCGCAGGTCTCCCGCGGGGCGCTGCTGCACCACTTCCCGACCCGGGCCGACCTCGTGCTGGCCGCGCTCGAGACGGTGCTCGCCGACGGCACGGCCGAGATCAAGGCGGTCTCGCAGGACGTGCGCTCGGGGGCGCTGCCGCTCGGCGACTTCGTCGAGTTCCTGTGGCCGCTCTTCTCGGGCCGGTTCTTCCATCTCTCGATGGAGCTGATCAACGAGTCGCGCACCGACGCGGAGCTGCGCCAGTGCCTGATCCCGGTCGTGCAGCGCTTCCACGCCGCCCTCGACGCGATCTGGGTCGAGTTCTGCGATTCCGACGCCCGGCCGCCGCGCGAAGCCCGGATCATCCTCAACCTGACGGTGAACCTGATGCGCGGCATGGGCGTGCAGACCGTGCTGCGGCCCGATCCCGACTACTATCGCGACCTGATCGAGACCTGGAAGGCGGTGCTGCCGCTCCTGATCGCGGGACCGGCGGGCGACGCCGCCTTCGCCGGGGCCCGCTTCCGCGAGGCGGTGGCGTGACGGGCGCGCAGCGCGGATTGCGGCCTGGCACCCATCTTGCCACAAGGCCGAACACCTGTCTTACAAATAGGTCAGCTATGATCCGGACGCCGTCGCCCTCGAACCCGTGAACCGCATGAGCGTCGCCTCCCTCTCTCCCGGCCCGTCGGCCCGTCTCGGCCGCCTCGCCTTCCTGGCGGCGGTCGTCCTCGCCTACGCGATCGTGTTCGCGCCGATCGTGACGGTGATCGCGACCTCGTTCTTCGACCAGGAGATCGTGACCTTCCCGCCCGAGGGCCTGACCTGGCGCTGGTACCTCAACGCCTGGGCGCAGCGCGATTTCGCGCGCGGCTTCCTCACCTCGCTCCAGATCGCGCTCGCCGCCACGGCGATCGGCGTGCCGCTCGGCACGGCGGCCGCGCTGGCCCTGGTGCGCTCGACCGTTCCGGGGCGCGGCCTCCTCGGCACCTTCCTGCTCGCGCCGCTGGCGGTGCCGGCGATCGTCGCCGGCTCGGCCCTCTACATGTTCACCCTGCGGGCCGAGGACTGGCTCGACATGGACATCAAGGCGACGCTGGGCGGTCTGGTGGCCGCCAACGTGCTGATCACCATCCCCTGGACGGTGCGCCTCGTCACCGCGAGCTTGGCGGGCCTCGACCGCGCGGCGGAGGAGGCGGCGGCCAATCTCGGGGCGCGGCCCTTTACGGTCTTCCGCCGCATCACGCTCCCGATGCTGCGGCCCGGCATCGTCGCCGCCGCCCTGTTCTCCTTCGTGGCGAGCTTCGAGAACCTCGAACTCAACCTCCTCCTCGTCGGCCCGGGGCGCACCACCCTGCCCGTCGCCATGCTGAGCTACCTGGAATTCCGAATGGACCCGACCCTGGCCGCCGTCGCGACCGCGCAGATCCTGATGGTGACGATCCTGATGCTGGTCACCGACCGCTTCGTGAAGCTCTCGCGGATCGTCTGATGGGCACGCTTCTCCTCGACGGCCTCACCAAGCGCTACGGCGAGGCCACCGCCGTCGCCGGCGTCGACCTCGACATCCGCCAGGGCGAGCTGGTGGCACTGCTCGGACCGTCGGGCTGCGGCAAGACCACGACGCTGCGCATGGTCGCGGGCTTCATCGAGCCGAGCGCCGGCCGCGTCGTGATCGGCGGGCGCGACGTGACGCGGCTGCCGCCCCATGCCCGCGACACCGGCATGGTGTTCCAGTCCTACGCGCTGTTCCCGCACATGAGCGTCGCCGACAATGTCGGCTTCGGCCTGGAGATGCGGAAGGTGGGCAAGGCCGAGCGCGACCGGCGCATCGCCGAGGCGCTGCGGCTGGTGCGCCTCGACGCGCTCGCCGACCGGCTGCCGCGCCAGCTCTCGGGCGGCCAGCAGCAGCGCGTCGCGCTCGCTCGCGCCCTGGTGGTGAGCCCGGCGGTGTTCCTCCTCGACGAGCCGCTGTCGAACCTGGACGCCAAGCTCCGCTCCGAGGTGGGGCTGGAGATCCGCGAACTGCAGAAGCGCCTCGGCCTCACGACCCTGATGGTCACCCACGACCAGGACGAGGCCCTGGCGATGGCCGACCGGCTGGTGGTGATGGAGCACGGCCGCGTGCTCCAGGTCGGCAGTGCGGAAGACCTCTACGAGCGCCCGGCCAACACCTTCGTCGCCGGCTTCGTCGGCCGCTGCAACCTCCTCGACGGCACGCGCGAGGGCGCCGACGTGTTTCGCCTGGCGAGCGGCGCCGCGGTGCCGTGCGCGCCCGACGCGGCGGCGGCGGGCGGCAAGCTGGCGATCCGGCCCGAGCGGATCGCCGTCGCGCCCGATCCCGCCGGCACCGGGCGGCTGCGGGCCGTGACCTATCTCGGCGCGCGCACCGAGTACCACCTGGATCTCGCCGGCGAGGCGATCGTCGCGGTGAGCCCGACGCCGCTGCCCGACGACCCCCGCCGCCGCCTCGCGGCCGGCGATCCCGTCCGCATCACCTGGATTCCCGACGCCGCCCGCGTCATCCCCGCAGCAGAGAGCCCCGCCCGATGATCACCCGTCGCACCCTGATGGCCGGCAGCGCCGCCCTCGGCCTGTCCGGCACGCTGCCCGCCCGGGCCCAGTCCGCCCCGATCGTCGTCGGCACCTGGGGCGGCGATTACGGCGCGCTGCTGCAGCAGAACATCGACGTCCCGCTGATGAAGCCGCAGGGCATCGAGGTGTCGCAGGACATCGCCAACCAGGACCCGCGCCGCACCAAGCTGATCGCCGAGCGCACCAGCCGCCGCGGCAGCATGGACGTCCCCTGCATCAACGACATCGACAGCTACATGCTGAGCCAGCTCGGCGTGCTGGAGACCGTGCCGGCCGCCGAGGTGCCGCGCCTGTCGCAGGTGATCGACGTGTTCAAGAAGCCGCACTCGATCCCGCACATCTACTCGGCGATGGTCATCCTCTACAACCCGAGCAAGGTCACGACCCCGCCGACCCGCTACGCCGACATCTTCGATCCGAAGTACAAGGGCCGGGTCGGATTTTCCGACATCCTCTGGAACTTCAACATGGCCGGCGCCAATATCGGGGCCGGCGGCACCCCGACCGACTTCACCAAGGGCAAGACGGCGCTGATGGACCTGAAGGCGCTCTCGCCGAAGGTCTATCCGTCGAACGAGACGCTGGCCGCGGCGCTGAAGTCCGAGGAGGTGTGGATCTCGCTGATGTGGCTCGCCCGCGGCTTCATGTGGAAGCAGGCCGGCATCCCGGTCGAGATGGCGATCCCCGAGGAGGGCGCCCTGCCGATCCTGTTCGAGGCGGGCGTGCCGAAGAACTCGCGGGCCAAGGACAGCGGCTTCAAGTACCTGAACGCGATGCTCGATGCGAAGGCCCAGGTCGCCTTCGCGCAGAAGATGGGCTACGTGCCGACCGTCAAGGACGCCAAGCTCCCGGATGATCTCGCCAAGCAGATCAGCCTGACGGAGGCCCAGCAGGCCAAGCTCCGCCCGCTCGACTACGCGACGATGCAGGCGCAGCAGGCGGCGTTCTCGGATTTCTGGAACAAGGAATTCAAGGGGTAGGCTATCGGATCGGCCGCGCGGCCTCGCCGACACCCCGCTCCATCCACTCCACGACCTCATCCTGAGGTGTTGGCCGATCGAAGATCGGCTGACCTCGAAGGAGGGCTCCAGAAGTCCCGGTGATCTCTGGAGCCCTCGTTCGAAGCTCGTTTCACTCGCGATCTCTGATCGCCGGCACCTCGGGACGAGGTCGCGGATGGGATGAGATGGAACCCAGCCGAACAGTTCAGATCGAGACTTCCGCCCGTGTTCGCTCTCATCCTGCCGGCCTTCCTCGTCGTCGCCGCGCTCCTGGTCGGCCCGATGGTGCTGCTGGCGCGTATCTCGCTCAACGAATACAGCCCGACGCAGCTGATGGTCGAGGCGACGACGGCGCAGAACTACCTCAACGCCGTCGCCGACCCGTATTACCGCGGCGTGATGGGCACGACGCTCGTCATGGCCTTCACCTGCACGGCGCTGACCCTGGCGCTCGGCTTTCCCGCGGCCTACCGGCTCGCCCGGATGGAGAGCCGCTGGAAGAGCCTCGTCACCGTGCTGACCCTGATCCCGCTATTGGTCGGAAACGTCGTGCGGGCGGCGGGCTGGCTCGGGCTCCTCGGCAATGACGGGCTCATCAACGCCACCTTGCGGGGCCTGCACCTCACCACGGGCCCCTTGCCGCTGATCTACACGCCGGGCGCGGTCGCCATTGGGACGATCGCCGTGGTCCTGCCCTACATGATCCTGACCCTGTCCTCGGTGATCGAGAGCATCCCGCGGGCGGTCGAGGAGGCGGCGGCCAATCTCGGCGCCAGCGCCTTCACGGTGTTTCGCCGGGTGGTGTGGCCGCTGGCGCTCCCCGGCACGGTAGCGGGCTGCGTCCTCGTCTTCATCCTGTGCATGAACACCTACGCGACCGCGGTGCTGCTCGGCGGTTCGCAGTTCAAGATGATGGCGCCCGCCGTCTACGACCAGTTCTCGAAGGGCATGAACTGGCCGTTCGGCGCGGCGCTGGCCTTCATCCTGCTCGCCGCGACCCTGGTGCTGACGGTGCTCGGCACCGCGCTGCTCGGCCGCCGCTACGCCCGATAGATCCAACGACGACGCGGGAGGACACCATGAGCGACGCCCCGATTCTCGCCGGCAACGAGCTCGCCGCCGAGCGGGCCAGGGCCGGCCAGCCGCCCCTGGTGCCCTCGACCTCCCGCGACCGCGGGATCGGGCCGCACAAGCGCCTGGTGCTGCGGGCCGCCACCGTCATCGACGGCACCGGCGCGCCGCCGATCGGCCCGACCGACATCGTGGTCGAGAACGGCCGCATCGTGCAGTTGAAGAAGGTCGCGGGCAACCTCGCCAACAGCGCCAACCGGCCCGCGCCCGGCGACCACGAGATCGATTGCCGCGGCAAGTGGGTGACGCCCGGCTTCGTCGATTGCCATGCCCATGCCGGCGTCGCCTACCACGCCGCCAACGGCTGGGTGCCGCCGGTCGAGTACGTCTACAAGCTCTGGCTCGCCCACGGCGTGACGACGGTGCGCGAGATGGGTTCGTTCAACGGGCTCGACTGGATGCTCGACCAGAAGAAGCGCGCGGAGGCCAACGAGATCGCGGCGCCGCGGCTCCTGGCCTACAGCTACTTCCCGGCCGTGAACGACATGCTGAAGCTGATCCACACCCCCGAGGAGGGGCGGGTGTGGCTGCGCAAGCTCAAGGAGCGCGGCGCCGACGGGGTGAAGTTCTTCGGGGCGCCCCCCGCCATCATGGAGGCGGCCCTCGACGAATGCGCGAAGCTCGGGCTGAAGTCGGGCTGCCACCACGCCCAGATGGCGGTGACGCGGATGAACGCGCTCACCACCGCCGGCTGGGGGCTGACCAGCGCCGAGCATTATTACGGCCTGCCCGAGGCTTTGTTCGAGGACCGGGTCGTCCAGAACTTCCCGCTCGACTACGACTACAACGACGAGTATTTCCGCTTCTCGGTCTCCGGCCAGATGTTCCGCCAGGGCGCCGAGCCGGGATCGAAGAAATGGAACGAGACCCTGGAGCGGTTCCTGGAGCTCGGCTTCACCTTCGTGCCGACCTTCACGATCTACGATGCCAACCGCGACCTGATGCGGGCGCGCCAGGCCGACTGGCACAAGGAGTATACCTGGAAGTCGATGTGGGACTACTTCACGCCGCAGCGCGGCGGCCACGGCTCGTACTGGTATCGCTGGTCGACCCAGAACGAGATCGAGTGGAAGGAGAACTACCGGCTCTGGATGGCGTTCATCAACGAGTACAAGAACCGCGGTGGCCGGGTCTGCGCCGGCTCGGATTCGGGCTTCATCTACCAGATCTTCGGTTTCGGCTACATTCGCGAGCTGGAACTGCTGCAGGAGGCCGGCTTCCACCCGCTCGAAGTGGTGCGCGCCGCGACCTCCCAAGGAGCCGCCCTGTGCGGGCTCGAGGACGAGATCGGCACCGTCGAGGTCGGCAAGCGCGCCGACCTCCTGGTCCACGACCACAACCCGCTCACCGACTTCAAGCTGCTCTACGGCACCGGGGCTTTGCGCCTCGACGAGGCGACGAACGGCGCCACCTGGCACCGGGGACTGAAGTACACGATCAAGGACGGGGTGATCTACGACACCGCCGAGCTGCTCGCCGACGTGCGCGCGCTCGTGAAGGCGACCTGGGACGAGGCGGTGCCGGCGCAATACGCGACCTCGCCGCAGGCGGCGCCGTGAGCGACGTCCTCGACTTCGTCGTCCTCACCGGCTTCCTCGGCTCGGGGAAGACGACGCTGCTGCGCGACTGCCTGGCTCGTCCCGAGGCGGCCGATACCGCGATCATCGTCAACGAGGCCGGCGAGATCGGGCTCGACGGGCTGATCCTGCGCGAGAGCGGGGGGGACGTGCCGATGACGATGCTGGCGAATGGCTGTGTCTGCTGCCAGATGACCAGCGACCTCGCCCGCACCGTCGAGGCTTTGCTCGCCGCCGAGCGGCCGGAGGCGTCGGGGCCGCTGCGACGCATCGTGCTGGAGACGAGCGGCCTGTCGAAGCCGGGCCCGGTCCTGCGTCAGTTGGCCGGCCTCGCCGGCTTTCCGATGCGGGTCTCGGTCCTCGCCACCTACGATGCCCTGCGCGGGCCCGATTCCGCGGCCTTCGCCGAGGCCGCCGCGCAATGGGCCGCCGCCCACCGCATCGTCGTGACGAAGCTCGACGCGGCACCGCCCGGCCGCGTGACGCAGGCCCGGGCCGCGGTCGCGGGCCTCAACCCGCTCGCCGCGATCGTGGCCGATCCCGACCGGAGCGCGGCGGTGGCGGCCGCCTTCGCGCCGCTGCCCGGCGCCGGTCTCGATCCGGCGCTGCTCCGGGCGGAACCCGCCGGTACCCATCCGCGCGTCGCGGTCTGGCTCGCGCGGCCGTCCGCCCCCCTCCCCTACGACGATCTGGCGGCCTGGCTCGACAACCTCGCGGGCCACCTCGGCGAGCGCTTGCTTCGCCTCAAGGGCCTGGTGCCGGCGCTCGAGTCCGACCGACCGCTGCTGGTCGAGAGCGTCGGCACGCTGTTCTCGCGTCCCCGCCCCTTCGGCCGGCCGGGCGAGGACGTACCGGCCTTCCTGGTGGTGATCGCCCGCGACCTGGAGGCGGGCGAATTGGAGGAGGTGGCCCCGACCGGCCTGTTCCGCTTCGCGCCGCGGGCGCCGGCGAGCCCGTTCATGCGGGCGGGCGCCGGGGTGCCACGGGTCGAGGCACTGGAGGGGGAGTGACGGCGCAATCGGGCGATTCTTGCTCACCTCAGCGCTTCCGGGTCTCAGGGCCTTTCTAGATTGTGAATGATGATTTTCGATTTTTTTTCATAGACTTATCCCATCGACGAGGAATTCTGAGCCCGTTCGACCGATCGACGCAGTCTATCCCGTCGGCAAATTCATCCCGAGGTGTTGGCGATCGGAGATCGCACGCGATCATCGAAGGAGGGCTCCACAAGCCTCTGAGATCACTGGAGCCGTCCTTCGAGGCTCACTGCGCTCGCACCTCAGGATGAGGTGGAAGGCGGGACAGACCCCCCTTGCGGTTGTGTGGTCGCCAGTCGAACAGGCTCCATGAGCGGATGATATCTACGAAAATAGATTAGTTTTTATAAAATATTCTATGATGTCGATTTTCAATCGGATCACATGAGAGAACGCCGATTTCGACGCCGCATCTCGCGCGGCGGTTCCGGTTTTGGTGCGATTCGCTGATCGGGAGTACGCGCGCGATAGCCGGGGTCGCCATCACCCGCACCGATCGAACCGCCGCGGAGCCGCGCGCAGCCTGATCGCCGTAGCCTTATCGCCGTTGCCGAACCCAATGGAACTGGTCCGGCAGTCATTGCGCCACGATGCGAAATCCGGAAGTCTTTCCCAACAACCCAGACACGATCCCATCGATCACGGCGCGTCGTTGAGCGGAGCAAAATCCATGATTGCGGGCGTGACGACGTCGGGATCAGAACGAGAGAGGGGTCGACCAGTCCGAGGCGGCGGCGCCCACCCGAGGGGCGTTGCGTACGGGCACGGGCCGGATCACGGGTCGATGACGTGCGGCACGAAGCGGGCGCGGTCGGTGGTGATGAGCCCGTCGGCCTCGCGCAGGCAAAGGCCGGCGGGTTCGTCGCCGACGATCCAGCTGCCGACGAGGACGTGGCGCCCCTCGAAGCGCGGCAGGGGCGCGAGGCCCTGGCGGACGAAGCCCTCGGCGCCGTAGGGCCCCTCGGCCCGGGCCGCCACCGCGCCGTCCTCGACGATCAGCACGTTGGCGCCCTCCCGGGCGTAGAGGGGCTTCTTCACGAAGCTCGCGCCTAGGGCGGCCTTGTCCGGGTCCTCCTCGAAATAGGCCGGCAGCAGGTTCGGGTGGCCCGGCGCCATCGCCCAGAGATGGGCGAGCAGCCCCTTGTTCGAGAGCACCGCCTTCCAGGGCGGCTCGATGAAGCGGGTCGGCGCGGCGCCGACCGCCCGGCCGAACGGATCGGCGAAGATCCATTCCCACGGATAGAGCTTGAACAGGGCGTCGATCGGGGACCCGGCCTCGTCGACGAACCGGTCCCCGTCGAGCCCGATCGCCTCGACCGGCAGGAAGGGGGCGGCGAGGCCCGCCTGGAGGGCGCAATCCTGCAGGTAGGCCACCGTGCCGCGATCCTCCGGCGCGTCGGGAAAGCTCGCGAAGGCGAGGCTCGACGTGCCGAGCCGGCGCCCGATGGCGGCGAGTCGCGCGACCAGCCGCTCGTGCAGGGCGTTGAACTGGTCGGACCCCGCCGGCAGGCGGCCGCGGGCGAGCCCGTCCTCGAGCCAGAGCCACTGGAACACCGCACTTTCGTAGAGGGCGGTCGGCGTGTCGGCGTTGTATTCGAGGAGCTTGGCCGGTCCGGTGCCGCCGTAGGAGAGGTCGAGCCGCCCGTAGAGCGCCGGATCGCCCCGGCGCCAGCTCGCCCGGATCGCGTCCCAGGCATGCTCGGGGATCCGCAGCGAGGCGAGGATGCGCTCGTCCTCGACCGCGCGGGCCGCGAAGGCGAGGCAGAGGTCGTGCAGCGCCCGGCTCGGCGCCTCGATCTCCTCCTCGATCTCGGCGAGGCCGAAGGCGTAGTAGGCGCTCTCGTCCCAGTAGGGCGCGCCGTCGAAGGAGTGGAAGTGGAAGCCGGCACGCGCCGCGTGCGTGCGCCAGTCGGGCCGCTCGGGCGTCGCCACGCGGCGCATCAGCCGCCGGACCCGCCGGCATGGCCGGTCCCGTGCCCGCCCGCGGCCGCCACAGCCCGCCCGGTGCCGCCGAAGCCGCCGCGGGCGATCAGCCGCGGGGCCGTCGCCGGGGCGCGGGCGACCGTGGACGGGACGTGGACCCGCGAGGAGCCGGAGACCGGCACGATCCGGGCGCCCGTGCCGGTGCAGTAGCCGAGCCCGTGCCCGCCGTGGGAGCCGCCATGGGCGCCACCCTGCGCCTCCCGCTCCTCCTCCGGGGCGTGGGCGTAGAGCGGCTGGGCCGGCAGGTCCTGCCCCTCCGGTCCCAGCATGAAGGCGGCCATCGCCGGCAGGGAGCGGTCCTGCGCCTCCGCCGTCACCGTCGCGCCCGGCACGCAGCCGCCGCGTCCGTGGTGACGCTCGCAATCGGCGAGGGTCTCGTAGCGCGGCGCGGTCGCCGCGTAGGCCCGGCGCGCCGCCGCCTCGGCGGCGGTGCAATCCTCGGGCTTGCGCCGGCCCTCGGCGATGCAGGCACCGACTGTGCCGTAGACCAGGGCGTCCTCCTCGCGCTGCGAGGGATCGAGGCGGGCGAGCCCGAAGGCCGCCGCCCCCGCCCCGGCGACCAGCACCAGGGAGATCGTCGCCGAGCGCTTCATGCGCCGGACGGACTCGGCCTCGGCGTCCTTGCCGGGATCCCGGCCGGGTGCGTCGCCCATCGCTCGCCTCAATAGGTCATCGAGGCGGCGTTCACGACGCCGCCGGCCAGGGACGCGGCGCCGAGCAGCACCGCCGCGGCCATCCGGTCCTCCTCGATCCGCCGCGACAGGTCCGGCAGGGCGAGGCGGACCAGCCAGTAGATCCCGACCTGCACCACCAGGGCGACGAGGCCCCAGACCAGGCAGTCGAGGACCGAGCGGGCGTTGTAGATCGCCACCGCCAGCGGCAGGGCGAAGCCGACGAGGCTGCCCCCGAGGGAGACGGAGGCCGCGGTCACGTCCCGCCGGATCAGCGCCAGCTCGTTATGCGCCGTGGCGAAGGTGTAGACGACGAGATAGAGGCCGGTCAGGAGCGCGGCCGTGCCGAGATAGACGAGAAAATCGGGCAGCCCGGCGATCGAGGTCATCGGCGCGCGATGGTCCGTACGGCGCGCCTCTCGTCGAACGGATGGGAGACCAAGCGAAACCCCGTCGATCGCGCCGGGCGGAAACCGTCCGCCCAGTCGAGCCCGGCACGCGGCGCCGGTTCGCCGGGCGCATCGCCAGCATCCCGGCGGCCCGTGGCTCCGATCATCGTCAAGCGGGTGGGGCACGTCAACTCCGCCGCGGCGGAGATGCCGTCGCCGGGCCGACGACGACATCGCGCACGACTCGCCCGCGCCCGAGACATCTTTGCGGCATCGCCGCCGTCGCGCTCCGCGCCGGTCCGGGCCTCGCGCCTCGCGCCTCGCGCTTCACGCCGCCCGGACGGTGGCGAGGAAGCGCGCCACCTCGGCCGAGAGATGCTCGGACTGGCGCGACAGGGCCGAGGCCGAGGCGAGGACCTGGGAGGCCGCCGCCCCGGTCTCCTCGGCGGCGCCCGCCACGCCCGCGATGGTGCCGGTGACCTCGCCGGTGCCGGCCGCCGCCTGGGAGACGTTGCGGACGATCTCCTGGGTCGCCGCGCCCTGCTCCTCGACCGCCGCGGCGATCGAGGTGGCGACCCCCGCGATCTCCTCGATCCGCGCGGTGATGCCGCCGATCGCCTCGGCCGCCTCGCCGGTCGAGGCCTGGATCGCCGCGATCTGGCCGGTGATCTCGGCGGTCGCCTTCGCGGTCTGGCCGGCGAGTTCCTTCACCTCCGAGGCGACCACCGCGAAGCCGCGGCCGGCCACGCCGGCGCGGGCGGCCTCGATGGTGGCGTTGAGCGCGAGCAGGTTCGTTTGCGCGGCGATCGAGGCGATCAGCCCGACCACGTCGCCGATGCGCGCGGTCGCCTCGGTCAAGGCGCGGACCCGGGCCGCGCTCTCGCCGACCTCCGCCACGGCGACCCGGGCGAGCCGGGCCGAGCCGTCGACCTGGCGGCCGATCTCCTGGACCGAGGCGCCGAGCTCCTCGGCCGCCGCCGCCACCGTGCCGACATTCGACGAAGCTTCCTCGGCCGCCGCCGCGACGGCGGTCGATTGCGCGGCGGTCTGCGTCGCGGTCGCGGACATCGCCCGGGCGGTGGCCTGGAGGTCGGTGGCCGAGGCCGAGACCTGGCCGACGATCCCGCCGACCGCCTGCTCGAAGGCGTCCGCCATCCGGCGCATGCCGGCCCGGCGCTCGGCCTCGGCCGAAGCGCGCGTCCGCACCGTCTCCGCCTCCAGCGCCCGGGCGTGGACCAGGCCGTCCTTGAACACCTGGACGGCGGCGGCCATCGTGCCGATCTCGTCGCGCCGGCCCGCGCCCGGGATGGCGGTCGCGACGTCCCCGGCCGCCAGCCGGCGCATGGCGCGGTCGAGTGCGTGCAGCGGAGCCACGGCCCGCCTGAGGCTGAGCCAGAGGATGCCGGCCCCGGCCAGGGCCAGCGCCGCGGCGAGCCCGGCGGACTTCGTCCGGATGCCGTCGATCAGCGCGTAGTACTCGCTCTTCTTCACCCCGGCATAGACGATGCCGACGACGCGCCCGCCGGCGTCTCGGATCGGCTCGTAGACGGCGAGGTGCGGGACGCCGAGGATCGCGGCCTCGCCGCGATAGGTCTCGCCCCGGCCGAGCACCGCCTCGTGGACGGGCCCCGGCGCGAGCCGCGTGCCGACCGCCCGCGAACCGTCGGGATTGGTGATGGTGGTGGCAACCCGCATGTCGCCGAGGAACACCGTCGCGGTGCCGCCCAGGACCGCGCGCACCCGGTCGACGGCGGGCTCGGCGGCCCCGACGACGTGGGAGCCGACCGTCAGCGCTCCGTCCCGCACCGCGAAGACGGTCGAGCCGCCCTCGTCGACGAGAGTCTGCTTCAGCAGCCGAAGGCCACCGTCGAGGGCGCTCGCCGCCTGATGCCGCATCTCCGCCTCCACGTCCTGCATCGTGATCCCGGCAAGGACGGCGACCGCCGACGCCAGGACGAGGGTCCCGATCGCGCCGCTGCGGACGGCGAGGGAGATCGCGGGCAGGTGCGGGAGCTGGGCGAGCATGGGGAATCGGTCTCCGTTGCGGCGCAAGAAGCCCGGCCGGCGCCGCTTCCGACGCATCTCCGGGACAAAAATAGGCATAAGTTCCTCTCGCGGCCCGACCTATCGTCGAACGAAGATTAATTTTGTTTTTATTTGCTCAAAGAAACTATGTTTGTTTTGGAATGATCGTGGATATAGTCCTTATACCGCCTAATCCAAGCTCAAAAAAATGGCTCGATCGACGGACAGACTAGAACGTCCGGCCTATGCGGGCCGCCACGCGACGGCGCGCGGCAGGCAGGACCGCCCCGCCGCGGCCAGAGCTTCGACGCGGTCCGGGGTGGCTCCCCGCTCCCCGATCGGCGGCAGCGCCGCCGCGCGCGCAGTCGGGACGCAGCGCAACGCCGTGGTCGGCATCGCCGTGCCTTGCCGTCTCGGCAACGGAGCCATCGCCGAATTCGTCTTGCTGCGACCGGATCTGCGCAACATCCTGGCATGGTGCAAGTCGCGGCAACGCGCCCAGGCGGACGGACGCAGCCCTCGACCGGGCGGGCCCGACGCCGCTACGGACGATCGAAACCGGCCGCGTGCGGGTGGGTGGTGCGCGGGCGCCGTCTCTCCGCCCGCTCAGAACCAAAGAGAGTTCCCATGTCGCGACGCGACGCCATCGCGCTGGCCCACCGGCACTACGACGACGGCGGCTTCCTCGCCGTGCTCCGCCGGGCGGTCGCCCTGCCGACCGAGAGCCAGGCCCCGGACCAGGGGCCGGCGCTCGCCGCCTACCTCACGCAGTTCATGATCCCGGCGGTGACGCGGCTCGGCTTCGCGACCCGCCTCCTCGACAACCCGCAGGCGGGCCGCGGCCCGTTCCTGATCGCCACCCGGCACGAGGGCGACGACCTCCCGACGGTGATGACCTACGGCCACGGCGACACGGTGCGGAACTACCCCGAGCAGTGGCGCGCCGGCCTGCACCCGCTCGACGTCGTGGTCGAGGGCGAGCGCTGGTACGGGCGCGGCACCGCCGACAACAAGGGCCAGCACCTGATCAACCTCGCCGCCCTCGAGGCGGTGATGCAGGCCCGCGGCGGACAGCTCGGCTTCAACGTCACGCTGCTGGTCGAGATGGGCGAGGAGGCGGGCTCGCCGGGCCTGCACGCGGTCTGCCGCGCCGAGAAGGACGCGCTCGCCGCCGACCTCCTCATCGCCTCCGACGGGCCGCGGATCGAGGCCGGGCGGCCGACGCTGTTCCTCGGCTCGCGCGGCGGCGTCACCTTCGAGCTCGTCGCGGACCTGCGCGAGGGCGGCCACCATTCCGGCAACTGGGGCGGGCTGCTGCGCAACCCCGGCACCGTGCTGGCGAGCGCCATCGCGAGCCTCGTCGACGGGCGCGGACAAATCCTCCTCGACGCCCTGCGCCCGCCGCCGATCCCCGACGGCGTGCGCGCCGCGCTCGCCGACATCACGGTCGGGGGCGACCCGAACGCGCCTGCGATCGACGAGGGCTGGGGCGAGCCGGGCCTGAGCCCGGCCGAGCGGGTCTTCGGCTGGAACACCCTCGAAGTGCTGGCCTTCAAGTGCGGCGATCCGGATGGCCCGCAGAACGCCGTGCCGCCCTCGGCCAAGGCGACGATGCAGCTGCGCTTCGTCGTCGGCACCGACTGGGAGGGCGTCGTGCCGGCGATCCGCCGGCACCTCGACGCGGCGGGCTTCCCCATGGTCGAGGTGCGGGCGACCCGCTCGGAGGTATTTCGCGCCACCCGGCTGCCGGTCGAGGATCCCTGGGTGGGCTGGGCGCTCGCCTCGATCGAGGCCAGCACCGGCAAGCGCCCGGCGCTGCTGCCGAATCTCGGCGGCTCGCTGCCGAACGACGCCTTCTCGGAGATCCTCGGCCTGCCGACCCTGTGGGTGCCGCATTCCTACCCGGCCTGCTCGCAGCACGCCCCCGACGAGCACCTGCTGGGCCCCTCGACCCGCGAGGCGCTGGGGCTGATGGCCGGCCTGTTCTGGGACCTCGCCGAGACCGGGCCGACGATCCGGGACGGGCGGAGGGCGGCGGGTTGATCCCGTCTCCGCCTGCCTCGCACGAACGGAAATAAAGCGCGCCTCCCCTCACCCGAGGGGGAGGCGCGATCGAAGATCGCGCGAGGGGTGCTACGGCCCCGCCCCCTCGCCCCCGGCCGGGGCGATGGGGTAAGGACGCGCACCGCCGCGCCGGCGGGACGAGGACCCGAGCACCGTGAACTACCGCCACGCCTTCCACGCCGGCAACCACGCCGACGTGCTCAAGCACTGGGTGCTGACGCGGGTGCTGGCGCATCTCCAGCGCAAGGCGACCCCGTTCCGGGCGATCGACACCCATGCCGGCCTCGGCTTCTACGACCTGACCACCGACGAGGCCGGCCGCACCGGCGAGTGGCACGACGGCATCGGTCGGCTCGACGCGCCCTTCCCGGACCCGGTCGAGGCCCTGCTCGCCCCCTACCGGGCGGCGGTGGCGGCGGTCCGGGCGCGCCACGGCGACACGATCTATCCGGGCTCGCCCGCGATCATCCGCGAGTTCCTGCGCCCGGGCGACCAGGGAGTGTTCGTCGAACTGCACCCGGCCGACGGCGCGGTGCTGCACGGGCGCTACAACCAGGACCCGCGCACGAAGGTGCTGGCCCTCGACGGCTGGACCGCGCTCCCCGCCCTGATCCCCCCGAAGGAGCGCCGCGGCCTCGTCCTGATCGACCCGCCCTACGAGGTGCCGGGCGAGATCGAGCGGCTGGGCCGCGACCTCCTGAAGGCGGTAGGGAAATGGGCGACCGGCACCTACCTCGCCTGGTACCCGATCAAGGACGTCGCCGCGGTCGACCGGATGGCCGCCGCCCTCGATGCCGCCCTGCCCCGGCCCGCCCTGCGCCTCGACCTCCTGATCCACCGGCCCGACCCGGCGCGGCTCAGCGGCAGCGGCCTCATCGTGGTCAACCCGCCCTGGACCCTGCGCGAGGAGGCCGACGCCGTCCTGCCGGCGCTCGCCGAGCGCCTGGCGCAGGGCGGCTACGGCGCCTTCCGCTGCGCGGCGCTCGGGCCGCCGGCCTGAGGCTCAGCGCAGCGCCTCCAAGAGCGGCCTGAGCTTGTGGCGCCGCTTGTTCTCGGCGGCCAGGTCGCCGATCCGCGCGGACCACGCCGTCTGCCGGCCCTGCGCCAGGTAGCCCCGCTTCGCACGGGCGAGCCAGGCGGCGGCGCGCTCGTAGGTGTCGGGTCCCTCCGTCAGGAGCGGTTTTGCCCGCGCCTCGGCGAAGTCGACGACCCAGGCGGGGTCGCGGTCGAGCGCCGCCTCGGCGAGGCGCAGGAGCACCGCCTCGTCGCCCCGACCGTCGCGGCCGGCCTCGGCCGCCGCCATCGCGTCGCCGACCAGCCCCTCCTCCAGCAGGATCGCGATCCGGTCGCGCGCGCGATCCGCCCCGGCGAGGAGGGCCAGGAGGTCGTCGCGGACCGGGTCCCAGCCCGTCTTGCCGGCGACCGTACGGGCGGACTCGTAATCGGCGAGGGTGAGGCCCTGCGCGAAGGCGGCGCGGGCCGCCGTGAGCGCGAGGTCGCGGCGCTTGCGCGCATGGGCCTCGTCGCGCAGCCAGCGCGCCAGGGACAGGGCCGGGCCGCCGCGCGGTGCTGCCGCCCGGCGCAACGCCGCCTGCGCCACGTCGAGCGCCGGATCGGGATGCCCGGCGGCGTGCAGGCGGCGGGCGAGGGCGAGGGCCGCGTCGGGATCGGCGATGCGCTCGACCGCGTGGGCCACCGCCTCGTCGATCCGACCGAGGCGCACCAGCATCTCGGCGCAGGCCGCCTCGTCCCCGGCGGCCCGGGCGAGGGCGAGGTAGGCATCGGTGCGGCCGGCCGCCGCCAGCACCCTCAGGCGCACCGCGACGAGGCCCGACTCCCGCTCGGCCCGCGGCGGCACGGCTCCGGCCTCGCCCGCGAGCACGGCGCGCAGCCACGGCGCGTCCCAGCCGGCGGCGAGCGCCGCGGTGACGATCGAGAAGCCTTCCGGCCCGTACTCGGCGAGTTCGGCATGCCAGCCCTCGACCGTCTCGAACAGGTCGTCGCGCTCCTCCTCCGAGAGATCGCTCGTCAGCACCGCCTCGGCCATCATCCGCCCGAGGTCGTCGAACAGGAGGTCCATCTCCTCGTCGGTCTCGGCCATCTCGCCGAGCCACTGCTCGACGAACGGCTCGGCCACCGACACCAGGATCGCGAGCGCGTTGCGTCCGTCGCCGGCCTCCAGGAACGGCACCGCCTTGCCGACCAGCTCCTTCAGGGCGTCGGCCGGGCCGTGGGCCTCGTAGTCGTCCCAGTAGCCGCGCCGCGCCTGGTGGGCGAGGAGGGTGCGGGCCTGTGCGGCGACCGGCGCCGGATCGACGGCGCCCCGGCCCGGGACCGTCGCCATCTCGACCTCGATCCAGCCGGCGAGGTCGGGATCGGCCGCGGCCCGGCGCACCAGGAGATCCGCCAGGGCCTCGCGCGGCAGATCGCCGAGGAGGGCGCGCAGGGTCGGCCGCTCGGCCACGGCGCCGGGCACGGCGGCGGCGAGCAGGGTGGCGACGACATGCTTGCAGGCGCCGCCCCACTCGTAAGGGCAGGTGCAGCGATGATCGGCAACGGTGCCGTCCTTCAGGCGGATCGCGACCCGGTAGGGCGCATCCTCGCTGCCCGCCACCGCGGCGGTGAGTTCCTCGCCCCGCCGCACGAGGGCGGAGACGGCGCCCGAGCGCAGCACCGCGCGGCCGCGCTCGAACACCTTCGGGTCGGCGAGCGCCTTGATCGTCGCCTCGTCCGGCAGAGTGGGCGCGGCGCCCGCCTGGCCGCCCCGCTTGCCCCTCACGCGGCGATCCGCCCCTCCAGCGGGAACACCTTGGCGGGGTTCATCAGCCAGGCCGGATCGAACACCGCCCGCACCCGCATCTGCTGGTGCAGGTCCTCCGGGTTGTACTGGTAGCTCATCAGGTCGCGCTTCTCGATGCCGACGCCGTGCTCGCCGGTGAGGCAGCCGCCGACCTCGACGCAGAGCTTCAGCATCTCCTCGCCGGCGGCCTCGGCCTTCTCCATCTCGCCGGGTGTGTTGATGTCGAACAGGATCAGGGGGTGCAGGTTGCCGTCGCCGGCATGGAAGACGTTGGCGCAGCGCAGCCCGTAGGACTGGGTGATCTCGCCGATGCGCTCGAGCACGCGCGGCAATTGCCCGGTCGGGATGGTGCCGTCCATGCAGATGTAGTCCGAGATGCGGCCCGTCGCGCCGAAGGCCGACTTGCGGCCCTTCCAGATCGCGGCGCTCTCGGCCTCGGATTGCGAGACCTTGAGGCTCGTCGGGTTGAACGGCTTTGCGATCTCGACGATGCGGTCAAGCATCGCGTCGCACTCCTCCTTGCAGCCCTCGACCTCGATGATCAGCATCGCCTCGGCATCGAGCGGGTAGCCGGCATGCGCGAAGGCCTCGCAGATCGTGATCGCCTCGCGGTCCATGTACTCGATCGCCACCGGGATGATGCCCGCCCCGATGATCGCCGCCGTGCAGGCGCCGGCATCCTCGACCGTGCCGAAGCCCATCAGGGCCGGGCGTGCGCCCTCGGCTGCGCGCAGGATCCTGACCGTCGCCTCGGTGACGATACCGAGCTGGCCTTCCGAGCCGCAAACGAGGCCGAGCAGGTCGTAGCCGGCGGAATCGAGATGGTCGCCGCCGATCTCCACCACCGTGCCGTCGACCATGACCAGGGTCACGCCCATCAGGTTGTTGGTGGTGACGCCGTATTTCAGGCAGTGGGCCCCGCCCGAGTTCATCGCGATGTTGCCCGCGATGGTGCAGGCGAGCTGGCTCGACGGGTCGGGGGCGTAGAAGAAGCCCTCGTGCGCGACCGCGGCGCTGATGGCGAGGTTGGTGATGCCGGCCTGGACCCGGGCGGCGCGGTTCCCGAAATCGACGTCGAGCACCCGGGTCATCTTGGCCACACCGAGGATCACCGCGTCCTCCTGCGCGATGGCGCCGCCGGCGAGCGAGGTGCCGGCGCCGCGCGGCACCACCTTCACGCCCTGCTCGTGGCAGTAGCGCATCACCGCCGAGACCTCCTCGGTCGTCGAGGGCAACACCACGGCGAGCGGCATCTTGCGGTAGGCGGTGAGCCCGTCGGTCTCGAAGGCGCGGCGCTCGTCCTCGCTGGTCACCAGGGCCTCCGGCGCCACCAGGCCGCGCAGGCCGTCCACGATCGCGTCGCGGCGGGCGAGGATCGCGGGATCGGGGAGCGGGAAGGCGATGGTCATGGCGTGTCCTCTCGGCTCGGGTCGGCGCCTGTCTCGCGGGCCGTCATTCGCCGCCACCCTACCGGAGGGGCATCGCGACGCCCAGACGTCGTCATCCCTCGCACCTTGGTCCGATTGCGCTTTGCCGCGGCAGAGCTTCTTTTCGCCGCACGGGAGCCGAAGCGAGGGGCCGGCGTTTTTAACTGGTCCAAACAGCAGGCTGGGCCATATGCCCTAGGTCCGTCGCGAACGACGTCCGTTGGAGGGAACCTCATGCGTCAGCTCATCCTCGGTGCCGCCCTGGCGGTCCTCGTCCCCTTTGCCGCCCAGGCGCAGGACGCCGCAGCCGGCGAGAAGGTCTTTGCGACGTGCAAGGCCTGCCACGCCTTCGGCAAGAACGGCGTCGGCCCGGACCTCAAGGGCCTGATCGGCCGCAAGGCCGGCACCCACGAGGGCTACAACTATTCGGCCGCGATGAAGAATTCCGGCCTGACCTGGGATTCGGCCACCTTCATGGAATACATCAAGGACCCGAAGGCCAAGGTCCCCGGCAACAAGATGATCTTCGCCGGCGTCAAGGACGACAAGAAGATCAAGGACCTGGAAGCCTACCTCGAGACCCAGAAGTAAGGCTCGTTCCGGCCCCGGCGACGCTCGCCGGGGCCTTTTTTCGTTTCAATCGCCGATGCCGTCGCGGTCCTGCACGGCCATCAGGGTGGCGGTGAGCAGCGCGACGAGCTTCTCGCGGCCTGCGCTCTCGGCGAAGACCTCGGCCTGCGCCAGCGTCAGGGTGCGGCCGGCCTTGACCACCCGGCCCCGCGCCCGCAGGCGCTCCCCGGCGGCCGGGGCGAGCAGGTTGATCTTGAACTCCGCGGTCAGCACCCCGGCGCCGGGGGGCATCAGGGTCAGGCCCGCGTAGCCCGCCGCGCTGTCGGCGATGGCGCTCACCGCTCCCGCATGGACGAAGCCGTGCTGCTGCGACACCCCGGGACCGGGCGTCAGCGCGATCTCGACCGCGCCGGGCGAGACCGCCTCCAGCGTCGCCCCGAGGGTCCGCATCAGGCCCTGCCTGTCGAAGCTGGCGCGGACGCGGCGTCCGATCTCCTCGGGAACGGCGTGCATCGGCACCTCTGGCGTCTGGTCCGTCACGGGCACTGGGCCTCCCCCCGGCTTGTTGTGTAGGGACGTTGAGGCACGGCCACGGCCGCGCTGTCCAGCGCCCTCGAGCCCCGAGACGTCCATGAGCTCCCCCGATTCCGACCCGGCCGGCTGGCGCGCCTTCGACGACCCGGGCTTCCTCGCCCTGGTCGGCCCGGTGCTCCTGCGCGAGGACGGCGAGACCCTGCACTTCGCGTTCCGGGCCGAGCCGCGGCACGCCAACCTGATCGGCGTGGTCCAGGGCGGCATGACGATGACCTTCGCCGACCGGGCGCTGGGCTTCACCGCCATGCGGGCCGCGGGCGGGGCGAACTGCGTCACGGTGCAGTTCGAGATGCAGTTCGTCTCCGCCGCACGGATCGGCGAGACGATCACGATGACGCCCGAGGTGGTGCAGCGCACGCAGAGCCTGGTCTTCCTGCGCGGCGACGCGCGCTGCGAGGGCCGCATCGTCGCGACCGCCACCGGCGTGTGGAAGATCCTGCGGCGGCGGCCGCAGGCGGGTGCAGAGTGAGTCCCGCTCGTAATCGTAGCGCCGGCGTCAAGCCGGATCGTGGTGGTCGCGGGACAATAATCAGACTTCCATTCTGCTTACCGTAGTGACAACGCACGGGAAGGCCCGCAACCTACTGAGACGACTGGCACACCTCTTGCTTTTCATTTCCGAAGGTGACAAGAGGACAATGTAGCATGTCGACCGCAACGATCAGCGATTTGTCCATCTACGAAGCTCAGAAAGCCGCGATCGAGCCGTTCCTGCGAACATTTCGCCTTAGCAACACCGCGCTCGACATTGTTTTTTACGATGTCGGCGTTTTATACAAAGATCTCCAGGATCGCGGCCAACAGATCGCGACCGGCATGACAACGCCCATCGGCAGTGCGGGTGCCCTCGCTGTAGGCGCCTCGCCGCAGATGGCCCGAGCGATCGCCCATCTCGATCTCAGCGCTCTGACGAATCCCGAGGGCGCGATCCTCGTGGTAGACGCAGCCAACCCACCGTACGTGTATCCGCCCTACAGGGACGTCGCCCAGTTCCTCAACGAGGCCGGGACGAAGCGCGACGACCTGCGCACCGTGACCCTCACGGGAGTCGGCAGTTCCGCCCTGGGCTCGGTCGCATTCGCGTGGGGAATCTCGAAGGCCCTGGGCGAGCCGGTTGTGGCTATCGTGCCGGGCTACGGCTTGGCGGATGTGGCATACCAAGCCCTCGGCGGCTGGTTCGGCTTCGGCCTGCACGACTGGATCAGGAGCCAGACCCAGGAATGGCTCGCCGCCGCCGCGCCTCACCTGGCGGGCGTCGGCCGGAATCTCCTCGCCAGCCTCCCCGACGGCAAGCAAAACCCTGACACCGCCGCGCCGGTCTTCCGGCAAGGCAGCGTCGGGTCTGACACGCTCCACGCCATCCTGCAGCGGAACATCGGCATCACCCGGGTGGTCGGTCACAGCAAGGGCGCGCTCGCCATCGCCAACGCGATCCGCTCGCTCGCTTCGCCGATCACCGACACGCTGTCCGTCGTCACGTTCGGCTGCACGGTGAATCAGGACGGGACCAAGGCCACATACGATCAGTTTCTCGGACGGATCGACGCCCTCGGCCGCCTGAACTCCTGGGGTCACGAACCGAAGACGTGGCTGATCGCCCATCACAGCACCAACACGATGATTCCGCTAGCCATGGCGGTCGACTCGCTGATCTCGACAAGTCCTGCACGGTCAGCAGCGCCAGTGGTCGCCCTCCCGTCCTGGTTCATGAACTGGCCTCCCCTCCCTCCACTCTTCCGACCGGTCCGGCCCTGACCGGCAGGGCACCCGGCGGGCCGGCAACAGGTCCCCGTACACAACCCGCCCCGGTCCGCTATATCGAGCGGGATGACGCACGATCCGAACGGCAGCCCGCCCGGCGGGGTCCTCGAACGACTGACCGCGGCGCTCGGCGCGGAGGCGGGCCGGCGCGGTCCGCCGCCGGTCGAGCGCTGGAACCCGGACTATTGCGGCGAGATCCCGCTGCGCATCGCCGCCGACGGGACCTGGCACTACAACGGCAGCCCGATCACCCGGCCGGCCCTGGTCAAGCTCTTCTCCACCATCCTGCGCCGCGATCCCGACGGGCGCACCGTGCTGGTGACGCCGGTCGAGCGGGTCGGGATCGAGGTCGAGGACGCGGCCTTCCTGGCGGTCGAGATGGCGGTGGAGGGCGAGGGCGAGGACCGGGTGATCGCGTTCCGCACCAACCTCGACGACGTCGTGCCCCTGGACGACGCCCACCCGCTGCGGGTCGAGCGCGACCGGGACGGCGGGTTCAAGCCCTACATCGCCGTGCGCCACGGCCTCTGGGCCCGGATCACGAGGGCGCTGGCCTACGACCTCGTCGCGCTGTGCGAGGAGCGCGAGGAGGCGGGCGAGCGGTGGTTCGGCCTTGCCGCCGGCGGGCGCTTCCACCGCCTCGCGCGATCGACCGAGCTGTCGTGACCGACCTCGCCGCGCCGACCGCGCTGGACCGCTTCCTCGAGAGGGCCCGCACCCGCCTGCGGCCCGAGCCGCCGGGCCCGGAGGATTCGACCGCGAACCCGCGGGGGGACCACGACCTCGAACCCGACGTGCTGGAGGCCGCCCTGTCGCGCCCGCCCCGGCGCGCCGCCGTGCTGGTGCCGGTGGTGCCGCGCGACGACGGCGTGTCGGTGCTGTTCACCCTGCGCTCGCCGCACCTGCGCGACCATTCGGGCCAGATCGCGTTTCCCGGCGGCAAGATCGATCCCGCGGACCCCTCCCCCCTCGCGGCCGCCCTGCGGGAGGCGCAGGAGGAGGTCGGCCTCGACCCGGCGGCGGTGACGCCGCTCGGCTACCTCGACCCCTACCTCTCGGGCACCGGCTTCCTGGTGACGCCGGTGGTCGGGCTGGTGGCGCCGGACGCGCGCCTGACGCTCAACCCGCACGAGGTGGCGGAAGCCTTCGAGGTGCCGCTCGCCTTCCTGATGGACGTGGCCAACCACGCCCTGCACAGCCGGGAATGGCGCGGGCGCCAGCGGCGCTACTACGCGATTCCCTTCGGCGACCGCTACATCTGGGGCGTCACCGCCGGCATCGTACGCAACCTCTACGACCGGCTCCGCGACGGGGACGAGTGAGACCGCCGCACCGTCGAACGGCTCCGTTCGACGGTGCAAGGCAAGCCCGAACGGGCGTCGGCGCCGATGCGCCGGACGCCTCGGCATCGATGCCGAGGCGCGACAGCATGAGACATCCATGGCCCGCGCGCTGATCGACGACGTCCTCCTGTTCCTCCTGCCCTTCGTGGTCTTCGCCGGCTGGCTGGTGGTGAGCCGGCGCAACCCGCTGCTCTGGTCGCATTGGAGCGAGCAGGCGACGCGGCTCGCCATCGCGGGGGCCGCCTTCGTGATCCTGTCCTTCGTCGTGGTGGCGCTCACCGCCGAGCGGCACCGGGACGGCTTCGTGCCGACCCATATCGAGAACGGCCGGGTGGTGCCGGGACAGTTCCGGTGAGCCCTGCCCTCGACGAGGCCGCCCTGCGCGCCGTGCTGGCGCGGCCGCGCCTCACCCGGGTGCTCGCGGCGCTCGAGGCGCCCGGCGAGGAGACCCGCCTCGTCGGCGGCGCGGTGCGCGACGCGCTGCTCGGTCGAAGGGTCGAGGACATCGACCTCGCCACCACCCTGCTTCCCGAGGAGGTGGTGGCGCGCGCCCGCGCGACCGGCCTCAAGCCCGTGCCGACCGGCATCGCGCACGGCACCGTGACCGTGGTGGCGGAGGGCGAGCCGTTCGAGGTCACGACCCTGCGCGAGGACATCGAGACCGACGGGCGCCACGCCGTGGTGCGCTTCGGCCGCGACTTCGCGCAGGATGCCGCCCGGCGCGACTTCACCATCAACGCCCTCTCGGCGACGCCGGACGGGCGGATCCACGACACGGTCGGGGGGCTCGCCGACCTCGCGGCCGGCCGGGTGCGCTTCATCGGCGAGGCGCGTCAGCGCATCCGCGAGGATTACCTCAGGGTCCTGCGCTTCTTCCGCTTCCACGCCCGCTACGGCGCCGGCGCCCCGGACCCGGAGGGGTTGGCTGCCGCGATCGCGGCCCGGGACGGGCTGGCGCTCCTCTCGCGCGAGCGGGTGCGGGGGGAACTGCTGAAGCTCCTCGTCGCCCGCGGCGCGCCCGCCGTCGTTGCCGTCCTGTCGGGGACGGGCCTGCTGCAGCGCCTGACCGGCGGGGTCGGCGATCTCGGCCGCCTCGCGCGGCTTGCCGCGGCGGAGCCGGCGCCCGACCCGGTGCGCCGCCTCGCCGCCCTGGCGGTACGCTCGGCCGCCGATGCCGAGCGGCTGCGCGAGACGTTGCGCCTGTCGAAGGCCGAGCACGCCCGGCTCCTCCTCTATGCCGGGGCCGAGGCCGCGCTGCACGGGGCTCTCGCTCCCCTGACGGAGCCGGACATCCGCCGCCTGGTGGCGCTGCACGGGCCTGTCGCCGCGGCCGATGCCGCCCTGGTTCTGGAAGGCGAGCCACGCCCGGTCCTGACCCGCGAGGCCGGCGGGCTCCTCGCCCGGTTCGCCGCCGGGGAGGAACGGGTGCCGGTCCTGCCCGTGACCGGGGCCGCCCTGGTGGCGGCGGGCGCGCCGCCCGGCCGCGGGCTCGGGCAGGGACTCGCGGCCGCCCGCCACGCCTGGCTGACGGAAGGCTGCCCGACCGACGCGGCGGCACGCCAGCGGCTCACCGCGCTCGCCCTCGCGGCGGCCGGAGGACCGGCCCGGGGAACGAGCGACGACACCGCCCGTTCGCAAAGCTCTCACGACAACTGATTCCGGGCTCGCCCGGACGGGAGGCGGGAAGGTGCGGATCGCGGTGACGGTGGGGACGATGACGGCGCGCGCCGCCGGGGCGCCGGCCCTGTCCGGGCTGGCGGGCGGCACGACCGATTCGCGGCGCGACCGGCAGGCAAAGCCGACCCGAGACGGACGACGGGGCGGGACTCCGCCGGAAGGGAATCCGCCCCGAGGGCACCTGCCGGGGAGCCGTTTCGCGCCCGACGCGTTATGGTGCGTTGCGACGGCGTCGGCCTTGCATCCGACGCAGGGGCCTCACCGCCCTTGACGCATCCGAGGGCCGATGGCCCTTGGCGCCTTCGGGGGCCGACGGGCCCCGGTGCCGGCCCGAGGAGTTCGATCACCGATGCTGCCCCTGCTCCGCACCACCCTGGCCGCCGCCCTCGTCCTCGGGGGTCCGGCCCGCGCCGGGGCGCACGAGCTGTGGCTGACCCTGAGCACCATCGATTCGGTGCCTCAGGTGCGGGTCAATTACGGTCACGCCTCGAAGCGCCGGGCGCCGAGCCTGCCCAAGCTGATCGAGCTCGTCGCCCTGACGCAGGACGGCGCCAACGGCCTGCGCGCCGGCCTCAAGCCCGCGCCCCCGGACGTGCCGCCGGCCCTGCTGGCCCCCCTCGGCACGAAGCCCGGCCGGACGCTGGTCGCGGCGACCTACGATTCCGGCTACTGGTCGACCCTGCGCGACGGCACCACCGTCAATTCGAGCCGGCGCTTGGTGGCGGAGGCCCGCGAGAGCCGCTGGTCGGTGAAATACGCCAAGGCCGCCTTCGGCCCCGGCGCGCCCTGGCTGCGGGTGGTCGGCCACACGCTCGAGATCGTGCCGGTGGAGGTGCCGGGCCCGACCGCCGGGGCGATCCGCGTCCGGGTGCTGTTTCGCGGGGCGCCGCTGCCGGGGGCCGACCTCTATTACGGCGACAGCGGCATGGAGCCGGAGCGGGCCGGGCTGCCGGCCTACGCCACCGACCAGGACGGCATCGCCACGGTGCCGATCCGCAAGGCCGGCAGCCAGGTGCTGACGGTGAGCCAGACGGTCAGCCCCTCCGCCACCCCCACCCTCGCCGACGAGGACGTCTACACCGCGACCTTCGCGTTCCGCCTCGACGAGCCGTCGGTGAATTGACGACTCACGCCTCCGGCAGGTCCACGGAGACGGGCTCGATCGGCGCGAACACGCAATCCTCCGGCCCGCCATCCTCGTGGACCAGCATCGCGAAGGTGCCGGGGGCGGACAGCGTGGTCATGTGGGCGTGCCAGGCACCGCTGCGATAGACGATGCCGGTCCCGGCCGGGACCCGGAAGGCGCGCAAGCCCGCCTCGTCCGGCCGGTCCCCGGCATCCGGCGCCACCACCACGAGGTAGTCGCCGACGGCGAGCGGCAGGAAGGCTTGCGCCGAGCGCGGATGCCGCTCGAGCCGGCGCAGCGGCATCGTCGCGGCGAAGGGCTCGCTCCGGATCAGCGCGAGGTTGAGCGGCACGCCCGGCCGCCCGTTCTCGACCTCGGCCGCCCGATCCTGGCGCGGGCCGGCGGCGGGGCCGACCAGCAGGGTGCCGTAGGGCGCGAAGGCCTCCGGGGTGATCGGCGCGATCGGAAGGGTGTGCATGGCGGCGGCTCCTGGAAGGATATCCTCGTTCCCGGCGGCGTAGCTCAGCGGCGATCCTCGCGCACCATGTCGGCCCCCTTCTCGGCGATCATCATCACGGCGGCCTGGGTGTTGGCCGAGACCTCGGTCGGCATCACGGCGGCGTCGATCACCCGCAGGCCCGCGATGCCGCGGACCCGCAGGCGCTCGTCCACCACCGCCTCGGGGCCCCGGCCCATGCTGCAGGTGCCGACCGGGTGATAGATGGTCTGGCCGTTGCGCCGGGCGAAATCGAGCCACTCGTCGTCCGACTGCACGCCCGGACCGGGAGCGAGCTCGTGGGCGCGGTAGGGGTCCATGGCGGGCTGGTCGATCACCCGGCGGGCGATGCGCATGCCCTCGATCAGGGCCTCCTGGTCGCCGCGCACGCTCAGGAAGTTCGGGCGGATCGCCGGGGGGCGCAACGGGTCGCTCGAGACCGCGTGGATGGTGCCGCGGGATTCCGGGCGCAGCTGCGTCACGCCGATCGTCATGCCGGGCTCGCGGTCGAGGGTGCGGTCGGCGGCGTTGGCGTAGCTCGCATGCATGAAGAAGTACTGCACGTCGGGGCCCGTCAGCTCGGGCCGGGTGCGCACGAAGCCGTGGGCGAGGCCGGTGCCCAGCGTGAGGATGCCGCGGCGGGTGAGCGCGTATTGCGCGACCGCGAGGCCGAGGCGCCAGCCGCGGGTCGCCTCGTTGAGGGTGACGGGCAGCTTCACCCGCCAGTTCATTCGCGTGGCGTAGTGGTCGCGGTAGTTCTCGCCGACCCCCGGCAGGGCGTGGCGGACGGGCAGGCCGGCCGCCGCCAGCACCTCCGGCCTGCCGATGCCCGAGAGTTCGAGGAGGTGGGGCGACTGCACGGCGCCGGCCGCCAGGATCACCTCGGCCCGCGCCTCCACCCGCTCCTCGCGTCCCCCGCGCCAGTAGGTGACGCCGGTCGCGCGGGTGCCGTCGAGGTCGAGGCGCAGGACGTGGGCGTTCGTGCGCACCGTCAGGTTCGGGCGCCGGCGGGCGGGCGTCAGGTAGGCGTCCCGGGCGCTCCAGCGCCGGCCGTTGCGCTGGTTGGCCTGGTAGTAGCCGAAGCCCTCCTGCGAGGCGCCGTTATAGTCGGGATTCTCGGGGTAGCCGGCCTCGGTGCCGGCCCGGATGAAGGCATCGGCGAGGGGGTTCCTGACCCCGACCCGGGTGACGTGGAGCGGGCCGTCGCGCCCGCGCAAGGCGGGGTCGCCGCCCTCGAAATGCTCGAGCTTGCGGAAATAGGGCAGCACGTCGGACCAGCTCCAGCCGCGGTTGCCGGCCTGGGCCCAGGTGTCGAAATCCTGCGGCTGGCCGCGCACGAAGATCATGCCGTTGATCAGCGTCGAGCCGCCGAGCCCCTTGCCGCGGGGCACCACGATGGTCCGGTCGTGGGTGTTCGGCTCCGGCTCGGTGGCAAAGCGCCAGTTGAAGGCCGCGCCGGTGAGGAGCTTCGGGAATCCGGCCGGGATGCCGACCCAGAACCCCCTCCCCTCGCCGCCGGCCTCCAGCAGCAGCACGCGGTGGCGGCCGTCCTCGCTCAGGCGGTCGGCGAGCACGCAGCCCGCCGTGCCCCCGCCGACGATGACGAAGTCGAACGCGTCCATGCTCCCCCCGGGCTGTTCGTTCCCCTCGTTATAGGCCGGGCTCGGGCCGGCGGCGATCCCGCATCGGGACACGGCCCGCGCGGCGCACGCACCCCTCCCCCCGCGTTGACACCGCGGGAGCCGCGGCCGATACCGCGCCCGGCTCCCGATGCGCAGACAGATCCTCAAGACCGCGACGATCATCGCCCACGACCTCGTGGCGACGGCCCTCGCCGTGCTCCTCACCTTCGCGATCCGGTTCGACGGCCCGCTGCTGGCCGAACGGCTCGCCCACCTGCCGCTCCTGCTGCCGCCCTTCGTGGCCTGCGCCGGCCTGGTCTACCGTGCCTTCGGGCTCTACCGAACCAAGTGGCGCTTCGCCTCGCTGCCGGATCTCGCCAACATCGTGCGGGCGGTGGCGGTGCTCACGCTGCTGCTGCTCGTCCTCGACTACGTGCTGGTCTCGCCGGTCCTGTTCGGGATCTACTTTTTCGGCAAGATCGCCATCGGCCTCTACTTCGTCCTGCAGATCTTCCTGCTCGGCGGGCCGCGGCTGGCGTTCCGCTACCTGAAATACAGCCGCTCGCGCCAGAGCGCGGCCCGGGCCGCCAGCACGCCCACCCTGCTGATCGGGCGCGGCCACGACATCGAGGTGGTGCTCCGCGCCATCGAATCGGGCGCCGTGCGCAAGCTCGACCCGAAGGGCATCCTCTCGCCCCGGGCCGAGGAGCAGGGCCAGACCATGCGCGGCGTGCCGGTCCTCGGCGCGGTCTGCGACCTCGAGGACGTGGTGGCCGGGATGGCGGCCCGCGGCGTGCCGATCCGCCGCATCGTCGCGACCCCGAGCGCACTCGCGCCCGAGGCCCAGCCGGAGGCGCTGATCGCCAAGGCGCGCCGCCTCGGCCTGCCGCTCGCCCGGGTGACGAGCCTGGGCGATGCCGGGCGCGGGGCCGAGCTCGCCCCGATCGAGATCGAGGACCTGCTCCTGCGCCCGACGGTCGCCATCGACCGGCCGCGGCTGGAGCGTTTCCTGACCGGGCAGCGGGTCGTCGTCACCGGCGGCGGCGGCTCGATCGGTTCGGAGATCTGCGCCCGCGCGCTCGCCTTCGGGGCGAGCGCCGTCCTGGTGCTGGAGAGTTCCGAACCCGCCCTGCACGGGGTCCTGAGCCGCCCCGGCCTCTCCGGCAATGACCGGTTGAGCGGCGTCATCGCGGACATCCGCGACCGCGACCGGCTCTTCCGGGTGCTGGCGGACTTCAGGCCCGACTCCGTCTTCCACGCCGCCGCGCTCAAGCAGGTGCCCTACCTGGAGCGCGACTGGAGCGAGGGCATCAAGACCAACGTCTTCGGCTCGGTCAACGTCGCGGACGCGACGCTGGCGGCGGGTGCGCGTGCGCTCGTGATGATCTCGACCGACAAGGCGATCGAGCCGGTCTCGCAGCTCGGCGTGACGAAGCGCTTCGCCGAGATGTACGCCCAGGCCCTCGATGCCGGCCGCGCGCCCGCCGAGACCCGCCTCGTCGCGGTCCGCTTCGGCAACGTGCTCGGCTCGGTCGGCTCGGTGGTGCCGGTGTTCAAGGCGCAGATCGCCCGCGGCGGCCCGGTCACGCTCACCCACCCCGAGATGGTGCGCTACTTCATGACCGTGCGCGAGGCCGCCGATCTGGTGCTCACCGCCGCCTCCCACGCCGACCGCGAGGCCCGCGATCCGCAGGCCGGCGACCAGCGCGCCGCGGTCTACGTGCTGAAGATGGGCCAGCCGGTGCGCATCCGCGACCTCGCCGAGCGGATGATCCGGCTCGCCGGCTTCGAGCCCGGCGAGGACATCGACGTGGTGGTCACCGGCGCCCGCCCGGGCGAGCGCCTGAACGAGATCCTGTTCGCTCGCGACGAGCCGATGGTGAACCTCGAAGGCATCGACGGCGTGATGGCGGCAAAGCCCATCTTCGCCGACCGCGCCCAGCTGTCGTCCTGGCTCGACCGGCTCGCCGCGGCCGTGGCGACGGACGACCGGGCGGCGGCCGACGCGGTGTTCGGCGAGGCGATCCCGGACTTCCTCGTGCGGCACGAGGCCGCCGGCGAGGCGGCGCGGCTCTCGCACGCCGGCTGAGGCCCGCGGCCCCGGGCCTGCCCGCGCCGAAGGGATCCCGGCGCGAACCGCGGGCCCTCGCCGCGGATGCGGGAAGCCGAGTTATCCGCCCGGCCGTCCACGCAACCTTCGCAAAACCGCACGCTTCGCCGCCTCGGTTCGTCCCGGAGCTTTCGCGGTGCGGACCGCCGGGAAGCGTCGGCACGCGCTCAGCCGCAGCGAAACGTCGCGCTTTCGATACAATCCAAAATTGCAATCGTTCGCCGACATTTTCTTGTTCTGCATGTACATCGGCTATACCGGCCGCAAACTACGCATCGTTGCGCCGGGAAGCAGTCGATGCCGCAATCTTGTCTTTACACGATACATCGAGTCTGATAGCGCCTCGCGTTAGACATCAAAGAACTTCATTCGGACTTCCGGCGTCGGTCTCGTCTTGTGCGGCAGGTTATGAAGCTCATCAAGAACGTTACGAGACACATTCGCCTGCTTCGGAGCAACCGCCCGGCAACACAGGACAGCAACGCGAGCCGGTCCGGCCGTGTCGATACTGACCCGATGCTCGGCATCCGCGCTGCCGGGCACGGACCGAACGTCGCCGGGCAGCCCTTCCCGCCGGAGGAGGGGATGCGGGATCGGTCCGCGGATCCGGATCGGGCGGGCCTCGCGTGCCTGCCGGACGGTTTCGACCCGCAGGGCTACCGCGACCGGAACCCGGGGGTCGCGCATCTCCCGGACGACGAGGCCGCCCGCCATTACTGCGCCGTCGGACGGTTCGCCGGCCTCGCCTACCGGCCGGACCAGGTCGCGGGCTTCGACCCCGATCATTTCCGCGAGACGCATCCCGCTTTCGCCCATGCGGAGGACGCGGCCTGCCTGGACGCCTGGCGGGCACAGGGCGGGCCGGACGGCACCCCGGGGAACCAGACCGCGCATCTGCGCCGGCTCGGCCTGTCCCTCGCCGGCTACCCCGCGGCCTTCCCGTGGCGCTCCTACACCCGCCTCTACCCGCGCGCCGCCGCCCATCGCTGGGCGGCGCTCGCCTACTTCCTCGACGAAGGCTTCGCCGAGGTCGGGGACCACATTCCCTACGGCGAGGACGCCGCCGCGTTCCTCGGCGCGGTCGCCGATCACTTTGCCAGCCGGCACCATCCGGCCGCGATCCGGGCCTACGAGCTCGCCGTCGCGCACGCCCCGTCCCCCGCCGCCCGGGTGCGCCTCGCCGAAGCCTACGGCCGGGCGGGCGCCTGGAGCGCCGCCCTCGACCTCTACGACGATCTCTTGGCGCAGGAGGAGGGAGACGAGGCCGTCCTGCGCGGCGCCCTCGCCGCCGCCGCGGCGCGCGGCGCGTGGCCGCAGCTGTTCGCGCGGCTGCCG
>NZ_JACWCT010000135.1 GCF_016613415.1 Methylobacterium ajmalii | reverse complement strand
GGACGCACTCCCGGGCAGCCCCGAGGGCATGGCCCGGCGACTGTTCGCGGAGGCGCTGCGCGAGGCCGACGTCGCGGCGATCGCCTGGCCCGACCGGGAGGAGCCCGAGCCGCATCGGCGCGGCGCCGCCCTCGTCCTCGCGCTCGACCCCCTCGAAGGGGCCGACGACCTCGACGGCGGCATGCCGGCGGGCACGATCTTCTCGCTGCGCCCGGCCGGCGCCGACCCGGCTTGCGCCTTCCGGGCGCCCGGCCGCACGCAGGTGGCCGCGGGCTTCGTCACCTACGGGCCGCGCACCCTGCTGACCCTGACCGACGGCACCGCGACCACGTCCCGGATCCTCGACCCGCAGAGCGGCGCCTTCCGGCCGCCGGTCTCACTGCGCGTCCGGGAGACGAGCCCCCGGGGCGGGCCCGACGCCCCGCGCCGGAGCGACGAGGCACCGGTCGGCTGGACCTCGCTGATGGCCTCGCTCTCGGCGGGCGCGCAGCGGGTGCTGACCCATGGCGGGCTGCATCTGCGCCCGGCCGACATGGGCCACGACCGCGATGCCGGCGGCGTACGCCTCGTCCACGCCGCCGCCCCGGTCGCCCTGGCGATCGAGGCGGCCGGCGGCACCGCCAGCGACGGGCGCGGCCGGGCGATCCTCGACCTCGCCACCGACGACCTGCAACGGCGGACGCCGCTGGCCGTCGGCTCGCCCCGGGAGGTGGCGAGCCTGCTGCGCCGGCTCGATGCCGACCGCGACGCCGGCGGTTCGCCGCTCTTCGCCCCCCGCGGCCTGCTGCGGGCCTGACCGGCGTGTCGGCCCTCCACCCCATCGTGTCGGTGACCGGCTCGTCCGGCTCCGGTACCACCTCGGTGCGCAACACCTTCGAGCAGATCTTCCGCCGCGAGGGCGTCGAGGCGGCCTTCATCGAGGGCGACGCCTTCCACGCCTTCGACCGCGCGCAGATGCGGGAGGCGATGGCCCGCGAGCCGACCCTGAGCCATTTCGGCGAGCGGGCGAACCTGCTCCCCGAGCTCGAGGCGGTCTTTCGCGAGTACGGCGCGACCGGCCGAGGCCGCACCCGGCACTACCTGCACGATGCCGAGGACGCCGCCCGCTTCGGGGGCGAGCCCGGCACCTTCACGCCCTGGGAGGAGTTCGCCGAAGGATCGGAGCTGCTGTTCTACGAGGGCCTGCACGGCGCCCTGGTCAGCGAGACGCTCGACATCGCCGCGCATGCCGACCTGAAGATCGGCGTGGTGCCGGTGATCAACCTCGAATGGATCCAGAAGCTCCACCGCGACAAGGCCGCCCGCGGCTACTCGACCGAGGCGGTGACCGACGTGATCCTGCGGCGGATGCCCGACTACGTCACCACCATCTGCCCGCAATTCACCAACACCGACATCAACTTCCAGCGCATCCCGACGGTCGACACCTCGAATCCCTTCATCGCCCGCTGGATCCCGACCGCCGACGAGTCGATGGTGGTGATCCGCTTCCGCGACCCCAAGGGCATCGACTTCCCCTACCTGATCTCGATGATCGCCGGCAGCTTCATGTCGCGGGCGAACTCGGTGGTGATCCCCGGCGGCAAGCTCGACCTGGCGATGCAGCTGATCCTCACACCGATGATCCTCAGGCTGGTGGAGCGCCGGCGCCGGCTCCTCTAACAGCCCGACGGCTCGGCTTGTGCTCCGGGCAGGATGGCGTAAGAGTCCGGCCGTCCGACGTGCCTTGAGGGAAAGGCACCCCGAGTTGCGAGAGTCCCGGCGTATGGCGAGTGACGGGTCGAACCGTGAGGCGCACGAAGCCGGAAGCGGCCGGGCGGAGCTTCCGTACCGGCTGCGGCAGCAGGCGCTGATGGGCGCCTTCGCCCGCATGGCGCTCCAGACCCGGGACCTCGACGCGCTGCTGAAGCGCGCCAGCGAGCTCTGCGCCGAGGGCCTCGCCGCCCCGTGCTGCCAGGTGCTGGAATACCGCGCCCGCGACCATGCCTTCGTCATCCGGGCCTGCACCGGCCTGCCGGCGGCCCTCGTCGGGACCGACCTCTCGGCCGCCGACGAGGCGACGCCGGCGGCCTATGCCTACCGCACCGGGGCGGGCGTGCTCGCCAACGGCATTCCGGTCGGGGCGAGCGGGGCGCAGGGCGAGGCGCGCTTCCACCTGCCGGGAGCGCTCGCGCCCGCCGGCACCCGCCACGCGGTCAACGTGCCGATCGCGCTCGGCGACGAGAGCCGGCGCGCCTACGGCGTGCTCGAGGCCTGGGGGAGCGAGGGGCACGGCTTCGACCGCGCCGACCAGGAATTCCTCGCCGGCTTCGCCGGGCTGATCGGCATCGCGGTCGAGCGTCACCAGGGCGATGCGCGCCTGCGCGACGCCCTCGACCACCAGGTCGAGCTCACCCGGGAGATGAGCCACCGGGTCAAGAACAGCCTCGGCGTCGTGGCCGGCCTGCTGCGGCTCCAGGCCCGCGACGCCGGCACCGACGAGATCCGCCACGCCCTCGAGGATGCCGGGACCCGCATCGCCACCGTAGCGGAGGTGCACGACCATCTCTGGCGCGGCCTGCACCAGCTCGGCATGGTCGACCTCGCGGCGTTCCTGCGCGAGCTGGTGGCCAAGCTCCAGGGCGAGGCACCGGGCCACGCCCTGACCTGCGAGGCTCAGTCGAAGGTGATCAGCGCCGACCAGGCGATCCCGATCGGGCTCGTGGTGAGCGAGCTGGTGAGCAACGCGGTCAAGTACGCCTACCCGCGGGGGACCGGGCCGGTGCGGGTGAGCCTCGCCGTGCGGGAGGACGGGCTGCACCTGGCCGTGCGCGACGAGGGCGTCGGCCTGCCGCCGGGCTTCGACGTGTCGATGCGCCAGCCGTCCCTCGGCCTCAAGATCATCTGCAGCCTGATCCGCCAGCTCGACGGCCGGCTCGCCACCGAATCCGACGGGCCCGGGGCGCATTTCGTGCTCGACATCCCGCTGGCCCCGGCGGCCTGACGGATCCTGCCGGGCTCCCGCCGGAGCGTCGCCTCAGCGCGGCGCGGCACGCCCGGCAGCGTGGCTCGGACCTCCGATCGCAATTGTCCCAGGACGCCCGCGCCGAGGCGTCACGCCGCCCGCGACGACCGGGCCGGGGCGGCCGGCTCGGCCATGGCCGGCAGCGCGTCCATCACGCGGGCCGCCGGGAAGGTCACGATGACCTCGGTGCCCTCCCGCGGCTGCGACTTCAGCTGGAAGCCGCCGCCATGCAGGTCGACGAGGCCCTTGACGATCGGCAGGCCGAGGCCCGAACCCTGCTCGGCGGTCTTGATCGCCAGCGACCCGCGGCCGAAGGACGACATCACGGTCGGGATCTCGTCCTCGGGAATGCCCGGCCCGGTATCCTTCACGCTGACATACTGGCCGCCCGACGAGGTCCAGCCGACCTTGATCACGATCTCGCCGCCGGGCGGGGTGAACTTGATGGCGTTCGACAGGACGTTGAGGACGATCTGGCGCAAGGCCCGCTCGTCGGCCCAGAGCCGCGGCAGCGACGGGTCGATCATCTCGCGGAAGGTCTGGTTCTTGGCCCGGGCCCGCAGCGCCATCATGTGCCGGCCCTCCTCCACCACGTAGGCGAGCTGCAGGGCCTCCTCGTTCAATTCGTAGCGTCCCGCCTCGATGCGCGAGAGGTCGAGGATCTCGTTGATGAGGTTGAGGAGGTGCAGGCCGCTGTCGTGGATGTCGGTCGAGTATTCCTTGTAGGAGGCGGCCGCGTGGGGGCCGAACACCTCGTTCTTCATCACCTCCGAGAAGCCCAGGATGGCGTTGAGCGGCGTGCGCAGCTCGTGGCTCATCGTGGCGAGGAAGCGCGACTTGGCGAGGTTGGCCTCTTCCGCCCGCCGCCGCGCCTCGTCGGAATTGGCCTTGGCCTGCTCCAGCTCGCCGAAGATCGCGTCCTTCTCGGCCCGCGACTGCAGCGCCGAGACGGTCGAGGCGTGCAGGTGGTTCGACAGGAACAGGAAGAACAGCTGCGCGCAGACCGCCATGCCGACCAGCAGGACGGTCTCGACCTCGCGCGACAGCGCCAGCAGGGTGGCGGTGGCGGCGCAGAGTGGCAGGAGCCCCGCATAGGCCGCGAGCGGCACCGTGGCGGCCAGCATCGTGGTGACGGCGGCGACGATGACCAGCACCACCATCACGTAGGTGCGGGCATTCGCGGCGTCGACCTGGAGCGGCACCAGCACCAGGAGCGCCCAGACGGCGCTCTGGGCGAGCTCGCCGACGATCACCCGGCGGCGCGAGATCCGGAGCGAGAGCCCGTCGGGATCCTGCCGCAGGAAGGAGCGCGACAGGACGGTGTTGACCGCGATCGCCGCGATCGCCGCCGCGCACCAGGCGCTGCTCAGAAGGATCGGGGCCCAGAACGCCGAGGCCGCCGCGACCAGGCACGCGAGTGTCACCAGGGGCAGGAAGGCGCCGCGCCGGTACTGGGCGTAGACGCGCAGCAACTCGTAGTCGAAGGCGCGCTCGAGCCCGATCGACGAGGTCAGCCGCTCGCGCGCGGAACGGACGTCGCGCGCGACCTTGCGCCGCCGGGCCGCCTCCTCCGCCGTCGGGCCGCGCCCGCGCTGGACCATTTGCGCCGTGATCTCGGACATTGAGCTCGGGTCGTGCCGCTCCCTCGCCGCCGCGGACCGCCGGCCGGTCCGGGAGAAGCTCACCGAAAATCGTTAAGGTCCCCCTGCCGAAACCCCACGAAGGCGAGCGAACGGACCGTCCCGCCCTGCCGCTGGGACACGCGAGGAGGGGTGCGCTGGCGCACATCGGCCCCGCTTGCCGGCAGTGCAGGAGCGGCCGACACAAGGCAGGCCTGGAACCATTCCAGCCTCTCGTCGGAAGCGCACGATGACGACACTCACCCTCAACGGCCGGACCTACGAGGTCGAGGCCGATCCCGAGATGCCGCTCCTCTGGGCGATCCGCGACCACCTCAACCTGACCGGCACGAAGTACGGCTGCGGCATCGCGCAGTGCGGCGCCTGCACGGTCCATCTCGACGGCCAGCCGGTGCGCGCGTGCCAGACCCGCCTCGGCGATGTCGGCGCGGCGAAGATCACCACCATCGAGGGGATCTCGGGCCCGGTGGCCGAGGCGGTCCGCACCGCCTGGCGCAAGCTCGACGTCGTGCAGTGCGGCTACTGCCAGTCCGGCCAGATGATGTCGGCGATCGGCCTCCTGTCGGACAACAAGGCGCCGTCCGACGCCGACATCGACGCCGCCATGGACGGCAACGTCTGCCGCTGCGGCACCTACCAGCGCATCCGCGCGGCGATCCACGACGCCGCCCGCTCCCTCGCCTGACCGGGACGCCGCCATGCTGAACTCTCGCATCAAGACGCGCCAAGTCCCCCTCCGGGAAGACGCCGTCACGTCCCGCCGCACCTTCCTGCGCGGCTCCGCCACCGCGGCCGGCGCCCTGGTGATCGGGCTCACCCTCGACCTCAAGGGCGCGCGCGCCGCGGGCGGCCCCGACCTGTCGAAGGCGCCGGCCAAGCCCAATGCCTTCGTGCGCATCGCCGCCGACGACACCGTGACGGTGGTGATCAAGCACCTCGACATGGGCCAGGGCAACACGACGGGCCTCGCCACCATCGTGGCGGAAGAGCTCGACGCCGACTGGGGGCAGATGCGCGCGGTCTTCGCCCCGGCCGATGCCAGCCTCTACAACAACCTCGCCTTCGGCCCGATCCAGGGCACCGGCGGCTCGACCGCGGTGGCGAATTCCTGGATCCAGCTGCGCAAGGCAGGCGCCGCCGCCCGCGCCATGCTGGTCGCGGCCGCCAGCGCCGAGTGGAAGGTGCCGGCCGGCGAGATCACGATCGAGAAGGGCGTGATGCGCCACAAGAGCGGCAAGGAGGGCCGGTTCGGCGCCTTCGCCGCCAAGGCCGCCGTGCAGCCGATCCCCGAGAACCCGGCGCTGAAGGATCCCGCCGCCTTCCGGCTGATCGGCACCACGCTGAAGCGGCTCGATTCCGACGCCAAGACCGATGGCAGCGCAAAGTATGCTCTCGACGTGCGCCGGCCGGGCCAGCTCACGGCGCTGGTCGCCCGCGCGCCGCGCTTCGGCGCGACGCTGAAATCGGTCGACGACACCGCCGCCAAGGCGGTGCCGGGCGTGGTCCAGGTCGTGCGCATCCCGAGCGGCGTCGCGGTCGTGGCGCGCGACACCTGGTCGGCGATGAAGGGCCGCGAGGCCCTGACGCTGACCTGGGACGATGCCGGCGCCGAGCGGCAATCGACGGAATCGCAAGCTGCCGCCTACAAGGCCCTGGCCGACAAGCCCGGCCTCGTCGCCTCGCAGCGCGGCGACGCCGCCGGCGCGATCAAGGGCGCCGCGAAGGTGCTGGAGGCGGAATTCTCCTTCCCCTACCTGGCGCACGCCCCGATGGAGCCCCTCAACGCCACGATCGAGCGGGCGGGCGACGGCTCCTACGACATCTATGCCGGCTCGCAGTTCCAGACGATCGAGCAGGCGGTGGCGGCGGGCATCCTCGGCACCACCGCCGACAAGGTGCGCATCACGACGCTCTGGGCCGGCGGCTCGTTCGGCCGGCGCGCCACGGCGTCCGCCGACTACATCGCCGAGGCCGCCGCGATCCTGAAGGCCACCGGGGAAAAAGCCCCGATCCACCTCGTCTGGACCCGCGAGGACGACATCACCGGCGGCTATTACCGCCCGGCCGCCTATCACCGCATCCGCGCCGGGCTCGACGCCAAGGGCGCGATCACGGGGTGGGAGCACCGCATCGTCGGCAAGTCGATCATCATCGGCACGCCGCTCGAGGCGATGATGGTCAAGGACGGGGTCGACGCCACCACGGTCGAGGGCGCGTCCGACACCCCCTACGCCCTGCCCGCCTACCGGTTCGAGGTCCATAACGCCCGCGAGGGCGTGCCGGTCCTGTGGTGGCGCTCGGTCGGGCACTCCCACACCGCGCAGGCGATGGAGGTGTTCGTCGACGAGCTGGCGCACGCCGCGGGCCAGGATCCGGTCGCCTACCGGCTCGGCCTCCTCAAACAGGCGCCGCGGCTCTCCGCCGCGCTGACCCTGGCGGCCGAGAAGGCGGGCTGGAGCGCCCGCGACCAGAAGCCGGGACGGGGCTACGGCGTCGCCGCACACGAATCCTTCGGCTCCTACGTGGCGATGGTGGCCGACGTGACGGCCGAGGCCGGCAAGGTGAAGGTCAACCGCATCGTCGCGGCGGTCGATGTCGGCGTGGCGGTGAACCCGGACGTCATCCGGGCCCAGGTCGAGGGCGCGGTCGGCTTCGCCCTGTCGTCGGTCCTGCGCAACCGCATCACCTTCAAGGACGGCGAGGTGCAGGAGAAGAACTTCGACACTTACGAGCCGACCCGGATGAGCGAGATGCCGAAGGTCGAGGTCCACATCGTGCCCTCGGCCGCCGCGCCCACCGGCATCGGCGAGCCCGGCGTCCCGGTGCTGGCCCCGGCGATCGCGAACGCGGTCTTCGCCGCCACCGGCCAGCGCCTGCGCTCGCTGCCGCTCGACGTCGCGGGCCTCCGCGGCGTGTGATCGCGCACCACACGTTTAACCCCTGCCCTATATGGTGGGCATGACTTCCAGTTTTGGACCCGAGACGACTTCAGGGTGCGGCGCGAGCCGCACCCTTTTTTCATCCGCGCCGGACTTCGCCGAGACGGCCGCGCGGGTGCGCGCCTGCCGGCTGTGCCGCGAGGCGCCGCGCCACGGCCCGCCGCTTCCGGTCGAGCCCCGTCCGATCGTGCAGGGCACGGCGCGCGCCCGGATCTGCATCGCCAGCCAGGCCCCGGGCAACCGGGCGTTCCTGAGCGGCATCCCGTTCCAGGACCCTTCCGGCAAGCGCCTGCGCGAGTGGCTCGGCCTCGACGAGCCGGCCTTCTACGATCCCGACCTGATCGCGATCGTCCCGATGGGCGCCTGCTTTCCCGGCCACGATTCCAAGGGCGGAGACCTGCCGCCGCGGCGCGAATGCGCCGAGACCTGGCGCGCGCCGCTGCTCGCCGGCCTGCCGAACCTCCAACTGGTGCTGCTGATCGGCCAGTACGCACAGGCCTGGCATCTCGGCCGCCGGCCCGGCGGCCTCACCGAGACGGTCGCGGGCTGGCGCGAGATCTTTTCCGAGTCTCGACGCCCCCGCCTGCTGCCCCTGCCCCACCCGTCCTGGCGCAACACCCCGTGGCTGAAGAAGCACCCGTGGTTCGAGGCCGAGCTGCTGCCGGTGCTGCGGGCGGAGGTGGCGCGACTCGCCGGCCGGGGTTGATTCCGACCCGGACCCGTGATGGGTGCGCACGTTTGTCCCTTGCGTGACGGAGGTCCCGTGCCCGAGCCCATCAGCCCCCGCGACCGCCTGATCGTCGCCCTCGACATGGCCAGCACCGACGAGGCCGAGCGGCTGATCGCGCGGATCGGCGACGCGGCGAGCTTCTACAAGATCGGCTACCGCCTCGGCTATGCCGGCGGCCTCGCGCTGGCCGAGCGGCTGGTCCGGGACGGGCACAAGGTCTTCCTCGACCTCAAGCTGCACGACATCGGCAACACCGTCGAGGAGGGCGTGCAGTCGCTGGCCGGGATCGGCGCCACCTTCCTCACCGTGCACGCCTATCCGCAGACCATGCGGGCGGCCGCCGCCGGGCGCGACAAGGCGGGGACGGGCCTGAAGATCCTCGGCGTGACGGTGCTCACCTCCTACGACGACGCGGATGCCCGCGAGGCCGGCTACGCCTCGAGCGTCGCCGATCTCGTCGCCGCCCGGGCGGCGGCGGCCGGCGCGATCGGCATCGACGGCATCGTCTGCTCGGCGGCGGAAGCGCCGCAGGTCCGGGCGATCCTCGGGCCCGACCGGCTGATCGTCACCCCGGGCATCCGGCCGGCCGGGGCCGAGATCGGCGACCAGAAGCGGGTCGTGACCCCGGCCGAGGCGATGCGGGCCGGCGTCGACCACGTCGTGGTCGGACGGCCCATCACCGGAGCTGCCGACCCCCGCGACGTCGCCCGCCGCATCGTCGACGAGATGGCGGCGGCGCTCTGAGCAGACTTGCGTTGGCAAGCCAACGCTTCGCTCGCTCAGGTTCTTGTTTCGCCGTAGATTTTATCGAAAAACCGGCTGCCACTTTTGCGAAATCTGCTTAGAGTACAAGCAACGACAAGGGAGGAACCGCATGGCGAAGGGATACTGGGTCGGCCGAGTCGACGTCTCGAACCCCGAGGCCTATAAGAACTACGTCGCGGCCAACGGCGCCGCCTTTGCCAAGTTCGGCGGGCGCTTCCTCGTCCGCGGCGGCGCCTTCGAGGCGGTGAGCGGCACGAGCCGGGCCCGCAACGTGGTCATCGAGTTCCCGAGCCACGACCAGGCGCTCGCCTGCTGGAACTCGCCGGAGTACCAGGCCGCCCGCGCCAAGCAGGAGGGCGGCGCCGAGATCGACCTGATCGTGATCGAGGGCTACGACGGCCCGCAGCCGGGCGCCTCGTGACCCGAGGGCCGTGACATGGGGCGTCCCGCCTCCGGGACGCCTTGACCGTCGGGGGCGGCGCGCCACCTCGCGATGGTCCGCGCGAGGCGGCGGACGGATACCCCTACCCCACCCGACACGCGAGGCGCCGCGCCGGCCATGACGGAAACCGGGACATCGGGCTGGCGCAGGGTCCTGCGCCTCCTCCTCACAGCGGTGCCGCCCCTCGTCGGGATCGTGCTGATCGGGCAGGCCGTGGTGGCCTCGATCGGCGGCGACATCCGCCGCTGGGAATTCGTCCTCGGGGCCGTGTGCCTCTGCCTGACCTTCGCCGGGCGGCTGGTGCCGGAGGAATAGGCGCGAAAACAGAAAAGCCGCCCTCGCGGGCGGCTTTCCAGAATTTCGCCAGGGTCTCGGTTCCTGTCGTCGCGCGATCAGCGCGAGTAGAACTCGATGACCAGGTTCGGCTCCATCTGCACCGGGTACGGGACCTCGGACAGGGTCGGCACGCGGGTCATGCGCGCGGTCATCTTGCCGTGGTCGACCTCGATGTAGTCGGGAACGTCGCGCTCGGCGAGCTGGCTCGCCACGAGGACGATCTCGAGCTGCTTGGACGACTCCTTGATCTCGATCACGTCGTCCGGCTTCACGAGGTAGCTCGGGATGTTGACGCGGACGCCGTTCACCCGGATGTGGCCGTGGTTCACGAACTGGCGGGCGGCGAACGGGGTCGCCACGAACTTCGAGCGGTAGACCACCGCGTCGAGGCGGCGCTCGAGCAGGCCGACCAGGTTCTCGCCCGAGTCGCCGCGCAGGCGGATCGCCTCGGCGTAGTAGCGGCGGAACTGCTTCTCGGTGATGTTGCCGTAGTAGCCCTTGAGCTTCTGCTTGGCGCGCAGCTGCGTGCCGAAGTCGGACATCTTGCCCTTGCGGCGCTGGCCGTGCTGGCCCGGGCCGTACTCGCGGCGGTTCACGGGGCTCTTCGGGCGGCCCCAGATGTTCTGGCCCATACGGCGATCGAGCTTGTGCTTCGCCTGAACGCGTTTCGACATCGCGTATCCTCTTAGATCTGCATCACGTTAAGAGAGGAACGCGCCCTCCTCCCCCCGGAACCGGGGCGACAGAGCGGCCGTGACGAGCCGCTCGCGGGTGCGCAAAATGCCGCGGGGCCCCAAACCGGAGCCCCGCGAACGAGGGGCTCTTAGGCGACGAAGCGTCCGGGGTCAACCCTCGGGGGTCTCTGTCATTCCCCGGGGCGCGGCCGGAACCGCACCTCGCTCTCATGGGCGCGGCCGGAACCGCACCTCGCTCTCATGGGCGCGGCCGGAACCGCGCTTCGGCCTCGCCGTCGCGCACGCCCAGGATCGAGACGTGGTCGCCCGGCAGCGCCACGAAGTCGGCGCCCGCGATCCGGGCGAGGCGCGCGCCGTACTTTTCCGGGATCACCGGGTCGGCGTCGCCGTGGACGATCAGGACCGGGACGGCGACCGCCGCGATCGCCCGGTCGGAGCGCCAGGTATCGGCGAGCAGGCCCGCCGGCAGGAGGCGGAAATGGTGCCGGGCCATCGCGGTCATCGAGTCGAACGGCGCCTCGAGGTAGAGGCCGAGCACGCCCGCCGCCCCGGCCCGGGCCGCGACCGCCACCGCGACCGCCGCGCCGAGGGAGTGGCCGTGCAGCAGCACCGGCGCCCCGGGCGCGCGCCGTCGCGCCTCGGCCAGCGCCGCGAGGCCGTCGGCGATCAGGCCGGCCTCGCTCGGGCGCCCGGTCGAGCCCGGATAGCCGCGATAGGCCGGCGCCATCACGCCCCAGCCGTGGCGGCGCCAGGGTCCGGCCATGAAGCGCTCGGCGTGCCATTCCGGCAGCGAGGCGTTGCCGTGGAAGGTGACCACGACGCCCGCGCCCGGCGCCGGGGCCAGCCACAGGGCGCGCAGGCGCTCGCCATCGGGCGTCGCGATCGCGACCGTCCCGGCTTCCGGCGGCAGGCGCGCCCCGGTCACCGGCACCGGGCCGCCCTGGCCCGGATAGAGCAGACTACGCTGGAACCACCAGAACGCCGCCACCACGGCGCCGTAGAGGGCCAGCAGCGCGAGGGCGAGGCCGCCCGCGACCCATACCGCCTGCCGCAGGCTCACCCGCTTCGTCTCACTGCAGCACGAGCGGCATCGCCTCGAGGGCGACGTCGGCGATGCCGCGCTCGCCGAGAGCCGCCCGCAGGGCCGGGGTCAGCCGGGCGCCGCTGGTGAAGGTGGCGAGGATCGGCCCCGGGATCTCGTCGCGGCTCGGCTGGCCGAGGAGCTGCACCATGCGCCGGGCCACCGCCGGGGCGGGGTCGATCCAGGTCACCGGCCAGGGGGCGATGCGCGCGTAGCGGGCGAGCAGCAGCGGGTAATGCGTGCAGCCCAGCACCACCACGTCGGTCCGCCCCGCCGGCGTCTCGACGAAGCAGGGGGCGATCTCGGCGAGCACGTCCTCGTCGGCGACCGGAAGGCCCGACAGCTCCGCCTCCGCGAGGGCGGCGAGCCCGGTCGCGCCGACGAGCGTCACCGCGCAGGCCCCCGCATAGGTCTCGATCAGGTCGCGGGTGTATTCCCGCCTCACCGTCCCGGGGGTCGCCAGCACGCTGACGAGGCCCGACCGGGTCGCGGTCGCGGCGGGCTTGATCGCCGGCACGGTGCCGACGAACGGCACGGCGAACCGCCCGCGCAGGGCCGGCAGCACCAGGGTGGTCATGGTGTTGCAGGCGATCACCACGAGGTCCGGCGCGTGGAGCGCGATCAGCCGTTCCATCACGGCGAGCACGCGGGACAGGACCACGTCCTCGGGCAGGGCGCCGTACGGGAAGGCGGCGTCGTCGGCGGCGTAGACGAGCTTCGCGTCGGGCCGGGCGCGGCGCACCTCGGCCAGCACCGTGAGGCCGCCGAGGCCGGAATCGAAGACGAGGACCACCGGCGCGCGGGTGAAGGGCGCCAGGGGCGCCGCAGCCGTGCCGGCCATCAGATCGAACCGCATGGGGGTGTGACCGAGAGGCAGATGAGAGGTTGCCGGCGAGAGTCCGGCGCGATCGTTAAGGCTTGGTCACTGCGGCGGCAAAAAGGCCCCGCTTCTCCCATAGCCCACAAGCTGCGCGGTAACGCCGCGCCGGAGAAACGAGTTCCCCGGTTCCGCGTTGAGCGTGGGCAATCCGTCTACGCATGAGGGAAGATCCGATGGCAGCGACCGCGACCGCGCAGGCCCGAGAGGAAGTCCCCGTTGCGCGTCCCGCGTTCCCCCCACCCCCCGCCACCGCCCGGCCGATCGACCGCGACGCCTGGATCGCGGCGTTCCGCCACGTCCGCGACGAGACCGAGCGCCGCGCCGCGCCGCTCTCGCCGGAGGACCAGCAGGTCCAGTCGATGGCGGATGCGAGCCCGACCAAGTGGCACCGCGCGCACACGACCTGGTTCTTCGAGCAGTTCCTGCTCCAGCCGATGGTGACGGGCTACACGGTCTTCGACGAGCGCTTCTTCTACCTGTTCAACTCGTACTACGTGCAGGCGGGCCCGCGCGCGCCGCGGATCAGCCGCGGCCTCGTCACCCGGCCGACCTGCGACGAGGTCGCGGCCTACCGCGCCCATGTCGACCGCGCCGTCGCGGCCCTGATCGCCGAGGCGCCGGCCGACAAGCTCGCCGAGATCGTCGCCACCCTGGAGATCGGCCTGCACCACGAGCAGCAGCACCAGGAGCTGATGCTCACCGACATCCTGCACGCCTTCGCGCAGAACCCCCTCCTGCCGGCCTACGACGAATCCTGGCGCTGGCCGGCCCTGTCGCAGCGCCCCGGCACGGTGGCGCTCGACGGCGGCGTGACGCAGATGGGGCATGCGGGCGAGGGCTTCCACTTCGACAACGAGGAGCCGCGCCACGACGTGCTGCTGCGGCCGGTCGGGCTGTCGCGCGCCCTCGTCACCAACGGCGAGTGGCTCGAATTCATGCAGGACGGCGGCTACGCCAAGGCCGAGCTGTGGCTCTCCGACGGATTCGTCGCCGCGCAGAGCGAAGGCTGGGAGGCGCCGGGCTACTGGCGCCAGCGCGACGGCGTGTGGTCGAGCATGACGCTCGCCGGGCTGAAGCCCGTCGATCCGGCCCTGCCGGTGACCCATGTCAGCTACTACGAGGCCGACGCCTTCGCCCGCTGGGCCGGGCGCGACCTGCCGACGGAGGCCGAGTGGGAGGCCGCCAGCGGCTCGCTCGACGCCGCCTTCGGCCATGTCTGGCAATGGACCCGCAGCGCCTATTCCGCCTACCCGGGCTACCGGCCGCTGCCGGGTGCGCTCGGCGAGTACAACGGCAAGTTCATGGTCAGCCAGTTCGTGCTGCGCGGGGCCTCGGTGGCGACGCCGGAAGGCCACAGCCGGCCGACCTACCGCAACTTCTTCTATCCCCACCAGCGCTGGCAGTTCACCGGCCTGCGTCTATCTCACTACGGCGCGTGAGGCACGGCCGGAGCGACCTCGATCTGGATCTGCCTCGACACGGGCCTTCCCCGGGAGGCCCGCCCGACCTTCGGAGTTTGACGCCCGTGAACGCCCCGCTTCCCCACCTCGCGCCGAGCGCCTCCCTCGACGACACCGCCGACAAGGGCTTCCTGCGGGATGTGCTCGCGGGCCTCGGCGCCCCGCACAAGCACCTCTCGGCGAAGTACTTCTACGACCGGCGCGGCTCGGAGCTGTTCGAGGCGATCACCCGCCTGCCGGAATACTACCCGACCCGCACCGAGCTCGCGATCCTCGACCGGTACGGTCCCGAGATCGCCGCCGGCCTTCCGCCCGGCGCGGCGCTGGTCGAGTTCGGCAGCGGCTCCACCACCAAGGTGCGCCGGCTGCTGCCCCATCTCGGCGACCTCTCCGCCTACGTGCCGGTCGACGTCTCGGAGGAGTTCCTGCGCAGCGAGGCGGAGGAGCTCTGCCGCGACTTCCCGCGCCTGCGCGTCGAGCCGGTGGCGGCGGACTTCACCAAGCCGTTCCCCCTGCCCGACGACCTCGCCGAGGCGCCGAAGGCCGGCTTCTTCCCGGGCTCGACGATCGGCAACTTCGAGCCCGACGCGGCGGCTGGCCTGCTCGGCAGCTTCGCCCGCACGCTCGGGGCCGGCGCGACGCTCATCGTCGGCATCGACCTCGTCAAGGAGAAGGCGGTGCTGGACGCCGCCTACGACGACGAAGCCCAGGTCACGGCGGCCTTCAACCTCAACCTCCTCACCCGCATCAACCGCGAGCTTGGGGCGGATTTCGACCTCGACGCCTTCGCGCACCACGCCTTCTTCGACGAGAACCTGGGGCGGATCGAGATGCACCTGGTGAGCCGGCGCAGCCAGCTCGTCACGGTGGCGGGGGTGCCGTTCCACTTCGCCTCCGGCGAGACGATCCACACCGAGAACAGCTACAAGTACACGGTGCCGGGCTTCCGGGCGCTCGCCCGCCGGGCCGGCTGGGAGCACACCCGGGTCTGGACCGACGAGGACGGCCTGTTCTCGGTCCACGCGCTGACCGCCTCCACCATCCGGCGGCACTGAGCGCGCGATGGGCGGGTCCGGCCGCGACCTCGACGGCGCGCGGTCGGCCGCGGTCGACGCCTTCCTGGAGACGGCCCGGCAGGTCGCCGCGCCGGCCGGCGACGCGCCGCGGCTGGTCTTCGCCCTCGACGCGACGATGAGCCGGCAGCCGACCTGGGACCTCGCCTGCGCGGTCCAGGCCGGGATGTTCGAGGCCACCGCCCGGCTCGGCGGGCTCGCCGTGCAGCTCGTCTACTTCCGCGGGCTCTCCGAGTGCCGGGCCTCGCGCTTCGTCGCGGATGCGCGGGCGCTCACCGGGCTGATGCAGGGCGTGACCTGCCAGGGCGGACACACCCAGATCGGCCGGGTGCTGCGCCACGCCCGCAACCTCGCCGGCCGCGAGCCGGTCAAGGCGCTGGTGCTGGTCGGCGACGCGGTCGAGGAGGCGCCGGACGACCTCTGCGCCGTGGCCGGCGAGCTCGGGCTGCTCGGGCTGCCCGCCTTCTGCTTCCACGAAGGACCGGACCCCGATGCCGCCGCGGTGTTTGCCGAGATCGCGCGCCTGAGCGGCGGGGCCTTCGCCCGGTTCGACGCCGGCGCGCCCGATGTCCTCGCCGCGCTGCTGCGCGCCGCAGCCATCTTCGCCACCCGGGGACTCGACGGATTGCGCCTCGCCGCGCAAGAGGATGCGGCGGCGCGCCGGCTCCTCGCCGGGATGATCGGCGGGTAGGACGGTTCTTCCATGAATCTCGAGACGAAGGTGACGTTGACCGAATGATCGCCCTCGGCCTCGGTGTCCTGGTCCTCGTCGGTCTGTGGTGGCTCGGCCGCCACTACGCGACGGCGAACCCCTCGACGATCGCGCGGGTGATCCGCCAGGCCGGCGGCTGGCTGGCCCTCGCGGCGGCGGCTCTCCTGTTCCTGCGCGGGCGCTTCGACATGGCGGGCGCCCTCGGCCTCGGCGGAGCCTGGCTCCTCGGCTGGCGCCAGGGCGCGGCCCTGCCCTTCGGCCTCGGCAGGATGGGCTTGGGCCGGATGGGCCTGGGCCGGTTCGGTGCCGCCGCCCCGCGGGCGGACGCGGTCTCGCGGGTGCGTTCGGCCATGCTGGAGATGGAGCTCGACCACGCCAGCGGGGCGATGCGCGGCACGGTGCTGGCCGGCACCCTGGCCGGCCAGGCCCTCGACGGGCTGGCGCAGCCGCGCCTCGTCGCCCTGCTCTCCGAGTGCCGCGCGAGCGACCCGGAGGGCGCCCGGCTGCTAGAGGCTTATCTGGACCGCCGGTTTGCCGGATGGCGCGTAGACGCTCAGGCTGACCGAGACCCGCGGCCGGGCGGTCCGGCGCAGCCAGGGCCGATGTCGGAGGAGGAGGCCTATCAGATCCTGGGGCTTCAGCGCGGGGCGCCCCTCGAGGACGTGCGCCGGGCGCACCGGACCTTGATGAAGCGGCTTCACCCGGACCAGGGCGGGTCCGACTACCTGGCGGCCCGCGTCAACGCGGCCAAGGACTTTCTGCTCAACCGACATCGCTGATGCTCCACGCGCGTGTCGACGAAGCCGCGGCAGGAACGCGCCGCGGCGGGGATGTTGTTCGCAGTCTCGACGAGTCCAGCGCGGGATCCCCTCTCCAGGCGATGCCGGGCTTGCCCGGTATCGCTGCAAGGAGAGAGGTAGGGGTGAGGGTGCCACGGTCCTGAGTCAGGCTCCGACCAGTCCGTTACCAGCACGACGCTCGGCGCTTGACACGGTAGCGTGTCACCCTCACGCGGGATCTTCGATCCCCCGGCCCCTCTCCCAAACGGGAGAGGGGGACCCGCGTCTTTTCCTGTTTCGTCTCGGCCCTTCCGGAGAGAAGGGAATCCCCGTCCTAGCTCCGGGTCGCGAAGCAGGTGAAGCCGTTGCGCTTGAGCGCCTTGCAGGCGTCCTGCGCGGCCTCCGCCTCCGAGAAGCCGGAGAACCGGGCGCGGAACAGCGTGGTGCCGCCATGGGTCACCCGCTCGGTGAAGGGCGCGGCCTTGCCGAGCGCGCCGCCGCTGCGCTGGCGCGCCTCGGCGAGCATCGACTTGGCCTTGCCCTCGTCGTCCATGGCGCCGAGCTGGATCACCCAGGGCGAGACCGTGACGGGCTTGGCCGCGGGCGCCGCGGCCTCGCGCGGGGCGGGCGCGGACGCGCGGGCCTCGCCCGGCTCGGCGGTCGGCAGGCGCGAGGCG
>NZ_JACWCT010000134.1 GCF_016613415.1 Methylobacterium ajmalii | reverse complement strand
AGCCGCCTCACGCTGTTTCCTGCCTGTGGCCTGGGCGTCTATCAACCCCAAACGACGAAGCGGGCTTCGAGCCCGCCTCTCGTCCATCAACCCCGAATGACGAATGACCCTTTTTCCGAGGGTGCCTCGGAACAACCAAGCGGCGCCGAAGAGGAACGCGGGGATCACGCGACTTGTCGGGACTGCGCAGAACAGATCCTGAGCGAACCGGCTCTCGAAGATGAGGTATCCCGAGCTGCACCCCGGCATGCTGAGCGAGGCGGAGCAGGCGCTCCCAGACACCAAGGCGGGTCCAACGGACGAAGGTCTGCGCGGCGCGAGCCCAGGGACCAAACTCAGCTGGGATGGCGCGCCACTTGGCCCTGCTCTGATGCCGCCAGAGGATGGCCGAAATCGTCCGGCGCTGATCCTGCGGCGGGGTCTTGGCCCTCGGCCGGCGTGCCTCGATCAGCGGCTCCAGCTTTCTCCATTCTGCGTCGTCCAGCATCTCTCCTCCCAGTCAGGAGGAGCAAACGCCCGCACACGGAACACGTTCAAGGCCAAACAGGCCGTAGACAGCCGATCCTTGCGGACGACACCATCGACACTTCAACCCGCAATTGGCAGCTTTGGCCGTGTTGTTCCGCCGTCCGGCGAAAGTGCACCGATGATGTTGCACTCAGCAATGGAGCCGCAACCACAACGATCGATGACGTCTCTCAGTTCATTCGACAACCTCATGAGGTCGGAAATTTTCTGCTCGATCTCCGACAGATGCGCACGTGCGATAATGTCCACCTCTGCGCAAGACCTGTCGCGCTGGTCCGCCAGGGCGAGGAGTTCCCGGACCTTCTTCACCGTGAAGCCCAGGTCGCGGCTGCGGCGGATGAAGCTCAACCGGCGCAGGTGCTCGTCGCCATAGGACCGATAGTTGCCGTCCGTCCGCGGCGGAGCCGGAAGCAAGCCCACCCGCTCGTACCATCGGATCGTCTCGACCTTGGTGGCCGTCGCCGCCGCGAGGTTGCCGATGGTCATCGCATCGATCCGCGACATGCCCTTGACCCTATAGTTGCTACAGGGTTCATATAGGGGGCGCTAAGGCTCGAAGCAATCGTGCGAGCCGTGGAGCAGAACATGTCCAACGCCGCTGTCGCCGCGGCCCCGCCGGTCCCTGCGAACTTGGTCTCGCTGCGATATCGGGTGAAGGGCATGGATTGCCCGAGCTGCGCGGGCAAGATTGAGACGGCGGTCAGGCGCCTGCCCGGCATCGCAACGGTTCGGGTGAACTACACCAGTCAAACCCTCGACCTCACGCTTGATGAGACCGGAACGCCGCGCGACGCTCTTGAGCAGCGTGTCGGGGCGCTCGGGTATCCCATCACGTCCCTTCCGACGGCGGCGGATCTGGCCCGATCGCAGGCGGCCAGCCTCGACGCCTCACTGGCCAAGGTGGAAGCAGAAGACATCGACCTGCCGTTCTGGCGAACCCCCAAGGCCACTCTCGCCATCGCGGTTGGTTCCCTTTTTGCGCTCGGCTTGCTGTTCGACCGCGCAATGCCCGAAGTAGCAGGCGAGTTCGCGTACTGGCCTGGAGCCCTTGTCGGACTTTCCTTCTATGGCCGGCGCGCATTCGCGGCTGCGCGGAATGGCTCGCCTTTTTCCATCGAAATGCTGATGTCGGTGGCAACGGCCGGTGCACTCGCAATCCACGCGGCCGAGGAAGCGGCCGTCGTCGTCCTGCTCTTCACCGTCGGCGAGATGCTGGAGGTCGTCGCAGCTGGGCGGGCGAGGGCCGGCATTCGCAGCCTCGTCGCGCTGGTGCCGAAGATGGCCCGCCTCGTCGACGACGTTGACGGATCGGCGCGGGAGGTGCCCGCTGTCTCCCTTCGCATCGGTCAGACCGTCGTAGTGCGTCCGGGCGACAGAGTGCCGGCCGACGGAGTGGTGACGGACGGGGCATCGAGCCTCGATGAGTCCCCCATCACGGGCGAGTCGGTGCCTAAGGCCAAGGAACCCGGTGACGCCGTCTATGCTGGCAGCGTCAACGCCGACGGTGCTCTTCAGGTTCGTGTGACGCGGGAGGCCGCTGACAACATGGTCGCGCGCATCCTGCACCTGGTCGAGGAGGCACAGGCCTCGAAGTCGCCGACGGCGCGCTTCATTGATCGGTTCAGCGCGATCTACACCCCCCTCGCGTTCGCGTTCTCCGTCCTGGTAGCCGTGGTGCCGCCGCTACTACTCGGCGGGGACTGGGGCACTTGGATCTACCGCGGGCTGGCCCTCCTGCTGATCGCCTGCCCCTGTGCCCTCGTACTCTCGACGCCGGCCGCCATCGCCTCCGGGCTAGCCGCGGGTGCGCGGCGCGGGCTGCTCGTGAAAGGCGGCGCGGCTCTGGAGACCATTGGTCGGGTGCGCACGGTCGCCTTCGACAAGACGGGCACGCTCACGGCGGGACGTCCCCGTGTCACGGACATCTTACCCTTCGGGCCGGATGCTTCGGAACGTTCCATTATCAGCCTTGCCGCCGCGGTCGAGAACGGGTCCAGCCATCCCATCGCCCGAGCTATCCTCGACCGGGCGGACAGAGACGGAGTTCCGCTCCGGCCGACCCGTGACGCGCGGACCATCCCCGGCAGGGCGGTGCAGGCTACGGTCATGGGGCAGACGGTGCTCGTTTCCTCCCCGCGCCACGCCTCGGAAAGAGTCCGTCTCGATTCCGAGGCCGAAAGCGCGGTCGCGAGCCTTGAGGCGGCCGGCAAGACGACCGTCGTCGTCCTGCGCGACGGGGAGGCGCTGGGCATCATCGCCGTGCGGGACGAGCCTCGTCTCAACGCCGCCGACGGCATCGCCGCCCTTCGCGCCATGGGCGTGGATTGCGTGATCCTGACGGGAGACAACCGGCGCACTGGGCAGGCGGTCGCCGCGCAACTCGACCTCGACGTCAGGTCCGAGCTGATGCCCGAGGACAAGCTCGCCGAGATCGCCGCCCTCAAGATCGTCGGCCCCGTCGCGATGGTGGGGGACGGCATCAACGACGCGCCCGCCCTCGCCGCGGCCAGCGTCGGCATCGCGATGGGAGGCGGGACCGACGCCGCCCTGGAGACGGCGGACGCGGCCGTGCTCAACGAGCGGGTGGCCGACGTCGCGGCCCTGGTCGCCCTGTCGCGGGCGACGCTCGGCAACATCCATCAAAATGTCACCATCGCGCTCGGCCTGAAGGTCGTGTTTCTGGTCACGACGCTCCTTGGCATCACCGGTCTGTGGCCGGCCATCCTGGCCGATACCGGCGCGACGGTGCTGGTGACCGCCAACGCGTTGCGCCTTCTGAGGGCCTGATGGTGTCGCCGTCATCATCCCAGTCACCGGCCTATGCGCCTCAAGGCCGGAGTAGGGCCCATCCGCTGCATGATGCTGCCCGGAACACCGGTGCCACCGGTGATGGCGAGGACCGGCGGCGCGAAGCCACTGAGGTTCCGCTCGGCCGGGTTCGTCGAGCCGCGACCGTTGCTGCCATGGTGGCGGCCGCCATGGCTGTCGATCTCGGGACGAAAGCGTTGGCCGTGGAGCTGCTCGCCGGGGGCGTCCCTCAGAGCCTGATGCCTGTGCTCGACCTGAGCCTGGTCTTCAACCGGGGCATCAGCTTCAGCCTGTTCCAGGCGCCCGACCCGACCTCCCTTGCGCTTCTCCTCGGGATGCAGGTCGCCCTCACATGCTTCGTGATCTGGTTGGCCCTGAATGCAGCCGAAGCGCTTCAGCGCCTCGGGTTTTCCGCGATTGCGGGCGGGGCCATCAGCAACGTCCTCGACCGGTTCATGGATGGGGCGGTCACCGACTTCCTTGACCTGCACACGGCGGGCATCCGCTGGTTTACCTTCAACCTTGCCGACGTCTGGATCTCGGTTGGCGTCGTCCTGCTGATCCTGGACGCGCTTCCGATTTGGCCCCACCGCGCCGGCATGCCGGGAGGGCTGGCGCAATGAAGCGCTCTGCCTGTCGGGGCTATACGGTCGTGCCGAACCAAACCATCCCGTCTTGGTGGCTCTGGGTTCAGGTGCCCTCACCTCCGGTGAGGATGACATGCTGGAAAAAGGGCGCTCGGGCTGGCTTTCCTGCTTGCGTTCTCGCCCCGCCAGGATAGCCAGCATGCAAGCGCGACAAGGGCCTCGGTCTTCGCCAAGACTGTCTCGGAGCTTCGCAGGGCATGGCTGGTGGGCAACCGCCGTGCACCTGCTTTCGCTCGTGCTCGTCCTGATCGTCGCTGCTCCCGACCTGAGTCTGGCGACCGACCTTGTCTATCGGGGCGTGCAGACCCAGGCTGGGACGGAACTACCGGTGATGTCGCCCGCCGATGACCCTTCGGCGGCCAAGTCCAACTCCGGTCTCGCCTGTCACGTACACTGCAGCTGCCAACAAGCGATTACGGGGGACAGCATTCCTGCGACGCCATCTCCGGACGGGACACAGCTGAACCAGTTCAAGTCCATCTGCGCGTTCGCATCGGTCTGGCCGGAACGCTTGTCGAGGCCTCCCCGCACATGAGGTAACCGCGCCACCGGAGTGGCGCGGACCTTCCGCTTCCCGCCGGGCCATCGATCCAGCTCAGATGAACACGCGGGAGCGACCGTCACCGCCCGACAGGCGGCTAATTGACGTCCCGGTTGAGTTAGGCCCAATGCGCATTCTCCTGTCCGTTGCCATCCTGGCCACCGGCATCGCCGTCGGTGGTGCGGTGCCACGCGTGTCCGAACTCATCCAGGGCGCCCTCGCCGCGGTCGGGATTTCGAAGGTCCAGCCGCCTCCGGCCGCCGGCCGCGGGGCTTCCAAAACAGAGGCCCCGGAGCACGCAGGCGAGCGCGGTTCCCAGCATGACGAGAAGCCCGGAGCCGAAAGGCCTGCGGACGCGCTTGAGCACAAGGGAGGGGAGAAGCACGCCGAGGAGGGCCTGATCAAGATGCAGCCCGAGCAGGTCGCGGGGCAGGATATCACGCTTGCACAGGCCGAAGGGGGCACGATCGCGCAGCACCTGATCGTTCCGGGCACAATTACGCCGGACGCCGACCGGATCGCGCGCGTGCCGGCCCGGGTCGTCGGGACCGTGGCCGAGATGCGCAAGCGCCTGGGCGATCCCGTGCGAAAGGGTGAGGTCGTGGCCGTGCTCGACAGTCGCGAGGTCGCCGACGCCAAGAGCGAGTACCTGACGACCACCGTCAAGGCGGAGCTGGAGAAGACGAACTTCGACCGGCAGCAGTCCCTCTGGGACAAGCGGATATCCGCGGAATCCGCCTTCCTCAACGCCAGAGCCGTCTACTCGGAAGCGCAACTGCGCGTCGATCTCGCCCGGCAGAAGCTTTCGGCCCTCGGGCTCAACGCCACCGAGGTCTCAAGCTTGGCGAAAAAGGACGAGACGACCCCGAACCTGTCGAGCCTGCGCCAGTACGAGCTGCGCTCGCCCCTAACGGGGCGGGTGGTCGAGCGCAAGGTCGATGTGGGCACCACGGTCGGTGGCCAAGGCGACCCGCCCGACCTCTACTCCGTCGCTGACCTGTCCAACGTCTGGATCGAACTCGCAGTACCCACCGTGGAGCTCGTGAAGATCAAGGAAGGAGCGCGCGTCGGCATCGTCCCGAACCTGGGCGACGAGGACAGGCGCGCCGAGGGCAAGATCATCTTCGTCAGCCCGATCCTCAATCCGGACACGCGCTCCGCCCGGGTCATCGTCGCCTTACCGAACAAGGACATGACTTGGCGGCCGGGCACCTTCGTGACCGCCGAGGTCGAGATCGCGCAGGACCGGGTCAAGGTGAAGTTGCCGAAGGCGGCGCTACAGACGGTCGAGGGCAAGCGCGTGGTTTTCGTGCGCACGCCAGCGGGCTTCAAAAAACGGAACGTCGAGGTCGGCAGGACCGACGATGAAGCGGTCGAGATCGTCTCCGGCCTCGCACCAGGCGACGAGATCGCGGTGGGCAACACGTTCCTTCTCAAGGCTGAGCTCGGCAAGTCCGAAGCCGGCGATAACGACTGACCGCGGAGCACCCCATGATCAGCCGTATTCTCGACTTCTCCGTTCACCAGCGCTGGCTCGTGGTGCTGCTGTCGCTCCTGGCTGCCGGGTTCGGCGTGTTTTCGCTGACCAAGTTGCCCATCGACGCGGTGCCGGACATCACCAACAACCAGGTGCAGATCAACACGGTCGCACCCTCCTACTCGCCGGTCGATATCGAGAAGCAGGTCACCTACCCGGTCGAGACCGCGCTCGCCGGCATCAAGGGGCTCGAATACACCCGCTCGCTCTCGCGCAACGGCTTCTCACAGGTCACCGCCGTCTTCGCGGAAAAGCTCGACATCTACTTCGCCCGCCAGCAGGTCGGCGAGCGTCTGAGCCAAGCGAAGGCCTCGCTGCCACCCGGGGCCGAGCCGCAGATGGGTCCGATCTCGACAGGTCTGGGCGAGATCTACATGTGGTCGGTGCACTATGCGAAGCCGGGCGAGGGCGCGCCGATCGTCGACGGCAAGCCGGGCTGGCAATCCGACGGCAGCTACCTCACGCCCGAGGGGCAGCGCCTCACGACCGAGTTGGAGCGGTCCGCATATCTCCGCACAATCCAGGACTGGATCATCCGCCTGCAGATCAAGACCGTGCCTGGCGTGGCCGGCGTCGATGGCATCGGCGGCTACGAGAAGCAGTATCACGTCCAGCCCGACCCGATGAAGCTCGCCTCCCTCGACCTGTCCTTCGCCGACGTCGCCCGCGCGCTGGAAGCGAACAACGCCAACCAGGGCGCCCGCTACCTGGAGGAGAATGGCGAGGGCTACGTCGTGCGCGCGGCGGGGCGCCTGGAGAGCATGGAGGAAATCGGCACCGTCGTCGTCACCACCCGCGGCGGCGTGCCCGTCCGGATCAAGGACATAGCTCAGGTCCGGATCGGGCGGGATCTGCGGACCGGCTCGGGCAGCGAGGACGGGCGGGAGGTCGTCATCGGCACCGCCTTGATGCTGATCGGCGAGAACAGCCGCACGGTGGCGGCGGCCGTCGATGCCAAGATGAACGAGATCCGGCGTTCGCTCCCGCCCGGCGTCGCCGTGCAGACCGTGCTCAACCGGACGCTCCTCGTCGAGGCCACGATCAAAACGGTGGCCAAGAACTTGGCCGAGGGGGCGGCCCTGGTCATCGTCATCCTGTTCCTGCTGCTCGGCAACATCCGCGCCGCCATCATCACGGCGCTGGTCATCCCGGTCGCCATGCTGATGACCATGACCGGCATGGTCGAGGCGAGGATCTCGGCGAACCTGATGAGCCTCGGCGCCCTCGACTTCGGCCTCATCGTCGACGGCGCCGTCATCATCACCGAGAATGCGTTGCGCCACCTCGCCGAGAAGCAAGCCGAACTCGGGCGCAAGCTCGACTTGGAGGAGCGGCTCGCCACCGTGCGCGCATCGGCCGAGGAGATGATCAAGCCGTCCCTGTTCGGGCAGGCGATCATCATCCTCGTCTACGTGCCCCTCCTGACCTTCACGGGCGTCGAGGGCAAGATGTTCGAGCCGATGGCGCTGACCGTCATTATCGCGCTGGTCTCCGCCTTCGTCCTGTCCCTCACCTTCGTCCCGGCGATGATCGCCATCGTGATCACCGGCAAGGTGACCGAGAAGGACAACCTCATCATTCGGGCCTTCAAGGCCGCCTACCGTCCTGCCTTGGGTGCAGCGGTGCGGGCCCCGCTGGTGTTCATCTCCGCCGCGCTTCTGCTGCTCGCCGGCGCCGGGGTGCTGTTCACCCGGCTCGGTGCGGAGTTCATCCCGACGCTCGACGAGAAGAGCATCGCGATGAACGCGCTGCGGATCCCCTCGACCTCGCTGTCGCAGTCGCAGGCGATGCAACTCAAGATCGAGCAGGCCGTGAGTAAGTTCCCGCAGGTGGCCTACGTCTTCTCGAAGACGGGCACGGCCGAGGTCGCTTCCGACCCGATGCCGCAGAACTCCTCCGACACCTTCGTGATCCTCAAACCGCAGGAGGAGTGGCCGGACCCGGAGCTGTCCAAGGCCGAGCTCCAGGAGCAGATCGAGAAAGCGGTTGGAGGCTTGGCTGGCAACGTTCTGGAGTTTTCGCAGCCGATCCAGCTGCGCTTCAACGAGCTCCTGGCCGGCACCCGCGGCGATCTCGCCGTCAAGGTGTTCGGCGAGGAGTTCGAGCCGATGACGAGGGTGGCGAACCAGATCGCCGCGATCCTGCGTGGCACGCCAGGCGCCGAAGACGTCAAGGTCGAGCAGACCGCGGGCCTGCCGTTCCTGGAGATCAAGATCGACAAGATCGGAGCAGCGCGTCTTGGCCTGAGCACGTCGGCCATCCAGGAGGTCATCGGTGCAGCCATCGGCGGCAAGGAGGCCGGCATGGTGTTCGAGGGCGATCGGCGCTTCCCCATCGTCGTGCGCTTGACGGACAAGGTGCGCGAGGACCGCGAGGCTCTGGAAAACCTGCCCGTATCTCTCCCCCCTGGACCGAATGGGCGCGCCGCGTCGGTGCTTCTGAAGCAGGTCGCAAGTTTCACCGTCTCCGAGGGACCAAACCAGATCAGCCGGGAAAACGGCAAGCGCCGTGTCGTGGTCACCGCCAACGTACGCGGCCGGGACATCGGTTCGCTCGTGGCGGAGGCGCAGGCAAAGGTCGGGAGCGAGGTGCAATTGCCCTCGGGCTACAGCGTGAGCTGGGGCGGCCAGTTCGAGAACCTCGCCTCGGCTCGGCAGCGCCTGATGATCGTGGTGCCGGTGTGCTTCTTCCTGATCTTCCTGCTGTTGTACTCGGCGCTGGGCTCGCCGCGGGACGCGCTGCTGGTGTTCAGCGCGGTGCCACTGGCGCTGACCGGCGGCATCGCGGCGCTCTGGCTGAGGGGGATGCCATTCTCGGTCCCCGCCGCGGTCGGGTTCATAGCCCTGTCGGGGGTCGCAGTCCTGAACGGCCTCGTGATGCTGACCTTCATCAAGCAGCTCATCGCGGAAGGGCGGCCGAAGGCGGAGGCGATCTACGAGGGCGCGATGACCCGGCTGCGGCCGGTGGCGATGACGGCGCTGGTGGCATCCCTCGGCTTCGTGCCGATGGCGCTGGCCACCGAGACCGGGGCGGAGATCCAGCGGCCCCTGGCGACCGTGGTCATCGGCGGCCTGATCAGCGCAACCCTGCTCACGCTCCTCGTCCTGCCGGCCCTCTACGCCCGGTTCGGCGGCGTGCAGACCCCGACGGCTCCTCGACGGGAAGAGGACGCGGGAGCCGTCCGCCGGCCGCTCCGGCAGGCAGCCGAATAGCCCGGCCGGCGCATCGTCGGGCAGCGAAGATTGGCAGGACCGGCAACACCGAGGTGGACCATGGCGATAGCGCCTCGACTCCTGCTCCCGACGGCACTCCTCTGGGCTGGCGCCGTCTCAGGGGCACCGGCGGGAGATGCACCCTTCGGTCTCGCATGGGGGCCGCTCACATCCGTGCCCCGCCCATCCATGGCGGATCGCGAGGGGAACGTCACGGCCCTGTTCTACGTCCACGGCCAGCCCCCGGCGTCCGGGTCCGACACCCAGCAAATCGTCCTCGAGGTCTGTCAGGAGGAGGGTCTGCAGCAGGTCATCTGGCTCAGCCGGCCTTTCGCGGAGGCCGAGATCCCGTCGGCCTATGCAGCCATCTATCGGGAGGGGGTTCGACGTTACGGCGCGCCGCGGGACGACAGGCCGACGCAAGCGGTCGTTTGGCCGACGGGGCGGACGCTTCTGGCGATCCGCCTCGTCGCGGGCGGCGGGAAACGCATCATCATGATTGCCTCGGGCGAACTCTACGAGAAGTGCTCGCTGGAGCACGAGGCCGCGACCGGCCATCCCGCCACCGTCCACACCGCCGACCTACTCGAGGCCCGGGAACGGGGCACAGCGCCATGACCGCGCGCTGGCCGGAGCTCATCCGTGTCCGGCCGGAACTGTCCTGCAACCCTGGAGCGAAGGGGAGTTTCGATGCGAAGAACACTGATAATGGCCCTCGGCATCGCGGTCGCGACATCCGCGCAGGCGCAGTCGACGGCCAAGATCGTCGGCATCGGTGCCCAGACCTGCGCTGAATTTAACGAGGAGATCGGTTCGACCCAAGCAGCCGAGCTGTACTTCTTTGCTTGGGCACAAGGATTCATGAGCGGCGTTCTCATTCGTGCGCCCGCAGGTTTGGACGAAGGCTTGGATCTGACACCACGCTCTTTTCCGCTTCAGGCGCAAGTAGATTTTCTGCGCACGTTTTGCGCCCAGAACCCAGATCAAGACTACATGGATGCCGTCAGGGCTCTCTACCGGCGCTTGCGCGGGCCCGGCATTTAGATGCGAACCTCTCCAGGCAACGTCGGCTCGCGAGGGCTGAGGATCATGGGCATGGCTGGAAGGCTGCCGAGCCCGCGTCTGCCCCTCAGGCTTTGACTGGTCCGTCAAGGAGGCAAGCCGCCCCTTGTCGGATCGGCTTAACCAAGGAAATCTCATGGTGATCGGCTTGACGAGGCTTGTGTGTGTAACTGGATTGGCTGCAACACTTGCCAATTGCAGCCGTATTCCCGATGTTCCCGGCTTCGCGACAGTGCCGTTCATCCTTCAGCTTTCCTCTGGAGAGCACTTGAGGGGTAACGTGACGAGCCGGCTGCTGAGGCGCTACTTCTTTGTCACCGACGGGCGGATGAACTGCAGCGGCACCTTTCACCCGTCTGGGGCGGAGACGCAGGCGTCAGCGACCCTGCATTGCTCGAACGGTCAGCGCGGCGTCGGACCAGCCGCTGGGACGAGTTCGTTCGCCGGGGCCGGGACATTCCGAATGGACGACGGCAGCGACGCCATATTTCAGTACGGGGACGCCATCCGCCATGAATGACAGCGGGAACTCGACCTACTTGGCTGATGCGGTGTTGCACTTGCGCGCAACCGTCGAGTGAGCACCCGAAACCTGCTGACTCACGTCTCGCCCTACGATCATGTCAACGATCTCTGATTTGGCGTGCGCACGCCCGACGGCTCTGAAGATCAGCCTAGCGGCTTCGTGCCGGCACCGATGTCCCGCGCATCCTGCGGGGCGAAGCACACCGGGTAGTTCGGGGCGCTGGAGCAGACCCCTGGTCGCCGGTCCACCCCTTCTTCCCCTCACCTCCAACCTCGGCGAGCCCACTCCCATGTCGTCGCTCCGATCCTCACCGGCCTCGTTCCTCCTACCCCGGGTCGGCGGGACGCTCCTGATCTTAGCCTTGCCGGCCTGCGCGATCTCCTTGCCGGTCTCCCAGCCAGCCGAGGGCCCGCCCGGCGCTGCAGGGCACGATCCAAAGCAGAGCGCGCCCTTGTCACTTCCGGGATTGGACCAGGAGGACTGGCGCAGGGCCCATGGCGTTCTCGGCCTCGCCCTGGAGCCGAGTGGCAACGGCCTGCGCGTGCGATGGGACAACCCGGCCACCGGCCGCAAGGGCAGCATCGCGCCGGCCGCCCTGCCGATCGTGCGCGAGGGTCGGATCTGCCGCGCCTTCCTGGCGACCGTCGAGGAGGCGCGGCGCACCGCCCAGGTTCGCGGCATGGCCTGCCAGCAAGCCGGCGACGACTGGGAGGTGACGGAGCTCGCGCGCTGAGGCGAGCATCGGACGGCCATCTCGATGGCCGGGCAGACCGCTGGGGAGACCGCCGGGTCGGACCCCTCACCGCTGGCCGCGCGCCACCTCGGGCCGCCCCGGCGCGCCAGCCGCCGTCCGCCGCTCCAAGAGGGCGGTGCGCCCGAGGTCGAGGAGGCGCCGGCCATTCACCAGGAACAGGATGGCGGCCAGTCCCAGATAGATCCAGGCGAGCGTGGTCAGCGTCGCGACCGTGCGCGCCTCGTCGTTCCGGTAGGCGAAGGCCAGCGCGACCTGCACGCCGAACAGGGCCGCCAAGGCCAGGGCCGACCAGAGGCCGAGCCGCAGACGCAGGAGCAGCGCCAAGGCGAACAGCGACTGTGCCGCGGTCAGGAAGAACTCCTCGCCCTGGCGCGCGTCGAGCGGCAGGGAAGACATCGAACCCGCGCCGACGCTCAGGGCCAGCGGCAGCATGCCGACGAGCAGCGTCCACTGGTTGATCTTGTCGCTGACGAGGGCGCCGAGCCCGTTCGCGGCGCGCCCCGCGACCACGAACAGGATCGCGACAGTGACGGCCGGAGCCTCGCTCGCCAGCGGCGCCAACCACTGGATCAGGAGGAACTCGTTGAGGCCCAGCAGCCGGCCCGAACGCACCATGGCCTCGGCGAACGGCTCGGCTGAGGCGAGGATGATCACGCAGGCGACGAGCGTCAGTGCAGCCATGACGGCCCACTGCGTCCGCAGCGGCAGCGTGTTCAGGGCCGCGGCGGGGCCGGGCTCTTCGTCCTCGTCCCCCTCCGCCCCAGGCGCGCCGCGCACGCGCCAGACATAGGCCCCGAAGAGCGCGGCCAGGATGGCAAAATCGAGGAGCGTGATGTTGTCCTTGAGGACGATGACGAAGGCGTAGAGGCTCGCCGCGAGCAGGAAGGCGACCTCGACCGCGTTGCCGCGTGACAAGTCCAGCGCCCGCCCGCCGCCGCGCGCCCAGTGGATCACCACCAACAGCGGCCAACCCACACCGACGAGGAGCCGGTTCGCCCCGGTCATGTTGGCGGCGGCATAATGGACGTACTGCGACCCGGGCCCCGCCTTGCCGGCTTGATAGGCGTAGTAGAGATCGACCGCGTACTCGGGCAGCACGGTCACCAGGGCGACGACGGCGATGATCAGGCCCTGCGAAATGTGCCGCTCGGCCGCCTCGGCCCCCCACGAGAGCAGAAAGCCGGCCGACAGGATCGCGAGACCGTAGGCCGCAGTCTCGCCGAGGGCCCCGATCGTCGCGCCGGTCAGACGAAACGCGAGCGCCGGTATCGCCGCCAGCACCGCGACCACCACCAGCATTAGGAAACGTCGCATCCAGGGCCTCCGTCAGGATGGTGGGCGGGCCGGCTCAGGGCTGGCGGGAGTTGCCGGAGCTGAGGGCGCGGGGGTGAACACGGTGAGGGCCCGCGGCAGGACCTCGAACAGTGCCGGCGTCGTCGTCGTGATCTCGCCGTCCGTGTTGACCGGCAGCGGCGGCTCGGTGCGGATATGGATGGGGTCGAGGCTGCAGAAGGCCCGCACGCCCGGCAGCCCGCGCTGGCGTCCGCCCCGTAGGAAGAGCAGCACGGGAAGCAGCCACCAGCGTCGGTGCGCCTCCAGGCTGTAGAAATCGAGGCAGCCGTCGTCGATCTGCGCCGCCTCGTACACCGACATCCCCCCGCCGTAGAAGACGCCGTTGCCCACCGCGATCTGCCGGACCGACATCCGCTCGGAGAGCGGCCCGCAGCGCACCTCGGCTACGAAAGGCTTGGCATGGATCAGGGCTTGGGCAGCGGCGATGGGATAGCCGAAGCGCCCCCAGCGCCGCTTCAGCGGCGCGGTGAGTCGGCGCGTGAGCTCGACGCTCAAGCCCAGGCTGGCCACATTCGCGAACAGGTGTCCGTTGACCCGGCCAAGGTCGATCCGTCGGCAGTGGCCCGCCTGGATCACCCCGGCCGCCGCCGGCGGATCGGTCGGGATGCCGAGCGTGCGGGCCAGATCGTTGGCCGTGCCCAGGGGCAGGATGCCGAGCGGCAGCTTAGCGGCCAACGCGCCCTCCAGGACCGCGTTGACGCTCCCGTCCCCGCCGCCGACCACGATGCCCTCCACGGCACCGGCGAGGTCTTGGATCACGCGGGTCACATCTTCCTGTCCGCCCATGGGCCGGCGCACCAGCGCCATACCTCCGGCCTCGAGGCGCCGGACCGCTGCCTCGGCCGCGTCCGCGCTCCCGCTCCGGCTTCGCGGGTTCAGGAGCAGAAGGGCACTCCGAGGCGGTCGCGGCGATGCTCTCGCTTCCCCCGTCCCGTGCCCCTCGGCGCGGTCGCCGCTGGGATCCGACATCAGGTCCGCGCCGCGCGCACGGATGGGACCGATGCTGACGCGCCAACGGTCCGAATGTCCGAAAGCTCGATGCAGGTGGGCTGATGATGCGGCCGGGCTGAGCCACGCATCGTTCGTTCTCCTTGACGTGCCGCGCTGAGCTGATAACTCAAACACATGTTCAAATGTTTCATGGACGCGCGATGACGTTGGTCCTGGACGAGGAGCAGGCGACCGAACTCGCCGAGATTTTCCGCCTGCTCGGCGACGCGAACCGCCTGCGGATTGCCGTGGTCTGCCTCGATGGCCCTCTGTGCGTAGGCGACATCGCCCGTCGCGTGGACCTGTCAACGTCGCTCGTCAGCCATCACCTGCGCCTCTTGCGCGCGGCGCGGTTCGTGCGCTCGCAGAAGCGGGGCAAGCAGGTGTTCTACGGGACCACCGATGCGCATGTGCGTTGCGTGATCACGGACATGGTCGCGCATGTCAGCGGACAAAGCTGTCTGGGCGTGGTGGAGGGCGAGGATGCTCCTTGAGCAGCCTGATCCGCGCCCGGCGACGCCCATGGAGAACAGGGTATCGTCTCGGATCCGGCACAGCCCCGCGCTCGGAGCGGCGGCACGACGTGCGGGCGGTCCTCGGGACATTCTCAAACCGGCGAGGGATCATGGGTTCGTACTGGGGCATCTGGGGGGACGTACCCAATCACGTCGTGCGACTCGCCCTCGCCTTCGCCTTCGCGTTTCCGCTCGGATAGAACCGCGAGCGCGAGGCACGCAGCGCCGGACTGCGCACCTTTCCCATCGTCGCCATCGCCAGTTGCGGGCTCATCCTGCTCGCCAGCGAGCTCCTCGGCGCGCGCACGCCGGAGCAGGCGCGCATCCTCCAGGGACTCATCACCGGCATCGGCTTCATCGGCGGCGGCGCTATCCTGAAAGGCGGCGACAACGTGCACGGCACCGCGACCGCGGCGAGCCTGTGGAACGTGGGCGTGATCGGGGCGGCCGTCGGCTTTGGCTACTACGATCTCGGGCTCATCCTCGCCCTCTGCAACTTCCTGGTCCTCGCGCTCTTGACGCCCCTGAAGCACAGTCCTGGGGCCGCCGCGCCCGGGGACCAAGGCGCGCTCGGCGAGCCGACGCGAGCCCAGGCCGCCGCGGGCGAGGCCGGGCGAGCCGACTGACGGCACCCCGGCATCGAGGCTCAGCGCGGACCGGCCCGGGCGCGCCTGCCGAGCCCAGATGCGGTAGGTGTCGCCGAAGGTTTCGGGATGGCGGGCCTCGAAGCCGTGCCACGCCGTCGGCGACCGCGCCGCGGCCGGATCCGAGAGCTCGGCCGGGATACGCCCTCTCAATCCAAGGAGTGTTCGAGCTCAAGGCCGAGCAATTCCAGCCCGCAAGCATCCGGTATCGCGCCGATCCTGGGCAGCGTGAAACGGTGCTCCTCAACGTGGAAGGTCAGGTCGCAGCATTCCGACAGGGTCCAGAAGTCCCAGGCGGCCCTGAGCAGCATGCCGAGGTCCGGATGCGCCGCGGCATCGGTCATGACGGTACGCCGCCCCGCCCGCACGCCGGTCGGGATCGGCGCGAGCGCATGCTCCGCAACCAGGCTGTGCCCCGCGACCACGCTGGCGCGCGCAATCTCGCTGTAGAGGCCGAGGAACAGCAGGCCGCTTGGGCCGGCCCCGGTTCAAGGCGACGCAGCCAAGCACGTCGAGGGCCCCGGGTTCTTAGGAGCGGGTCGCGAGCACCAACCAGGCCTAGCGCTCGGCCAGGTCGAGGCGACCGGCATTCAGGGTCTCGGCGCCCGCTGCAGCGCCGGCAGCGCCGCCGACGGGGCTGCGCCCGACAAATTCCGGGCTTGTCGCAAACTCGGGTTCGGGCCGCAGAAGGAGCCGCCCGCCCTCGATTTCACGCTTTGTTCGCGAGCGGAAGACCAAAGCAGGTGGCGAGCAGCTGGTTCTGCTCCCGAACGGTCCACGCGCCAGCGAACCCGAAGCCCTTGCGCAGCCAGAGCATCGCCTCGAAGCCGCAGATCGTGCGCCGCGCCGTGTTGAACGACCGGAACCCGCCCACCCGCGGCATCGCCCGCTTCACTCGGAAGTGGTCGCTCTCGATCCCCTGCTGCAGGTGCTTGGTGACGTAGTGGGTGGGCGTGCGCGGCAGCAGCCCCTCCTTGCAGCTCTCTGCGATGGCTGACGGGTACGGACCGGCGCCATCGGTGCCGATCCGGTCAGGCGCGAGAAGCGGTTGATCCTGCAGCATCTTGCGGAAGAAGCGCTTAGCGGCATCCAGATCGCGGTTGGCGGTGAGCAGGAAGTCGACCGCCTCGCCGTGCTTGTCGATGGCCCGGTACAGGTAGCGCCACTGGCCCCGCACCTTGATGTAGGTCTCGTCGACGCGCACGGACCCGCAATGCGGCTTGCGGAACCGGCGCAGGCGGCGTTCGATGGCCGGGGCGTAGGCGAGCACCCAGCGGTTGATGGTGGAGTGGTCGACCGTGAGGCCCCGTTCGAGGAGCATCTCCTCGATGTCGCGATAGCTGAGCGAGTAGCGCAGGTACCAGGTGACGGCCTGGACGATCAGGGTGGCTTCGAAGTGCCGGCCCCGGAAGTCGCCGCGGGCCTCTCTCTTCAGCTTGAGGGCGAGGGCGTTGAGGAACATGGGCCGGCTCCGAGGCAGAGCGGCAAGCTGGGCAGGGATGGTTACCGACCCGTAAACGGGGGTCCGTTCGCGTTTGCGACAGGCCCCTCGCGCTTACATGAGCTTGCACCGCATACAGCAAACGGCTTGCCGTAAACGGTAAACTGCGCGGCAAGGCCTGATTGAACGGGAAAGCTGGCCCCAAATTGGCTTCCAGCTTGGGTTTTTGTGGGAACACCGGCCCCAAATTTCCGGGATCTCCGGGCCGAACGGTCGCCTAGAGCACGGTTTGACCTCGGCCGCGCGCCGATCAAGTGTCTGATTGAGGGCCTGAACGGCCACGGGAAAGCTAGCCCCAGATTTACCGTGGCCGCGTCGCGGGCCAAGCTCATCCGCCAGATCGGCACCCCGTCGCTTGCGGGATTCACAGTCGCGGAGCGGCTGCATCATCACCCCACTGCGCTCAGCGCGGTGACAAAGCCTCTCAGGAGGCTTGTGAGCGGCTTTCGGAGCCTCTGCCGTCACGCTGTCGGTTCTGCCGCCCCAAACGCTTCCTGAGGTCGCTCAGGTGGATTTTGCCACCCGCACACTCGGAGAGCCCATCTTTGGTCGCCGTGAGGCGACCACCATCTGGAATCGAGCCGCCGGAGGCGGCTTCCGTATTGGGCGGGGGAGCGGGTTTTCGCGTAGCGAAAAGGGGCGGGGTCTGTGCTTGCACAGACGGAACCGGAGATGCACAGCCTGTCCACGGGCTTGTTCAAGGGTCAGATTCTGTGGGTTCGCTCCACAGGCCTGCGTCTCTTTAGGTCTCTTTAAGATATCTATATAAGAAGTCTTTATAAAAATTCCTGTTTGTCTGCAGTGGGTTAGGCCATAAATTTGGGGCTAGTATTCCGGTAAATTGGGGCCGGACTTCCCGAATTTGGGGCCGGACTTCCGTAATTTTGGGGCTGCACTTCCGGTGGCACCCCGTGTTATCCACAGCCCTAAGGCTGCCCTTAGGAGTGGGCGGCAACGGCGGATTTCTGCGGAAATTTGGGGCCGCTGTTCCCGCACGCACATTTGGTCGTCTTCCGGCACCCAAACACCATAAAACAGGGCACAGGAAGGCCGTTCTGGACCTGAATTTGGGGCTGGCTTTCCGGTGTGAGGCGAGCAGAGACAGACACTTAGCAGACAGATCCCCTGCCCCGGTATGACCGGCCGCACGACCGGCCGGACCAATTCTGGGGCCGCCTTTCCGGCCTGCTGTCAATAATTGCAGGGGTTTAGCGGCACGCATCAGCACGTAGGTTGCCAGCGTCCAGTGCGCGGTCTGTCCGGAATTTGGGGCTGCACTTCCGGACCGCAGCAAGGGAATTCAGACGCTTAGGCGGTCAGCTGTGCCGCCGCCTGCCCTGCGGCCTTGGCCAGATCCATCTCCAGCTGGGTCGGCGCAGCGTGGGTGTAGTGGTAGCGGCGCGACTTCTTCCAGCCCGAGCCGGTGATCTCCTCGCGCCACTCCTTCAGGCCGCCGGCAGCGACCATGTCGTTGAAGGCCTGCCGGCAGTCCTTGCGGAACTGGGCGCGGGTCGCGCTGGTCTCTTTGTCCGACCACAGATCCCGGCCGGCGAGCTGCGCCAGGCGCTCCTCGTCGATCCAGGCGAAGGCTGGCTGACTGTCGATGAACGGCCAGAACGTTTTGGCGTGGTCGCCCTTGAGGCGGAACTGCACGTCGGCGTTGATGCTGACCAGGTGCGCCTTCTCGATCATCTGCAGCACGCTCGGGCCGTAGCGGACCGTGACGCTGCTATCGAGCTGCGCGCCCTCCCAGCTGACCTCGGTGATCAGCGGCGCGGCGCTGCCACGGCTGTCAGGCAGGGCGCCGATCGAACGGGTCTTCTTGATCTTGTCGAGCTCGTCGAGGGAGCGGCCCTCGTGGATCAGCACGCTGACCTGCTGGATCTCCTGGAACACGTGCACGAGGCTCAGGAGGTTGTTGACGTGCTCGGTGCGGCCCATCACGCGGATCAGCTCGCGCCAGCTCGTGCGCGTCTCGTAGTAGGTCCGCATGGGCGGAATGAACGTGCCCGGCCGGTAGTCCGGGTTGGGCATGGAGACCTTTTCGCGCTTCAGGCGAAACAGGGCGTAGATCGCATCGCGGTGCTGGCTGCCCAGCTCGCGCCCCCTCACCTCGACGACCGAGTAGCCCGGCACCTCGTAGACGCGGGTGAAATTGCTGTCGGTGATCAGGTTGACCTTGCGCGGCACGAAGGCCGAGGTCCGCGCCAGGCGGTCCGGCATCACTGCCGGGTTGCGCCGGCCGCGCCGGTTCTTGAGCGTCCGCTCGCGGCGCGCGAGGCGCTGCTGTTCTTCAGGCGTGAGCGGGCGTCCGGTGGTCATGGCTGCGACTCAAGCTAGGGCATGACAGGAACAGTGGCACCAAAATTCGGGAACAGCAGCCCCAAATTTCTGCTCACTGTTGCAGCCCGTATGCAGACGGTCGCCAATTCTGACGGTTTACGGCTTACGGTTTACCGCAAGCCGCATACCGCCCTTCACTTCTCGGAAAACTCCGCCAGCGAGGGCTGGCCGTACTTGGCCAGGACCATGTCGAGGCCTTCGCGCAGGTAGCTGTTCAGGTCGCGGTCGTGCTCGATGCACATCAGGCGCAGGCGCTTGCTGGCAGCCGGCGGCACGTAGACCGTGAGCTTGGCCTCCTGCGACTTACCCGGGCGGGCGGCCGCCGCGGACGGGTGCTGTACGACCTCGGCGGTGTCCTGGGCAGCGGGCTGGCTGTGACCGCCAAGGGCGATTTCAAGCGACGCGGGTTTCTTGGCCATGCTGTTTTCCTTCCATGCGGTTGAGCGCCCACTGCAGCAGCTCGCGCACTTCGGCGGCGGCCTTGCTGGTGGTGTCGCGTTCGGTGACCCCCTGCCCTGTCGCCAGCGCGTCCATGTGGTCGGCGCGCATCGCGAGCGGTGTGTTCGCCACCGCGCCGGACAGCTGCAGGACGCGGAACGCATCGCTGGTCCGGATCGAGCGGCCAGGCGGGCACTGGTTGAGGACGTAGGAGAACGGTTTGCCGAGGCGGGTGATGCTGCGCACGGTCGGCGCGGCAGCCTCGATGTCGGCGATGCTCGGCCGCGCTGGGATCAGGCACAGGTTGGCCACCTGGATCGCCGCGGTGGCTGCCGGTGTATCGACGCCGGGCGTGTCGATGATCACGAGCTGGACTCCCTGTTTCTTCAGGAGCCCCATCGCGGCCTCAAGCTGACCGGCCTGGAGGGCGTTGACCTCCGGGCCGCCGGTCCCTTCCCGGCGCTCATACCAGTTCTTGGCGGTGCCCTGCGGGTCGAGGTCGATGATCGAGGTCTTGATCCCCCGCTCCTCGGCCGCGACGGCCAGAGAGACGGCCAGGCTGCTTTTTCCGGTGCCGCCCTTCTGGGTGACAAATGCGATGACGTTCATGGCGGCATCCTTTCGGGGGCGAGCCTAAACGGCAAGCGGTTAACAGCAAGCTGCACGCGGTATGCGGCAAGCGGTGTGCCTTATGCCGCACACGGCACGCGGCATGCCGTTTACGGCAAAACTTGCGATGACGCCAGCTCATCTCAGCGCCGATAGGAGAAGGACGCCCGCATTGCGCTGATCTCGCCATTTGCCGCAAACGGCATAAGGTAACGCTGCTGGAACAATATGTTGTTGGCTCAGGCGGCGGTAACCAACGCCGGCAGCCTCGGCCGCAGCGCTTGCGGCATACCGCATGCCGTAAGCGGTAGTGCTACTCGTACTCGATGCCTGCCTGGGTGACGAAGTTGTTCCAGAGTCGTTCGGCAGCCTGCTCAGGCGTAACCTTCTCGTCGCGAGAGCGTCCTAGCCCGTCGATCATGGCGTTCAGGAACAGGTTGTAGTCGTCTGCCTCGACGCTCATCCAGCCGTTCGACGTACCAGCCTCGGCATGCGGCTGGTAGACAAAGGACAGGTCACCGACCTGCATGCGGCCGCCGCGCGCCTGCCGGACTGTGATGTGCGCCTCGCCGTTGCGCATCAGGGCGCGGTTGACCACCGTACAGGTGAACGCGTTCGGGCCCATAAGCTCGAACCGAGCGCGGATCTGGTCACTGGCCTCGTGCAGCTCGGCGCAGGCGTTCTGGAAGTAGGTCTGGATCGTCCGGAAAGCGGCCTCGGCATATTCGGCCTTCTGGATCGCATCGAACTGCTGCTTGACCCGCACGCGCCGCGCCGTGCCGAGCGCCGTTACGCCAGTGCCCTCGGCCCCCACGTCCGGTCCGGGGGAGGGGGTGGCCGCCAGCGCCCGGCGGATACCCTCCACGGCATTGAGGTAGGCGGTGTTCTCGTTTGTCCACTCGGACACCGGCTTGCCGTCCTTGGGCAGGACGAGGATCTGGCTAAATGGCGAGTTGAGCCAATCGCACGGTTCGAGGATCACGGCCAAGATGCGCAGGCGACCCTCCGCCTGCAGCTGCAGCGCCCGCTGGAATTCCTTTTCGTAGCAGTAGTTCGAGGCCAGGTAGTCCGGGCTGACCAGCGCGATGAACAGGCTGCTCTGAGCCAGCGCCGCACTGATCGTCTGGCCGACGTTGTCGCCAGGGATGATCGCATGATCCGACCAGGCCTGCAGGCTGCCGTCGCGCCGCAGCATGACGAGGTGCTTGTGCAGGCGCTCCAGGCGCTTCTCGTCGGCGTGGGCGTAGGAGATGAAGGCGTTGTTCGGCATCGGGCACAGTGCCTCCGGGCGTGATCGGCTTGCGCTGCTCTCCCTTTGGCGACCTTGGCAGCTCAGCAGGCCAATGGCCAGGCTGGGCATTCGTTCCATCTTTGTTCAATGTCATCGTTTACGGCGAACGGCTTACCGTAAACCGTGAACGGCATGCGGTAACGTGACCGTATCCGCAGAAACCTGCCGTTCCGGCGGGCATCTGCAGAGACTCGCTAAGCCGCTCCGGTGTACCGAGGATCCAGCAGCCTGTCAGAGCAGGCTTGATTGGTAACATATACGGTACTATAGTGAATGGAGATCAGGGTGTTTCTGGACGCCCGCGGAGGGAGTCCGTTCGCCAGCTGGTTCGATGATCTGGACGCCCAGGCGGCGGCCAAGGTCACGGTGGCGCTGACGCGGATGGAGCGCGGCAACCTCGCGAACGCCAAGGCGGTCGGGGGAGGGGTTCAGGAGTTCCGGATCGACTGGGGTCCTGGTTACCGGCTGTATTTCGGGCGGGACGGGGACACGCTGATCATCCTGCTGTGTGGCGGCACCAAGCGCCGGCAGCAGGACGACATCGCTGAGGCGCAGGCGCACTGGGCGGAGTACAAACGACGGAAAAAGGAGGAGGGGTGATGGCCCTGACCCGCAGCTTCAAGGACACCGTGAAGGCGCGCGCCGAGAGCGACCCGGCGTTCCGCGATGCCCTGCTGACTGAGGCGGTGGACCAGTTTCTGGCCGGCGACCTCGACACCGGCAAGGCGGTGCTCCGCGACTACATCAACGCGACGATCGGCTTTGAGCGCTTGGCCGCAGAGACCGGAAGCTCGTCCAAGAGCCTGATGCGCATGCTGAGCCCGACCGGCAACCCCACAGCCAGCAACCTGTTCAGTGTCCTGAGCACCGTCCAGAAGGCAGCCGGTGTGCACTTGGCTGTCGCGACAGGCCGCTGAGTCAATTTAGGATTAATAAATTCAACCTACGGCATTCAGCCCAAGCCCATTGCAAGCACCTTACCAAGCGCTCGCACCTAAGCTAGGCTGTGCAAATGCTTTTGAAAGTTGAAACAGTTGAGGAAATTGGGCGGTTTAAAACGCTCAAGCATCAAGCACCTCATTTCGGCAGTCTGACAGCTGTTTTTGCACGTAACGGGCTTGGAAAAAGCACGCTTTGTTCGATTATTCGCTCTGCTGCCGAGCAAGACGCTCGCCTGATTGCTGCCCGCAAACGTTTGGGCGCAACAAAGGAGCCATCTGCGCACCTTCAGTGGCATACGCACGGCGCAGTGACCTATTCAGTAGGCAAGTGGAACTCCTGTCCCGGCCCAGTACACGTTTTTGATGCTGAGTTTGTCCGTCGCAATCTGCATGTCGGCGAAAGCGTAACGCGGGATAACAAGCGAAGCCTTATACCTATTGTCCTCGGCGAAGAAGGTGTAAAGCTGGCGGACAAAATATCACAACTCGACAGCGAACAGCGCGATCTCGCGGCCAAGATTAGTACTGTTGAGAGAGCTATTAAACGAGCTTGTCCCGTCGTCACAGACATAAAGGCGTTCGTCCAGAGAAGTGTGCCGGACGATATCGGCTGCATAATTGATCGCGCACGCAAATCACTGGAACTGGCCAAGAACTCCGTATCCGTAAAACTAAAGCAAGCGCCTTCGCCGCTGCCAACGCCTGACATCGATGGCATTTGCGCTCTATCGGCCGAAACAATTGAAACGCTCAGCGCAAGAGCAGAATCAGTCCTGCAAGATCATATAAATGCGCATGCTATGGAGCTGCAGGGCACACGCTGGCTCAAGTTTGGCATTGAGCACATGCAGGAAGATAAATGCCCATTCTGCACACAGGATACATCTAAAGTTGATATGGTATCGCTTTTTAAAGAATACTTCAGCGAAGAATATTCGGCATTTCTGAAAAGGATCGATTTAGCCTACGATTTGTTTGCTGAAACGTACGGATTGAAAGGAGAAAAAATCGCTGATTTTATTGCTAAGACGAACTCAGATCTTGCGTTCTGGAGTAATGTTTGCGACCTAGGTGAAATCCCAGAATTGTCCGCACAGGATCTGCATGCGGTCCAACATTCCGTTCAGGCATTGGAAGCTCAACTCGCCGCAAAGAAGGCCAGTCCTCTCAGTGTGCTCACGATCAATAATCTCGCGGAGATCGTGGATGGATTTGCGAAACTCGCTAGTTATCAATCTCTATTATTAACCTGCATCGACATAATTTCTGCGGCTCGAAGCAATACCGCAGATCTTGACGTCAAGCGTGCACAAGAGGCGTACGACAAAAACGACGCTCTACGCCTCAAAACGTTGCCCCCTCTCGTCGCAGAAGTCGCAGATTGGACAGCTTATACCAGCAGGCGGGCTGAGATTGAGACAGAGAAGAAAGCGGCTCAGGAGGCATTACGAACCTATACGGCCGCAACCATCACTCAGAAGCAAAGCCTGATCAATGACCTTCTTGAAAGCTTCGGGACTAGATTTCAAATCAGCCAAACGAAGACAAATTTCATAGGGCGCGAGGCCAATGTTCACTTCTGCATATCGATTGGTGACCACCACGTTGATGTTGGGGAGCGACAAGAGGATAAACCCTGCTTTACAACGGTTCTGAGCGCAGGCGACAAATCAACGTTGGCGTTCAGCTTCTTTTTGCTACAGGTGAGGGAGAGCGCCTCATTTTCAGCCGCGACAATTATTCTTGATGACCCCTTCAGTAGTCAGGACTTGGATCGTCAGTGGGAGACGACAAGCCAAATCCGTGCGCTGGCTAGGGACGCCTGCCAAGTCATCGTACTTTCCCACGATCCGCGCTTTTTAGCTTTAATCGAGAAGAACTCGCGCGGCCAATGCAGCTCCTTCCAATTAAACTGCACGGATGAGGGCAGAGGATCCATTTCGAGCTGGAGCTCAACTGACGAACTGAAGGATCTCTATGTTAGACAGGCGGAACGCATTCGTGAATATGCGCGCTGCGGTCACTTTCTACAGGGTGTCACGGCCGAGTCTCTTATCAAAGATCTGCGGCCATTTCTAGAAGACTACATGCGCGCGAGATTTCCCGGCCGCTTTGCCCCACTCGTGATGCTGGATGATATGGCGAGGCAAGTCGAGGACGCCGGGAGTACAGATCCCATGTATGGGAGGGTTTCTGATCTTCGTGCTATCAATGAGTACAGCAGGGATAATATGCATGGCGGAGGCTCTCTGCCCAATCCCGCTGCGTTGCGTTCGCAATGCAAAAAGGTCGCCTCAATAATAGGGGCGTACTGACATCATCTATCGAGCCGTGTCCGAGCGGTGTATGGACCTAGTGCACAGACGCCGACGAAAGCACCACGTGCTTGCCTGCTAACGTGCTAACAGCGCTTCGAAAATCGCGTTGCTTCGTGTACGTTTTGTCGGCGTCAGAGCACTAGGAACAGATCGCCACGAGCTTTGCGCAGCCGATAGGTCAGCCAGCGTTGTCTCAGATGTTCTTCGCGATCGTGAAGGATGTGGCACCGCTGGCAGAGCGCCTTGAGGTTTGCCGGCACGTTGTTGCTCGGGTCGTGATCGAGATGAGCACAGGCCAGATACACCCGGGTAGTATAGCGTTCGGTGCCCTCCGGTAGAGCTTCGGGCGGCGCCAGCTTCAGCTTACGGCCCTTGCCACTGCGCCAGGTCTGCGCGGCTTCATCCCACCAGCGGCCGTCGCCCAAGTGGCAAACCAGCTGACCGTGCGGACGGCCGCAGCCTTCGCAGCAGCTCTTGGCCCGCTCGAAGCGGATCACCTGCGAGAGCTGCGCCCAGTCGATCGGATAGAAGAAGCGGTTTTCCGGGCGGATCGGCATCGGCTTAGCCTTTCGCCGCCTGGCTGCGCGTCCGCGCCTGTGGGAAGTAGGTGTAGAAAGTCATCCGGCTGACCCCGAGGCGCTTGGCGATCTCAGCGATCGAGATGTTGCCAGCCGCGAGCAGGGCACGCCCCACCTCCAGATCCCCCTCGGACAGCGCCTTGCGCCGGCCGCCCTTGCGACCGCGGGCGACAGCGGCCTTGAGGCCTTCCATTGTGCGCTCACGGTTAAGGTCGAGGAAATATTCGGCCATGGCACCGTGCATCTGCAGGGCGAAGCGCCCGTGGGCCGTCGCGCTGTCGAACTGCTCGGTGAGTGAGCGGAAGTGGATCTCCTTCAGCCGCAGGCCGTCGATCGTGCGCATCATCTCGACGAGGGAGCGGCCAAGGCGGTCGAGCTTCCAGACCACCAACACGTCGGTCGGGCGCAGGTAGGCGAGGGCAGCCTCAAACTCCGGCCGCTTGGTGCCGGCCTTGCCGCTCTTTTTCTCCTCGAAGATTTTTTCGCAGCCGGCCTTCAGCAGGGCATCGCGCTGCAGGTTCAGGTTCTGGTCGAGGGTGGACACACGCGCGTAGCCGACAAGCATGTCAGGATAGTCCCATAGGGACGTTTTTCTGACAATAGTTTTCCTTACATACTTTCCTTACACAAACGGGGCTGTTTGAGGAGGCCAGAGGTGGGTCCGGCAGCACTGTAAGGAAAACGATCGATTTATCTACATGCGCGGCAGTGGGATTTGGAACGTTCTATGCGGTCAAGCATAATGGGATCGCCGTTTAGATGGGCCTAACGAGCCGACGCTGAACACGCATCAGCCCGATGAGGGACAGGATCGTAAATCCGGCTCCGGCAAGGAAGGTCATGGTGGGCTCGTACGAGTCCCAGACTGCACCGGCAACTACGCTGGATATAAGCATCGCGAGACCCCCGACGAGGTTTGTAAAAACCTGGACTTGATTAGACAGACAGTGTCAGCTTCACTTCCCTTCAGCCCGACCGAGAATGGCTTGGCGTGCGGTCACGCCCTCAAGCCCTGCGCCTGCGGCGCACCGCTTCGCGGCTTCGCGGCTTCGCGGCCCGACCGCCTGACCGAACCAAGCCAGAGGTTTTCGGGCCGAAAATGGCTTGCAGTAGGGGCACTACTCTCCCCTCGATCGCGCCTCAACCTGACACTGTCCGACAGATCAAGTCCTGACTTTCACACCTGCTTGCCCTTTACTCCAAGGTGTAGGGGCTCGGATGTTGTCATGGTCATTCCTCGCGAACTCCACCTACACCCGCTCAAAACGTCTCAGTCTTCCGCCCAAAGACGCAGCAGGTTGGCGCTGCACTTCGAGAGAAAGTCGAAGGCACCCGTCTTGCCCTCTCGGGTGAACAGATCGCGGCGCAACGTTTCCAGGTCGAACAAGATCTCGCGGTTCTCCGCACTGCGCACGTAGCTACGCGCCCAGCCCACCGCCGCAACCCGCATCCCACTCTCGACCGGCGCGACGCGGTGCAGGGTGGTCGAAGGGTAGATCACCATCGAGACGGCCGATAGCTTGAAGGGCTGCTCGCCAGCGCTCGTCTCGATGACCAACTCGCCCCTACGTAGCTCTCGGGCTCGGCCAGGAAGAGCGTGAAGGACACGTCGGTGCGCATACCCTGCATCAAGGCGTCGTCGACGTGGGTGCCGTACTGCTTCCCCTCGTCGTAGCATGTGTGCTGACTTCCTTGAAATGCATTTGGGCACCTCTGAAACTATACCCGAAACTGACGCGGTGTCGTTCCGGTCCTTGAGCAAGTAATCCCGCACCAACAGACGCCATCGCCCTCTGAAAGCCCCTTGACTCTGTACCATGGTACGGACCGTAGGGTGATGGAGTGGTTACGATGACGGGAACGGCGATGAGGGATCTAACCATTGGGAAAGCGGCCCGGGACGCCGGCGTAGGCGTAGAGACCATCCGCTTCTACGAGCGTAAGGGCTTGATCGAGCAGCCAGCCAAGGGGGCCGGATACCGGACTTACGCACCTGAGGTGGTCGCCCGCATCCGCTTCATACGGCAGGCCCAGGGGATCGGGTTCTCCCTGAAGGAGACGCGGGAGCTCCTGGCCCTGCGCGCCAACCCGAACGCCGACTGCGCGGAGGTGCGCGCCCAGGCCGAGCATAAGATCGCCGTGGTGGACGAGAGGATCGCCGAGCTGCTGCGGGTCCGCGCAGCATTGGAGGCGGTCGTCGCCTCCTGCCCCGGGCACGGCGGCCTGGAGGGATGCACCATCCTGGAAGCCCTGGAAGATCCGAAGCACGGACCAGTGCCGTGCGGATGCGACGAACCGAGAGAGGACACCACCATGAAGACCGTCACCCTGAAGGTCGTGGGCCTGCGATGCGCGTCCTGCGCCGCCTCGGTCGGCTCGCTGCTGGACGCCCATGCCGGCGTCCGCAGCGTCGACGTCTCGTTCGAGGAGGGACGCGCCCGCGTTCTCTACGACCCCGCGACCACCAGCGAGGACCGCCTCGTCGCGCTGATCGAGAAGCGCGGCTTTCGCGTCGTGGCGCGCGACCCGGCCTGATCTGCTCATCCGACGTGGTCTGGAGACAACCCGATGGCCTCAGCGATGCTCGATCTGGAACCGCCGCTTTGGAGCGAGGAACCGGCCAGCCGGCCCGACCGAGCCCGCATCCGCGCCAGGATCGGCGGCCTGCACTGCTCGCTCTGCACAGGCACCATCGAGAAGGCGCTCGGCAGCCAGCGCGGCGTCGACCACGTCGCCGTCAGCCTGACGCACGAGCAGGCGCTCGTCGAGTACGATCCGGCCGTCGCCCGCCCTGCGGCGTTGCTCGGGATCCTGCGCGACATCGGCTACACGATCTCGGACCCGCGTAAGGTCCGGCCCTACGAGGAGGAGGAGCAGGACCTCGTCCGTGAGAGCCGCCGCTTCGTAGTCGCGGTCTCCCTGAGCGTCGCCTCCATCCCCATCATCGCGGATCCGACACTCGGCTGGATCGGCTACCTGCCCGCTCTGGTTTGCATCAGCCTCGGCGCGATGGTGTTCCTCGTCCTGAAGAAGACGAGCCTCGTGGCTGCCGTCGCCAGCACCGCCGGATTGACCGCGCTGGCGCTGGGCCTGCTCTACCTGAACCTGCAGGGCTACCTCACTAGGTCTGCACCCTGGCTCGTCGCGGCGCTAGCCGTGATCCTCGTCTTCGGGGTCGGGCGCCACATCCTGCACATGGCCTTCCAGGCCCTGCGCCGGGGCATCCTCAATCAGCATGCCCTGCTGGAGATCGGCGCCTTCGCGGGCATGGCCGGCGGCGTGATCGGGCTCGTACTCGACCAGCCGGGCTACCCGACGGCCCCGTTCTTCGCTGTCACGGTGATGGTCGTGACCTACCACATCTTTTCGGAGTGGCTGTCGCTCATCGTCAAGACGCGCAGCTCGCAAGCCGTCAAGCGCCTCCTGGACCTACAACCCGAGACTGCCCGCGTGGTCCGAGACGGCCTGGAGCAGAACCTTCCGCTGGAAGCGGTGACGGTTGGCGACCTCGTCCGCATCCGCCCCGGGGAGCGTGTACCCGTCGACGGCACAGTTGCCTCTGGGCGCTCCGCCGTCGACCAGGCCCTCGTGACCGGCGAGCCCATCCCGGTCGAACGCACCGAAGGCGACGCTGTCATCGGCGGCTCGATCAACGGCACCGGCACCCTGCTGGTTCGCGTGACGGCGGTCGGGGCCGGGAGCTTCCTGCAGAAGGTCATCCGCGAGGTCGAGGACGCCCGCGCCCTCAAGCCCGGCCTGCTCCATCTCGTCGACCGGGTGCTGCAGGTCTACACCCCGGCCGTGCTCATGGTGGCCGCACTCGCCTTCACGGGTTGGCTTACCGGCACCTGGCTCCTCGGTGGTGAGGCAGACATCGCGCGGGCCGTGTTCGCGGGCCTCAGCGTCCTGGTGATGGGATACCCGTGCGCGGTCGGCATCTCGGCCCCGCTCTCCATCGTGCGGGGTGCCGGAGAGGCCGCTGGGCACGGCATCCTGATGCGGACGGGCGAGGCCTTCCAGGGCTACCGCCTCGTCGACACCATCGTGCTCGACAAGACCGGGACCCTAACCCAGGGCCGGCCCGTGGTTCGCGAGGTTGAGGCGTTTGCAGGCACCGAGGCCGAGCTCGTGGCCCTCGCCGCCGCGGCCGAAGCCTCCTCCGAGCACCCGTTAGCCCAAGCCGTGGTCAAGGCCGCCTTTGGGCACGGTGCCGTGCCTCCGGAGGTCGACGCGTTCGAGGCTATTCCGGGCAAGGGGGTCGTAGCCCGGATCGGGGATGGCGACGTGCTGGTCGGCAGCCCCGCCTTCCTTTCCGGCGAAGGTATCGACCTCTCGTTCGCCCGGCTCCGCATCGGTGCCCTGGAAGAGGCTGGGCGCACCGTCATCGTGGTGGGACGCGGCGGGCGCCTACTCGGCCTGCTTGCCCTCGACGACAGGCTACGCGCCGATGCCGTGCAGGCCATCGCGGCCCTGCGCAAGGAGAGCCTGCGGACGGTTCTCCTCACCGGAGACAACGAGCGGGCCGCACGTCGGATCGCCGCAGAAGCGGGCATCGACGAGGTCCATGCCGGGGTGCTGCCCGACGGCAAGGCCGAGATCGTTCGTGGGTTCCAGGTCTTGGGCAAGGTCGCGATGGTCGGCGACGGCATCAACGACGCCCCTGCGCTGATGCAGGCCAACGTCGGCATCGCCATGGGCGGCGGCACGGAGATCGCCATCGAGGCCGCCGACATCATCATCCTGTCGAACCGCCTTGCAGCCCTACCGGTCGCTCGCCGGATCAGCCGCCGCAGCTACGCCAAGATGCTCCAGAACGTCTGGCTGGCCTTCGCCTTCAACGGGATCGGCATCCCGGTGGCCGCCACCGGCCTGGTCAACCCGATCTGGGCGATGGTCGCCATGGCTGTCAGCGTCACCGCGATCTTCCTCAACTCGCTTTGGGGACAACCGGGCCTCTTCCTCGGCGCGATCATGAACGTCGGTCACGTGCCCGAGGCGTCACGCAGCAACCTGACCTGAGAGGAGCTCACTCGATGAAAAACCAGCGTTCGGGCGTGGCCGCTGCGCTCTCCGCCGCCTTGATGTCGCTCGTGACGGCAAACCTGGCGCAAGCCGTCGAGGATCCGCCGCCCATGTCGGTGCGGGCCACCGGCCTAAAGGTCGCGACCATCCCGGTCGAAGGAATGGTCTGCCTTTCCTGTGCCGCCTCCATCAAGAAGGCCGTCAGGAAGGTCGACGGGGTCACCGACGCCGAGATCGACTTCGTCCACCGTTCGCTCCGCGTAACCTACGCGTCCGGAAAGGTCTTTCTCCTCGGCCGGGTGAGCACCGCCATCGTCGGCCTCGGCTATAAGCCCGGCACTCCGGTTCTCGAACCGTGACGCTCGAAGGACTGATCCAGCCGCTCGCGTCCGGCGTTGGCGGACCCGCGGCGCTGTGGGTCACCTTCCTGGCGGGGCTCCTGGCCAGCGCGGTCTGCCCCTGCACGCTACCGGTGGGGCTCGGCCTCGCCAGCGTGGCGAGCGCCTCCGAGGCCGGATCGCGACGCTCAGGGCTTCAGGTCGCCGGAGCCTTCTTCGCCGGAATCGTCCTGAGCCTCGCCGTTCTCGGAGCGGTGGCGGGCCATCTCGGCGCCCTGGCCACCGAGGCGTTCGGCAGGGGTTGGGCCCTCTTCATGGCCCTCCTCTCGTTCGCGTCGGCGCTGCTGGCGTTCCTGTGGCCCCGGATGCGCATCGACGGTCTCACCGCCTGGCGCCGGCCCGGCCTCTTCGGCGCCTTCGCCTACGGGCTGGTGTTCAGCGTCGGCACCTCGGTGGCGCCCCTGCTTCTCCTGCTTACGGTCGCCGCGTCTGACGGGGACCTGGGACGGGGCATCCTGCTCGCCTTCGTGTTCGGCCTCGGCCGGGGTCTGCCGTTCCTGGCCGCTGGGGTGGCCGGAGGGGCCGTCACGCGGCTGGCGCGCCTCGGCCTATGGGGCCGGACCCTGCAAATCTTCAGCGGCGGGGCCCTTCTCATGGTCGGCGCCTACTACGCCCAGGTCTACGCGGACCTTGTCTGAACCTTGGAAGTCATGATGAGCAACGACACGAACGCCCCTCTCACGGAGGTCACGCTGTCCGTGCCGGGCATGATGTGCGACGGCTGCGCCGAGAAGGTGCGGGACGCGCTCCTGGCCGTACCCGGCGTCCGGCAGGCGAAGTCCAGCGCCCGGCGCAAGCGTGCCTCCGTCCGCTTCGAGCCGTCCCGGGTCGGGCCTGCAGAGATCCGGTCGGCCCTCGCGGACAAAGGGTTCGAGAGCGAGGAGGCCCGGGCATGATGTCAGCGACACCCGACTTGCCGGATATCCAGCTGGAGCGCCTGCTTCGGCTGCTTGCGGCCGCCACCTTCGTCATCTTCTTCCAGGCGTTCATGGTCGCCCCGATCCTGCCGCAGCTCGGGGCGGCGTTCGGGACCTCGCCGGAGAGGGTCGGCCTGATCGTGCCGGCCTATCTGGTCCCGTACGGGGTGGCGACGCTGGTCTACGGCCTCCTGGCGGACCGCCTCGGCATCTGGCGCATCATGGCGGCCTCCCTGACGGCCTTCGCCGTACTGAGCGTCCTGACCACCACGGCTGGGTCCGTCGAGCAACTCGCGTTTTGGCGGGTACTGACCGGGCTCGGGGCGAGCGGCGTCGTTCCGCTGGCGCTCGTCCTCGTCGCCCGGCTTTTCCCCTACGAGCGACGCGGGCGCCCCCTCGGCTGGCTCTTCGGCGCCATGGCCGGCGGCATGGCCTTCGGATCGACCTTCGGCGCGCTGCTCGAACCCTATCTCGGATGGCGCGGCCTCTTCCTGGCCGTCGGGGCGGCAGGGGCGGCGATCCTGTTCGTTCTCATACCGGCCCGCGGAATCATCCCAGGCGCAACGTCGAACGCGGCAAGCCTCGGTATGTTGGTACGCGGGTATCGGGATCTTCTGGCTTCCTCACGCGGGCGGCGCACCTACGCCACCGTCCTGCTGAACTCGATGTTCCACTCCGGCGTGTTCACCTGGCTCGGGCTGTATTTCGAGCGACGCTACGGCCTAGGTCCAATGGGGGTCGGCCTCGCCCTCTTGGGTTACGGCATTCCTGGGCTCCTGCTCGGCCCGTTCATCGGCCGGATGGCGGATCGGCAGGGCCGCGGCCGCCTCCTGCCGCTTGGGCTCCTCCTGGGTTCGCTCGCGGCGGCGGCGCTGATCCTCGACGCGCCCCTGCTCCCGGCGGCGCTGGCGGTGACGGTCCTATCCCTCGGCTACGACATGACCCAGCCCCTCCTCGCCGGCATCGTCACGGCGTTCGGCGGCAAGCGCCCGGGGCAGGCCATGGGCCTGAACGTCTGTCTCCTCTTCGTCGGGTTTGGAGTGGGCAGCCTGCTCTTCGGCTGGGCGCTTCGCTACGACTTCGGGATTGCCCTGGCGCTGTTCGCGGCCGCGGAACTGGCGCTTGCCATCACCGCAATCCGGCTCTTCCGAGCAGAGACCCGGCCAGCCACGGAAGCCCGAGGATAACGTGTCTCCCTGCCTTACGCCCTTTAGAGCCTCTAACAAAACCGGGTTTGGCGCGTTGGGTGGAGATGGCGAGACCGCTCCTTCCCGATGGCCTGTGGGCCGAGATCGCACCGCTTCTGCCGCCTGAACGGGCCAAGCCGAAGGGCGGTCGGCCTCGAACCTCCGACCGCGCGGCACTGACGGGGATCCTCTTCGTGCTGCGCTCGGGCGCGCCGTGGGAGTTGCTGCCCCGGGAGATGGGCTGTGGCTCGGGGATGACCTGCTGGCGGCGCTTGCGGGATTGGCAGAAGGCCGGAGTGTGGGACCGTCTGCAGCACGCGCTTCTCGACCGGCTCGGTCGCCAGAACGGCATCGACTTTAGTCGAGCTTCCCTCGACAGCGCCTCGATTGCCGCCAAAAGGGGGGCCCGGCGACGGGCCCGAACCCGACCGATCGGGGCAAGCCGGGCACGAAGCGCCACATCCTCACCGATGCGAAGGGCATCCCCCTCGCTCTGAAGCTGACGGGGGCGAACGTCCATGACAGCCGAATGCTGGAGGCGGTCGTGGATGCCGTCCCGCCGATCCGCTCATGCTGGGGACCGCCGCGCAAGCGTCCCTTGAAGCTGCACGCCGACAAGGCCTACGACCACCGCCGCTGTCGTCAGGCGCTGACCCGCCGCCGCATCCAGCCCCGCATCGCCCGGCGCGGGATCGAGAGAAGCCAGCGGCTGGGACGTCGCAGGTGGGTCGTCGAGCGCACGCTGGCGTGGTTCGCCCAGTTCCGTCGCCTCGCCATCCGCTACGAGCGGCGGCACGACATCCATCTCGCCTTCTCCACGCTGGCCGCAGCCCTCATCGTCTGGCGCTTCATCGAACGATGGTTTTGTTAGGCGCTCTTAAATCCTGAACACGGGGTCGTGGCACGAAATGATAGGCAGGTGCAGAACGTTGTCGGCCCTGCTTCGATCTCGCGAGCGTTCGCAGACACGGGGCGGGGCGACGATGACGATGCGGGCCGACGTCTGCGGACCTCAACCAGAGCCGGGCGCACCCGCCGACCGACAAGAGAAAGGCCGTGACCGAGGCCTTGAGAACGTCGATGACGGTGTCCAGCGCAAAAGGCAGAATGTAATCGCCCGGAACCTATACCAACTCCAGATTTGTTGTCCTTCAGAATGCTGGAGGACCCGACATGAAAATCTATGATCTCGCGATCATCGGCACCGGCACGGCGGCCATGGTCGCGGCCATGCGTGTTCGTGGTGCAGGCTGGAATGTCGCCGTGATTGACCACAAGCCATTCGGCGGCACCTGCGCACTTCGGGGCTGCGACCCGAAGAAGATGCTCATCGCGGGAGCCGAGGTGATCGACGCCGCAGGGCGAATGCGCGGTCATGGCATCGTCGGAGATGTGCGGATCGACTGGCCTGACCTGATCGCCTTCAAGCGCACCTTCACAGATCCGGTGCCGGTGAAGAACGAGCACCGGTATGCCGACAAGGACATCGACACTTTCCACGGCGAGGCCCGGTTCACGGGCCGCACCACGCTCGATGTCGCCGGAACGGCGATCCAGGCACGGCACATCCTGATCGCGGCTGGGGCAGTGCCGGTGCCACTCGGCATTCCTGGCGAGGAGCATCTGGCGACGAGCGAGGAGTTCCTTGCTCTGGAGCACCTACCGTCTCGCATCGTCCTTGTCGGTGGCGGCTACATCGCGGCCGAGTTCGCGCGCATCGCGGCACGAGCCGGGGCACAAGTCACGGTGCTTCAGCGGGGAGAGCGGATGCTCCTGCAGTTCGACCCCGATCTCGTCGGTTGGCTCATGAAAGCGTTCGACGGGATGGGCGTCGATGTGCGCACCCGGACGACCGTCACGGCGATCCAGCGGGCTGGTGACATCTTCCGGGTCGAGGCATCCTCCGACGCGGGCCAGGAGACCTTCGAAGCCGATCTCGTCGTCCACGCAGCCGGGCGCAGGCCCGCGCTCGACAAGCTCAATCTGGCCACCGCCGATGTCACGGTCGAGCACGGACGGCTCAAGCTGAACGAGTACCTTCAGAGCGTCACGAACCCCGCGATCTACGCGGCCGGGGATGCCGCGCTGGTCGGGCCGCCGCTTACGCCCGTGTCGAGTCACGATGCGAAGGTCGCCGCCGCCAACCTGCTCGAAGGCAATCACGCGAAGCCGGACTACACGGGCGTGCCGAGTGTCGCCTTCACCTCGCCTCCCATCGCAGCGGTCGGCATGTCGGAAGCCGCAGCTCGGGAGAGCGGCCTGCGCGTCCGCATCAAGTCCGAGTTCACCTCGGGCTGGTTCACGGCGCGGCGCGAAGCCGAACGGGTCTACGGCTACAAGACGGTGGTCGAGGAAGGGACCGGGCGCATCCTGGGAGCCCATCTCGTTGGCCCGCACGTGGACGAGACCATCAACGTCTTCGCCCTGGCGATCCGGCATGGGCTGACGGCCGACGATCTGAAATCCACGATGTTCGCCTATCCAACCGGATCCTCAGATATCGGATACATGCTGTGACGCTCACCCCGAGTGATCGATCATGTCGAGCACAGGGCATTCGGGAGCCGCTTCACCCGAGCACTGGTCGATGGTCCTGGTCAGGAGCCGTTCGAGCCGGGTCAGGTCGGCGATCTTCGCACGCACCCGGTCGAGGTGATGCACCGCGATTTCCTGCACCTCGCAGCAGGACGCCTTGCCGGGCTGACGCAATTCAAGGAGCGCCCGAACCTCTTTGGGGTTGAGGCCGAGTTCGCGCGCACGCCGGATGAAGGCCAGGGTGCGCACATGCTCGGTATCGTAGGACCGATGCCCCCCTTCGGTGCGTGGGGGACGGGGGAGCAGGCCCACCTTCTCGAAGTACCGGATCGTCTCGATGTTGACGCCGGTGCGCTCCGAGAGCGCGCCGATAGTCAAGGAAGCAGGCCCTCGTGTCGCTGGTAGCGCACCCATCGAAATTTACCTTGAAGCTGTAGTTGGTACAGATGTTACGCCCTCTGCGGTTCGAGGGAAAGCCATGTTCGAAGCAATTAATCATGTCATCCAAGCAGCGCGCCGATTGGCCCCGACGGCCGCCCCTGACATCGCGTGTTTCGGCGCTCGGATGCTTCGCCTAGGAAGCCTCTATGCCGCTTTGGTCCTGACAGCCCCGGCGAGTGCGGAAGGCGTGAAGCTTTTCGAGGTTCCGACCCCGAATAGCTATCCAGAGAGTGTCGCCGTCGGACCCGGCGGCGCCATCTGGTTCACGGAGAAGCAAGGCAACAAGATCGGACGTCTCGCGCCCGACGGACAGTTGAACGAGTTTTTTATCCCCACGCAGGACAGCCGGCCTCAGGACATCGTTTTGGGTCCTGACGGGAACCTGTGGTTCACGGAGAACCGCGGCAACAAGATCGGGCGCATCTCGCCCGCGGGCGAAATCGCGGAGTTCCCGCTATCGGAACCTGCGAGCTATCCCTTCGGCATCGTGATGGGTTTCGATGGTGCCCTATGGTTCACCTTGTCCGGTACGAACCGGATCGGCCGGATCACGGTCGATGGTCAGGTTACCGAGTTTGGGCTCGGCAAGACGCTGACCCCTTACGGCATCACGGCCGGCCCCGACGGCAATCTCTGGTTCACGGGCTTCAACAGCAACACCATCGGCCGGATCACGCCGACCGGCCAAGTCTCGGAGTTCCCGCTCCCGACCCTCGACAGCGCGCCGCAGAATATCGTTGCCGGCCCCGACGGGAGCCTCTGGTTTACCGAAGCCGCCGTGGACGGCGTCGGTCGGATCACGACGGACGGCAAGGTGACCGAGCTCGCGCTGCCATCGTGCCTGCCTGGTTCTCCTTCGGAGGATGGCCGTCCCTCGCGTTGCACCAGCACGAAGTCTCCCTACGGCATCGCGTCGAGCAAGGACGCCCTGTGGGTGACGCAGCATTGCGGCGGAAGGCTCAGCCGCCTCACGCCAGACGGACACTTCAGCGAGGTCGGGCTGGACGGGCTGCGAGCCCCGAACGGGATTGTGGTCGATCAGGACGACACTGTCTGGTTTGCTCTCGCGCGCTCGAACGGCATCGGCCGCCACCGGCCCAAGAACGACGGGAAATGAGCGTTGTTTCCAGGTTCCTCACTGACTCGTTTCGGGCCCCCCCCCGCCCCGGGCATGAAAACTCGCGTCAGCCCAGATGGCCGAGAACTCGCATCAGAGAACAGATGTTGCATGTCCGGCCATTCTGAGATCCAGGCTCGCGAGGAAGGCTTGGCGCTCACTCCGCGGTCCGACGGCGCCGGGCTTCTTCCGGCCGTCGTCACCGACGCGGTGTCCGGAACCGTGCTGATGCTCGCCTGGATGAACGCCGAGGCGCTCGGCAGGACCATCGAGACGGGCGAGGCTTGGTTCTGGAGCCGGTCCCGGCAATGTCTCTGGCACAAGGGCGCAACGAGCGGGCAGGTCCAACGCATCCAGGAGATCCGGGTCGACTGCGACCAGGACACCATCTGGCTGAGGGTTCGGATGTCCGAACAGGCGGGCTGCTGCCACACCGGCCGTTCGAGCTGCTTCTACCGTCGCGTCGTGAGCGGGCCGATGCTCGCCCTCGACCCGGTCGCCCTCGGACGCCCTGCGGAACAGTCCTGAAGCTCTTCGGACGAGGGCGAGTGAGCTTCCGAAATTAGCTCTTGCACCTGTAGTTACTACAGGTCGTACACTCTCACGGTGAGGGAAACTCTGATGGACAAATTGGCTGGCACGGCTCCTCGCGGAAACGCGGTCGTACCGAGGAGCGAAGGGGGACAGAAGGGACAGAAGCTCGCGGTCGTCGGCGGTATCCTCGCTGCGCTCGGCGCCTCCTCGTGCTGCATCCTGCCGCTCGTGCTCTTCAGCCTCGGCGTGAGCGGGGCCTGGATCGGCAACCTGACCGCGCTCGCCCCCTACCAACCCTTCTTCATCGCCACGGCGGTCGCGTTTCTTGGTTTTGGCTTCTGGCGGGCCTACCGCCGACCCGCGACGTGTTCAGATGAAGGTTCTTGCGCGCGGCCAGGCTCCAGCCGGGTCGCCCGGATCGGGCTCTGGGTGGCCGCCGCGCTCATCCTCGCGGCTGTGACCTTCCCCTACACCGCGCCTCTGTTTCTCTGACCTTCACCGCCACGATCGAAGGAGACCACCCATGAAAACCTTGCTCCGTGCCACCTTCGCCGCATCGATCCTGATATCGGCCAGCGCTGCCTCCGCCGCTCCTCGCACGGCCATTCTCGACGTGCAGAACGTGAGTTGCGTGACCTGCGCGCCCATCGTCAAGAAGACGTTGTCACGTCTGACCGGCGTCACCCAGGTGGCAGTGGTCGAGCACGGCGGCGCGGCGACGGCGACCGTCACCTTCGACGACGACAAGATCACAGCCGAGGCGCTCTCCCAGGCAACCACCGGTGCCGGATACCCATCTTCGGTGAAGGAGGTGAGGAACGCGAGTGCGGACACCACGGGCAGCACCGCCCAGGCGCGCTGAGCGGTGGGGTAGCTTCGTCATGGAAGACCGCATCCTTGTACGAACCGGCATCGCCGGCGCCGTTGTGGCCGCGCTTTGCTGCGTGACGCCCTTCTTGGCGGTTGGTCTCGGTGCGGTCGGGCTCGCGGCCTGGGCTGCCAAGGCCGATTACGTCCTGATCCCAGTGCTCGTCGCCTCGGTCGGCTTGGTCGGGATCGGACTCTATCGACGAAACACATCAAAGAGCCCGGCGGCATCCGATTGCTGCGACGCGGACGATGACACACGAAAGCTGAAACCATGAGCGATTGCTGCAACACTCAGCGCGAGAGCGACGGCAAGGGCCGCTACGACCTCGTCGTCGTCGGCGCCGGGTCGGCTGGGTTCTCGGCCGCGATCACGGCGGCCGAGCAGGGCGCACAGGTCGCCCTCATCGGATACGGGACGATTGGCGGCAGCTGCGTGAACGTGGGCTGCGTCCCGTCGAAAGCCCTGATCCGGGCTGCGGAAGCCGTGCATCACGCCAACGCCGCCAGCACCCGCTTCGAAGGCGTCCAGGGTGAGGCGCGGGTGGTCGACTGGCGTGCACAGGTTGCCCAGAAAGATGCTTTGGTCGAGGGCCTGCGGCATGCGAAGTATGCCGACCTTCTGCCGGCCTACAACAACGTGGCCTACCACGAGGGCGAGGCGCGCCTGGTCGAAGGCGGGGTCGAGGCCGGTGGCCAACGTTTCTCCGCGGACCGCATCATCATCGCCACCGGTACACGCCCGGCCCTACCAGCCATATCGGGCATCGCGGAGGTGTCGGCTCTCGACAGCACGGCAGCTCTTGCGCTGACTCAGCTGCCGCGTTCGATGATCGTATTGGGCGGCGGTTACATCGGTGCGGAGCTTGCGCAGATGTTCGCACGGGTCGGGGTCGCGGTGACCCTTGTATTCCGCAGCCGGCTTCTGCCCGAGGCAGAGCCTGAGATTGGCGCGGCGCTCGCCGGCTACTTAGCGGAAGAAGGCATCACGGTCCTGGGCGACCTTGCCTACGAGGCCGTGCGCCGAACGGAGGAAGGCGTGAGCCTCACGGTCCGACGAAACGGACGCAGCGAGACGGTCACGGCCGAGCAAATCGTCGTCGCGACCGGGCGTTCGGCCAACACCGAGAGCCTCGGCCTCGCGGAAGCGGGTGTGGCCCAGACGCCGACGGGCGCCATCGTGGTCGATGACCGCATGCGCACCTCGAAGCTGGGCGTCTACGCGGCGGGTGACGTGACCGGCAAGGACCAGTTCGTCTACATGGCGGCCTACGGCGCGAAACTGGCCGCCAAGAACGCCCTCAACGGTGACAGCCTGCGCTACGACAACAGGGTGATGCCGGCCGTGGTGTTCACGGACCCGCAGGTCGGAAGCGTTGGGCTCACTGAAGCCCAGGCCCGTGCTGCCGGGCACGACGTTCGCACTTCGGTGCTCTCGCTCGACAATGTGCCGCGGGCGCTTGCGGCTCGTGACACGCGCGGTCTGATCAAGCTCGTCGCCGACCGGGGGACCCGCAAGCTTCTGGGAAGCCACATCGTAGCACCCGAGGGGGCCGACAGCATCCAGACCGCCGCAATGGCGATACGCGGTGGGCTCACGATCGACGATTTGGCCGAGACGATCTTTCCGTATTTGACCACGGTCGAGGGCCTGAAACTCGCGGCTCAGACCTTCGATCGGGACGTGAAGAGGCTTTCGTGTTGCGCCGGTTGATGCCGGGGCAAGACGCTTGCGCGGGCGACGGAGACGGAATGGTCGCAAAAGCGGAAGAGCTCGCGACCGAGATCAGGCCGGGCGTGGTGCGGCCGGACTGGTCCGCCGTGACAACCCCGGCCGCCCGCAATGCGCTGAGCGGGCGTATGTCGGCACGTGCTGGCCTGCTCGACAAGTGGTCGCACGCCCTGGATCCCGACGAGGATCTGGTGTGGCGGAATATTTTAAAGCGATACGCCACCATGGGCCGGCCTCCCCAAGCGGCGGACCTTGCCGGCGATACGGGCATCCCCAGTGACCGGGTCGGCGCATTGCTGCGCAAGCTGCAGTTGCGCGACCTTGTCGGCCTCGAAAACGAGTCCGATAAGATCCGGCACGCCTACCCGTTCACGGAAAGCGAAACCGGGCACCGGGTTGGTTTCGGTCGGCATGTTCTCAGCGCCCTTTGCGCGATCGACGCGCTTGGCGTTGGGGACATGTATCGGACGGACATCAGGGTCCAGGCGCAGTGCCGATCCTGCGGGGAGACGATCAGCGTCGTCACGACGGACCAAGGCCGCAAGCTGGGCAGCGTCGCTCCTGCCGGGGCGGTGATCTGGTACGACTTTGCCTACGGCGACAGCGCGGCCTCCTCTTGCTGCCCGTCGATCGCGTTCTTCTGCTCGGACGAGCATCTCCGTCGCTGGCTGGAAGGGCAGGAGCCGGCAAGGGCCGGAGTTCGGCTGAGCATGAACGAGGGGTTGGAACTCGGTCGCGCGATCTTTGCCCCGATCCTCAGGGAGCCCGTGTCCGCGCTGCCTTGAGAGCCTCGCCCTGCAGCGCGTCTCCGAGGGCGCCGACCTCTTTCCTGCTGAGGAGAAGAAACAGGTGCAAGGAGCCGGAACCGCGAACGAGCTTGAAGAAGGCCCGGTGCTCAGGCCTGCGTTTAACGAAGCCGGCTTGATCCCGGCAATCGCGACCGAGTGTCAGACCGGAGCCGTGCTCATGCTCGCCTGGATGAACGCGGACGCGTTGAACAGGACGATCCTGACCGGCGAAGCCTGGTACTGGAGCCGATCGCGCAAGTCTCTGTGGCACAAGGGCGAGACAAGCGGGCAGATCCAGCACGTCCAGGAGCCGTGGGTCGACTGCGACCAAGACACAATTCTGCTGAAGGTGAACGTCGGCGGCGATGGGTCCTGCTGCCATACGGGTCGGGCAAGCTGCTTTTACCGATTGCTGTCGAGTGGACCTGACGGACTGATCCTCCGAGTAGCCGGTACGGATGCGCGATGATGTCCCGAGCCAGCGCCGATCCCGCCCTGCCGGCCGATTGCTACTTCAAGGGACACCCGGGCGCGAAGCCGTCATCGCCCCATCACAGACATCGAGGAGAGACTTCGTGAGCGATAAGCCCGTCGCAGCTTTCGTAGCGTTTTTGTTCGTATTCCCTCTGACGGTGGTCTGTTGCGCAGGTCCTGCAGCGCTCGTGTCAGGCGTTGTCGCGACAGTAGCGTGGCTGAGCCAGTCGATGGTCTGGGATTGCCCCGGATCGGTGGACACCGAGAGCGCTTTCGCGTGAGGTGTGTTTGCCATGCCGAGAACCCGTCCCCCGTACCCGGCGGAGTTCCGCCGCCAGATGGTC
>NZ_JACWCT010000133.1 GCF_016613415.1 Methylobacterium ajmalii | reverse complement strand
GCCGCGAGCCCGCCCGCTCCCGAGGCGCCGGCGGCCCCGGCGGAAGCCTCGGCTCCCGCCCTGCCGCCGCCCGCCCCCGGCGACCCGGTGGCCGAGGTGGTGGCGGCGCGCCTCGCCGACCCGGCCTTCACGCTGATCCGCCGCCTCAACGCGAAGCAGCGCGAGGCGATGCAGGCCTTCTACGCGCTCGGCGCCTTCAAGTCGGTCTGGCTGACCGAGAGTGGCTGGTCCGACGCCGCCAAGGCGGTGGTCGCCCGGCTGCAGGCGGCGGGCGAGGACGGGCTCGACCCCCTCGCCTACCCGATCCCGCTCCTCGACCCGCCCCACGCCACGGCGGCGGACCGGGCCGAGGCCGACCTGAAGCTGTCGGCGGCAGCGGTGCTCTACGCCCGCGACGCCCGCGGCGCGCGCCTCGAGCCGTCGCGCCTGTCGCGCTTCATCACCCCGAAGCTCGACCTGCCCGGGGCCGACGCGGTGCTGACCCGGCTCACCCCGGCCACGACGAATGCCGGCACCCTGCTCCAGGCCTACAACCCGGCCCAGCCCGGCTACCTCGCCCTCAAGGCCAGGCTCGCCTCCCTGCGCGCCCAGCAGCCGAACCGCGCCGTGCCGATGGTGCGCCTGCCCAAGGGCCCGGCGCTCAAGGCCGGCATGCGCGACGCGCGGGTGCCGCTGATCCGCGCCCGCTTCGGCCTGACCGGCGCCCAGGACGCCACCGCCTACGACGAGGGCGTGGCGACGGCGGTGGCGAGCTTCCAGCGCCAGCGCGGCCTGAAGGCGAGCGGGGTCCTCGATCCCGCCACCGTGGCGGCCCTCGCCGGCCCGAGCCCGGACCGGCAGGAGGCCGACCTCCTCGCCAACATGGAGCGCTGGCGCTGGCTGCCGGCCGATCTCGGCCGGACCCACGTCTTCGTCAACATCCCCGAATACAAGGTGCGGGTGATCCGCGACGGCCGCGTCCTCGACGAGGCCCGGGTCATCGTCGGCAAGCCGGATTCCCCGACCCCGATCTTCTCGGGCGAGATGACCTACGCGGTGGTCAACCCGTCCTGGACGGTGCCGCCCTCGATCCTCAAGAGCCAGTTCCTGCCGGGCCTCGCCCGCGACCCGAACTACGCGGCGCGCCTCGGCTACCAGGTGGTCAAGCGCGGCAACGGCATCGCCATCCGGCAGCCGCCGGGCGAGCGCAACGCGCTCGGCTTCATCAAGTTCATGTTCCCCAACGACCACGCGGTCTACCTGCACGACACGCCGAACCGCACCCTGTTCTCCCGCTCCGAGCGGGCGCTGAGCCACGGCTGCGTGCGCGTCGACGACCCCTTCCGCTTCGCCCAGATGGTGCTCGGGCCGCGCTGGCCGACCGAGCGGCTGAAAGGCCTGATCGGCAAGGGCGAGCGCACCGTGATGCTGCCCGAGAAGATCCCGGTGCATCTGGCCTACTTCACCCTGGAGGCCGACGGGACCGGGGCCCTGCGCAGCCTGCCGGACCTCTACGGCGTCAACGCCCGGGTGAAGGTGGCGCTCGGCCTCTCGAACGAGGCGCTGCCGCCCGAGGCCGGCCACAAGCCGAAGGTCGCCAAGCCCGCCGGGACGCCATCCGGCGCCCCCGCCGCCGCACCGCGCCGCGACCGGGACCTGGCCCAGCAGCAGGCCGCGCCCCGCCCGGCCCCGCGCCGCCCGGTCGCCACCGCGACCGAACCGCAGGAGCCCGCCGTGGTGCAGCCGGCCCCGGACTATTTCGGCGAGACCGGGGCGATCCGCCGAGGCTGGTGGTAGGGGCCGCGGGCCCCGTCCAGGCCATCCCTCCCCTGCTCCGGGCCGCTCGCGCGGCCCGCGACGGCCGGCCGCGATCCCGTTCCGGGTCGCGGCCGCGCGCGCGTCGAGCCCTCGCGAATCCGTCCCGCACGGAAACGTGAAGCGGGGCCGATTTTCGCCACGGTTACGGCCTAGCCCTCTTCGGGTCCTGTCGCGGGGACCCGCTAACCCTTTGTTTACGGTTCTCGGCAACCCTGCGTTCACCATGTGGGCCCGTCGGCCCGAGTGAGGATGAGGGATCGTGCGAGCGCTCAAGCGTGCCGGCCGCGGGGCGGCCGACCCGACCCGGGGATCCCGCTCCTGCCGCCGCGCCGCGCTGGCGCTGGTCGCCTGCCTGGGCGCCGTGCTCGGCTCGACCAGCGGCACGCAGGACGCGGTCGCCAACGGCGATACCCGAACGATCTCGATCTTCCACGAGCACACCAAGGAGAGCGCCGCGATCACGTTCAAGCGTGACGGGCGCTACGACCGGGCCGCCCTGGAGCAGCTGAACTGGCTCCTGCGCGACTGGCGCCTCGACGAGCCGACCAAGATGGACCCGCGCCTGTTCGACGTGGTGTGGGAGGCCCACCGCGCCGTCGGCTCGCAGGACGCCATCCACGTCGTCTCGGCCTACCGCTCGCCCCAGACCAACGCCGCCCTGCGCCGCCGCTCCCGCGCGGTGGCCGAGCACAGCCAGCACATGCTCGGCAAGGCGATGGACTTCTACCTCGCCGACGTCTCGATCGACCGGATCCGGGCGATCGGCATGCAGATGCAGCGCGGCGGCGTCGGCTGGTATCCGCAGGCCAACAGCCCGTTCGTTCACCTCGACGTCGGCTCGGTGCGCTCCTGGCCGCGGATGAGCCACGACCAGCTCGCCCGCCTCTTCCCCGACGGCCGCACCGTCCACCTGCCGGCCGACGGCCGGCCGATGCCGGGCTACGAGATGGCCAAGGCGGAGATCCTCTCCCGCGGCGGCACCGTGATGGGCGTGAACCAGGCCATCGCCGCGGCGGACGAGGAGGACAGCCCGAATGTCGTCGGCCAGTTCTTCGCGATGCTGTTCGGCGGCGCCAAGCCCGCCGCCCCCCCGCCGCCCGCACCGGTGGTGCTGTCCTCGCGCTCCGGCCGGGTCCGCCCGGTGGCGCTCGCGAGCGCCCAGCCGGACGAGGCCGCCAGCCGTACCGCCATGGCCTATGCCGACGCGGCGGCCCCGAGCGCCCTCATGCCGGAGGCGGCCCCCCGCCAGGCCGCCCTGCGCGTGCCGGAGCCGGTCGCGCCGCAGGAGGCGCC
>NZ_JACWCT010000132.1 GCF_016613415.1 Methylobacterium ajmalii | reverse complement strand
CCCGCGCCCTGCCGCCCGCCGAGCGCCGCCTCGCCCTGGCCCGCCTCAGCCGGCGGCTCGCCCGCAGCCTCGGGGTCGAGGGGCCGGCGGGGCTCGATGCCGCCCTGCGCACCGACTTCTTCGGTCGCGGCCCCGGCCGCGTCCTGACCGAGGCCCTCTACGCCCCGGGGCCGGTGCCGGACCTGTCGGCCGCCGAGGCCGGGCTCGCCCGCCTCGTCGCCGGCCTGCGGGCCTGACGGCGATGGCCGGCCTCGCCTCCCTCGACTTCGCGGCGCCGCTCGCCGCCCTGCTGCTGCCGCTGCCGCTTCTGGCCGCCCGCTTCCTGCCGCCGCGGCCGGGGGGCAGCGGGGCGCTCGCCGTTCCCGCCTCCCTGGTCGCCGGGCTCGACCGCGGCGGGCCGCTCACCGTCGGGGTGCGGGGCCGCGCGGCTCTGACCTGGCTCCTCTGGGTGGCGCTCGTCGCCGCCCTCGCCGGTCCGCGGCTGGTCCTGCCCGGCGCGGCGTTGCCGGCCTCGGGGCGCGACATCGTGCTCGCCCTCGATCTCTCGGGCAGCATGGAGCGGATCGACTTCGCCCTCGACGGGCGCACCTCCTCGCGTCTCGCCGCGGTCAAGCGCGTCGGCGCCGACTTCATCCGTCGCCGGACCGGCGACCGGGTCGGCCTCGTGATCTTCGCCGACCAGGCCGACGTCGCCGCCGCGCCGACCTTCGACACCAAGGCCGTCGCCCGGGCGCTGGAAGAGGCGCAGATCGGCCTCGTCGGCCGCTCGACCGGCATCGGCGACGGGCTCGGCCTGGCGCTGAAGCGCCTGGAGGCCCTGCCGGGTCCCTCCAAGGTGGTGGTGCTGCTCTCGGACGGCGCCAACAATGCCGGCCAGACCACCCCGCGGGACGTGGCCGTGCTCGCCCGCGAGCTCGGCGTGCGGGTCCACACCATCGCGCTCGGGCCCCGCGACCTCGCGGACGCGAACGGCGAGCAGGACGTGGTCGATTCGGAGGCGCTGCGCGACGTCGCGACGACGAGCGGCGGCCGCTTCTTCCGGGTGCGCACCACCGACGACCTCGCCGGGGTCGCCGACAGCATCGACGCCCTCGAGGGCGGGCGCGACCGGGCTCCGCCGGTGCCGCTGCGCCGCGACCTCTGGCCCTGGCCCGGCGCCGTGGCCCTGCTCGCGGCGCTCGCCCTGCTGCTGACCCGGAGGGCGGCGTGAGGACGTGTCCATGACCGAAGCCGTCACGCTCCTGCGCCCGTGGTGGCTCCTCGCCCTGCCGCTCCTCGGGCTGCTCGCCTGGCGCGCCGCCCACCGCTCGGCGCCGCTCGGCGATTGGGTCCGGGCGGTCGAGCCGCACCTGATGGCGGCGCTCGCGGCCCGCGGGGCGGTGCGGCCGGGGCGCCGGGGCGGGCAGGTTCTTCTCGTTCTGGCCGGCGCCCTCCTGGCGCTCGGCCTCGCCGGCCCGGCGCTGGAGCGGCGCGACGTGGCGGGCTTCCGCAACCTCGACGCCACGATCCTGTGCCTCGACCTGTCGCGCTCGGTCGCCGAGGGCGGACGCCTCGGCGAGATGCGGGTGCTGGCCCAGACGCTCGCCGAGGCCGCCGGCACCCGGTCGGTCGCCCTCGTCGCCTATGCGGGCGACGCCTACCTGGCCGCGACGCCGACCACCGACCGCGATTCCCTCGGCACGATCCTGTTCGCCCTCGACGGCGCCACGGTGCCGGACCGCGGCAGCCACCCGGCCCGGGCACTCGCGCTCGCCCGCCGGACGCTGGCCGAGGGCGCGGTGGTGACCGGCGACGTGGTGCTGGTGAGCGACGGCGGCGGCCTCGACGAGGCCGCGACGCGCGAGGTCGCCGCACTCGCCGCGGACGGCCACCGGCTCCACACCGTGCTGGTGACCGATCCCGCCCTGCCGCCCGAAGCGCCGCGGCCGGACGGCGCCGGGATGGCCCGCCTCGCCACGCTCGGCGGCGGCAGCGCCGGCAGCCTCGACGCCCCGGCTCCCGTGCTGGCGGCAATCTCCGAGACGCTCGCCCGCCACCTCGCCGAGGGCGGCTACGCGGTGCTGGCCTGGCGCGACCTCGGCCGCTGGCTCGCCGGCCTCGCCCTGCTGCCGGTCCTGCTGCTGTTTCGGCGGAGCGCCTGATGCGGATCGCGCTTCTCGCCGCCGGCGGCCTCGTCCTCGTCGGGCTGACGATCGAGCCCGCGGCGCTGGCCCGCCTCCTGCTGGGTGCCGGGATGCCGGGCCTCGCCGCCGCGATCAGCGACGATCCGGCCTGGCGCGGCACCGCCCTCTACGCCGCCGGCCGCTACGCCGAGGCCGCCGAGGCCTTCGCGGGCTCGCCCTACAACCGCGGCAACGCGCTGGCGCTCGCCGGCGACCTCACGGGCGCGATGGCCGCCTACGACGCGGCGCTCGTCCGCGACCCGTCCGACGAGGACGCCAAGGCCAACCGCGAACTGATGGCGCGTCTCCTCGACACGCCCGACGCTCCCGGCGGGCGCACCGCCGGCGAGGCCAACGCCCAGGCCGACGCGACGACCCGCTACGCCACCAAGACCGAATCCGACGCCAACGATGCCGGCACCGCCTCGACCGGCGAAGGGCTGGCGGGCCACCGCGAGGCCTCCTCGGCGGCGGACTCGCCCGGCAATTCCAAGGCCGCCCGCACCGGCAAGGCCGAGCAGCGGGCGGTCGATCCCGGCCGCGGCCAGGCCCGCGGCTCGGCCAGCGACGCCGAGGGCGGCGGGCGCCAGGGCGGCGGCAATGCCAGCGTGTCCGAGGTGGTGGAGCGCGAGGTGCGCCGGGTCTCGAAGAGCTTCGAGGCCCGGGAGATCCGCCCCGACCGGCACTGGCTCGCGACCCTGCCGGACGATCCCGGCCGCTTCGTCCGCCTGCGCATCCTCGCCGAGCAGACCCGCCGGCGCGCCGACGGCACCGCCGTGCAGCCCGGGAGCAACCCATGGTGACGCCATCCATGGTGAGGGGAAGCGTGCTCGCGCTGGCGCTCGCCGCTCCCGTGCTCCTTGCCGCGCCCGCCCGGGCGCTGGAGGACGGCGACCTCACCCTCACGGTCACGGCCGAGACCCCGGGCTCGGCCGAGCCCTATCCGCGCGAGATGGTGCTCCTGCGCATCCACGGGGTCTACCGGGCCCAGATCGCGCTCGAGGAGCTGCGCCAGCCGAGCCTGCCGCATTTCGGCTGGACCCAGCTCGGCCGCGACCGCTGGTCCCGCACGACGATCCAGGGCCAGGAGGCGCGCAGCTTCGAGCGGGTCGTCGCGGTGTTTCCGCAAGGGCCCGGCCGCTTCACGGTCGATCCCTTCGTCCATCGCCTGACGCTCGTCGACAACGGCGAGCGCCGGGTGGTCGAGGTCCGCTCCCCTCCCCTGCCGATCGCGGTCGCGGCCTGGCAGGGCCCGGGCGGGCCCGACGCGGCCGAGCCCTGGTGGCTGCCGGCCCGGGATCTGACGGTGACCGACGCCTGGGAGCCCGAGCCCGAGACCCTGAAGCTCGGCGAGCCGGCGCGCCGCACCGTGACGCTGGAGGCGAGCGGCCTCACCGCCGACGCCCTGCCGCCGCGGCCGGTTCTGCGCACCCGCGGCGTCCTCACCTTCGCCGGCCCGGTCGAGCGGCAGACCCGCATCACCCCGGCGGGTCCCGTCGCCCGGGTGACCTATCGCTGGGACGTGCGCCCCGGCGTGCCCGAGCCGATCACGCTCTCGGCCATCACCATCCCGTGGTTCGACACCAAGGCGCGGGTGATGCGCGAGGCCGAGATCCCGGCCCGCATCATCGGCGGCCGGACCGCAGCCGTGAAGGCGGGCCCGCCCCCCGCCCCGGCCTCGCCCTGGCGGGCGCTCGCCGCCGGGCTCGCCGCGTTCGGCGTCGGCCTCGGTGCCTGGCGGACGTTTCGCCGCCGCGAGGCGCCGGCGGCGCCCGCCCTGCGGGCACTGGCC
>NZ_JACWCT010000131.1 GCF_016613415.1 Methylobacterium ajmalii | reverse complement strand
GCGGGCGGCTTGCCGAATTGCGGCCGGGCCGGGTCGCGCCCGCGGGGCGCGCTCTCCTGCGCCGCCTTGCGGGCGGCGGCCTTGGGCGAGCCGAAGGCCGCGATCGGCTCGCGCACCGGGCTGGTGAAGTCGACCCCGGCCTGCTCGGCCAGCGAGTTGCCGAGCTGGTCCTTGAGCACCCGGGTGCGGATCTCGTCGACGAGGCCGACCTCGAGCTCGCCGAGCTGGAACGGCCCGAAGGAGAGCCGGATCAGCCGGTTCACCGAGAGGCCGAGATGCTCGAGGATGCGCTTGACCTCGCGGTTCTTGCCCTCGCGCAGGCCGAGCGTCAGCCAGACGTTGTCGCCCTGCGCCCGGTCGATCGTCGCCTCGATCGGGCCGTACTCCATCCCGTCGATGGTCACGCCCTTGCGCAGGCCGTCGAGCATCGCCTGGTCGACGTCGCCGAAGGCCCGCACGCGGTAGCGGCGCAGCCAGCCGGTCTCCGGATGGGCGATGACCTTGGCGAGCCCGCCGTCGTTGGTGAGGAGCAGGAGCCCCTCGGTGTTGATGTCGAGCCGGCCGACCGCCACCACCCGGGGCATGTCCTCGGGCAGCACGTCGAACACCGTCTGGCGCCCCTCGGGGTCGCGGGCGGTGGTGACGACGCCCCGCGGCTTGTGGAAGAGCCACAGCCGGGTGCGCTCGCGGGTCGGCAGCGGCTCGCCGTCGATGGTGATACGGTCGCTCGGGGTCACGTTCACGGCCGGCGAGTCGAGGCGCTGGCCGTTCAGGGTCACGCGGCCCTCCGCGATCATCGCCTCGGCGTCGCGGCGCGAGGCCACGCCCGCCCGGGCGATCGCCTTGGCGATGCGTTCCGGCTCGGGCTCCGCCTGCGGTGCCGCCTTCTTGCTCGAAGCCTGCTCGCCGGTGGAGCCCGCGGATGCCTCGTCCCGTCCGCGACGCCGCTGCGGCGCCCCGGTCTCGTCGTCGTTGATGTCGCTCATGCGGGCCTGATACCAGACCGGGTTTGTTCAGGCGAGTGGAACCGATGCGCGATTTTGCAAGGGGTGACCTGACTGCAGGCGGGGCTCCGCATCGGGACCCCCTCGGCCTCGCCTTCGACGCCGCCCGGGCGGCGGGGGCGCGCGGCGAGGTGCCGGTCGGCGCCGCGGTGGTGCGGGACGGCATCGTGCTGGCGGTCGCCGGCAACCGCCCCCGGGCCGACCGCGACCCGACGGCCCATGCCGAGATCCTGGCGATCCGCGCCGCCTGCGCGGTTCTCGGCGACGAGCGGCTCACCGGCTGCGACCTCTACGTCACCCTCGAGCCCTGCGCGATGTGCGCCGGCGCCATCAGCCTTTCGCGCATCCGCCGGCTCTACTTCGCCGCCGCCGACCCCAAGGGCGGCGCCGTCGAGAACGGCCCGCGCGTCTTCAACCAACCGACCTGCCACCACGCCCCCGAGGTCTACGGAGGCCTGCGCGAGAGCGAGGCCGCGACGCTCCTACGCGACTTTTTTCGCGACCGGCGGCCCTGACGCCCCTCGAATTCAGCCTTCTCAAATCAATATAGCAATGGCTATATGACGCCGGCCCGAAGCTGGGCGGCATGGGTTGGGAGCGCGGGCGGATGCGGGACGGACGGGCGTGGCGCGCCGGGGACGGGGTGGCGGAGCCGAGCCTCGGGGCGATGAACGCGAGCGTGCCGGTGCTCGCCACCGGCTCCTGGCCGCGGCGGCTGCTGGCGTTCCTCGGCCCCGGCTACATGGTCTCGGTCGGCTACATGGACCCGGGCAACTGGGCCACCGACATCGCCGGGGGCGCGCAGTTCGGCTACACGCTGCTCGCCGTCATCCTGCTCTCGAACCTGATGGCGGTGGTGCTCCAGGCGCTGGCCGCCCGGCTCGGCATCGCCACCGGGCGCGACCTGGCCCAGGCTTGCCGCGACGCCTATCCGCGTCCGGTCGGCATCGCGCTCTGGCTCGCCTGCGAGGCGGCGATCATCGCCTGCGACCTCGCCGAGGTGATCGGCACCGCCATCGCCCTCAAGCTGCTGTTCGGCCTGCCGCTGCTCCTCGGCGCGGTACTGACCGGTCTCGACGTGCTGCTGATCCTGCTCTTGATGCGCCGGGGCTTTCGCGCGCTCGAAGCCTTCGTGATCGCGCTGCTCACGATCATCTTCGCCTGCTTCGCGATCCAGATCGCCATGGCGGCGCCGCCGATCCGCGACGTGCTCGCCGGGTTCGTACCCTCGGCGACGATCGTCACCGATCCGGCGGCGCTCTACCTCGCCATCGGCATCATCGGCGCCACGGTGATGCCGCACAACCTCTACCTGCACTCGTCGATCGTGCAGACCCGGGCCTATCCGCGCGACGAGGCCGGCCGCCGCGGCGCGATCCGCTTCGCGACCGTCGATTCGACCATCGCGCTGACGCTGGCGCTCTTCGTCAACGCCGCGATCCTGATCATGGCGGCCAAGGTCTTCCACGGCGCCGGGCAGACCGGCGTGCAGGAGATCGAGGAGGCGCACGCGCTGCTCTCGCCGCTGCTCGGCATCGGCCTGGCCTCGACCCTGTTCGCCCTGGCGCTGCTCGCCTCGGGCCTCAACTCCACCGTCACCGCCACGCTCGCCGGGCAGATCGTGATGGAGGGGTTCCTGCGGCTGCGGCTGCCCGACTGGGCGCGCCGCCTCGTCACCCGGGGCATCGCCATCGTTCCGGTGGTGGTGGTGACCGGCCTCTACGGCGAGGCCGGCACCGCGCGGCTCCTGGTCCTGAGCCAGGTCGTGCTCTCGATGCAGCTGCCCTTCGCGGTGATCCCCCTGGTCAGCTTCGTGTCGAGCAAGTCGAAGATGGGGGTGTTCGTCATCCCCACTTGGTTGACGGTCCTGTCCTGGACCATCGCCGCCCTGATCGTCGGCCTGAACCTGAAGCTCCTGGTGGACGTCGTCATGGGCACCTGACGCGGATGTCGGGAAGCAGACGCAGGCGCCGCTGGTGTGGCGCCTGCACAACATTTGGGCGCAACCGGTGGTTCGGACCGGGCCGACACTCGGAACAACCGAGCCTGCGCCGACTTTAAGCTCCACGATTTTTCGACTGACGTGGACGCCACGATGAAGATCCGCACCGGCTACTCGATCGCCTTCGACACGCCCGGCCCGACGCCGATGGTCCTGATGCTGAATGTGCATCCCGACCGGGCCGGCGATCTGATCACGCCCGACACCATGACCATCGACCCGCCGGTCCCTGCCCACACCTTCGTGGATTCGTTCGGCAACGTCTGCACCCGCCTCACCGCTCCCGGCGGCCGAATCACGGTCTCGGCCGATTGCCTGGTTCAGGACAGCGGCCTCGTCGACGACTACGCGCCCGACGCCGTGCAGCACCCGGTGCAGGATCTGCCCGACGACGTGCTGCCGTTCCTGCTCGCCAGCCGCTACTGCGATACCGACAAGCTGTCGGACACCGCCTGGCAGCTCTTCGGCCAGACGCCGGAGGGCTGGGCCCGGGTGCAGGCGATCGTGGACTTCGTTCACAACCACATCCGGTTCGACTACCAGCGCGCCGACTCGACCCGCAGCGCGCTCGACGGGTTCAACCAGCGCGAGGGCGTGTGCCGCGACTTCGCGCATCTCGCCGTTACCTTCTGCCGCTGCATGAACATCCCGGCGCGCTACTGCACCGGCTATCTCGGCGATATCGGCGTGCCGGCCGTGCCCGATCCGATGGACTTCTCGGCCTGGTTCGAGGTCTACCTGGGCGGTCGCTGGTATACGTTCGACGCCCGCCACAACCGTCCGCGGATCGGCCGCATCGTCATCGCCCGCGGGCGCGACGCCACCGACGTGGCGATCTCGACGAGCTTCGGCCCGGCCCGACTTGCCAAGTTCGAGGTTCACACCGACGAGGTGCTGGAAGCGGCGCCGCAACAGGTGGCTTGGTTGCAGGCTGCCGAGTAGGACGCGCGGCGTCCCTCCGTCGCTCATGGCCGGGGAGCCGCGCCATGAGCGATTCAAGGATGGGCGATCCAAGGCCGGACGGTGATTCGTTCCAGGCGACGGGAGGCGCTCCCGCCGCCTCCTCGCGCTGTCAAGCCTGGATGATCGCATCGTCTCCGGCTATGGCGGCGCGATGCTGCTTCGTCCCTACCAGCGCGCGAGCCTCGACGCGCTCCAGGCCGATTGGGCGCGCGGCGGCCGCAACGGCCTGATCGTGCTTCCGACCGGGGCCGGCAAGAGCCTCGTCATCGCCACCCTGGTGCGTGAGACGATGGCCCGCGACGCGGGCGCCCGCATCGCCGTCGTCACCCACACTCGCGAGCTGATCGCCCAGAACCACGCCGAGCTCCTGGGGCTGTGGCCGGACGCGCCGGCCGGCATCGTGTCGGCCGGGCTCGGCCGGCGCGAGGAGTCGCGGCCGATCCTGTTCTGCGGCATCCAGTCGGTGTGGAACAGGGTCGAGGCGATCGGCGGGTTCGACCTCGTGATCGTCGACGAGGCCCACCTGATCCCCCGCGACGCCGAGACCCGCTACGGCCGCTTCCTCGAAGCGGTGCGGGCGCGCTCGCCCGACATGCGCCTCGTCGGGCTCACCGCCACCCCCTACCGCCTCGACAGCGGCCGCCTCGACGAGGGGCGGGGCCGCGTCTTCGACGCCATCGTGTACGAGGCCCAGGTCGGCGACCTGATCCGCGAGGGCTACCTCGCGCTCCTCGTCTCGAAGGCGACCGCCACGGTCCTCGACGTCAGCGGCGTTCCCCTGCGGGCCGGCGATTACGTGCCGGGCGCCCTGGAGGCGGCGGTGAACCGCGACGTCATCACCAAGGCCGCGGTGGCCGAGATGGTGACCTACGGCGCCGACCGGCGCGCCTGGCTCGCCTTCTGCGCCGGGGTGAAGCATGCCGACGCGGTGCGCGACGCGATCCGGGCCGAGGGCTTCTCCTGCGAATCGATCTCCGGCGAGACGCCCAAGCGCGAGCGCGACCGCATCGTCCGCGACTTCCGGGCCGGGCGGCTGCGCTGCCTCACCTCGGTCGGCGTGCTGGCGACCGGCTTCAACGTGCCGGAGGTCGATCTCATCGCGCTCCTGCGCCCGACCCAGAGCACCGGTCTCTACGTACAGCAGGTCGGACGCGGCCTGCGCCGGGCGAAGGGCAAGACCGACGCGCTCGTCCTCGACTACGCCGGCCTCGTGCGCCGGCACGGGCCGATCGACGTGCTGACGGCGAACGCCGTGGCCCGCGCCCGGCTCCTTGGAGAGACCGGCGCGCCGCGGGCCAAGCCCTGTCCGGGCTGCGGCGCGCTGATCGCGCTCAACGCCAGCACCTGCGAGGGGTGCTGGACCGAGCCCGAGGAGGAGGACGAGGCCGACCTGCCGCACGAGGCCGTGGCCGACGACGAGACCGCGGTCCTGTCCGCCGGCACCGTCGCGGTGGTGCGCGAGGCCCATGCCCGCTGGTGGCCTGTCGCCGGCTGGCGCTTCGGCCGCGAGGCGCGGGTGCGCGGGCCCGACGTGCTGACCGTGGCGCTCGAGGGCGACGAGGACGCGATGACCGTGCGGCTCGACCTCGAGGCGACGGGCTTCGCCCGCGAGAAGGCGGTGCAGTGGTGGCGCCGCCTCGGCGGCGAGATGCCCCCGCCGCTCGATATCGAGGAGGCGTTGAACCGCTGCGACGAGCTCGTCCGGCCCGAAGCGGTGCGGGTGGTGCCGACCGGCCGGCTCTCCGAGACCGTGGATTATCGCCTCGCCGGCGGCGCGACCTGGACCGACACGCGCCGCGTCGCCTGACCGCTCACCCCACCGCCATCAGGCGGGCGGTCTCGGCCTCCGCGACCGCCTTCTCGGCCAAGACCTGCCGGGCGAGATCGCGGACGTCCTCGAGGTCGCCGGCCTGGCAGGCCGTCTCGAGGGCGGCGCAGAGGCGCGACAGCCGTACGAACCCGATCAGCCCCGAGGAGGCGATGACCCCGTGCGCGACCGCGCCGAGGACCTGGGGTTCTCCCGTCACCGACCAGTCGACGAGCTGTTGCCGGAAGCGCCCGAGCAGCACCGGCAGGGCGTCGTCGCCGACGGCCTGGCGCAGGTCGGCATAGGTCGCGGCGTCGAGGGAGGGGGGCGTCGTCGGCATGGCGTCCGGCTCCGGTGCTGGCGGCCTCGCATGCGGCCCGTCGTGACGGGCCGCCCTCGGCTCTCGGAGCACGATCCTAAGCAGACTTGCGCTGGCAGGCCAACGCTTCGTCCGCCTAGGTCATTGTTGTGTCGCAGATTTTTGTCGCAAAACGGGGACCGCTTTTGCGAAATCTGCTTGGCGGATATGGCGCGGCCGAGATGCTCGGCCATCAGGCCGAATCCCCGGGTTTCGCCGGGATCAGGCGGTGCGCGCCACCGAGGTTCCGATCTCGGCCTTGCCGGCGGCCTCGGCCTCGCGGGCGTAGGTCTGCGCCCGCAGGAAGGCCGCGGAGGGCAGCTGCTCCACCACCGTGCCGTCCCGGCCGACGACCTGGAACACGATCTGCCGGCTGTCGAGGTCGGGTCGGAACCGGGCGGTGAGCGGGGCGGGCTCCGGCTCGGGTGCCTCGGCGGCCTGCGCCGCGGCGGTCTCGACCTCGGCGGTCTTGACGTCGCCCGTCTTCGCCTCGCCCGCGGCGGCATCCGACGTCCGCAAGGCGTTCGGGCTCAGGTCCAGGGTCACCGGCGGATCGAGGGGCGGGTCCGCGCTGGGACGGGGGAAGCGCTCGGCGCTGCTGCGCATTACGGGCTCGACCGCGACCGGCGGGAACGCGGCGTTGAGGCTGCTGGTCTCGATCACTGCGAAATCCTTTCCGATCCTTCCTTTCCTGTCGAGCTAACGGCCGAGAACCCTACCCGGACGTTAATGCCGGACGGATGATGAAAGGTGCTCTTAAGGTCCGGTTATGGCGCATTAAGCAATTTTACCGAATGCATCGTCGCAAGAACAAAATCGGGATTTCCGTAGGGAAAAGTATGTCATCTCGCGCGGATGTTCGTCGGTCTCGGATGCGGGCGGCACCACGCCCCGCGGTCGTCTCCGGGGGAGTGACGGCTCGGTGGGCCGCGTGACGGCTCAGAGAGCGATGTCGATGCTCGCCGCGGTGCCGCGCTCGGCCCGGCCGTAATCGATCTGGGCGCGCAGGTTCGACGCCATGGCGCGCACGATGCGGGAGCCGAGCCCGGTGCCCCGAGGGGTGCCGGCGCCCTGCCAGCCGACGCCGTCGTCGGCGACCGTCAGGCGCAAGGTTTCGCCGTCACGGCGCGCCGTGATCCGGATCTCGCCGGTGACGCCCTCGGGATAGGCGTACTTGTAGGCGTTGGTGACGAGCTCGGTGACGATCACGCCGAGGGACACCGCCTTGTCGGTCGCCACCTCGATCGGGGCGGCGTCGAGGACGATGCGGTGGCGCTGGCCGGTGGCGTTCATCGCCCCGTCGAGATCTTCCACCAGGGTCGCCAGGTAGGCGTCGACGGCCACGATTCGCACGTCGTCGGAGGTGTAGAGCCGCCGGTGGATGCCGGCGATCGCCGTGATGCGGGTCTGGGTCTCCTCCAGGGCCGCACGGGCGGAAGCGTCGGTGACGGTGTTGGCCTGCATCCGCACGAGCGCCGCCACCAGGGCGAGGCTGTTGGCGACCCGGTGGTTGACCTCGCGCAGGAGCAGCTCGGCCCGGTCGCGCGCCTCGCGCACCTCGGCCTCGGCCCGCTCCTTCTCCCGGCGGGTGCGGTCCTGGAGCACCGCGGTCGCCACCGCCTCGGCCAGCAGTTCGCGGAAGTGGCCCTGGAGGTCCTTCCAGACGTAGTCGACCGCGCCGGCCTTGAGCGCGGCGACGGCGACGCGGCTGTCCTCCGAGCCGGTGACGTAGATGACCGGCGGCGCGTCGGCCAGCGCCCGGATGCGCGGCAGGACGTCGAGGCCGGTCTCGCGCGGCATGTGGTGGTCGAGGGCGACGACGTCGAAGCGCTCCGCGGCGATGCGGGCGAGCCCGGTCTCCCCGTCGGCCGCATGCTCCACCGTGCAGCCCCGCGCCGCGAGCGTGCGACTCACCAGCCGCGCCAGCCCGGGATCGTCGTCGATGTAGAGCAGGCGGACCGGGTCGCTCACCGTCACGCGCTCTCCGGGACCTGCATCACCGAGAAGAACAGCCCGAGCTGGCGGATCGCGTTGGCGAAGCCCTCGTAGTTCACCGGCTTGGTGATATAGACGTTGCAGCCGAGGTCGTAGCAGCGCTGGATTTCGCGCTGGTCGTCGGTGGTGGTCAGGATCACCACGGGCGAGCGCTTCAGGTGCGGGTTCGACTTCACCTTCTGCAGGATGTCGATCCCGGTCATGTCCGGCAGGTTGAGGTCGAGCAGGATCAGGAGCGACCGGCCGGCATTGACCTCGCCGCTGCCGTCCGGCCCGAACAGGGCGGCGAGCGCGGAGGTGCCGTCGCGGAACGACTCGATGACGTTGTTCACGCCGGCGCGGCGGATGTTCCGCTCGATCAGCCGGGCATGGCCTTCGTCGTCCTCGATCATCACGATGTGTACGGCCGGCACCTGGCTCCTCCCCACGGCGGGTAACCGGCCGGGCCGGTGCGCCTCTTCTCCGGCCGCGCCGATCGCGGACGGGCGGGAGCCGGGCTCCCGCCGATCCTCTCTAGACTACATTTCCGTCCTTGCGCATGGGGACGGAGCGGAAAACATCGCGATCGCGTTAACGCCGCCCCCTGCCGCAACCTGCGGTCACGGCTGCCGCAGCGGCAGCGTGACCGTGAAGGTTGTGCCCTCCCCGATCCGCGAGGCGAGGTCGATCCGCCCGCCGAGCGCCCGCACCAGGGTGCGGACATGGGCGAGACCGATCCCGTCCCCGGGCCGGTCCTGCGTGCCGGACCGGCGGAAGAGTTCGAACACCCGGGCGTGGTCGCGGGCGTCGATGCCGCGGCCGTTATCGGCGACGTGGAAGACCGCGAGCCCGTCCGACACCGCACCGGTGACCTCGATCCGGCCCGGGCGGTCCTTGGCCAGGTACTTGATCGCGTTGTCGATCAGGTTGCCGAAGATCTGCTCCACCGCGACCCGGTCGGCGGTGATCCCCGGCAGGTCGCCGATCGCGATCGCGGCGCCCGCCGTCTCGGCCTGGTGGCGCTGCGCGTCGGCGAGCCCCTGGACCAGGGCGGTCATGGCCAGCGGCTCGGACTGGAAGTTGCGCCGGCCCTCCCGCGACAATTTCAGGATCGCGTTGATCAGGCCGTCCATCTTGGTGATGGCCGCTTTGATGAAGCTCACCGATTCGGCGAGGTCGGCATCGATCCGCGACGCCTCCGGCCGTCCGGCGAGGGCGGTGCGGATGTCGTCCTGGCTCGCCTCGATCTCGCTCGTGAAGCCCATGATGTTGACGAGCGGCGCCCGCAGGTCGTGGCTCACGATGTAGGCGTAGCGCTGGATCTCCTCGTTCGATTCGCGCAGCGCGGCTTCCGCGGTGCGCTGCTCGGTGATGTCGGAATGGACGCCGACCCATTCGCGGATCGCGCCGTCTGGGTCGAGCACCGGTACCGCCTGGATGGCGTAGATGCGAAACACCCCGTCGTGGCGGCGCACCCGGTGCTCGTGGGTGTAGCGCCGGCGCTCGGCCACCGCGGCGTTCCAGCTCTCGACGCTGGCAGCGCGGTCGTCCGGGTGAACCGCCTCGGCCCAGCCGAACCCGACATACTGCTCCGGCGTCTGCCCGGTGAGCGCGGCCCAGGCGGGCTGCTCGTTGGTCATCCGGCCGTCGGGGCCGTTGGTCCACAGGACGCCGCGCACCGCCTGGACGGCGGCCTCGAACCGGTCCTGCTCGCGCCGCACCGAGGCGAACAGGCGGGCATTGTCCATCGCCACCGCCGCCTGGCCGGCCAGGCCCTCGACCAGGGCGGCCTCGCGCGAGCCGAAGCGGTGGGATTCGGGGTGGCCGAACAGCAATGCGCCCAGGGTGGCGCCGGTGCCCGACACCACCGGCACGGCGAGGTAGCTGCGCACCGGCAGGTGGCCCTTCGGCATGCCGCCGTGGCTGCCGTAGCGCGGATCGTTCGTCACGTCCTCGCTCAGGACCACGCCGCCGGCCGCGAAGGTCTCGCTGAACAGGGTCGTCACCCGCGGCAGGCCGAAGCGGGTGAAGGCCTCGCGGGGCGCACCGGTGAGGCTGAGGAGCTGCCAGTGCTCCGGCCCCTCGGGCCCCTCCGGCACCCGCTCGAACAGGGCGCCGTAGGCCGCGCCGGTCAGGCGGGTGGCGGCCTCCACCACCGCGTCTCCGAGGCGCTGGCGGTCGAGCTCGCTCGCCAGCGCCGTGCCGAGGCGGTTCAGCACCTCGAGGCGCTGGGTCTCGGAGCGCAGCGCCGCGGCGGCGCCCTCGCGCTCGCTCGTCCGCTCGCGCTGGCGCTGCGCCGCGTCGGCGATCTCGGCGCTCACCGCCGCCACCTCCGCCGGCACCCCGGCGAGCACCGGGGCGGGCCGGCCGCGGCCGAGCGCCACCGCCTGGT
>NZ_JACWCT010000130.1 GCF_016613415.1 Methylobacterium ajmalii | reverse complement strand
GCGCAGGCCAGCAGCCGGGTGCCCCCGGTGGCCGGGCCGGTGGCGAGGGCGCTCAGCCAGGTGCCGGCGGGCGCGGGGCCGAGCAGGGCGAACGGGGCGGACGCGGGGCCGAGCCGGGCGGCGAGCGTGGGGCGGAGCGGGGAGAGCGTGGTGAGCGCGGCGCCGAGAGAGGCGAGCGCGGTGAGCGCGGCACCGAGAAGGGAGAGCGCGGTGAGCGCGGCGCAGAGCGTGGTGAGCGCGGAGAACGGGGAGCCGAGCGGGGCGAGCGTGGGGCCGAACGCGGCGAGCGCGGTGGCGGTCGCGCCGAGGCCCGGGGCGCCGTCTCGCGCCTCGACACCACCCGGCGCACCGAGTTCCGCCAGACCATCGTGCGCTCCGGTGTTCGGCCGCTGACGGGGGTCAACTTCGCCCTGCGCGCCGGCGTCGCGGTGCCGCGCTCGGTGACGCTGCACGCCCTGCCGCCGGCGATCCTCACCCTGGTCCCGGCCTATCGCGGCTTCCAGTACGTGCTGGTCGGCGACGACATCGTCATCATCGATCCCGACACCTACGAGATCGTGGACGTGATCCCGGCCTGAGGCCGGCCGCGCCGGCTCAGGCGCGCTGCCTGAGCCGGAGCACGAACACCGCGAGCTCGGATTGCCGCGATACCCCGAGCTTGGCGAAGACCTGGCGCAGCTGCGAGCGGGCGGTCTCGTGGCGGATGCCCAGCGCCTCGGCCGCCTGCACCAGGGAGCGCGACCCGTCCATCAGCAGGGCGAGGCGGGTCTCCGCCGGCGACAGCCCGAGGGCGGCGAGACGGTCGCGCTCCCGGGCCTCGTCCGCGGCGCTGCCGCGCAGCACCACCAGGGCGAGCTGGTCCGGCACCAGCAGCCGCGCCATCCCGACGACTCCGCGCAGGTCCTGGCGCAGCCCGATCGCCGTGACCTGCCAGCGCGTCGCCCCGATCCGGACCGGCCCCTGGGTCGCCGGGAGAACGGCGGGCCCCGGCACGCCGCCGCAGGCGAGCGCCACCTCCCGGGCCACGGTCTCGGCCAGCCGCGGGTCCCGCACCTGCACACGGTCGAGGGCGCCGACCCGCAGGACCGTCCCTTCCGCGAGGAGGTCGTGGCCGGCCCGGCTCGCCTCGACGAGGCGCAGGTCGCGGGTCACCACGAAGGCCGGGTCGGCCACCCGCTCGAGCAGCGTCTCCCCGGGCCCGCGGGCGGCGCCCGGGGAGAAGCAGGCCCGGTTGGTCTCGATCGCCCGGCGCATCCGCGGCCCGATCCGCGCCATGACCTCGCCGAGCCGCCCCTGCTCGCGCGCCGCCCGCGCCTGCTCGTGCTGCAGGTTCAGCACTGCCAGGCGGCCGTCCGCGTCGAGGAGCTTGATCCCGCTCGAGGCCGTCATGCCGCCGAGCCGCGACAGCCAGTCGGTGTAGAACTCCGTGTGGTGCAGCGTGGCGGCCGGCATCCGCTCCTCGGAATGCATCGACACCATCTCGGGCGTCGACAGGATCACCGAGATCCACGGGTTCACCGCGCCGTAATGCGCCTCGTAGGCGGCGACGTCGGCCGGGTCCCAGCCCCAGTGCACGAGGGGCAGCCCGGTCCCGGCGGCGGCGTCGACGACCTGGAGCACCGGCCAGATGCCGGGCATGAGCCGGCCGATCGTGGCCATCACCCCGTCCCAGGCGCCGGGGTCGCAGGCGGCGTGGTCGATCGCGAGGCCGATTTCCTCGCTCACCGCCCGCAGGCGCTCCGCCTCGCCCATCGCCGCCGACCCCGTCCGCCCGGGGCCGTCGCCCCGGGGCGGAAACGGTGTCACGCGGGCGCGGCAATTGTCCAGGCTACCGATGCATTGCGGGCTCCGGCGCCCGTTCTTCGAGCAAGGCGCGGCTTGCTCGCGCTGGCGCGCGCGACTAGGGTCCGGCCCGCTCGAAGACCCGGACGGCCAGGACCCTGCCCGACCGGGCGTCTTTCACAGGTTCTGGAGTCGATCATCATGGGCTTTCTGGCCGACGCCCTCTCGCGCGTGAAACCCTCCGCCACCATCGTGATGACCCAGAAGGCGCGGGACCTGAAGGCCCAGGGGCGCGACGTCATCAGCCTGTCGGTCGGCGAGCCGGATTTCGACACGCCCCAGCACATCAAGCAGGCGGCGGTCGAGGCCATCGCCCGCGGCGAGACCAAGTACCCGCCGGTCTCCGGCATCGTCCCGCTGCGCGAGGCCATCGCCAAGAAGTTCAAGCGCGAGAACGGTCTCGACTACAAGCCGAGCCAGACCATCGTCGGCACCGGCGGCAAGCAGGTGATCTACAACGCGCTGCTCGCCACCCTGAACCCGGGCGACGAGGTGGTGATCCCGCGGCCCTACTGGGTGTCCTACCCGGAGATGGTCGGCCTGTGCGGCGGCACCCCGGTCTTCGCCGACACCACGATGGCGACGAACTTCAAGCTCCAGCCCGAGGAGCTGGAGCGCGCCATCACGCCGAAGACCAAGTGGGTGATCCTGAACTCGCCCTCGAACCCGTCGGGCGCCGCCTACAGCCACGCCGAGATGAAGGCGCTGACCGACGTGCTGGTGCGCCACCCGCACGTCTGGGTGCTCACCGACGACATGTACGAGCACCTGGTCTACGGCGACTTCACCTTCGTCACCCCGGCCCAGGTCGAGCCGGCGCTCTACGAGCGCACGCTGACCATGAACGGCGTCTCGAAGTCCTACGCCATGACCGGCTGGCGCATCGGCTACGCCGCCGGCCCCGAGCAGCTGATCAAGGCGATGGACTTCGTCCAGGGCCAGCAGACCTCGGGCGCGGCGACGATCTCGCAATGGGCTGCCGTTGCCGCCCTCGACGGGCCGCAGGACCACCTGGCCGAGTTCCGGGCGGCGTTCCAGGTTCGGCGCGACCTCGTCGTGTCGATGCTCAACCAGACCAACGGCCTGCGCTGCCCGACACCGGAGGGTGCGTTCTACGTCTACCCGTCCTGCGCCGAGCTGATCGGCAAGCGCACCGAGTCGGGCAAGGTGATCGAGACCGACGAGGATTTCGTCACCGAGCTCCTGATGGCCGAGGGCGTCGCCTCGGTGCACGGCTCGGCCTTCGGCCTCGGGCCCAACCTGCGCATCTCCTACGCGACCTCGAACCAGCTGCTGGAAGAGGCCTGCCGCCGCATCCAGCGCTTCTGCGGCTCGCTGCGCTGAGCGCGCCGCGCTGCAGGATGGCGGGATGAATCGACACGGCGGGCCAAGTCCCCGCCGGGTTTTTTGCCCCCGGGCTCTTGGCGTCCTCCGGTCAAGGGCACGGGGCAGGCGCGTTTCGACGCAAGGCCGCCGCCCGCATTCCGGTTGCCCCTCCGGCCCGGTCTGTCCTACACGGACCGTCCTCGATGCCGGCGCGCCCGGTGGCTTCCGGAACCCGTCCGGGCTGTGCGGCAAAGAGGTCGGCGATGACGGGGTGGGGCGGACCAGTTCTCTGCAACTCATTCCTGTGAGGCTCAGTGGGCCGAGCAGTCGCCGGAGCGTCAGGGTTCCGGGGAACAGGAACCGCGATCCTGGCGCAAGGCCCACCAGACTTGTCCCGCCGGCCTCGCCCACTCTCCCGATGTGGGACGGCCCGCCCCGGGACCGTGAAGGCCGCCCGTTAAGTCCTGTGGCTCAAGGATGTCGGGACGGGCCGGATTGCCGGCCGCACACCGATCGTGGGTCTCGACCAGCCATGTGGCGCCTCCTCCTGGGTGGAATCAAAGTCATCATCGCGATCGCGGCTCTGACCACGGCGGCGAACTGGATCGCGGTACGCGAGCAAGACCGCGCGCCCGGCCCGGCCCTCGCCTCCGTGGTCGATCCGGCGACGACCGGCGCCATCGCGCCCCGCCGCGCCGACAAGGCCTACGACCAGCGCGGCCTCGGCCGGCTGATGTCCGAGGCCGCCGGGGAGGGGAAGCGGCGCTGATCGCCGAGGGCGCCCGGCGATGCGACGGCCGGCGCGCCTCGACCATGCATGACGCCCTGAATGGGCGCGCCTTCAGCGCCCATGATGCCTTGGAAAGGCGCGCCTTCAGCGCCCATGGTGCCCTGAAAGGCGCGCCTTCAGCGCGCCGGGGCGGCCCCGGCCCAGCCCGGCACCGGGAAGGCCCGGTCGTAGGCGAGGTTGAACAGGAACGCGTAGGCCACGTAGAAGGCCGCGATCGCCAGATCCATGACCAGGGCCTCGAGCAGACCGATGCCGAGATACCAGGCGATCGGCGGCAGCAGGATCACCAGCAGCCCGGCCTCGAACAGCACCGCGTGCCCTACGCGCAGCGGCAGGCTCTTGCGCGTATGGCCCTTGAGCCGCTGCATCGCGTGGTCGAAGCCCAGGTTGTAGACGTAGTTCCACGCCGTCGCCGTCACGGCGCTGCCGATCCCGATCACCCCCATCGCGGAGGCGTGCAGGCCGAACGCCAGCGTTCCGAGTGGGATGATGAGCGCGAGGCCGATGACTTCGAACAGGATGGCGTGGCGGATGCGGTCGCGCGTGCTGCGCATGGTGGCGGTCCCGGTGCGGTGATGGATGCGCCGCGTTCTATCTGCGATGCTCCCGGTCGCAAGTTGGGACATATCGGGAAATCGGATAGATGACGGTCTCGCTCGATCAGCTCCAGGCCTTCGTGGCGGCGGCCGAGGCCGGCTCGTTCTCCGGTGCGGCCCGGACGTTGAGGAAGGCGCAGTCGGCCGTCAGCGTGCAGGTCGCGAATCTCGAGGCGGATCTGGGCCTGGCGCTGTTCAGCCGGGCCGGCCGCAACCCGGTGCTCACCCCGGCCGGCGAGCGTCTGCTCCAGGAGGCGCGGGTCGTGCTCGATCGGCGCGAGCACCTGATCGGCGTGGCGAGCAGCCTGGAGCAGGGGATCGAAAACCGGCTCGTCGTCGCCATCGACGAACTGTATCCCGAGCACGCGCTCGGCGCCCTCTTCGCCGAATTCGCCCGGGCCTTCCCGCACGTGGAACTGGAGCTGCTCTTCCCGCTGATGGAGGATGTCAGCCGCATGGTGCAGTCGGGCGCCGCCGACCTCGGGGTGATGTGGCGCCAGGAGGTGCTGCCGACGGAGCTCGGCTTCCAGACCATCGGCTGGGTGCCGCTCAAGCTCGTCTGCGGCCGCGACCATCCGCTCGCCAAGGCGCGGGTGGAGTGGGAGGAGCTGAAGCGCCACCGCCAGATCCTGGTCGCCGCCCGCAGCGACGGGCCGGAGAAGCGCCGCCTGCGGATCGCCGCCGAGGTCTGGTGGGTCGAGAGCCACTGGGTGATTCTGGAGATGGTCAAGCACGGGATCGGCTGGGCCTTCGTCACCGACCACGTCATCGCCGCCTCGCTCACCGCGCCCTACCTCGTCACGCCGGACCTGCAATTCGACGAGGGCGACTGGCCGGTTGCGCTGGAACTCGTCTGGCACAAGCAGCGCCCCTGCGGCCCCGCCGCGGCCTGGCTGCGCGACCGCTTCGCGGCGGAGCGGATCGGCGGGGAGGGCGGCGGCAGGGTCGGATGAGGGTCGGATCCACCGTCGCGAAAGCTCTCGATCGTCCGTCCGGGCTTCGCCGGCACGGACGCGGAGTGGCGAGAAGGCGAGAACCTACCGCCCCAGCACCACCAGCCACCCCGGCACCCCGGCCCCGTTCTGGCGCCGGATCTCGGCCGGTTCCAACACAGACACCATCAGCCCCGCCTCGGCCGCGTCGTCCCGCACCGTCGCGACGCCGTGAGCGTAGCGCCCGTCGGGGCCGAGCACGGCGCCGTGCGCGCCCGGATGGCCCTGGACCGTGAAGGCGAACAGGCCGCCGGGTGCGAGCACCCGGGCGGCCTCGCGCAGCACCGGGCCGATCTCGCGCAGGTAGATGAACACGTCGGCGGCCACCAGGAGGTCGGCGCTCGCCGCGGGCTCGGCGGCGAGGAAGCCCCGCAGGTCGCCCTCGTGCAGGCGGGCGTAGCGGCCGGTGCGGCGCGCCTCGGCCAGCATGCCGGGTGAGAGGTCGACGCCGACGAGGGTTCCGGCGAGGCCGTCGAGCGCCGCGGCCATCAGGCCGGTGCCGCAGCCGAGGTCGAGCACGGTGGCGAAGCGGGCGTCGGGGCCCCGCAGCCGCTCCAGGGCCGCCCGGATCAGGGCCGGGCCGCAATAGCCCAGGCCCTCGACGAGGTGGCGCTCGAAGCGACCCGCGTAGCCGTCGAACAGGGCCCGCACGTAGGCCGGCGAGATCGCCTCCGCGTTCGCCGCGCCGTCGGCCTCGCCGAGCTCGGCGAGGTACAGCCGGGCGCCGAGCGGGTCGTCGGGATCGAGGGCGAGCGCCGCCCGGAACGCCGCCGCGGCCGCCTCGCGCTGCGCCGGATCGGGCATGCGGGCGCGGCCGAGCAGCAGCCAGGCCGGGGCGTAGCCGGGGGCGATCTCCAGCACCTGGGCGGCGAGGTCGGCCGCGGCCTCCGCGTCGCCCTCGCCGAGGGCCGCCTCCGCCCAGGCGTAGCGGCGGTCGGCGAGGAGGTCGCCGGAGGAGCGGGTGGGGGCGGGCATCGCGGCGGGGGTCTCGGGATCGCGGGACGGACGGGAAGGACCGCCTATATACCCGGCTCCGCAGCCGAGAAGAGGCTAGTCCTCCGAAACGAGGGTCAATGGCGCCGCGCCCCACCGACCTCCTCACCCTGACCCGCGAGGGGCTCTACTGCCCGCCGGGCGATTTCCACGTCGATCCGGTCCGCCCGGTCCCGCGCGCCCTCATCACCCACGGCCATGCCGACCACGCCCGGGCCGGCCACGGCGCCGTTCTGGCGACGCCCGAGACCCTGCGGATCATGGCGGTGCGCTACGGCGAGGAGTTCTGCCGCACCCGCCAGGAGGCGCGGCTCGGCGAGGAGATCCGGCTCAACGACGTCACGGTGCGCTTCCATCCGGCCGGCCACGTGCTGGGCTCGGCCCAGATCGCGATCGAGCAGGGCGGCTGCCGGATCGTCAATTCGGGCGACTACAAGCGGGCGCGGGATCCGACCTGCCGGCCCTTCGAGGTCGTGCCCTGCGACGTGTTCATCACCGAGGCGACCTTCGGCCTGCCGGTCTTCCGCCACCCGGAGGCCCGCGACGAGGTGCGCCGCCTGCTCGATTCGGTCCGGCTGTTTCCCGAGCGCACCCACATCGTCGGCGCCTACGCGCTCGGCAAGGCGCAGCGGGTGATGGCGCTCCTGCGCGAGGAAGGATTTTCCGACCCGATCTACCTGCACGGCGCCATGGAGAAGCTGACCGACCTCTATCGCCGCGAGGGCATCCACGTCGGCGAGACGATCAAGGTCGTGGCGGCGGAGCGGCCGAAGCTCGGCGGCAGGATCGTGCTCTGCCCGCCCTCGGCGATCCAGGACCTGTGGTCGCGAAAGTTTCCCGATCCCGTCACCGCCTTCGCGTCGGGCTGGATGCAGGTGCGGGCCCGCGCCCGCCAGAAGGGCGTCGAGCTGCCGCTCATCGTCTCCGACCATTCGGACTGGGACGACCTCTGCCGCACCATCAAGGACACCGGAGCCGGCGAGGTCTGGGTCACCCACGGCCAGGAGGACGCCCTGGTCCATTGGTGCGAGACGCAAGGGATCCGGGCCAAGCCCCTGCACATGCTAGGCTACGGCGACGAGGGCGAGGCGGAGCCGGAGGGCAAGGTCGAGGAAAACAAGTCCGAGGAGAAGAGGTCCGAGCAGGGCGAGGCGGACGACACCAAGCCTGAGGATGCAGAGCCCCGGGATGCCGAGCCGGAAGCGGGCAAGCCCGGCACCGCCAAGCCCGCGAGAGGCCGCGCCCGGAAGACCAGGGCCAAGGAGAGTGCGGCGTGAACGACTTCGCCCATCTCCTCGACCGCCTCGCCTACGAGCCGCGCCGCAACGCCAAGCTGCGCCTGCTCCAGGACTTCTTCCGGCACACCCCCGACCCGGACCGCGGCTACGCGCTCGCCGCCATGACCGGCTCGCTCAGCTTCCGCGAGGCCAAGCCCGGCCTGATCCGCGGCCTCGTCGAGGCCCGCGTCGATCCGGTGCTGTTTCGCCTGTCCTACAACTACGTCGGCGACCTCGCCGAGACGACGGCGCTGATCTGGCCCAAGCGCGACGGCAGCCCGGGCCCCGGCCACAACAACCCGCCGGTCCCGACCCTGTCGGAGGTGGTCGAGAGCCTCGCCACCATCGGCAAGAGCGAGCTGCCGGCCCGGCTCGCCGCCTGGCTCGACGCCCTCGACGAGACCGGGCGCTGGGCGCTCCTCAAGCTCATCACCGGGGAATTGCGGGTCGGCGTCTCCGCGCGGCTCGCCAAGACCGCGGTGGCGAGCCTCGGCGGCCACGAGGCCGATGCGGTCGAGGAGGTCTGGCACGGGCTGCAGGCGCCCTACCCGGAACTCTTCGCCTGGGTCGAGGGAAGGACCGGGCCGCCGGAATCGATCAACCCGGCGCCGTTCCGCCCCGCCATGCTCTCGCACCCGATCGAGGAGGAGGCCGACCTCGACAAGCTCGACGCCGAGGCGTTCTCGGCCGAATGGAAGTGGGACGGCATCCGCGTCCAGCTCGCCGGCGGGCGCGACGGCGAGGGGCGCCAGGTCCAGAAAATCTATTCGCGCACCGGCGAGGACATCTCCGGCGCCTTTCCCGACCTCGCCGAGGCGATCACCTTCTCGGGCGCCCTCGACGGCGAGTTGCTGATCCTGCGCGACGCGCGGGTGCAGAGCTTCAACGTGCTGCAGCAGCGCCTTAACCGGAAGACGGTGACGGGCAAGCTGCTGCAGGATTTCCCCGCCCATGTCCGGGCCTACGACCTCCTGGCCGAGAACGGCGAGGACCTGCGGCCGCTGCCGTTCAGCGAGCGCCGGGCGCGGCTCGAGCGCTTCGTCGGCGGGCTCGACCACGCCCGCATCGACCTCTCGCCCCTGGTGCCGTTCGCCGACTGGGCGGCGCTCGCCGCGGCCCGGGCCGACCCGGCCTCGGTCGGGGCGGGGCCGGACGCCGACGCGATCGAGGGCGTGATGCTCAAGCGTGTCGTCAGCCCCTACCAGCCCGGCCGGCCGAAGGGCCCATGGTGGAAGTGGAAGCGCGAGCCCTACCGCGTCGATGCCGTGATGATGTACGCCCAGCGCGGACACGGGAAGCGGTCGTCGTTCTACTCCGACTACACGTTCGGGGTCTGGCGCGAGGCGCCGGACGGGGCCGAGGAGCTGGTGCCGGTCGGCAAGGCCTATCACGGCTTCACCGACGAGGAGCTGGCCAAGCTCGACCGCTACGTCCGCAACCACACCACCAAGCGCTTCGGCCCGGTGCGGGAGGTAGAGTACGGCTTAGGCAAAGGGCTGGTGCTGGAGATCGCCTTCGAGGGCGTGCAGCGCTCGACCCGGCACAAGTCCGGCGTCGCGATGCGGTTTCCCCGCGTCAGCCGCATCCGCTGGGACAAGCCGACCGCCGAGGCCGACCGGATCGAGGCGCTCGAGCGCATCCTCGCCCGCGGCGAGACGGAAGTGCATCCGGGACGGGAGATCACCGAATGAGACGCGTCGAGATGCTGGCGAGCGGCCCGGTCACCCGCCAGGCGAGCGGGCGCCTCGTGGTCGAGACGCGCGGCCAGGGCTTCACCGAGATCACCGCGGAGGTCGCGGGCTTCGTGCGCGAGGCGGGCCTGCGCCACGGCCTCCTGACGGTGTTCTGCCGTCACACCTCGGCCTCGCTGACGATCCAGGAGAATGCCGACCCGGACGTGCGCACCGACCTGATGACCGCCCTCGACCGGCTGGCGCCCCGCGACGTGCCCTACGTCCACGGCATCGAGGGGCCGGACGACATGCCGGCGCATATCCGCACCCTCCTGACCGACGCCGCGCTGACGATCCCGCTGGTCGAGGGGCGGCTCGCGCTCGGCACCTGGCAGGGGATCTACCTGATCGAGCACCGCGACCGGCCGCACCGGCGCGAGATCGTGCTGCACCTCGCCGGGGCGTGAGCGGTTCGCGAGGGGATCGGCCCGCGCCAGCCTGTCCCGGGGGCGGCGCTCGCCATGAGTTTCGCGGGCGGCAGGGAAGGTCGAGCAAGGCACAGAATCGGCCGTCCCCGCCCGATCCGCCGTCGTGTCGGGCCTTGGCGTGCCGAGGCGCCGGCGCCGTTCGTGGCGGATGATCTGCAACATGTCCCGACTGTACGATCGGCCGCGCCGCCCTCGACGTGTTTCCGCGGATCGAATCGCGAGCCTCAGTTTCCGCAGATCGTCGGCTTCCGGAAACGTGGCATTTTATTGCCGTTCCGCGCGCTTGTGTGAGTTATGATTCGCAAAATCCTATCCTAAAGAAATATTCGATTGGCATATTGCGCTGCACAAAAAGCTATGTTCTTTTAAATCAAATTCGATCAATCGATGGGGAATTGCGATGTCGGCCCTGAAATATTGTGCACTGTCTCTGTTCGTCTTGTCGGCTGGTTCGGCGCATGCGCAGGATCGTGCATCCTCCGTCACCGTCTTCCCGCCGATCATGCGCGAGATGGCCCGCGAGACTGCGGTCGTGCGGCCCTGGGCCGAACTCGCCACGACGCCCCAGCCGGTCCCGGCCGCTCCCCGGCGGACCGCGCCCCAGCCCGAGCTGGTCGCGCGCGGATATGTCGAGCCGGCCGCGGCCGCCCGCACCGGCGCGCTCGACTGAGCTTCGCCGGCACTGACGATTTAGGAGAATGCCAACCCGGACGTCTGCGCCGACCCGATGACTTTTCTCGACGGTCTGGCGCCACGTCACGCGGGTACGTCCACGGTAGCGAATGTTTGGGCGACATACTGGCGCATATCCGCACTCTGTTCACCGACGTGGCGCTAATGATTCCGCCGGTCGAGGGGCGCCTGGCGCTCGACACCCGGCGGGGCATTTATCTGATCGAGCATCGCGACCGGCCGCGTTGGCGCGAGATCATATCATTGCTTTTTGAAAGCGAAATAATGTAAATTCCTGGGTGCAAGTGACATAAGATGCTGGCGCATCGGACCGTTAAGCTATATCAAGCCAGAGACTTGGCAGAAATTTAAAGACAAAACTAAAGGGTGTGTTGACGATCTTTATTAAAATATTTAATATAATAATTTTTATTTTTTCTTAACTTTTGAATTATTTTTTATTTTATTATATATATTCAATAATTTTCTCACTAGCTTATGGACATCCGTTGCCGGATTAGGAAGATTTCGTTTGATAAGAGCTTCAGCGTTGCGGCATGCGATATCAGTTCTTTGAAATAGAACATTAAATTCGACTTCTTTGCATTTTTTGTTGTAGGCTTTATAATTCTTTGCCACCAGCGCGATGGCATCGTCCTCGCTGCTTACCGGCGCCGAAGACATTCCATCCCAATGTAGGGCGATCCAAACTTCAAAAGACCGAGTAGAGAGGCAGAGGTTGATATTTTTACTCGCAGCAAGCGCCATCGCCTTACGAAGGTTTTCTGCAGTGGTATCGTCTGTATCGCATACGCAATATATTTCTTCGAACGGCCCTTCTCGTTCGAGCCACTGCACACATTTCTCAACAGCTTGCAGCACATTGCCGCCGCTTTTTACGTAGTAAGGCCTAATCTCGGTGGCGGCAGTTCCGATTTGAATTTTCCAGCCTTTAAAATACCGATCTTCCGTTCTCTCACCGTCATATGCGACAGCGATTACTCGTGATTTTGACCGCTTTTTCCCAGAAATGCGAGGCTTAAGCGATTTGCCGAAGCCGTTAGTCGGCTGACGCATCGGAAGCCTCAGCGGTTAAGCCAGAATTGCTGAGAAGTGATAAATCAATCCCAAGTGCGGGTATAGCTCCATACCTTCCGCGTAGGTAACCTCGTTCTAAATTTTCGTCCTTCCTCGGGCTAAACTGCAGTAAAGAATAAAGATCGGATATCATTTGATTTTTTTCGACAAACCAAATTTGATCTCTCCTTAGTAAGGCTTGGTCAAGTAGCCCTGTATCGTGGGTCGTAAATATCAATTGACCTCCGCCAAAATTAATATCTTTGCTTTGAAACATTTCAACGATCAATCTCGCAAGATGTGGATGAATACTAGTTTCCAGTTCATCAACAAGAAGAACCTCACCCGCCTGCAGAGCAAAATAAATCGTCACGCACATGCTAAAAAATTTCTGAAATCCTTTTGATTGTTTATTGAATGGAAGTCGTATCTTTGAGCGTCCACGCTTGAATACAAAATCTATTTCATATGCTAGAAAACTTTCAATGCTTGCGATCGCGTCTGGCTGTAACATTTCACGCATTGAATTTGGAATTTTTGTCTTCGCGTTTTTGCTAATAATTATATCAATTAGATTCGGCTCAACAGGTTTTAAAAGTGTAATTACATTTTTTTTCATGTAATCGTCGTCATGTTGCGCCAAAAAAGACGCCGTTATTTGCGCATTAGCTCTATCGGAGGATGTTTCTAAACTTAAAGAGCTTACATAATTGTCGAACCAGTTATAAATTTCGATACAGGCAGGATGGTTGTCTTGTGCGGCGGCGGAAAGAAGTAGACTGTCGTCACGAACTCTTCTTTCGATACCTTCACGATAAAGAGTATCGCCACCAAACAAGTCTCCAAATTCAACATTTGTGATATTTTTTTCGTCTCTTAACGACGTATTTCTCATGAATATCAAACTTTCTTTCCCTTTTTTGTAATGATAAAGCCATTCTTCCTCAAACGATCGGGAGTTTGCCGCGAAACCGTATCTGTATCTCTCTCCTTTGCAAATGATATCTGCCTCTACGCTGATAGGACTTTCGGCGCCTATGCGACCAATAAATCGGTCTGATTTAGTCCCACTATTGGGGCGCCATCCGGATTGAGATTCTACGACCGCTGTTTTAAGATAAGAAAATGCTCCTAAAACATTGGTTTTACCTGCCGAGTTTGCACCATAGATGGCAATCACGGGTAATACTTGAGATGGTACTTTAGCATCTTTTGGGGGATGAATGAGGGACTCAGGATGTGTCTTGTCCGCACGGTGGGAGAGCAAGGATAATTCGCCTCCCTTTAAGAATGATCTGTGATTCTTGAATCGAAACGCGAGTAACATGCACCTGCTCACTGGCCCGGAGCCCATAAAGATCATATCTGCAAAAATCGTGAAAAGTCCACAAATTTGATACCGCCCGCCAGATATATCAATTTGAAGTTGCGTTGATAGATTCCACGCATGCCGCAAAATGCATAAGTTATTGATTTTAAAAATAAACCCTTGCGGCGCAACAGCTCCTCAGCAATCTGGGTGGTTATAAGCTTTCGCCGCCTCCGCAATCCGCCAGCCACATACCAGCGTGGAGAACTCACAGCCTCCGGTTTCAACCCCACCAAAAAAGCTATAGAGACAAAAGAAGTAGGCCGAGAGGCGCCAAGGAGCGCAGGTGCCGTGGTGGGGAGTGAGTTGGGTTCCGGGACCACCATCGTCGTCGCGGACGACCACCCGCTGTTTCGCGGCGCCCTCAGGGGCGCGGTGACGGCGATCCTGCCCGGTGCCCGGATCATCGAGGCGAGCGGGCTCGAACCGCTGACGAAGGTCCTCGATGCCGAGGACGAGATCGACCTCGTGCTCCTCGACCTGACCATGCCGGGGGTCCAGGGCTTCTCCGGGCTGATCTACCTGCGGGCGCAGCACCCGGCGATCCCCGTGGTGATCGTCTCGGCCAACGAGGACCCGGTGGTGATCCGCCGCGCCCTCGATTTCGGCGCCGCCGGCTTCATCCCGAAATCCCTCGAGGTCGACCGCATCGGCGAGGCGATCGGCGAGGTCCTGGCCGGCGGCAACTGGTCGCCGCCCGACATCGAGCTGTCGGCCTCCGAGGACAAGGAGACGGCGGACCTGATGCGCCGCCTCGCCACCCTGACGCCGCAGCAGGTGCGGGTGCTGATGATGTTGTCCGAAGGCCTGCTCAACAAGCAGATCGCCTACGAGCTCGGGGTCTCGGAGGCGACCGTGAAGGCCCACGTCTCGGCGATCCTGCAGAAGCTCGGCGTGGAGAGCCGCACCCAGGCGGTGATCGTCTCCTCGCGGATCGGCGCGACCCTCAAGCCACCGGCCGGGGTGGAATAAAGCCGGCTCTGGCGAGCCGGTGCGGGCCCCGGCGGGCCGGTGCCGCCTCAGGCGAACCGCAGGTCCGGCCGCGCCCGGTCGCGTTCGTCCCGTCCGAGCCCGCGCGGCACGTCGTAGGCGGTGCCCTCCAGCCCGAAGACCGCCCGGGTGGTGTCGGCGGTGGCCGGCGTCCAGCGGGCGATGAACGGTACCAGCGGGTTGCCGTCGTACATCATCGGCAGCGCAAGGGGCTCGGTGTCCCAGCCCATCGTCGCCAGGTGGGTGATCATGATCGGGTGGGCCTGGATCAGGTAGCCGTCGAGGCCGAGCGTCCCGGTCAGCTCGGCCACCGCCACGAACTGGCGCCCGGCGATCGGGTCCTTGGCGGTGGCGGAGGCGCGCCGCCACGGCGCGGCGCCGCAGCGCGTCCACTCGAAGAGGCGCGGCCCGCTCGGCGCCGTCGCGCCCTGCAGCAGCTGCGGATAGACGTGGGTCTGCAGGTGCGGCCGGGTCGTCGGCAGCAGGCGCGAATACGACACCACCTCGCCGTCGTCGGTTCCGGCGACGTGGATGCAGTCCGGCCCGTCGAACTGGTCGCGCTCGCGTCCGTCCGGCTTGCGGCACGCCTCCCACCGCATCGTCTCGACGAAGAGACGATGCCGGAAGCAGTATATCCGGTCGAGAAGCGCCGCATGGTCGCGGTAATTTTCGCGATCGATGATCGTGATCAAGATCAGGGCTCCTTGCTCTGGAGCACTTCTTGAGCTTTAAACCTAGAATGAGAAAGACCGTAAATTTACGGGGATCTTGCCGTCGTCTTGCGTTTGATTGCATTCGTGACGTGTTGAAGAAAAATAGAGACTGTTCCGAACTGTAGGGAGAAATATTTTGCTCGGGCGCCCAGGCTATTTTGCAACTCAAGGTGCGATCGAGGCGGGCCGACTCAAATTATCGAGGACTAGGAATGATGTCGCTGACGCCGGGCGCGATCGGAGCCTCGCGACATCCCTTGCGTCATGCCGGCGGGGGCGGATCCGATCGTCTTTGTGCGGCCCTCGCGCCGTACCGGCGCGGGCGGGCGACCCGGGCGGCGGGGCATGCATCCGCAGGCCGGCGAAGACCGATCTAGTCGATCAACCCCGCCCGCATCGCCAGGGCGACGAGCTGCACCCGGTTGACCGCGCCGAGCTTGCGGGCGGCGTTGCTCAGGTAATCCTCGACCGTGCGCTGGGACAGGGACAGGATCTCGGAGGTCTCCCAGCCGGTCTTGCCGGCCGCGGCCCACTTGATGCACTCGATCTCGCGCCGGGTGCAGCGCGTGGCGCCCTCCGGCCGCACGATCCGGGAGGGAAGGGCGGGACCCAGGCCCCGCGAGGCGAGATGGGCGTAGATGGCGAGCAGGTGCAGCCCGGCCCAGGCCTCGTCCGAGAGGTCGATGCGGGCGCCGCCGAACGAGGCGGCGGTCTCGGTGCCGTCGATGTCGTGGATCGGCACGCAGAGCCCGTTGCCGAGGCCGAAGGCCGGAGCCTCGTCCATCACACGGCGGGCGAGGGCGGCGTCGCGGTCGACCTCGACCTCCGACCACAGGAACGGCGCCGTGGTGCGCCGGACCTGCGCCATCACCGGGTCGTGCTGCACGTAGCCGCGCGACACGTAGCGGGCGGCCCATTCCTCGGGCCAGTGCATCAGCAGCAGCCGGTCGGGCAGGTTCTCGCCGGCGCTCTGCGGCACGCCCGCGATGGCGAAGCGCTCGTAGCCGAAGATCCCGCCGGCCCGCACCAGCACCGCCGTGATCTCGGCGGCACTGCGCGCCGCCTTGACCGTCTGGACGAGGTCCAGCGTGACCTGACCGATCACCGCCATCGCGCAGCGCCGTCCGTTTCCGACAGTTCTCGACCGACAACCCGCCAGACGAGAGGCGGGTGCGCATCGACTATCAGGAAATGTGGGCCGTTGCGAGAAGCCGGGGGTAAAACAGCTCTCCCGGATGCCGAAGTGCGCCGGGCGGCCTCAGCTGCCCGGACCGCATCCTTCTCGTGACGGCCGCGCCGCCCGGACTGAGCCGGACCGTCGCGTCTCAGGCCGCCCGCTTCTTGAGCACCCCGACCAGCAAGGCGGTGATCAGCGTGCCGGCGACCAGGGCCGCGACCGCGCCGAGCACCGGCGTGATGGCGTTGGGGATCGGCAGCACGAACAGCCCGCCATGGGGCACCCGCAACGCCACCCCGAAGGTCATCGACACCGCGCCCGCCGCCGCCGAACCGGCGACGAGGGCCGGGATCACCCGCAGGGGATCGGCGGCCGCGAAGGGGATCGCGCCCTCGGTGATGAAGGCGGCGCCCAGCACCGCCGCGGCGGTCCCGGCCTCGCGCTCCTGGGCGGTGAAGCGGCCCGGGAACAGCCGGGTGGCGAGCGCGATGCCGAGCGGCGGGGTCATGCCGGCGAGCATCACGGCGGCGATCGGAGTGTAGATCCCCGAGGAGATCAGGGCGGCCGAGGAGGCGTAGGCCGCCTTGTTGATCGGCCCGCCCATGTCGACCGCCATCATGCCGCCGAGGACGAGACCCAGCACCAGGGCGCTCGCGCCCTGCATGCCCTTGAGCCAGCCGGTGAGGGCGGCGAGCAGGGCCGCCACCGGCACGCCGACGACGTAGACCATCAGGAGGCCGGTCACGAGGGTGCCGACGAGCGGCAGGATCAGGACCGGCTTCAGCCCCTCCAGGTTCTTCGGCAGGCGGATCGACCGGTTGAGGAACGAGACCGTGTAGCCGGCGATGAAGCCCGCCGCGATGCCGCCGAGGAAGCCGGCATTGAGGTTGGCCGCCAGCATGCCGCCGATCATGCCGGGCGCGATGCCGGGCCGGTCGGCGATCGAGAAGGCGATGTAGCCGGCGAGCGCCGGCACGATCAGCGCGAAGGCCGCCTTGGCGCCGATCTCGCCCAGCGCGAAGCCCAAGCTGCCCTTGTTGGCCGGCGCCATCGCGTCGATGCCGCCGAACGCGAAGGCGAGCGCGATCAGCAGGCCGCCCGCCACCACGAAGGGCAGCATGAACGACACGCCGGTCATCAGGTGCTTGTAGGCGCCGGCCTTCGTCTCGGCCGCCGCCGGGCGGGCCGGGCCGGATTCCGCGGCAGCCGCGCCCTGCAGCTCGGCGTCCTTCAGCGCGGTGGCGATCAGCCCCTTGCCGTCGCGGATCGCCGCCTTGGTGGTGGTGGCGTAGACCCGCTTGCCGGAGAAGCGTCCGCGGTCGACCCCGGTATCGGCGGCGATGAGCACGATGTCGGCCGCCGCGATCTCCTCCGGCGTCAGCGCGTCGCGGGCGCCGACCGACCCTTGCGTCTCGACCCGGACCCGATGGCCGAGCGCCTGGGCGGCGGCCTGGATCCCTTCCGCCGCCATGAAGGTGTGGGCGATGCCGGTCGGGCAGGAGGTGATGGCGACGATGCGCTTCGCGCCGTCGGCGGCGGGGCCTGGGGCGGGTGACGCCTCGGCCAGCGCCCGCTCGATCACCCGGTCGGCGTCGGTGAGCACGTCCTCGATTCCCGCCTCGGCGCGCCGCAAGGCCCCGAACCGGTCGGCGCCGAGATCGCCGGAGCCGACGAGGAGCACCGCGTCGGCTCCCCGGATCGCGCCCTCGCTCAGCGGCGTCCCGGCGGTGCCGCGGCCCCGGACCTCGAGCTCGAGGCGCCGGTTGCGCCGCGCCGCCGCCCGGCGCAGGGCCTCGGCCGCCAGCACCGCGTGGGTGCCGAGCTCGCCGCCCCCGACGACGGCCACCAACTGGGTCATGGGTTGTTCCTCCTCGGGTCTCGTCTCTGGGTCGTGTCGGGGTCGTCCGGGATTCGGCTCCGAACCGGCGTGGGCGATCGGGACGGCGTCAGTTCGGAAGGGGGCGGATCTCGATGGCCTTCGCGATCGCCTCGACCTCCGCCCGAGCCGGCAGGTTGGCCCCGGCGCGGGTGAGCTTGCCGGCCGCGAAGGCCAGCGCCAGCCGGGCGGTGTCGGCGAGAGCGAGGTCGGCGGAGAGCCCCGCCACCAGCCCGGCCACCAGGGCGTCGCCGGCCCCGACGGTGCTGGCGACCGCGACCGCCGGGGCGAGCGCGTGCAGGGCCTGCACCCCGGCGCCGTCCCGGCGCACGAACACCGCGCCGTCCTCCCCGAGGGAGACGACGACGAGCGGGATGCCGCGCCGCACGAGGTCCGTCGCGGCACCGACCACGTCGGCGAGGGCGGGAAGCGGCCGCCCGGCCCATTCCTCCAGCTCGTGCCGGTTCGGCTTGACGATGTCGGGCAGGGTGTCCGCCGCGAGCGCCGCGGCGAGCGGCGGCCCCGAGGCGTCGAGGAGCACGCGGGCGCCCGCGGCCTTCAGCTCGGCGGTGAGGTCCGCATAGAGATCGGGCCCGGCGCCCGCCGGCAGGCTGCCGGCGAGCACCGCGAGCGTGTCCGGCCCGGCCGCGTCGCGCAGCACCGCCCGCACCGCGGCGAGATCCGTCGGCGCCAGGGCGAGGCCCGGCAGGTTCACGTCGGTGGTGCCGGCGGGATCGACGAGCTTCAGGTTGGTGCGGGTCTCGCCCGCCACCCGCAGGCAGCGGTCGGCGATGCCCTTCACCGCAAACAGCACCTCGAACGCCGCGGCGTTGCCGGTGCCGAGCACGCCCGCGGCGGTGACGGGCACGCCCCAATCGGCAAGGCAACTCGCGACGTTGACGCCCTTGCCGCCGGCGTCGTCGCGCAGCGCACGGGCGCGGTGGACGGCGCCGGGCACCAGCCGGTCGAGGGTGACGGTCCGGTCGATCGCCGGGTTGAGGGTGAGGGTGAGGATGCGGGTCACGGCCGCGCCTCCGCAGTTCCCGAGGACGCCCGGTCGAGGGCCCGCACCGCGGCGGCGTCGGGCTGCGCGCAGGCCCGTTCGGCCAGCGCCTTCAAATCGGCGAGCGAGGCGGCGCGCAGGCGCGCCTTCACGGCCGGCAGGTCGCGGGGCGTCATCGAGAGCTCGTGGACGCCGAGCCCCGCGAGCAGCCCGGCCCCGAACGGATCGCCCGCGATGCCGCCGCAGACGCCGACGAAGCGGCCGTGGCGGGCGGCGCCCTCGCAGGTCATCCGCACCAGGCGCAGCACCGCCGGGTGCAGCGAGTCGGCCTCCGGCGCCAGCTCGGTGTTCTGGCGGTCGATGGCCAGCGCATATTGCGTCAGGTCGTTGGTGCCGATCGAGAAGAAGTCGCAATGGGCGGCCAGCGCGTCGGCCTGGATCGCCGCGGCCGGGACCTCGATCATGATGCCGAGCGGCACCTCCGGCGCGCCGATCTCGGTGCGGATCCGCTCGCAGGCCTCGCGCAGGGCCGCGACCTCGGGGACCGAGGTGATCATCGGGAACATGATCGAGAGCGGCGCGTCCTTGCCCGCGGGGGCGCCGGCCGACACGCAATCCCTGGCGGCGCGGTAGAGGGCGCGCAGCTGCGGCTCCATCAGGTCGGGCCGGCGCAGGAGCAGGCGGGCGCCGCGCACGCCGAGGAAGGGGTTCTCCTCCTTCGGCAGGGCGAGGTGGGGCACCTGCTTGTCGCCGCCGATGTCGAGGGCGCGCACGATCAGGGGGCGGCCGTCGAGCGCCTCCAGCATCGCCCGGTAGGTGGCGTACTGGTCGTCCTCGCCCGGGGTGTCGCCGCGCTCCAGAAACAGGAACTCGGTGCGCATCAGGCCGATACCCTCGGCGCCCTGCGCCAGGGCGAAGGGCACCTGGTCGGGCGTGTTGACGTTGGCGCCGATCGCCACGGCGTGGCCGTCGCGGGTGCGGGCCGGCAGGCCGCGCTCGCGCGCCTCCTCCTCCTGCGTCGCCCTTAGGGCGTCGCGCCAGGCCCTCGCCGCGGCGAGGTCGCGCTCGCTCGGGTCGAGGTAGAGCCGCCCGGTCGTGCCGTCGAGGATCGCGGTCGCACCGGCCGGCAGGGCCAGGAGGGCGGCGCCGGCCGCCACCACCGACGGAATGCCGAGGGTGCGGGCGAGGATCGCGGTGTGGGAGGTCGGGCCCCCTTGCGCGGTGGCGAGCCCGAGCACCCGGGCCGGATCGAGGCCGGCGGTGTCGGAAGGCGCGAGGTCGGGGGCGAGCAGGATGCAGGGCCGGTCCGGAAGGGCGTGGCCGGACTGGAGCGCCGGGTCGATCTGGGCGAGCACCCGGCGGCCGACGTCGCGCAGATCCGCCGCGCGGGCGGCCAGCACCGGGTTGCCGAGGGCCGAGAGCCGGCCGGCCATCCGCTCGACCGCCTGCTGCCAGGCATAGGCCACGCCGTGGCCCTCGACCATCAGCTGGCAGGCGAGCGTGATGAGGTCGGTGTCGGCGATAAGGTCGCTCTGCGCCTTGATGATCCCCGCATCGGCCTGGCCGAGGCGCCGCCCGGTATCGTCGGCGAGCGCCTTGAGCTGCGCCGCCGTCCTCTCCAGGGCCGCATGCAGCCGGTCGCCGCCGCTCGTCAGCGGCTCGGGCTCGTCCGGCACCGCGACCTCGGTCGGGCCGAGCACGTGGACCGGCCCGATGGCGAGGCCGGGGCTGGCGCCGATGCCGGACACGATCCGGCACGGATCGGCCGGGTTCCAGCCGGCCACCGGGGCGGCGGCCTTCGCGGCGGCCTCGGCCGCGCGGGCGGCGGCGGCCTTCTCGCCGGCCGAGAGGCCGGTGACGACGGCCTTCAGCCGGGTGAGCGCCGCCGGGGCGTCCTCGCCCTCGGCGGAGATCACCGCCTCGTCGCCGGCGCGCAGGCCGAGCTGGAGCAGGGCGATCAGGTTCTTGGCGTCCGCCACCTCGGCGCCGTGGCGGACCTGGATCCGGGCGCTCCCGCCGCGCGCCGCCTCGACCCAGGCGGAAGCCGGCCGCGCGTGCAGGCCGGTCGGGTAGTCGACGGTCCAGGTGAAGGCGTAGGGCAGGTCGGCGGCCGGGCCGGCGGTGCCGGGGGCGGGCGCGTCCTCGGACAGCGCCGCGGCGATCTCGGCGGGGTCCTGCGTGGTGCGCAGGCGCGCCAGCCGCGCCTCGTCCTGGATCAGGCGGGTGAGGCGGCGCAGGATGGTGATGTGGGTGTCGGACTGGGCGGCGATCGCTACCACCAGGTGGGCGTCCTGACCGTCGTGCCAGGCGACGCCGCCGGGGACCTGCAGCACGGCGAGCCCGCTCTCGCGCACCAGGGCGCGATCGTCGACCATGCCGTGCGGGATCACGACGCCGTGGCCGAGATAGGTGTTCGCCACGCCTTCCCGGCGCAGCATGCTGGCCTCGTAGGCCGGGTCGATGCAGCCGGCCGCGACGAGGAGCTGGGCCGCCTGGCGGATCGCCGCGTCCTTGTCGGCAGGGGTGGCGGCGGTGCGGATCAGGACGCGCGGCGCGTTCGGCGCGAGCATGGCAGGCTTCCTCCCGATAGGCGGTTTTGCTTGCTGCTTATGAAAACGTTTTCACATCCCTTGTCAACCGATGCGCCCGTGCCGGAGCTGGTTTCGAGCCGTAAGGACTTGCTTGATGCGCCGTAGGCTGGCACGATCGCCAGATCGATATGAAAACGTTTACGAGAACATGGCCGTCGGCATCCGTGACGTCGCCCGCGCGGCGGGGGTTTCCACCGCGACCGTGTCGCGGGCCCTGGGCAAGGGCCCGGTCAGCGACGCCCTGCGCGAGCAGGTCGAGGCGGCGGTGCGGGCGACCGGCTACCGGCCGAACCTCTCGGCCCGCCGCCTGCGCTCGCAATCGGCGCAGACGATCGGGCTCATCGTCGCCGACATCCGCAACCCGTTCTTCACCGCGGTGAGCCGGGCGGTCGAGGACGCGGCCTACCGGGCCGGGATGCGGCTGATCCTGTGCAACACCGGCGAGGATGCCGAGCGCGAGGCGCTGTACCTGCGCCTGATGCAGGAGGAGCGGGTCACCGGCGTCGTCTTCGCGCCGACGCGGCGCACCGCCGAGCGGCTGCGGCCGGAGGATTTTCCGTTCCCGCTGGTGCTGATCGACCGGACTGGCCCGCCCGGCGGCCATGACGGCGTGGTGCTCGACAACGTCGCGGCCGGCGCCCTGCTGGTCGACCACCTGGTCGAGCAGGGGTTTTCCCGCATCGGCGGCCTGTTCGGCTCGACGAGCTCGACCGCCGAGGAGCGGCGCGACGGCTACCTCTCGGCGATGCGCCGGCACGGCCTCGCGCCGCAGGTCCGCACCGTGCTCCCGGAGGCCGAGCCGGCGGAAGGAGAGGTGGCGCGCTGGCTCGCCGAGGCCGACCGCCCCGAGGCCCTGGTGCTCTCGAACGGCCTGATCCTGATGGGTGCGGTACGGGCCGCCCGCGCCGCCGGAATCCCCTGGCCCGGCGGGATCGCGCTCGCCGGCTTCGACAACGAGCCCTGGACCGATCTGGTCGAGCCCGGCCTGACGGTGATCGAGCAGCCGGTGACCGAGATCGGCGCCCAGGCGATGGACCTGCTGTTCGACCGGCTGAAGCACCCGGACCAGCCGGTGCGCAAGGTGGTGCTGAGCGGCCGGCTGATCGCCCGGGGCTCGACGGCGCGGCGGTGACGGGACGACGTCGCGCGGATCACGCGAGGTCGTCCGGCAGCGCGATCCCCATCTCCTGCCCGAGCCAGCGGGCGAAGACCCGCAGCGGGGCGCGCCGCCGGGTGGTCGCCGGATAGACGAGGTGGTGGCCGACGTAGGTCACGTCCTGCGAGAGGCCGCGCAGGGGCGCGACGAGGCGGCCGCTGGCGATCTCGCGCTCGGCGAGCAGGGTCGATTCGAGCGCCACGCCGAGCCCGTCGGCGGCGGCCGCGATGGCGAGAAAGCTGCGGTCGAAGCGCACCCCCAGCGGCCGGGGCGCCGGCAGGCCGTTGCGGGCGAACCAGAGCGGCCAGCGCACCTGCTTGTTGTCGCTCTGGATCAGCACCTGGTCGAGGAGGTCCTCCGGCCGGCGGATTCTGGCCGCCCGCTCGGGGTCGCAGAGCGGCATCACCGTCTCGGCGCAGAGCGGCACGCTCACCAGGCCCTCGCCCCGGGGCGGGCCGTAGACGATGTCGGCGTCGAACTCGTCGCCGACGAAGCGGGCATAGTCCATGCCGGCGGCGAGCCGGACCTCGAAGCCCGGATTGGCGGCCAGGAACCGGGCGAGGCGCGGGGTCAGCCACTGCGCCGCGAGGCTCGGCGCGCAGTGCAGGCGCAGGAGCTGGGGCCCGCGCGCCGCCACGAGGTCGAGGCCGCGATGCAGCTCGTCGAAGGCGCGGCCGACATGCTCGAGCAGGGCCTCGCCGGCGGCGGTCGGCACCACGCCCTGGCCCTGGCGCTCGAACAGGGTCACGCCGAGGGACGCCTCCATCTTGCGGATGGCGTGGCTGACGGCGCTCGCGGTCAGGTTCAGCTCCGCCGCCGCGTCCTTGAACGAGCGGCGGCGCGCCGCGGCCTCGAAGGAGCGGACGGCGGAGAGGGGGACGCGCAGGGACATGACGCAACGATGCGTCGGCGCGGGCGGGCTGGCAACCGCCGCGCTCACGCCTCCCGGTCGGTCAGGACGATCCGGAAGCGCGCCCCGCTGCGGGTCTCGTCGAGGCTCAACGTACCCCCGTTGAGCCGCACCAGCTCGGCCGCGATGGCGAGGCCGAGCCCCGTGCCGCCGGAGCGGCCGGAGCCCTGGAACGCCTCGAACAGGTGGGCGCGCGCCCGCTCCGGCAGGCCGGGGCCGTTGTCGGAGACGAGGATCGTGACGGTCGCACCCGTGCGCCCGGCCTCGATCGCCACCACGGGAGGGCCGTCGCCGCTGCCGGCGAGCCCGATCGCCTGGACGGCGTTGCGCACGAGGTTGACCAGCACCCGCGACAGCTGATCGGGATCGGCGTCGACGGTCAGCCCCTCGGGGGTCCGGTCGGCGATGGTGATGGCGGCGCCCGGCGCCAGCCCGGCGAGGTCGAGGGCGTCGCGCAGGATCGGCCGCAGCGGCGTCGGACGCCGCTGCGCCGGAGGCTCGGCGGCGCGGCCGTAGGCCAGCGTGCCCTCGCAGTAGCGGATCGCCCGGCCGAGGGTCGCGACGAGGCGCGGCGCCACCCGCTGCACGCCGGGATCGGCGACGTGCTCGAGCCGGTCGACCAGCAGCTGCGCGGTGGTCAGGAGGTTGCGCAGCTCGTGGTTGATCTTGCTCACCGACAGGCCGAGATCGGCGAGCCGGCGCTTCTGGCGCAGCTCCCCCGACAGGATCGTCTCCATCCGGGCGAGCGCCGTCTCGGCGGCGCCGATCTCGTCGCTGCGCCAGGACGGGCTGATGCGCCGCGACAGATCCTCGGGATCCTCCGCGAAGGACGCGATGTTGCGGGCGAGCCGCCGCACCGGCCGCACGATCGAGAGCTGGAGCACCAGGAAGACGAGGCCGGCGGTGATGCCGGAGATCACCAGCGAGGCGGCGAGGATGCGGCCCGAGAAGGCGATCATCGCGTGCCGCAGGGGCGCGGGATCGAGGACGAGCTCGACGAAGTCGACCCCCTCCATGCCGTGGCCGATCACCCGAAGGGGCAGGGGGCTCGCCCGCGTCAGGGTGCGCCAGGCGCCGCCGATGCCCTCGAACCAGCCGGCTCCGCGCAGGTCGACGGTCTCGCCCACCTCCGGCGGCATCGGGGTGAGGTTGAGGAGGCGCCGCGCTCCACCGGCCTTGAGCGCGATCGCCTGGGCGCCCACGCCCATCAGCAGGCGCCGGGCGAGGTCGTCGGAAACCCTTTGCTGGGGGGCGGCGTCGAGCACCAGGGCGGCGACCTGGGCGGCGGCGACCCGGTCGGAGAGCCAGGCGCGCCGGTAGCTCGCGACGCTGGGGACGTAGATCAGCACCTCGGCGATGAGGACGAACACCACCGTGAGCAGCAGCAGGCGGCCGGACAGGCCGATGCGGCCGGCGAGGCGCCGGATGCCACCTTGCCTCGCCGCGTCATCCCTCACCGTCCCGACGCCTCCCGCTCACCGGCGCCGTTCCGTCCCGGGCGCGCTTAAGCCTAACACACCTGCCGGGCCCCGGTCGCCGGAGGGGCGGGGCCCGGCGGAAGCTATCCCCGGATTGCCGAAAATCCAGTCGTCACCCAACGAATCGGGGGCGAGACAGCGCCTGATGCAAGCGATCTTGCGGCACCAGCGCCTGGTTCAGATCGTCTTGCGGCGCCAGCGCCGCCAGGCGACCGGCATGAGCGCCAGGGCGCCGAGGCCCAGCAGGGTGGCGACGAGCTGGGGCGTGACGATGGCCCGGAGCGACAGGGCGGCGTCGCAGGCGATGCCGCCGGCGACGAGGCAGGCCTCCTTCGCCGCCTGATGGGCCGCCACCACGGTCTCCACCCCCGCACCCGCTGAGGCGTAGATGAAGGCGCCGGGGCTGATGCCGATGAGCGTGGCGAGCGCGAAGGTGCGCAACCTGACCCCGAAGATCGCCGGCGCCAGGTTGGTCATCCAGAACGGAAAGACCGGCAGCAGCCGCAGGACCATCACGTACGAGAACGCGTCGCGGCGAAACCCCTCGGCGAGGCGCCCGAGCCGCGAGCCGGCGCGGCGCAGCAGGACCTCGCCGGCGGCGGTGCGGCCGATCGAGAACACCACGACGGCGCCCGTCGTGGCGGCCGAGATCGAGACCAGCGCGCCGGCCACCGGGCCGAACAGGAAGCCGCACAGGGTCGTCATCACCACCGAGACCGGCAGCGACACGATCACCGTGGCGACGTAGGCCAGGTAGGCGCAGGCATAGGCGCGCCAGAACCCCTCCGCGACCCAGGCCTTGGCATAGGCCCGGGAGGCCAGCAGCTGGTCGAGGCTGAACCAGCGGGTGAACCCGCCGACGAGGAGCCCGATCGAGACCGCCACCAGCGCGACGAGGGGCAGCACCCGCAGCCAGCCGCGCCAGGCCGGGGCCGCCACCGCCTCGGGGCCGGCCTCCTCCGGGGCATCGGGCGGCGGGTCCCGGTCGGGCCGGGGGGGCGTGCTCACCCGGCCTTCTGCATGCGCAGGATCTTGAAGAACCCGCCCGGGAAGGTGGGCCGCACGCCGAGGAAGGTCACGCCGCGGCTCTTCGCCCAGGCCTCGATCCGGGCGGCCTTGAAGGCCGAGCTCCAGCCGATCTTCTCGCAGAGCGGCGCGACGATCTCCTCGACCTTCGCGATGGTGCCGCTGTCCTGGCCGAAATGGTTGGCGAGTACGATCATGCCGCCGGGGCGGACCACCCGCAGGAACTCGTCGAGGGCGCCTTCGGGGTCCGGCACCAGGGTGATGAGGAACTGCGCCACCACCGCGTCGAAGCGCGCGTCGGCGTAGCCGAGGCGACAGACGTCCATCACCTGGAGGCCCTTGACGTGGGTAAGGCCGCGCCGCGCCACCTTGCGGTTCGCGCGGCGGAGCATGTCCTCCGACAGGTCGACGCCGTAGACCTCCGCGTCCTTCGGGTAGTAGCCCAGGGACAGGCCGGTGCCGACGCCGGCCTCCAGGATGCGCCGCCCGCCGACGAGCGCCGCCTGGACCGCGTCCCGCGCCGCCGGCTCGGTGAGCTTGTCGTAGACCACGTCGTAGACCGGCGCCCAGCGCGCATAGGCCTTGCGCATCAAGGCGGTGGTGGGCCCCGCCTCTCGCGGCTCGCTCAGCATGTCGGTATCGTCTCCGAGGTCGATCGTCTCGCGGGCTGTGACGCGCGCGCTTGTGCTACGGTTTCCCGAGGAAATCTTCGGAAATCGTCCTAGAGCATCTTCCAAGGAAGCGGGTACCGCTCCGTCGCGGAAAATGCGGCAAAATCAACAGCCTGGGGCACTGCCCTAGGCGGCGGCGAGGCTCTCCGCCTCGACCCGCCGGATGGTGCCGCCGCCCAGCACCCGGGCCCGCGGGCCGTCATCCGCGTAGATGACGCAGGCCTGGCCGGGCGACACCCCGTCCTCGGGGGTCGCCAGCGCGACCTCGGCGCAGGACGTGTCGGGGTTCCAGGTCAGGGTGGCGGGGCGGGGCTCGCGGGTGGAGCGGACCCGCACCGCGACGGGCAGGTCGCGGGCGGCCTCGAGGGCCGCGTCGCCGAGCCAGTTCGGGTCGGCGAGGCGCACGACCGAGGTGGCGAGCGCCTCGCGCGGGCCGACCACCACCCGGGCCTCGCCGGGCTCCAGGCGCACGACGTAGAGCGGCTCGCCCGCCGCCACGTTGAGGCCGCGGCGCTGGCCGACCGTGAAGCCGATGATGCCGTCGTGGCGGCCGAGCCGGCGCCCGTCGAGGTGGACGATCTCGCCCGGACGCACCGCGTCGGGGCGCAGGCGGGCGATCACGTCCTGGTAGCGCCCCTGGGGCACGAAGCAGATGTCCTGGCTGTCGGGCTTGTCGGCCACCGACAGGCCGAATTCCTTGGCCAGCGCCCGGGTCTCGTCCTTCGGCCGCTCGCCCAGCGGAAAGCGCAGGATGTCGAGCTGCTCGGGCGTGGTCGCGTAGAGGAAGTAGCTCTGGTCCCGGGCCGGATCGAGGGCGCGGTGGAGCGCCCGGCCGCCGCCCGGCAGCGCCCGGCTCGCCACGTAGTGGCCGGTCGCCAGCACGTCGGCGCCGAGGTCCCGGGCGGTCGAGAGCAGGTCGCGGAACTTGATCGAGCGGTTGCACTCGACGCAGGGGATCGGCGTCTCGCCCTGGAGGTAGCTGTCGGCGAAGCGGTCGATCACCGCCTCGCGGAAGCGGTCCTCGTAGTCGAGGACGTAGTGCGGGATCCCGATCGTCTCGGCAGCGCGGCGGGCGTCGTGGATGTCCTGGCCGGCGCAGCAGGCGCCGCGGCGGTGGGTCGCCGCGCCGTGATCGTAGAGCTGCAGCGTGATCCCGACCACGTCGTAGCCCTCGCGCTTCAGCAGCGCGGCGACGACGGAGGAATCGACGCCCCCGGACATCGCCACGACGACGCGGGTCTCTTCCGGGGCCTTGGGCAGATCGAGCGAGTTCATGACCATGCGCGGGGTTTCGGACGGCGCTCCGGGAAGCAGTCCACGGCGCGCGAGGGAGTCTATAGCGATCCGGCCCGGGTTCTGCCAGGGCGGCAGGGTAAGGCCCCACCGGCATTGCGGGGCGGCAGTTCTTGCCGGGGCCCCGGCAGATTTCGACCGGGTGCCTGCCGCCACCGGGCCCAGCCGCAAAAATCATCTCATGATATCAATGGCTTGCGCTTACGCCCGGACTGGCAGGCGGCTTGCTCCCGTCCCATCCCAGGAGGTCGGCCCACCGGGCCGGCATTGAGGTCGGCGATGCAGATCAGCGCAGCCAGTGAGGGGGGACGGGTGGCGGGCCGCGAGCCGGCCCGGCCGGTGCGGGCTAGCGCGCACGAGCCGTTCCGCCCGGCGGCCGACGAGGCCGCCCGGTCCGCCCGCGCGTCCCGCCTCGACCGGGCGGACGCCGCATCGCGGGCCCGCGCCGAGCAGGATCGCGGCGAGGCCCATGCCCCCGACCGTTCGCGGACCGAGGCCTCCGCGGCGCAGGCCCGGTCCCGCGCCCAGGATGTTCGCGACGAGGCCCGCGCTCAGGAGGCCCGCGCCCAGGAATCTCGCATCCAGGAATCTCGCGCAGACGAGACCCGTGCCCGCAGGACGTCCGCCCGGGGCGGCGCGGCGGATCCCGCCGGGCGGCGCGAGGACGACCGCACCGAGCAGACGCAGGCCCGCAAGGCCGCCTCCGGTCCTGCCTCCGCTCCACCCGCCCAGGCCACGGCCGCGGCGCAGGCCGAGGCGGCGCATGCGGCCGCGGCGGCCGGGGATACGGGCGCCGAGGTCGATCCCGACGACGAGGCGGAGGAGGACGGCGAGGACGCGGCGGGCGATGCTCCGTCCGGGTCGCTGATGGCGCTCCTGGCCGCGACGGCTCCGGCGAGCGCGGCCATCGGTGCAGCCCCGGGGGCCTCGGCGGCCGGCGCGGCGGCGAGCGACGCCGGGATCGCGGCGGCCGGAAAGCCGGCCGTCCCGGTCGCCGCCGATCCGGCGACGGAGCGCCGGGCCGAGACCGGGGAGGGCGCCGGGTCGGCGGCCGGGCAGCCGGTCCCCGACCCGTCGGCGGCGCAGGCCGGCGCGAGGATCGCCGGGATGGGCGCCGACGGGATCGGCGCCCGAAGCATCGACGCCGGAGCCGTCGACGCCAAGGCCACCGACGCCCGGGCCGGAACCGGCACCGGCGCCGCGGACGCGCCTCAGGGCCGACCTGCGGTCTCGGTGCAGGCGCCGCTGAGCGCCGTGCCGATGACGGTCGGGATGCGGGCCTTGTCCGGCACCAACCGCTTCGAGATCCGCCTCGACCCGATCGAGCTCGGGCGCATCGACGTGCGCCTCGACATCGACCGCGAGCACGGCGTGAAGGCGCACCTGGTGGTGGAGCGGCCCGAGACCCTGGCACTGCTCCAGCGCGACGCCGGCAGCCTGCAGCAGGCGCTGGCCCAGGCCGGGCTCAACCCGGGCGACGGCGCCCTCAGCTTCTCCCTGCGCGACGACGGCGGCCAGAACCCGCAGCGCGAGCGGGCGGAACGGCCGGCGGGGTCCGAGCGCCCCGGCGTCGAGGCGCCCGAGGAGCGGCAGGCGGCGCTCGCGCCGGTGCGCAGCCTCGCCCGGCCCCTCGACCTGAGAATCTGAAGAAGACCATCCCGATGACGCGTGACAGAGAGAGGTCCCGATGACCGCCGGCATCAGCAGCCTGACCAGCCTCTCCGGCGCCAGCGCCGGCAAGACCGCGAGCGACGCCAGCACGATCGCCGGGAACTTCAACCAGTTCCTGACCCTGCTGACGACCCAGCTGCAGAACCAGAACCCGCTCGATCCCCTCGACACCAACCAGTTCACCCAGCAGCTGGTGCAGTTCGCCTCGGTCGAGCAGCAGCTCAAGACCAACGACCAGCTCGGCAACCTGATCACCGCCAGCAAGGCGTCGGCGGCGGCGACCGCCTCGGGCCTCATCGGCAAGACCGTGACGGCGGACGGCGCCACCGCGTCGCTCGCCGAGGGCAAGGCAACCTGGACCCTCGACCCGGCGCGGGCCGCCGCCAAGGCGGTCCTGACGATCACGGACCCGAAGGGCAACGTGGTGGCGACCCAGACCAAGGCGCTCGCCGCCGGCAGCCAGAGCTTCGCCTGGGACGGGCGCAGCTCGACAGGGCAGCTCGCCCCGGACGGCAAGTACACCCTGAAGATCCAGGCCCTCGACGCCACCGGGGCGAACGTCGCCGTCGATACCAAGATCTCCGGGACGATCTCCAGTGTGGACGTCTCCGGCGCCGAACCGGTCCTGACCATCGGCGACCGCACCGTGGCCCTCAGCAGCGTCGAGGCGATCGGTGGGACCGCAAGCAACTGATTCGGTGGATTGCTGTGGATTACGAATCACATGCGAGGGAAATGATTCAACCAATCTTAAGCGCGGGTCCCTAGCTTCGGTCTCGACAGGTCAGTCGAGTGTAGAGCGTATCATGACCGAACCGCATCGCCCGAGGGCGAAGTACGTCATCGGCCCGGACGGAAGCCCGCTAACCATCGCGGACCTACCCCCGACCGATACCCGCCGATGGGTGATCCGGCGCAAGGCCGAGGTGGTGGCCGCCGTCCGCGGCGGTCTCCTGAGCCTCGAGGAGGCCTGCCAGCGTTACACGCTGACGACCGAGGAATTCCTGAGCTGGCAGTTTTCGATCGAGCAGCACGGCCTGGCCGGCCTGCGCACGACCCGGATCCAGCATTACCGCCAGTAGGACCGGATCGTCCGCCGCTCCCGGCTTGGCCGGGATCCGGCGCGCGATGCCGCGCGCGGCCCGGGTCCCTGGCCGCGCCTCCGGCCCAGTTTGATCGGCCCATCCGGGACGCCCGGCTTCGCCTCGAAGCCGCGGGCGTCCCGGGTCTGCGCACGTCAATTGCTGCCGCGTTAACCAAGTCATAACCACGACCCGGCAAATTTTGCCCTGGGGCCGCTTCCGGCTCCGGATGGCGGGTGCGTGACGTCGTGAAGCCGGTCTTCGATCTGGTAGCGAAGCTGGGGCCCTCGCGCCTCGCCGCGATGGGGGCGGTGACCCTCGCGCTCGTCGGCTTCTTCGCCTTCGTCATCCTGCGGGTCTCGCGCCCCGAGATGGGCGTGCTCTACACCGAGCTCTCGGTGCAGGATGCCGGCGCCGTGGTGCGCGACCTCGAGGCCCGGGGCATCCGCTACGAGACCCGGGGCGATGCCGGCCAGACCGTGATGGCGCCCCGCGCCGACCTCGCCCGGCTGCGCATGGACCTCGCCGCCAAGGGCCTGCCGAGCGCCGGCGGCGTCGGCTACGAGATCTTCGACAAGGGCGACGCCTTCTCGTCGACGAGCTTCGTCCAGAACGTCAACCACCTGCGGGCGCTCGAGGGCGAGCTCGCCCGTTCGATCCGGGCGATCGGCCGGGTCCAGGCGGCGCGCGTCCACCTTGTCCTGCCCGAGAAGCGGCTGTTCTCCCGCGACCGCGAGGCGCCGAGCGCCGCGATCGTGGTGCGGCTCGCCGGCGACCTCGATCCGGGCCAGGTCCGGGCGGTGCGCCACCTCGTCGCCTCGGCGGTCGAGGGCCTGAAGCCCGAGCGCATCTCGATCGTCGACGAGCGCGGGCGGCTCCTCGCCGACGGCGCCCGGGGCGCCGAGGACCAGGCGGGGATCGGCCTCGAGGAGCGCCAGACCGGCCTCGAGCGGCGCCTGCGCAACCAGGTCGAGGAGATCGTCGCCGGCATCGTCGGCTCCGGCCGCGCCCGGGTCCAGGTCACCGCCGAGCTCGACGCCAACCGGATCGAGAGCCGCTCGGAGACCTTCGACCCCGAGAGCCGCGTCGTGCGCTCGACCCAGACCCGCACCGAGACGCAGCAGACGCAGAGCAACGAGAACGGCGTCACCGTCGGTAACGAGTTGCCGGGCGCCAACCAGGGCCAGCAGAACCAGGGCCCGCGCGAGGCCTCGAACAAGAACGAGGAGACCACGAACTACGAGATCTCCCGGGTCACCCGCACCGAGGTGAACGAGGGCGGCCGGGTCAAGCGCCTGTCGGTGGCGGTGCTGGTCGACGGCACCTACGCGGCGGGGCCCGACGGGAAGGCGGCCTACACCCCGCGGCCCGCCCCCGAGCTCGAGCGCCTGACCGCGCTGGTGCGCACCGCGGTGGGCTACGACAAGGCCCGCGGCGACCAGGTCGAGGTGGTGAACCTGCGCTTTGCCGACACCCCGGCGGTGCCCGAGCTGCAGGAGGCCGGCCTCCTCGCCTCGCTGCTGCAGCCGACCAAGGAGGACGTGCTGCGCGTCGCCGAGATGACGGTCCTCTTCCTCCTCGGCCTCGTCGTGGTGATGACCGTGGTCCGCCCGCTGGTGGCGAAGGTCGTCGCCGCCGAGACCCCGGCGCTCGCCATGGGCCAGGTGACGGTGCTCACCGATGCCAGCGGCCGCGTGATGGCGGTGGAGGGCGGGACGGCCAAGGCGGCCATGCCGGCCGAGATCGCGATCCCCGAGAGCCAGGCCGGCCGCCTCGTCGAGTTCGCCAAGATCAACGGCAAGATCCAGGCCCAGACCGTCGAGCGCGTGGTCGACGTGGTGAAGTCCAACCCGACCGAGACCGTCGAGGTGCTGCGTACCTGGATCAACGACCGCTGACGCGGATCCGGACCGACGACCGCTGACCCGCCCCGCGAGGGCCGCCGCGCCGCGGCCGGCCGCCTTCGCGCCCCCGATTCGACCGAGGACGACCGAACGTCATGGCCGCGACCCCGATGCCGATCACCCTCCCGACCGCCGGGGCCGCGGGCTACGCCGAGATGCCCGGCACCCAGCGCGCCGCCGCGCTGCTGCTCCTGCTCGGCGACGAGGACGGCGCGCCGATCTGGCGCATGCTGGAAGAGGACGAGATCAAGAAGGTCTCGCACGCCATGGTCCAGCTCGGCTCGCTCGAGGCGGACGTGGTCGAGCACCTGATCATCGACTTCGTGTCGCGGCTCTCGGCGAGCGGCGGCATCACCTCGAGCTTCGAGCGCACCGAGTCGCTGCTCCTGAAGATCTTCCCGCCCGAGCAGGTCTCGGTGATCATGGCGGAGGTGAAGGGCGCGTCGGGTCGCCGGGTCTGGGCCAGCCTGACCCAGATCGACCCCGAGATCCTGGCCTCGTTCCTGCGCAACGAGTACCCGCAGACCGTCGCGGTGATCCTGTCGCGGGTGCGCTCCGACTACGCCGCCCGGGTGCTGACCATCCTGCCGGAGGACTTCGCCATCGACGTCCTCAACCGGATGCTGCGGATGGAGACGGTGCAGAAGGAGGCCCTGCGCCACATCGAGGAGATCCTGCGGGTCGAGTTCGTCTCGACCATCGCCCAGACCACCCGGCGCGACGCGCACGAGCTGCTCGCCGACGTGTTCAACGCCTTCGACCGCCAGACCGAGATCCGGTTCCTCACCGCCCTCGACCAGGCGAACCGCGGCTCGGCGAAGAAGATCCGCCAGCTGATGTTCACCTTCGACGACCTGATGAAGCTCGATGCCGGCAGCGTCCAGACCCTGATGCGCAGCGTCGACCGCGACGTGCTGGCCCGCGCGCTCAAGGGCGCGTCGGACCCGGTGCGCAACTTCTTCTTCGCCAACATGTCGAGCCGCGCGGCCAAGAACATGCAGGACGAGATGGGCTCGCTCGGGCCGATCCGCCTCAAGGACGTCGACGAGGCCCAGTCGAAGATGACCGACCTCGCCAAGGACCTGGCCGAGAAGGGCGAGATCATGATCGCCAAGAACAGCGCCGAAGAGGAGCTGGTCTACTGATGGCCCAGATCAGGCGCTTCCTGTTCGACACCGATTTCAGCCCCCCCGGCGGTAAGCCGCAGCGGGAGGATCCCGGCGCGCCGGGCGCCGCGGCGGCCCAGGCGGCGGCCGAGGCCGAGGCCTCGGCCCGCGCCGCGTCGGAAGCCTCCGCCTTCGCCCGCGGCCTGCAGGAGGGCCGCGCCCAGGCCGAGGCGCAGGTCCAGGCCCGCCTCGCCGACGCCCTCAACCGGGTCGCGGCGGCGGCAGCCGGCATGATCGCCGCGGCGGACGAGCGCGACGCCGCGCGCGAGGCCCAGGCCCTCGACTTCGCCGTGGCGCTCGGGCGCAAGATCGCCGGGGCCGCCCTCGACAGCCAGCCGGTCGCGGCGATCGCCGAGGCCGCGGGCCGCGCGCTCCAGCACCTGCGCGGCGTGCCCCACCTGGCGATCCGGGTCCACGACGACCTCGTCGAGGAGACCGAACGGCAGGTCGCGCGGCTCGCCCGCGAGCGCGGCTACGAGGGCCGCCTGATCGTGCTCGGCGATCCGGGCCTCGCGCCGGGCGACGCCCGCATCGAGTGGGCCGACGGCGGCGTGGTGCGCGACCGCGCGGCCATCGAGGCGGCCGTGCTCTCCGCCCTCGCGCCGGCCTGACGCCGGCGCCTGCTTCCGCTTTCCGGACCTCTTCCCGTTCTGGTTTCGCCCCAAAGGTAACCCCGATGTCCTCCGACAACGATCTCGGACTGCCCCAGCTCAACGAGGCCGACCTCGCCTTCGACACCGCGGCGGCCAGCACGATGCGCGACGCGCCGGTGGCGGCGAAGTCGGCGGCCGACCTCGAGCAGGTCTTCGACGTGCCGGTGATGGTCTCGGCGGTGCTCGGCTCGTCGCGGATGCCGATCGGCGATCTCCTGCGGCTGGGCCCCGGCACGGTGCTGGAGCTCGACCGCAAGGTCGGCGAGGCGATCGACATCTTCGTCAACAACCGCCTCGTCGCCCGCGGCGAGGTGGTGCTGGTCGAGGAGCGCCTCGGCGTGACGATGACCGAGATCGTCAAGGTCGACGGCTGAGGCAGGACGCCGTCCCCATCCTGCCCGACACGAGACGCCACGGAGTGCCCGCCATGCGGCTGCTGATCATCGGACGCCTGAACGGCGAACTCATCACCGCCTCCCGGATTGCCATGAGCCGCGGCGCCGCCGTGACCCAGGCCGACGGGATCGAGCAGGGGCTCAACGCGCTGCGCGCCAAAGGCGCCGACCTCGTCATGGTCGACGTGTCGCTGCCGGTCCGGGTGCTGGTGACGGCGCTCGCCGACGAGCGCATCCGCACCCCGGTGGTCGCCTGCGGTACCGGCACCGACGCCAACGCCGCGGTGGCGGCGATCCGGGCCGGCGCCAAGGAATACATCCCGCTGCCGCCCGACCCCGAGCTGATCGCCGCGGTGCTCGAGGCGGTGGCGTCGGACGCCCGCTCCTTCGTGTGGGGCGACCCGTCGATGGAGCGCGTGGTCAAGCTCGCCGAGCAGGTGGCGCGCTCCGACGCCTCGGTGCTGATCACCGGCGAGAGCGGCACCGGCAAGGAGGTGCTGGCGCGCCACGTCCACGCCCGCTCCAACCGGGCCAACAAGCCCTTCGTCAGCGTGAACTGCGCGGCGATCCCCGACGCGCTGCTCGAATCCGAGCTCTTCGGGCACGAGAAGGGCGCCTTCACCGGCGCGGTGGCCCGACGCATCGGCCGGTTCGAGGAGGCGAGCGGCGGCACGCTGCTCCTCGACGAGATCTCCGAGATGGACGTCCGGCTCCAGGCCAAGCTCCTGCGGGCGCTGCAGGAGCGGGTGATCGACCGGGTCGGCGGCACCCAGCCGGTGAAGGTCGACATCCGGGTGCTCGCCACCTCGAACCGCAACCTCGCCGAGGAGGCGCGCAAGGGCACCTTCCGGGAGGACCTGCTCTACCGCCTCAACGTGGTGAACCTGCGCCTGCCGCCCCTGCGCGACCGCCCGGCGGACATCCTGGCGCTCGCCGAGCACTTCGCGCGCAAGTACGCCGAGGCCAACGGACTCGCCGCCCGGCCGCTCTCCGCGGAGGCGCGCCGGCTCGTCACCCAGAGCCCCTGGCCCGGCAACGTCCGCGAGCTGGAAAACACCCTGCACCGGGCGGTGCTGCTGGCGAGCGGCCCCGAGATCGACGCCGACGCGATCCGCTCGCCCGAGGGCGACGCCCTCTCGACCGGCGCGACCGGGGCGGGCGCCGCCGCGCGGGCGGTCCAGGCCGCCGAGGCCGTGACGCGGGGCTTCGTCGGCCGCTCGCTGGCCGACGTCGAGCGCGACCTGATCCTCGACACCCTCGACCACTGCCTCGGCAACCGCACCCACGCCGCCAAGATCCTGGGGATCTCGATCCGCACCCTGCGCAACAAGCTCAACGAGTATACGGGTGCGGGCATCACGGTGGCCGAGCCGGGCCAGACCCGGATGCTGGCGGCCTACGGCTGAGGCGGGTTCGCCCCGGGCGGCGCTCGGGGAACCGTCCGGGGGGCCGCCCGCCATCGTCGGGACGGCCGCGCGGCGCCGGCGCAGATCCAGGCAGCGGTGGGAGGCCCGCCGCCGAGGTTGCGCGACGTTCTCCCCTCAGGCCTGCAGGCGCGGGATCGCCCCGGCGAACCGCGCGATCGGCAGGAACAGGCTGAAGCGGCGCTCCTTGTCCTCGACGTGGATGATCGCCTCCTTCCACTCCGGCTCGCGGCAGGCCCGCCGCCGCAGCAGGACCGCGATATGCTCCGAGCAGTTGATGATCTCGCCCGGCTCGGCGAGCTCGACGCCGCGCGTGTCGCGGATGAGGCGGCTGCCCACCTGAAAGTGAAAGTAGTAGCAGGACATCCCGCGCCTCCATGAGGTGGTTGTTCTGCTTTGAATACGATGGCTCGTCTCCGGCCGCCTTAACCCGAGTCAAGGGTTTTCGGATTGCCCAGCGCGGGCCGTCCCGGCCCCCTACAGGTAGCCGGCCCCCGCCTCGGCGGCGAAGCGGTCGGGCGGGCCCTCCCAGACGACGCGGGCATGCTCCAGCACGTAGACCCGGTCGGCATGGGGCAGGGCGAAGGTGACGTTCTGCTCGCCGAGCAGCACCGTGATCGGCGTGGTCTGGCGCAGGCGCTCCAGCGCCTTCGAGAGCTGTTCGAGGATCACCGGGGCGAGGCCGAGCGTCGGCTCGTCGAGGATCAGCAGGCGCGGCTTCATCATCAGGGCGCGTGCGATGGTGAGCATCTGCTGCTCTCCCCCCGAGAGGGTGCGGGCCATCTGGCCGCCGCGGCTCTTGAGGATCGGAAACAGCTCGAACAGCCAGTCGAGCTGGCGTGCGCTCTCCGCCTTGGGCAGGTGCTGGCCGCCGAGATCGAGGTTTTCGCGCACGCTCATCTCGCCGAACAATTCGCGGGTCTCCGGCACCTGGACGATGCCGCCCTTGGCGATGCTCGCCGGCGTGCGCTTCGCCAGTGATTCCCCCGCGAAGCTGATCTGTCCGGAATGCGGGACGAGGCCGGAGATCGCGTTGAACAGGGTGGTCTTGCCGGCGCCGTTGAGGCCGACCACCGAGACGAACTCGCCCTCGTGGACGTGGAGGCTCACCTGCCGCAGCGCCTGCGCCTTGCCGTAGAGCACGTCGAGGCCCTCGACGGTGAGCAGGGGCCGGCCGGCAAAGCGCGCCTCGGGCCGCGACGCGGTCTCGATGCTGCCGCCGAGATAGACCCGGCGCACGGTCTCGTTGCGCATCACTTCGGCGGCACTGCCCTCGGCGACGCGCTCGCCGAGATACATCGCGAAGACCCGGTCGACGAGGGCCGAGACGCTCTTCACATTGTGGTCGACGAGGAGCACCGCCTTGCCCTCGTCGCGAAAACCGCGGATCAGGGCGGAGAAATCCGCCACCTCGCCGGAGGTGAGGCCGGCGAAGGGCTCGTCGACCAGCACCACCTTGGGGTCGCGGGCGATCGCCTTGGCGAGTTCCATCCGGCGGAGGTCGGCGAAGGGCAGGGTACCGGGGCGCCGGTCCATGACGGCCCCGAGACCCACCCGCTCGGCGATGGCGCGCGCCCGTTTCTCGACGCCGGCATCGGCGAAGAGCCGCACCAGGCTGTCGGGCAGGAGCGCGAGCTTGATGTTTTCCAAGACGGTCTGGCGGTGCAGCGGCCGCGAATGCTGGAAGACGAGGCCGATGCCGGCCCGCGCCACCTTGTGCGAGGGCCAGCCGGCGATCTCGGTGCCGTCGAGCCGGATGCTGCCGCCGTTCGGGCGCTCCAGCCCCATGATCAGCTTCATCACCGTCGACTTGCCCGAGCCGTTCGGCCCGATCAGCCCGACGATCTCGCCGGCCCGCACCGTGAAGCCGATCGATTTCGCCGCGACGAGGCCGCCGTAGCGCTTGGTCAGCCCCTCGACCGCGAGGAGCGGCGGAGCTCCGTCGGGCACGGCGCCCGCGGCGGAGGGCAGGGGGGATGGGGCGGGGCCGGCCGCACCTATGGACGCAGCACTCGTGGACGCAACGCTCATGACGCAACCCTTGTGACGCGAGGAGCGGAGGCCATCAGGCGTGGCGTCCCTGCCGGGTGAGGATCCCGAGGAGGCCCGACGGCACGAACAGGATGACGGCGAGCGCGGCGGCCGAGACCACGAAGGTCGAGAGCGAGCCGAGCGGCCGCAGCAACTCGCCGGCGGCGATCAGGAACACCGCGCCGAGCACGCCGCCCACGATGGTGCGCCGCCCGCCGAGCACCGCCCCGATGATGACCTGGACGCCGACCGAGACGTCGACCAGCGTGCCAACCGAGGCGGTGCCCATGTAGAAGACGAACAACGCGCCCGCGAGCCCCGAGAAGACCGCGCTCACGCAGAACGCCGCGAGCTTGTGCTTGGCGACGTTGAAGCCGAGCGCGCCGGCCTCGACCGGGTCCTGCCCGCTCGCCTGGAGGATCAGCCCCACCGGCGAGACCGCGATGGCGTAGAGGACGAGCCCGCTCACCCCCATGAAGCCGAGCGCGATCCAGTAATTCGTCGCGGCGTCGATGCTGATGACGTCGGGCACGGTGAGGCCGATCTCGCCGCCGGTGGTGTCGGCGAAGACCACGATCAGGTTCTGCAGGATCAACACCGCCACCACGGTGGTGAGGCCGAAATACGGGCCCCGCACCCGGAGCGCGGGAAGGGCCAGGACGAGGCCGCCGATCACCGCCGCGACCGTGCCGGCCAAGAGGCAGAGCGGGATGCCGACCCCGTGGCCGTTGAGGATGCCGGCGGTGTAGGCCCCGAGCCCGATCAGGAAGGTCGGGCCGAAATTGACCTCGCCGGCAAAGCCGAACAGCAGGTCCCAGGCCATCGAGAACACGCCGAAATAGTACGCGACGGTGAGGAGCCCGAGGATGTAGCCCGAGACCCAGAGCGGCAGCACGCTGGCGAGCGCGAGGCCGATCAGGCAGAGCCAGAACAGCGGATTGCGAAGAGTCTTGGCGAACATTCAGGCCTCTTCTTCGGATGACGCGGGGGGCCGGGGTCAGCGGCGCCCGAGGAGGCCTTGCGGCCGGACATACATCACGGCGACGAGGAGCAGCAGCGCGGGGATGGTCCGGTAGGCCGGGGAGACGAGATAGGCGGTCAGCGTCTCGAGGTAGCCGACGACGTAGGCCGCGATCAGCGAGCCCGAGACGCTGCCTAAGCCCCCCAGAACGACGATCGAGAAGGCGCTCGCGGTGAGCGGGCCGACGCTGTAGCTCGACACGCCGAGGAACTGGCCGAGCAGCACCCCGGCGATGCCCGCGAGCACGCCGTAGATGAGCCAGATCGCCACGTAGATCTTCGACAGCTCGAATCCGAGGAGCGTCACGCCGCGCGGGTTCATGGAGGCCGCGAGCAGCACCTTGCCGGTGCGGGTGCGGTTCACGAGCAGCCACAGCAGTCCGATCGTCGCCCAGCACACCACCGCGGTGAAGACCTGGTTCCACGGCGTGCGCACGCCCGCGATGGTCACCACGCCCTCGACGATCGGCATCACCGTCTTGGCGTTGCTGGTGAACAGGTAGGCGATGAACTCCTGGATCATGATGCCCCAGAGCAGGGTGCCGGTGAGGATGAAGATCTCCTTCTCCTCCGGCGGGATCGCCCGGGACTTGTCGATGGGGCGCACCACGACGCCGTAGGTGGCGAGGGTGAGCCCGGTGCAGACGACGATGCCGGCGGCCGCACCCGCGTAAGATCCGAGGCCGAACTCGCTGGAGGCCGCCCAGGCGATCACGGCGGCGGTGACCATCAGCGCTCCGTGCGAGAGGTTCAGCACCCCCGAGACGCCAAAGATGAGGGTGAAGCCGGTGGCGCCGAGCGCGTAGAGCGCCGAGATGGCGAAGCCGTCGATGAGGATCTGGATCGCGGTCATGGGGCTCGCGGGGAAAATGTGGGGGGGGCGAGGGGCGCCACTCCCGAGCAGGCTGACGCATCCACGCATCGCCGAGCGAGGCGCGGGACTTCTGAGGCGCGGGACTTCTCCTCTCCCCGCGGGCGGGGAGAGGGCCGTGTCTCTGTTCAAGAGACACGGCAAGCGGAGGCGAAGCCGAAGCGAGGGTGAGGGGGTGTTTCCGGAGGTGGCTCCTCCGGCACCACCCCCTCACCGTCGGCTGCCGCCTCGCTGCGTCCCCTGAACGGGGACACAGCCCTCTCCCCGCCCGCGGGGAGAGGGGAGATGCTCGCAACCTGGAGCGCCAATCTGCCAGATCAGGCGGTGAAGCAGTCCGACGTCGGCTGGATCGACCTCAGTTCGCCGCCGTCCCGGCCTTGACGAAGCTCGGAAAGGTCATCTTTCCATTGGCGACGGTCGGAGGCCAGACCGCCAGCTGCTTGCCGTCCTGCCACTGCATCATCATGCCCGACACGAGGCCGGCGCCATACTTGATCGAGTGGGTGAACTCGTCGTCCTTGCCGTAGAACTGGATGCGCCCGAGGGTACCCTCCCAGTCGGTCTTCTCGAGCGCATCGACGAGCTTGTCGGGGTCGGTCGAGCCCGCCCGCTTCACCGCATCGGCGATGTAGTAGACCTCGTCATACGCCGTGTAGCCGGCATAGCCCGGATAGTTGCCGTACTTCGCCTTGAAGGCTTCCGCGAAGGGGGCGGTCTTCGGCGTCACGTTGGTGCCGGGCGCGGCGAACATCTCGAACAGCACGCCTTCCGTCGCGCCGTTCGTCTCCTTCCAGAAGGTGGCGTTGGTCGCCTGCGAGGCGATGCCGACCATCGGGATCGGCACCTGCTGGCTGCGCCACTGCACCGTCGGCTGCACGCCGACATGCGAGATGCCGGTGACGATCACGTCGGGCTTGGCGCCCTCGATGCGGCTGAAAATCGGGTTGAAGTCGGTGGTGCTCGGCGAGAACCGGATATGGTCGAGCACCTTGAGGCCGACCTTCGGCAGGCATTCCTTGTAGCCCTCGTCGAGCGGCTTCGTCCACGCCGCGTCCTCGCTCATGATGATTGCGGTCTTCATCTGCCGCCCCTCGACCAGGATCGCCTTGGCGGCGTCGCAGACGGCCTGGGACTGCGCCTTCGAGGTCAGGTAGCCGTGGAAGGAATACTTGTTACGGGCGTAGTCCTTGTGGACGTTGAGCGGGATCTCGTTCGAGGCCGCGCCGGGGGTGACGAAGGGCAGCTTCAGCCGGGCCGACCAGGGCTGGAGCGCCAGCACCACCTCGCTGATGTAGCTGGCGATGACCACGTGGGCCTTGTCCTCGCTCGCCGCGCGCTGGAAGGCGCGGACGGAATCCGCGGCCGAGCTCTTGTTGTCGTAGGTGATGATCTCGATCTTGCGGCCGTCCCTCCCGCCCTTGGCGTTGATCTCGTCGGCGGCGAGCTGGGCAGCCTGGGGAATCGAGGCCCCGGCGATGGCCTGCGCCTCCGCGATCACCGCGATGCGGATCGGGTCGGCGGCTTGAACGGTCGAGAGCGAGGCATTGGCGGCCAACAGAACCGTTGAGCCAAGCAACGCGCGGACGAGCCGCCGCCTGGCGACGGATGCGCATTCCAGCATGACGTTCCCTCTTCGGGCCGCTGTTTGATTGATGGCGTCGCGGCTCGGAGGGGTAGTGTAGCGGGAGAGACTTCGATCACAAGATGCTGATCGAATATTGCATCAAAGCGCGAGCGAGCCATCGCGTGGGTGCATGGCTTGCTCCCTGGCCGGATCATCCGGCGATGGACGGCACCCGCCACGGCTGCTCGGCCGCCACCCGGGCCTCGAAGGCCGCGATGGCCTCGGCGTGTTCGAGCGTCAGCGCCACGTCGTCGAGCCCCTCGACGAGACAGCGCTTCTTGAACGGATCGATCTCGAACGATACCGCCGCGCCGTCCGGGTCGGTCACGGTCTGGGCCGGCAGGTCGACCGTGAGCGCCGCGCCCGGCGCCGTCGCGAGGCGCGCGCGCAAGGCCGCGACCGCGGCCTCGGGCAGGGTCACGGTCAGGAGGCCGTTCTTGGCCGCGTTCGATGCGAAGATGTCGCCGAAGCTCGGGGCGATCACGCAGCGGATGCCGCCATCGACCAGTGCGTAGACCGCGCCCTCGCGCGAGGAGCCGCAGCCGAAGTTGCGGTCGGCGACCAGGATTCCCGCCCCGGCATAGGCGGGCGCGTCGAGGGGATAGGCCTCGCTGCGGCGGCGCTCGTCGTGGAACAGGAAATTGCCGTAGCCGGCGCTCCTCGGCTTCTTGAGGAAGCGGGCCGGCAGGATCTGGTCGGTGTCGACGTTGGCGACGTCGAGGGGCACCGCGACGGCCTGGAGGGTCGTGAAGGGCTGCATCTCAGCTTCTCCCGAGGCGGCGGATATCGGTGAGGCGGCCGGTGACGGCGGCCGCCGCCGCCATGGCCGGGCTCATCAGGTGGGTACGGGCGTTCGGGCCCTGGCGGCCCGGGAAGTTGCGGTTGGTGGTCGAGGCGCAGCGCTCGCCCGCCGGCACGAGGTCGCCGTTGATGCCGACGCACATCGAGCAGCCCGGCTCGCCCCATTCGAGGCCGGCGTCGCGAAACACCCGGTCGAGCCCTTCCGATTCGGCCTGGCGCCGCACCGGGCCGGAGCCCGGCACGACGAGGCCCGGCACCGCGGCCTTGTGGCCGCGCAGCACACCGGCCGCGGCGCGCAGATCCTCGATGCGCGAATTGGTGCAGGAGCCGATGAACACCCGGTCGATCGCGACCTCTTCGAGGGGCATGCCGGGGGTGAGGCCCATATAGTCGAGCATCGCCCGCATCTGCCCGGCCTTGGTAGAGTTGGGTTCGAGGCCCGGATCCGGCACCGCGGCGGTGACGGGAAGGGCGGTCTCGGGGCTGGTCCCCCAGGTCACGGTCGGGGCGATGGCGCCCGCATCGAGCGTCACCTCGCGGTCGAACCGGGCGCCCGCGTCGCTCGGCAGCTGCCGCCAGGCCGCCACCGCCTGATCGAACAGCGCGCCCTTCGGGGCGTAGGGGCGCTCCTCCAGGAACGCGAAGGTGGTGTCGTCCGGCGCGATCATCCCGGCTCGCGCCCCGGCCTCGATCGACATGTTGCAGATGGTGAGCCGCCCCTCCATCGACAGGCCGCGGATGGCGCTGCCGGCATATTCGAGCACGTGCCCGACCGCGCCGCCGGCCCCGATGACCGCGATGATCGCCAAAATCACGTCCTTGGCGGTGACGTGGGGGCCGAGCACCCCGTCGATGGTGACCCGCAGGGTCTTGGGCCGGCGCTGCCACAGGGCCTGCGTCGCCAGCACGTGCGCCACTTCCGTCGCCCCGATGCCGAAGCCCAGCGCTCCGAAGGCGCCGTGGGTCGAGGTGTGGGAATCGCCGCAGACGATCGTGAGGCCCGGCAGCGTCAGGCCCTGCTCGGGGGCGAGAACGTGGACGATGCCCTGCTGGCGGTCGTCGAGGCCGAAATGCCGGATGCGGTGCCGGCCGGCATTGTCGGCGAGCGTCGAGACCATGTTGGCGATCTCGGGATCGGGGATCGGCCCGTCGCGGTCGCGGGAGGGGACGTAGTGGTCGGCCACCGCGAAGGTCAGCTCCGGCCGGCGGATCTGGCGGCCGGCATGGTCGAGCATGCCGAAGGCGTGGAACGAGCCCTCGTGCAGCAGGTGCCGGTCGATGGCGAGGAGCGCCTGGCCGTCGGGGCGGGTCGCCATGACGTGGGCGTCCCAGACCTTGTCGAAGAGGGTGCGGGGTTGCGAGGTCATCGGGCGTCCTCCGCCGTGTTCATGGGGAATTGGATCATCGAACTCCGCCCCTTTCCCGGACGACTGAAGCGTCAGCGGAAGGAGATCCGGGATCCAGCACGAAAAGTCGCGAAGCGTCCTCTTGTCTGCAACGGTGCAGTAGGCAGAGCCGCTTCGCGGCACTTCTTTCGCTGGATCCCGGATCTCCTTCCGCTTCGCTGCAGTCGTCCGGGAAAGGGGAGGGTTTCATGACGCGGGACTAAAGAGATGGTGAGGATCTAGGAGCTAACAAACCCCCATCGCCCCCGCCGCCTGGCCCGCGATGCGCCCGAGCGCCACCGCCGCCAGCAGCCCGTTGCCCGAGAGATACCCGCCCGGCCCCGTCCCGGAGACGCCGCAGGCCGCCCCGCCCGCGGCGAACAGGTTCGGGATCGCGGCGCCGTTCTCCGTGAGAACCCGCGCGTCGTCATCGACCACGAGGCCGCCCTGGGTGTGGAACAGCGCCCCCGTCACCCGCACCGCCCGGTAGGGCGCCCCGAGCGCCGGCACGCCCGCGAAGGAGCGCCCGAAGCCATCCCGCCCCCCGTCGCGCTTCAGCGCCTCGACCTCGGCCAGGGTCGCCGCCAGGGCATCCTCCGGCAGGTGCAGGCGCGCGGCGAGCTCGGCGATGGTCTCCGCCTCGACGATCGCCCCGGCGCTCTCGGCCTTCCGAAAATCCTCGAACTGGCGGGCGATCCCGGCGATGCGCGCGTCGAACACCGTGACGACGCTCCCGCCGGGCTGGCGCAACACTTCCGCCGCCTGCTCGGAATAGCCCTTGCTCTCGTTCGAGAACCGTCGCCCCTCCGCGTTCACCTGGAACCCGCCCTCCGTGACCGTCGCCCAGGTGATCAGGATGCCGTGCGGATGCGCCACCGAGCCGTGGCCCTGGTGGCCCGAGAGGTGGCGGGTGGCGGCACCGAGCGCCGCGCCCCAGAGCAGCGCGTCGCCCTGGTTACCCTCGTGGCCGAAATACAGCGCACCGGAGAGGTCCGGGACGTGCTTGGCCACCAGGGCCTTGTTGCCGCCGTAGCCGTTGCAGGCCAGCACCAGCGCCCGGCAGGCGACGCGCTCGCGCGAGCCGTCGGGCCGCACGAGGCCGAGGCCCCGGATGGCGCCGTCCTCGGCGTAGAGGGTGTCGACCGCGGCCTCGCACAGGATCGGGATGCCGGATTCCTCGACGGCGCGGGCGAGACGGTCGACCAGCTCCTCGCCGGACCGGCTCGGCAGGCCGTGCATGCGGTTCGCCGAGTGGCCCGGATAGCGGAAATCGGTGATGACCGAGAAGGGGAGGCCGTGGCGATCGGCGAGCCATTCGAGGGCGGGGCCGACGCTGCCGGCGAGGCGCGCGACGAGGGCCGGATCGGGCTCGTCCTTGGCCTTCGCCATGATGTCGGCGGAGAACAAGGCCGGGCTGTCCTCCAGGCCAGCCTCCCGCTGCCAGCGGGTGCCGGGGGCCGGGACCAGCCCGGCCGAGAGGGCGGTGGAGCCGCGGGGCACGGGATCGCGCTCGATCACCAGCACCTCGGCCCCGGCCTCGTGCGCGGCGAGTGCCGCCACCAGCCCGGCGGCGCCGGCGCCGATCACCGCGACCGGGACCTCGATGTCGAAGGCGACTCCCTTGGCGGCTTCGATCGTCATGCGGACAGCTCCGCCAGGATCTCGGCGACCTCCGCCACTCGGCAGACGGGTTTGAGCGCGTCGATCGCGGTCCGGTGCACGGCGGGCGAGAAGGCCGCGCAGGCATCCGACAGCACGGTCACGGAGAAGTCGCGGACATGGGCGTCGCGCACCGTCGAGGCGACGCCGCCGTTGGTGACGATGCCCGAGACCAGCAGCCGCTCGATTCCCGCCTTGCGCAACACCCATTCGAGCCGGGTCATGTAGAAGGCCGAGTAGGCGACCTTCTCGACCGTGAGGTCGGCGGGCTGGAGTTCGTCCACCAGCGCGTGGCCCCAGGCTCCGGGCAGAAAATCGCCCTTGCGCAGGAACGGCCGCAGCTCGCGCAGATGGGGCGAGATCATCGGCTCGCCGCCCTTGCCCGGCACCAGCGTGAAGTGGGTCGAGACGATGAAGCCGCCCCGCGCCCGGATCAGCTCGGCGAGCGGGCGCACCGTCGCCGGCACGGCCGCGATCTCGGGTGCCGCCTGACCGGCCCGGCCATAGGCGCCGTCCGGATGCAGGAAGTCGTTCTGCAGATCGCAGATCAGCAGCGCGGTGCGCTCCATCGGGATCGGGGCATGGCTCATGCGGGAGCTCCCGTGCGGGTGACGACCACGTTGCCGAGCCGGTCGACCCGCGCCGTCAGGTCGGGATCGACCACCGTGGTGGCGTCCGGCTGCTCCAGGATCGCCGGGCCGCGGATCTCGGCGCCGACGGGAAGCGAGAGGCGGGCATAGACCGCCGCCTCGTGCCAGGCGCCGGCGAACCAGACCGGCCGGCTGCCGGTGCGGGCGGCCTCCAGCGACGCATCCGCCCCCGGCGCGAGCGCGGCGAGGTCGAAATGCGGCCGCCGGCCGATCGCGGCGGTGCGCAGGTTGACGATCCGGGTGCCCAACCCCGGGAGCAGGCGGCTGAACGAGGTGCGGTAGGCCGCCTCAAACGCCTCCTGGATGATCGCCACCGTGACGCCGGTGGTGCCGTTCTCGACCGTCACGGGGAGGGCCACCGCCACGGTGTGGGTCTGCCCGACATAGTGCATGTCGAGCTCGAACACCGTGTCGATGCGCGACACCGTGAGGCCGGCGGCCTCGACGACCTCCCGGGCGGCTTGCGCTTCCGCCACCATCCGCCGGTCGAGGGCGGCGGCGTCGAGGCCGGCCAGCAACAGGTTGAGGGTCTGGACCTGGTCGTGCCGGATATCGGCGATGACGCAGCCGAGGGCCGAGGTGACGCCGGGATAGCGCGGCACCAGCGCCCCGCGCAGGCCCACATCCTTGATGAGCGCGCCGACATGCAGCGCCCCGCCGCCGCCGAACGGCACCGCGGCGAACTTTTGCGGGTCGTGCCCGCGCTCGATCGAGACGAGGCGGATCGCGCCGGCCATCTTGCCGTCGGCCACCCGCACGATGGCTTCGGCCGCCGCCATCACGTCGAGGCCGAGGGGGCCTGCGACGCGCTCCCGGATCGCGGCCTTGGCGGCTTCCACGTCGAGGCGCTTCAGCGCCCCGCCGATCGGCCGCTCGGCGTTGATCCGGCCGAGCACCACGTTGGCGTCGGTGAGCGTCGGGCGGGTGTTGCCCTGGCCGTAGCAGACCGGGCCCGGCCGCGAGCCGGCGCTTTCCGGCCCGACCTGGAGCAGGCCGCCGGCATCGACATGGGCGATCGAGCCGCCGCCGGCGCCGATCGTGCTGATCTCGATCATCGGCGTGCGGATGACGAGACCGAAATCGATGGTGGTCTGGGCGGCGAGCGCCGTCTCGCCCTCGACCACCAGCGACACGTCGAAGGAGGTACCGCCGAGGTCGCCCGTGATCACGTTCGGGAAGCCGGCCTCCTTGGCGATGGCGGCGGCCGCGATCACCCCGGCCGCCGGCCCCGACAGGGCGGTGCGGACGGGAAGACGCCGGGCGGTGGCGGTCGACATCACGCCGCCGTTCGACTGGACGATGTGGAAGCGGCCCTCGAACCCCTCGGATTCCAGCGCCCGGTCGAGCTTGCCGAGATAGCTGCCGACCACCGGCTGCAGGTAGGCGTTGAGCACCGTCGTCGAAGTGCGCTCGAACTCGCGGATCTCCGGCAGGATGCCGGACGAGCGCTCCACGTTGGCGTTCGGCCACACGGCGGAGGCCGCCTCCATCGCGACCCGCTCGTTCTCCGGGTTGGCGTAGGCGTTGACGAAGCAGATCGCCAGGGCCTCGGCGCCGTTGGCGATCAGCGCGCGGGCGGCCTCGGCCACCTGATCCGGGTTCACCGCCTCCCGGATCGTGCCGTCGGCGAGCGTGCGCTCGTCGACCTCCAGCCGCAGGTCGCGGTCGACCACGGGGACGAAATCGCCCCACAGGCCCCAGGTGTGGCGCCGGTCGCGCCGGCGCATCTCCAGCACGTCGCGAAAACCGCGCGTGGTGATGAGGCCGATCCGGGCTCCTTTCCGCTCCAGGAGCGCGTTGGTGCCGACCGTGGTGCCGTGGACGATCGAGGCGAGGCCGGCGACCGGGCCGAAGCCTTTCAGGCCGGCGAGGAAGCCCACCGCCTCGTCGCCGCGGTTCGACGGGACCTTGCCGGTCTGGAAGCGGCCGGCGGCCTCGTCGTAGTAGAACAGGTCGGTGAAGGTGCCGCCGACATCGACGCCGACGATGGCACGGGGGGTCATTGCTCGTCTCCGGTCGTCAGGGCGTAGTCGCGGGCGGCGGCCTCCGGGCTCACGTAGCCGAGACGCAGGTCGCGCTGCAGGGCGTCGCGGTTCCGCTCGGCCGGGTGGCCGAAGCCGCCGCCGCCGGGGGTCTCGAGCCGCACCCGCTCGCCGGCCTTGATGCGGACATCCGTCACCTTCGAGACCATCGGCGGGCTCGCCCAGCCGTCTTGCGTCTGCCAGCCGAAGCGGTTGAGCGCCGCGGATTGCCCGCCCTTGACGCCGAACGGCGCCACCTTGCCGCGCTCGCCGAGCAGGAACACGTCGGCATCGGTCAGGGTCTCGATCTCGTAGACCGCGCCGAGCCCGCCGCGATGGGCGCCGGCCCCGGCGCTGTCGGGCCGCAAGGCCCACTGGGTGAAGACCACGGGATAGGCTGCCTCCAGGATCTCGACCGGGGGAATCGTCGCGGTCGAGATCGGGTTGTTGGCGTGGCTCAGGCCGTCGGTCTCGGGGTTGCCCCCGAGGCCACCGCCGAAGAACGAGAACATCACCCAGCGCGAGCCGTCGGCCCGGTGGCCGGCGAGCGAGAGCGCGTTGATGGTTCCGAAGGGCGCGGCGGTCGCCCGGTCCGGATCGGCGGCGGCCAGCGCGCCCAGCACCACGCCGATCAGCCGCAGGATCGTCTCGGTGTAGCCCGCCATCGGCTTCGGGGCGCCGGCCCCCAGCAGGGTCGTCTCCGGCACCGTGAAGGTGATCGGACGCAGGCAGCCGGCATTGGCCGGCACCTCGGTGAAGACGTGCTTCAACGCGACGTAGCAGGCCGCCACGGTCGTCGCGTGCGAGATGTTGATCGGGCCTTGCGCCGGCGCCGAGGAGCGCGAGAAGTCCAGCACCATGCTGTCGCCCTCGATGGTGAGGTCGAGGGCGATGGTCAGCGGTTCGTCGATGATGCCGTCGTTGTCGAGCACGTCCGAGAAGCCGTAATGGCCGTCCGGCAGGGCCCGGATCGCGGCGCGCATCAGGGCCTCGGCCCGGTCGGAGAAGGCCGCGAAGGCGGCATCGACCGTGGCGTCGCCGTACTCGTCGAGGAGCGCGGTGAAGCGGCGCTCGCCGAGATCGAGGGCGTTGAGCTGGCCGTTGAGGTCGCCCCAGTTCGAGGTCGGGACGCGGGTGTTGGCGGCCAGGATATCGACGATGTCCTGGTTGAGGCGCCCGGCGGAGAAGAGCTTCACCGGCGGGAAGCGCACGCCCTCCTGGAAGCTCTCGGTCGCCTTCGGGTTGTAGCCGCCCGGCACGTTGCCGCCGATGTCGAGCCAGTGGCCGACCGAGGCGAGCCAGCAGAAGAGCTGCCCATCGCGAAAGACCGGGCGGACGAGGCGGAAGTCGTTGAGGTGGGTGCCGCCGCTATAGGGGTCGTTGAACAGGAAGGTGTCGCCGGGCTCCAGGCCGCCCTCGCGCTCGACCTTGGCGATCACCGCCTTCACCGCGAACGCCATGGCGCCGACGAAGATCGGCAGGCCCTTGGTGCCCTGGACCAGGGTGTCGCCGGTGGTGGCGTGGTAGAGTCCGTGGCAGGCGTCGCGGGCCTCGGCGATGATCGGGTTGAAGGCCGAACGGTAGAGCGTCGCGTCCATCTCGTCGGCGATCTGCTCGAGGCGGCCCTTCAGCACCGCCAGGGTGACGGGATCGATCGGGGTCATTGGGCGCTTCCCTCCATAGCGCCCGCAGGGGCGCGTTCTGCCCCCTCGTAAGCGCGGCCGCGGGCCAGCATCTCGGGCGTGCCGATGAGTGCGTTCAGTTCGCCGAAATCGAACATCCGGTCGGCGAACGGCGTGTTGGTGCCGGCCTTGGCGAGCGAGCCGTAATAGGCCTGGGCGGTGCGGGCGAGCGCCCGGACGATGCCGCCGGGGAAGATCACCAGCCGGAAGCCGAGCGCCCCGAGATCGGCGGCCGAGGCCAGCGGCGTGTCGCCGCCCTCGACCATGTTGGCGAGCAGCGGGCGGGTGTGGCCGAGGGCCTTCGTGACCTCGGCGAGCTGGTTGGCCGAGCGGGGCGCCTCGACGAACAGCACGTCGGCACCGGCCTCCGCATAGGCTTGCGCCCGCTCGATGGCGCGCTCGAAGCCCTCGACCGCCACCGCATCGGTACGGGCGACGATCAGGGTTTCGGCGCTGACGCGGGCGTCGAGCGCCGCCTTGATCTTGCCGACCATGTCGCCCTGGCCGATCAAGGTCTTGTCCTGGAGGTGGCCGCAGCGCTTGGGGTAGCTCTGGTCCTCGAGCTGGATCGCGCTGGCGCCGGCCCGCTCGAACAGACGCACGGTGCGCTCGACGTTGAGCGCGTTGCCGTAGCCGTTGTCGGCATCGACCACGAGGGGCGTCGCCACCCGGTCGCGCACCAGCGTGATCGTCTCGGCGACCTCGGTCATCGCGACGAGGCCGATATCGGGCCGGCCCAGCCGCGTATAGGCGATGGCCGCGCCCGAGAGGTACAAGGCCTCGAATCCCGCATCCGTGGCGAGCGAGGCCGTGAGGGCGTCGTAGACGCCCGGAGCGACGAGGACGCGGTCCTCGGCGAGGCGGGACTTCAGGGACATGACGCGGGGTGTTCCTCGTTCGGTTTCATCACGTTCGTGGTGCGCGCTTCCCCTCTTCCCGCAGGCGGGGCACCTCTCCTCCCCCGTGTGGGGAGGAGCCGGAGGTGGGGGTGGTGCCGGATGAAGCGCGCGCTCTACGCGGCACCACCCCCACGTGGGATCTTCGATCCCCATAGCCCCTCCCCACAAGGGGGAGGGGAGCGCGTATGCTATTGCCGTTCTGAATGCAGTAGAGAGTTTTCCGAATTTATCGGCGGGATATATTTGCCAAAAATGTAATATTATTTAGGTATCCAGATGGCGCGTCTCACGCCACCAGCGCCAGCAACGCCCCGACCCTCTCCGCCTTCTCGATCCCGGCGACCGCGCGGATGATGTCTTCGCTCCGCTCCGCTCCCCAGACCGGCCCGGCGAGCGCCCGGAACTTGTCCCGCACGTCGTCGGCCGAGTACGGGTCCTCGGTGTCGCCGCGGTTGGTGAGCGCCTTCGCCGAGAGCTTGCGGCCGTCGGCCAGCGTCAGGGTGACGGTGGCGGGCCGCAGGGACGGCAGCTGCGCCGTCATCGCCGGGTCCTCCCGCACCATCACCCGGCGGGCGAGCGCGAGGATGCGGCGGTCGGCCCGCGCCTCGTCCCGGAAGGCGTCGGTGTTCGCCTCGCCCCGCACCAGGGCCGCCGCGAGGGCGAAGGGCAGGGAGAACTTCGCCGCCAGCATCGTCTCGGGCGCCGGGTGGTCGAGCTGCGCCGCCCAGACGTAGGTGGCGACCTCGACCGAGCGGACGGAATCCGGGTCGAGCGGACCGGATTCGGCGCGGATCTGCGCCAGGGCGTCGAGGGCGCCGTGGGTGTAGCGGCAGGCGGCGTGGCGCTTGAAGTAGTTGCGGGCGATCTCCCAGCGCGTGCCCAGCTCCTCCACCATCGCGTCGGCGGAGAAATCGTCGGCGAGGATGCCGCCATAGACCGTGCCGATCCCGTCGCGCTCGGGCAGGAAGCCGCTCTCGGCGAGGTCCCAGGCGGTGAGCCCGAGCTGGTTGGAGAAGCCCGCATAGGTGTTGCGGACGGTCGCTCCCTCCAGCATCGTGCGCCGGCTGGTGCTCAGACCCAGCGACGAGGCGAGCCCGATCGCCCGGCCGATCATCGCGGCATCGGCGCCATGCAGCTTCGCCACCGCGAGCGCCGCGCCGACGGTGCCCCAGGTGCCGTGCGGGTGCATCGTCACCCGCAGCTTCGAGGCGATGCCGATCCGCGCGCCGATCTCGTAGCCGAGGACCAGCGCCGCGATCAGGTCGGCGCCGGAGGCCTTGATCTCCTGGGCGACCGCGAGGGCGGCCGGGAGGACGTGGATCGCCGGGTGGCCGCGGGCGTACTGGTTGCCCTCGTCGAGCTCCAGCGTCGTGCCCGCCGCGCCATTGACCAAGGCCGCGTCGCGCGGATCGAGCGACAGGCCGCTGCCGATCGCCGGGGCCGCGCCCGTGCGGCGGGCGGCCAGCCGCTCGGCGAGTGCCAGGCACTCCGGCTCGCGCATCCCGGCGGCGATGACGCCGAGCGAATCGAGGAGGACGAGGCGGGCGCGGTCGAGAGCCGCCTCGGGCAGGTCGGAGAATCGGAGGTCGGCCGCGAAGGCGGTCCAGCGCCCGAGCCAGGCGGGGACGGGCTCGGCCATCAGCGTGGTGGCCGGCACGATGCCGGGGGTGACGATGCCCATGGCTCAGAGCCCCAGATAGGTGCGGCGCAGGGCCGGGTCGGCGGCGAGCGTCGCGGCCTCGCCTTCGAGCGCGACGGTGCCGTTCTCCAGGATGTAGGCGCGGGTCGCGAGGTCGAGCGACTGCACCACGTTCTGTTCCACCAGCATGATCGGCAGTCCTTCCTGGTTGAGGGTCCGGACGAGCGTGAACATCTCGGTCATTCGTCATTCGGGGTTGATGGACGAGAGGCGGGCTCGAAGCCCGCTTCGTCGTTTGGGGTTGATAGACGCCCAGGCCACAGGCAGGAAACAGCGTGAGGC
>NZ_JACWCT010000129.1 GCF_016613415.1 Methylobacterium ajmalii | reverse complement strand
GCCCCGGCGCGGCCGGCACCGGCGCTGCGGATGCGCGGTCCGTCCCCGGCGAGCACGCGCGCGAGGAGGCCGGGCGGCAGGCTGGCGGCGACCGCGGCGAGGAGACGGTCCTCACCTTCCTGCCGGCCCTCGTGCCGGTCGTCGTCGCCCTCGGCCTCTTCGGCGGGCGGCGCGTCCTCTCCCGTCCGCTCGTCCTGCTCCTCCTCCTGCGGCCAGGCCCGGGCGCGGGGGGCGAGCACGAGGGCGGCCGCGGCGGCGAGGTCGGCCTCGCCCACCGCGCGGCCCTCCAGGGCCGCGTGCAGCCGCGCGACGCGCAGGGCGAGGAGCGGTGCGCGCAACGAGGCGATCCCGAGGCGCGTCGCGAGGGCGCAGAGGGTTTCGGACGCGTCGGGCGGGGTATCGGGGTCGGCGGCACGGGCAGCCGCAAGGTCGCGGAGCGGTAGGGCGGCCGTCAGCGCACCGACGGGCACCGCGTCGAGGTCGAGATGGAGGGCGATCCGGTCGGCGAGGCCGGCCGGCACGGCCTCGTCGTCGCCCTCCCCCTCGTCGAGGAGCACGAGGCCGAAGCGGGCCGGGCAACGGGTCGCGACGCCGTCGCGCGCGACCTCGACGGCGCCGGCATCGAGCCCCTGGGCGATCCGCGCAGCGGTGCCGGGCGCCAGCCGCTCGGCCATCGGCACCAGCACCACGCCGCCGTCGCTGCGGGCGAGCAGGCCCGCCTGCGCCACCGGGCGTCCGGTCCGCAGGGTGGCCGGCAGGTCGAGCCCGCCGAGGAGAGCGTCGTCGGCGATGCCCGCCGGCAGGCGCGTCACCGGTGCGCCGGCGGGAAGGAGGGCGCGCAGCCGGTCGAGCCAGGCCTCCCGCACCGGGCCGGGCCGGGCCCGCAGCACGACCCCGGTGCCTGCGGGATCGAGGGCGAGGAGCGCCGCCGCGCGGCAGGCCTGGAGCCAGGTCGCGTCGGGGCTGGCGCTCACCCGACGACCTCGGCGAGGGCGCGGGCGATCCGCGCCTCGGAGCCGGCCTCGTCGAGGGGGTTGCGGCGCAGGCGGTGGCCCAGGGCGCTCGGGGCGACCTCGCGCAGGTGATCGAGGGTGACGGTCGCCGCGCCGTCGAGGCTCGCCAGCGCCCGGGCGGTGCGCATCAGGGTCAGCTCGCCGCGCAACCCGTCGGTGCCGAGCGCCAGGCACAGCCGGGCCGCCGCCTCCAGGATCGCGTCCGGCACCGCGACCTCCGGCAGGTGCGCCCGCGCCGCCAGGATCTGGCCCGACAGCCGTGCTTCCTCGCCCGCCCACTCGGCCGCGAAGGCGGCGGGGTCGCGCTCGTAGGCGTCGCGCCGGCGCACGATGGCGATACGGGTGGGAAGATCGGTCGGCGTCGTCACGGTGACGGCGAGCCCGAAGCGGTCGAGGAGCTGCGGGCGCAATTCGCCCTCCTCCGGGTTGCCGCTGCCGACGAGGACGAAGCGCGCCGGGTGGCGCAGGCTCAGGCCCTCGCGCTCGACGGTGTTGACCCCGGACGCCGCCACGTCGAGCAGCAGGTCGACGAGGTGGTCCTCGAGCAGATTGACCTCGTCGATATAGAGGAAGCCGCGATTGGCGCGGGCGAGCAGCCCCGGCTCGAACGCCTTCTCGCCGGCCCCGAGCGCCCGGCCGATGTCGAGCGCCCCGACGACCCGGTCCTCGGTGGCGCCGAGCGGCAGGTCGACCACCGGCACCGGCACGGTCCTCACCGCGAGGCCCTGCCCCCGGCGGGCGGCGCAGGCCTGGCACATCGCCGCGGCCTCGACCGGATCGCAGGCATAGGGGCAGCCCGCCACCGCCCGCATCGGCGGCAGCAGGGCGGCGAGCGCCCGCACGGCGGTGGACTTGCCGGTACCGCGGTCGCCGAAGACCAGCACCCCGCCGACCGCCGGATCGACCGCCGAGACGAGGAGCGCGCGGCGCATCGCCTCCTGCCCGACGATGGCCGCGAACGGATAGGCCGGGCGCGGTCCGGCCTCGGCGAGAGCGGCGGAATCCACGACGGTCGGCTTCGGGAAGCCCGGCTTGGACGCCCGCCGGGACAGGGCCGATTGGGTGGGGGCCACGGTGCGGGTCCTCGCGGATGGAGTACGGGCAGGATCGGCCGGGACGTCGCGATTGTCTAATGAAATTGACGGCTATTTTTTCTGACAGAGACACACGCTACCGATCGAGTAGCCGAGACGGTCGCGCGTAGAGAACCCTCCCCTGCAGAGGGGGGAGGGTTCAGATGTCGCGTCTCACGCCGCCCGGGCGAGCCCGATCCGGCCCCAGATCGTTCCGAGCGCCAGGGCCAGGTGATCGATGTCGGCGTCGCTGTGCAGCGGCGAGGGCGTGATCCGCAGGCGCTCGGTGCCGCGGGCCACCGTCGGGTAGTTGATCGGCTGGACGTAGATGCCGAACTCGTCGAGCAGCGTATCGCTGATCTGCTTGCACAGTACGGGATCGCCGACCATCACCGGCACGATGTGGCTCGGATTGTCGAGGAGCGGGATGCCGATGGCCGACAGCCGCCGGCGCACCGCGGCGACGCGGTCCTGGTGGCGGGCGCGCTCCGCGCCGCTCGCCTTGAGGTGGCGGATGCTCGCCGCCGCGCCCGCCGCGATGGCCGGCGGCAGCGAGGTGGTGAAGATGAAGCCCGAGGCGAAGCTGCGCACGAAGTCGCAGAGCGCGGTCGAGGCCGCGATGTAGCCGCCCGAGACCGCGAAGGCCTTGCCGAGCGTACCCTCGATCACCGTGAGCCGGTGCATCAGCCCCTCGCGCTCGGCGATGCCGCCGCCGCGGGGCCCGTAGAGGCCGACGGCGTGGACCTCGTCGAGATAGGTCATGGCGCCGTGCGCCTCGGCCACGTCGCAGAGTTCGGCGATCGGCGCGATGTCGCCGTCCATCGAGTAGACCGATTCGAAGGCGACGAGCTTCGGGAGCTTCGGATCGACGAGACGGAGCTTGCGGTCGAGGTCGTCGGGATCGTTGTGACGGAAGATGTGGCGCTCGGCCCGGCTCGAGCGGATGCCCTCGATCATCGAGGCGTGGTTGCCCTCGTCGGAGAACACGACGCAGCCCGGCAGCTTCGAGGCGAGGGTGCCGAGCCCGGCCCAGTTCGAGACGTAGCCCGAGGTGAAGAGGAGGGACGCCTCCTTGCCGTGCAGGTCGGCGAGCTCCTGCTCGAGGAGCACGTGGTAGTGGTTGGTGCCCGAGATGTTGCGGGTGCCGCCCGCGCCGGCGCCGCAGCGGTCGATCGCCTCGTGCATGGCGCCGGTCACCGCCGGGTGCTGGCCCATGCCGAGATAGTCGTTCGAGCACCACACGGTCACCTCGCGGGTGCCGTGGGCGCCGTGCTGGGTGGCGTAGGGGAACCGGCCGGCCTGCCGCTCCAGATCGGTGAAGACCCGGTAGCGGCCCTCGCGGTGCAGACCCTGGAGAGCGGCGGAGAAGTGCGCTTCGTAGTCCATCGGGCGTCCCCTCGTGCGGTGTTCTTGTGGTCGGTTTCTTTCGGTGGTCACGGCGCGGCGTCGGCCCCGGGGCGGCGGGCGGGCAGCCCCCAGCCCCAGAGCGCGGCGGAGGGCAAGGGCAGCATCAGGAAGCCGTGCTCCAAAATGGCGAGCGCCATCAGGGTCGCCATCATGGTGTGGCCGGAGCGCTTGAAGGCCGAGGCGCTCTCGGTGACGGCGGGGTGGAGCAGCACCAGCAGGAAGCCGGTGGCGAGGATCATCGCCACCGGAAACAGCGCGTTCATCGGCGCGCGACGGAAGAAGCTGCCGAGGTAACGAAGGTGTTCGGGCAGGAACTCGGCATGAAGGTTGCGCACGCCGAGGAACAGGTTGAGCCGGGCGCTGAGGTTCATCCCCCACAGCACCAGGTAGGTCCAGAGCGCCATCCGGTTCGGTCCGCCCGCCGTGAGCCAGGCGATGGCGGCAAAGCCGAGGATGATCGCCGCCTCGTGCCAGAGGTTGGTCGCGGCGGCCGCGCCGAACCGGGCGAGCCCCCGGTCGGTGGGAACGCCCGGGGTGCGCCGGGGGCCGGCGACATAGCCCATGTAGAAGGCCATCTCCTGCCAGCCCCAGACGATCAGGGCCGCCGTGAAGGCCGCGTAGGCCCCCGCCTCGCTCTCCTGGTTGGTGCTCCAGCCGATCACCCACAGCGCTCCGAAGAGCGCCACGGTCGTCGCGCCGAAGCTCCAGGCATGGGTGCGGCGCGGCCGGTGGTTCAGCCAGAGGATCGCCCCGGTCAAAAACCACCAGATCACGACGGCATAGAGGATGGGCGCGGCGTAGTCGGACATGCGGGCGCTACCAGGCGGGGCTGAGGCGGATCTGCGCTGGCATCGGGTTGGCCTTCGCCGGCATCACCATCAGCCGGCCGAAAGCCAGGGCCGCCCTGGCGGCGTGGCCGGCATGCTTGATCCTGCCGATCAGGCCGCCCTGCGCCTTGGCCTCCTCGATGCCGCGGGCACAGGTGAGCAGGCGTTCGAGGCCTGCCCGGAAGCCCGGATTGTCGAGATCGAGGGTAAGCGGAAAGACCTGGCGCGAGATCTCGGAGGTGATGGCAAAGACCTGGAAGTCGTACTCCTTCGGGTCGATCCCGAGCGCCTTGTGGAAGGCCGGCCGGCACTGGTCGCGCACGTACATCGTGCAGAACACGGCGAGCAGGAAGAACTTGATCCAGTAGTAGTTGATGCCGGTGAGGAGCTTGGGGTTCGCCCGCATCAGGAGCGCGAATGCTTCGCCGTGGCGGAACTCGTCGTTGCACCACTTCTCGAACCACTTGAAGATCGGGTGGAAGCGGTTGTCCGGATTACGCTCGAGGTGGCGGAAGATCGTGATGTAGCGGGCGTAACCGATCTTCTCCGACAGGTAGGTCGCGTAGAAGATGAATTTCGGCCGGAAATGGGTGTACTTCTTGGCCTTCGTGAGGAAGCCGAGATCGATGCCGACGCCGAAATCCTTCAGCGTGTCGTTGATGAAGCCGGCGTGGCGCGCCTCGTCGCGGCTCATGAAGGCGAAGAGCTCGCGGATGTCCTTGTTCTTGGCGCGCTTGCGCATCTCGGCGTAGAGCACGCAGCCCGAGAACTCGGCGGTGATCGACGAGACGAGGAAGTCGAGGAATTCCTTGCGCAGCTCCGGGTCGAGGCCCGACAGGTCGAGGTCGAAGTCGGAATTGCGCACGAAGTGGCGCTTGTTGGGGTCCGAGCGCATCTCGGCGAGGAGCACGTCCCACTCGGCCCGCACCGGCTCGACATTCGTGCGGTCGAGCTCCTCGAAGTTGGTGGTGTAGAAGCGCGGACTCAGGAACGTGGTTTCCTGGGCCGACTTGGTGCTCTCGTTCGGGGTCTTCAGGGTCGTCGCGCTCATAGCCGCGTCCTTTCCGAGAAGCTGACTTCGTAGAGTTCGGTGAGTTCGAAATGGCCCGCGATGCGGGTCCACAGGCGCTCGATGGCGCCGGCGCGCACCACGGTGGCGGTACGGCGCACCACGATCCGGTCGCCGTAGGGCACGGAGGTGGGGGCGTCGTGCACCGTCACCTCGTCGCCCGGGGCGATCAGGAGCCCGCCGTCCAGCGTGACGTGGGCGTGCAGGCTCTCGGCCGTCTGCTCGATCTCGACCGTGCACGGCACCTCGATGCGGCGTTTGCCGCTCAGCCACTGCATCACGATGCGCCCCTCCCCTGTTCGAGCAGCCGCGCGAAGGCGACCGCGTTGTCGAGCCCGAAGGCCTCGAGGTTGATCCGCCGGCCCGATGCGACGTCGTCGAGGGTCAGCGTGCCGTTGTCCCAGCGGGTGAGCCGGAACGGCGGGTCGCGGGGCAGGCCCTCGCGCAGGCGGGCCTGGGCCATCACCCGCAGGGTCGCGCGCAGGAAGCCGTCCTCGCCGGGCTGCACCTCGGCGACGAGGCGCCCGCTCCCGGCGTTGCGCAGGGAAACGCGGCCGTCCGGCCGGTCCTCGACCGCGAGGTCGAGGACCTGGACGGCGAGCGCCGGCGGCATCTGGGTGATCCCGACGCCGCCGAAGCGCCCGACCGCCACGGCGGCGAGCGAGAAGGCGACGAGGAGGCCGGCATTGCGCAGGAGCGGCCGGGGTATCGGGATGTCGTGCGCCATCACCCTCTCCCTAGTGGCCCGCGGCCGCGAGGCGGCCGGGCAGGACGGGGCTGGCGGCGGGTGCCGGCGGGAGCGCCTGGACGGGCTGGCCGCTCGCCTCGGCCAGCGCCGTGGCGATGCGCTTGGCCACCGCCTCGGCCTCCGGCACGCAGCGCAGCATCGGCTCGGGCCGGGTCAGGCGCCAGGGCCGGGCGTGGGGCCAGAGATGCAGGTAGGCGAGCCGCACGCCGGGCTTGAGGCGCAGCGGCAGGTCGCCGCTGGCGTCGCCGAAGCGATGGAAGGCGGCGCCCTCGATCTCCTTCAATGGCAGGTTGACGTCCATCTGGAGCGCGATGCCGATGCGCAGCATCAGCCGCCTGTCGGTCAAGGTGTAGACCGTGGTGCGGCAGGTGCCCCAGGCGAGCGCGAACAGGATCACCAGCGCCAGGGCACCGGCGAGCAGCACCGGCCAGGCCGCCGAGACCCGACCGGAGGAATAGGCCTGGAAACCCGCGAGCCCGCCGAAATACAGCGCCACGAGGTCGACGTGGAAGGCGCGGCGCGCCAGGCTGACGAGAGCCGGGCGGCCCTGCCACAGCAGGCGCTCGCCCTTCGGCAGCGGGCCGGGCAGCCCGTGGGGCAGCAGATCCGTCACAGCAGCGGCTCCTGTCACAACAGCGGTTCTTGGCGATCGTCGGTGGCGTAGAGCGTGCCGGCGCCGTAATAGGCGATGACCCGCTCCTCCTCCCGAAGGGTGATGCTGTCGGGGTCGCGGTGCGGCGGCACGCCGGCGAACTGGCGGGCGAGGAGCGCCTCGACGATGATCTTCTTGTGCCGGCTGAAGCGCTGCACGTCCGCGAAGGTCACCGGGATCAGCACGGTGCGGTCGCGGGCGCCCTCCAGTTCCATCTCGTAGTAGCGCGGCAGCGATTCGCCGCGATCGACCCAGATCTCCGTGACGGTGCCGGCGAGCACGCGGTCGGCGCCGTAGACCGGCATGCCGCGGGGATCGGGATCGTCCGCCGAGACCGTGAACTCGTCGGCGACGCGCATCGGTACGATGCGGGTCTTGCCCTCCCAGGTCAGGTCTGGCCGCTCGGCGCGCAGCGCGTAGGCACCCGGGCCGACGCCGTCGGCGAGCCGCGAATCGTCCGTCGAGGTCGGGACGATCGGGGCGCCGGGCCAGGGCTCGAGCTTGACCGCCTTGAGCTCGCCGACCGGGCCCTCGTGCGGACGCGGCGCCAGCACGGCCGAGCCGTCGGCGAGCAGGAAGGTCTTGGGGGACGGCACGAACAGCCAGTCCCACCCTTTCAGGCCGCCATGGACCTCGGATTCGAGCGGGTAGCCTTCCCGGCGATCCTCGCGGCGCAGGTAGAAGACCAGGCCGGCAAAGAAGATCCAGAACGCGTAGAGCACCACTTGCGCGACGTCGAGATAGCTCGTGAGGGCACCCTTGGGCATGACGGCCTCCTTCTAGGACAGAGCCGGACGGGCGGAGAGCGGGGGAAGAGCGGGCCGGCGCACCAGCGGACCGATCGCCACCAGGGTGGCGAACAGGAGCCCGATCTCGATGTGGTAGACGACGAGGTAGCCGGTGGAGGCCTCGGACATCGCCTCGCCGAGGCGGCCCGAGACTGCGAGCGCCGAGCCCGCGTCGCGCAGGATGCCGCTCGCCGCGATGGCGGCGCCGGCCGCCGTCGCCTGCACGGCCCCCCAGGCGCCGAGGGCGAGGCCGGACTGCTCAGGGGCCGCCCCGGCCATCGAGGCGGTCAGCGTGCCGTGGGCGAAGAGCCCGCCGCCCAGCCCGATCAGCGCGACGCCGCAGGCGAAGAGCCCGCCGGAGCCGAGAGGGGCGGCGAAGACCACCGCCGAGAAGGCCGCGATGCCGACGACCGCGCCGGCCGCCGCGACCCGGAACGGATCGCCGCCGCGGTTGAGCCAGCGCGCGGCCGTCAGCAGCCCGATCCCGCCGCCGACGGCGAGCAATGCGGTGAGCGCGGTGGTCGCCGCGACCGGCAGGTGCAGGATCTGGCCGCCATAGGGCTCGAGCAGGATGTCCTGCATGCTGAACCCCGCCGTGCCGAGACCGGTGGCGATGAGGCGGCGGCGCGCCTGCGGCTGGGCCGCGTAGGCCTCCCAGGCCTCGGCGAAGCGGCGCGCCGGCACCGACTTGCGGGAGGTGTCGCGCGGCTCCTGCTTCCATAGGGCGATGCCGTTGAGGATGAGCGTCGCCAGCGCCGCGCCCTGGATCACCTGGATCAGGCGGATGGCCGAGAAGTCGTGCAGCGCCAGCCCGAACACCACGGCGCTCGCCATCATGCCGGCGAGCAGCATGGCGCAGAGCAGCGCCACGACCTTCGGGCGGGCATGCGCGGGTGCGAGATCGGTGGCGAGAGCGAGCCCCACCGTCTGCGTGGTGTGCAAGCCCGCGCCGACGAGCACGAAGGCGAGCGCCGCCGCCACCTGCCCGATCACGATCGGACCGGTCGTGTCCCCCGACAGGATCAGGAGCGCGAACGGCATGATCGCGAAGCCGCCGAATTGCAGCAGCGTGCCGAACCACAGGTAGGGGACGCGCCGCCAGCCCAGCACCGAGCGGTGGGTGTCGGAGCGGAAGCCCACCAGGGCGCGAAACGGGGCGGCCAGCAGCGGCAGCGCCAGCATCACGGCGACGATCCAGGCCGGCACGTCGAGCTCGACGATCATCACCCGGTTGAGGGTGCCGATCAGCAAAACCGCCGCCATCCCGACCGTGACCTGGAACAGCGACAGGCGCAGGAGCCGGCCGAGCGGCAGCTCCTTGGTCGCGGCATCCGCGAAAGGCAGGTAGCGGGGCCCGAGATCGGCCAGCACCCGGGCGAGGCGGCGGGCGGCGCTCATCGGCGCACCAGCTCCAGGGCGTTGGAGAGGTAGAAGCCGGAGTTGATCCGGCGGCTGCGGGCGAGGGCGAAGCCCTGAAGACCCGGCTCGGCGGCGACGCGGCGGCGCAGCGCGCCCTCCCCGACCGGCTCGATCGCCGGCGCCCGATCGCCGCGGGGGAAGAGCCGGCCGGCGGCGTGCATCACGGTGAGCAGCGGGGTGCGCGGCGCCACCGTGAACAGCACCGAGGCATCGGTGCGGCGGGCCAGCCGAGCGAGCGCCCGGACGATGTCGGGGGTGCGGTAATGGATCAGCGAGTCCATCGCCACGACGTGGTCGAAGCGCCCGAGCGTGTCGTCGAGCATGTCGCCGACCTGGAAATGCAGCCGGCCGGACAGCCGAAGGCCGGCATGGCGCTCGCGGGCCAGTTCCACGAGGTTCGGCGAGACGTCCACCGCCACGACCTCGGCGCCGCGCCGGGCCGCCTCGACGGCGAGTGCCCCGGTGCCGCAGCCGGCATCGAGCAGGCGCCGGCCCGAGAGGTCGGCGGGCAGCCAGGACAGGAGCTCGGCCCGCATCGCGTCGCGGCCGGCGCGCACGGTGGCGCGGATGCGGCTCACCGGCGCGTCGGAGGTCAGCCGCGCCCAGGCCTCGACGGCGGTGCGGTCGAAATAGGTTTCGAGCTGGGCCCGGCGAGCGGCGTAGGTGGAGCTGGTCATCAGTCGAACCCGAGAAATTCGAAGAGGTCTCGATCCTTCATCGGCACCGCCGGAAGCGGATCGACACCGGCCCAGAGCTGTTCGGCGAGTTGCAGGTACTCCGCCTGCACCGCGAGCAGTTCCGGCGAGGGATCCATCTCGAACAGCGTCGCCTTCTTCAGGCGCGAGCGGCGCACCACGTCGAGATCCTGGAAATGCGCCAGGCGCTTCAAGCCCACCGCGTCGTTGAAGCGGTCGATCTCGTCGGTCTTCGCCGAGCGGTTGGCGATGACGCCGCCGAGGCGCACGCCGTAATTCTTCGACTTGGCGTGGATCGCCGCGACGATCCGGTTCATCGCGAAGATCGAATCGAAGTCGTTCGCCGTGACGATCAGCGCCCGGTCGGCGTGCTGGAGCGGCGAGGCGAAGCCGCCGCAGACGACGTCGCCGAGGACGTCGAAGATCACCACGTCGGTATCTTCCAGGAGGTGGTGCTCCTTCAGGAGCTTCACCGTCTGCCCGACGACGTAGCCGCCGCAGCCGGTGCCGGCCGGCGGGCCTCCCGCCTCGACGCAGCGCACGCCGTTGTATCCCTCGACCACGAAGTCCTCGACGCGCAGTTCCTCCGAATGGAACTGCACCGCCTCCAGGGCATCGATGACGGTGGGCGCCAGGCGCTTCGTCAGCGTGAAGGTCGAATCGTGCTTGGGGTCGCAGCCGATCTGCAGGACGCGCTTGCCGAGCTTCGAGAACGCGACGGAGAGGTTCGACGAGGTCGTGCTCTTGCCGATGCCGCCCTTGCCGTAGACGGCGAAGACCTTGGCGGTCTCGATGCGGATGTCCGGATCGAGGGCGACCTGGAGGCTTCCCTCTTCCCGTCGGGCGGGGACGGGGTTTCGGATCGCGATGTTCATGCGGCAGCCTCCGCGGTGATGCCTTCGAGCCGGTCCTCGAGAGCCTCCTCGGCCCGGTCGAGGGCGGCCCGGGTCTCGGGGTCTGGGGTCCAGAAGCCGCGCCGATGCGCCTCGATCAGGCGGTGGGCGACCTTGGCCGAAGCGGCGGGGTTGAGCGCCGCCATGCGCTCGCGCATCGCCTCGTCGAGGACATAAGTTTCGGTGATGCGCTGGTAGATCCAGGGCGCGACCTGATCGGTGGTGGCCGACCAGCCGACCGTGTTGGTGAGGTGCTGGTCGATCTGGCGCACGCCCTCGTAGCCGTGGCCCAGCATCCCCTCGACCCATTTCGGGTTGAGCATGCGGGTGCGGGTCTCCAGAGCGACCTGCTCGGAGAGCGAGCGCACCCGGCCCTCGCCGCGGGTCTGGTCGCTGATATAGACCGGGACCGAGGTCCCCCGGGCCTTCGCCACGGCGCGGGCCATGCCGCCGAGCCCGTCGAAGTAATGGTCGACGCTGGTCACGCCGACCTCGACCGAATCGAGGTTCTGATAGGCGAGATCGACCCCCGCCAGCACCGCCTGCATCAGGGCACGGCGGGGCTCCGGACGGCCGTCGCGGCCGTACGCGAAACTCTTGCGGCGCGAGAACGTCTCGCACAGCTCGGTCTCGTCCTCCCAGCGCCCGGAATCGACGAGGTGGTTGAGGTTGGCGCCGTAGGCCCCCTCCGCGTTGCTGAAGACCCGGAGCGCCGCCGTCTCGAGATCGATGCCCTGCGCCGCCTGGTGCGCCAGCGCGTGCTTGCGCACGAAGTTCATGTCCTGCGGCTCGTCGGCGCTGGCGGCGAGCCAGGCGGCCTCGGCCAAAAGCTTGGTCTGGAGCGGCAGGAGATCGCGGAAGATGCCGGACAGGGTCGCGACGACGTCGATGCGCGGGCGCCCAAGGTCCTCGATCGGGATCAGCACCGCGCCGCAGAGCCGGCCGTAGCCGTCGAAGCGGGGCTGGGCGCCCATCAGTGCCAGCGCCTGGGCGACCGGCGCGCCCTCGCTCTTCAGGTTGTCGCTGCCCCACAGCACCAGGGCGATGCTCTCCGGATAGGCGCCGCCATCGGCGGCATGACGGGCGAGCAGCTTTTCGACCTGGGCCCTTCCGTCGGCGAGGGCGAAGGCGCTCGGGATCCGGTAGGGATCGAAACCGTGCAGGTTGCGCCCCGTCGGCAGGATCGCGGGCGAGCGCAGCACGTCGCCGCCGGCCACCGGGGCGACGAAGCGGCCGTCGAGGGCGCGCAGCAGGGCCGGGATCTCGTGATCCTCGGCGAGCAGCCGGTCGGTCTCGGCGAGCGCCCGGAAGGCCGCAAGGGTCGCGTCGGCGGCGCCGGGACCGGCGGCCTCCTCCGGCGTGGCACCGGCCACCAGCCGCGCGATGCCGGCGCGATCCGGCGCGAGGCCGTGGACCGATTCGGCGAGCGCCAGGAGCAGGTCGATGCGCTCCTCGGGCGGCGTCCCCTGCCCGACCACGTGCAGCCCGTGCGGGATCAGGGTGTGTTCGAGCTCGATCAGCCGGACCGCGAGATCGGCGATGCGCGCTTCCGCGTCCTCGCCCCAGCCGTCGCCCGCGGCGAGGTCGAGGGCGAGTGCCTGGCCGTGGATGAGCGCCGCGAGCTTGCCCCGCTCCGCGGCCTCTTCCGGCGGCAGGGCACGGCGGCGCTCGAGCGACGCCTTGAGGTCGATCAGCCCGCGATAGAGCCCGGCCTGGGCGAGGCTCGGGGTCAGGTAGCTCACCAGCGTCGCGGCGGCCCGGCGCTTGGCCAGCGTGCCCTCCGACGGGTTGTTGGCGGCGTAGAGGTAGACGTGGGGAAGAGCCCCGATCAGCCGCTCGGGCCAGCAGGCGGCCGACAGCCCGGTCTGCTTGCCGGGCATGAATTCGAGCGCCCCGTGGGTGCCGAAATGCAGCACCGCGTCGGCACAAAAGTCCTCGCGCAGGTAGCGGTAGAAGGCCGAGAAGGCGTGGGTCGGGGCAAAGCCGTGCTCGAACAGCAGGCGCATCGGGTCGCCCTCGTAGCCGAAGGCCGGCTGCACCCCGACGAAGACGTTTCCGAAATGTGCGCCGAGCACCAGGATCGTCGAACCGTCGCTCTGGTGCCGGCCCGGCGCCGGGCCCCACTGCGCCTCGATTTCGGCGAGATGCGCCTCGCGCCGGACGTGGTCGTCGGCCGTGATGCGGTGGGCGACGTTGGCCTGCGTGCCGAAGCGGGCGGCGTTGCCCTCCAGGACCCGGGCGCGCAACGCATCGACGCTTTCGGGCACCTCGACGGAATAACCGTCCGCGTTCAGGCCCTGGAGCACGCGGTGGAGCGAGTCCCAGACCGACAGGAAGGCGGCGGTGCCGGTGGCGCCGGCATTCGGCGGGAAATTGAACAGGACGATCGCGACCTTGCGCTCCGCGCGCGCGCGGGCCCGGAGCGAGACGAGACGCGCCACCCGCTCGGCGAGGCGCGCGGTTCGCTCGGGATGCACCGCCATGTCGCGGGACTCGCTCCCCCCGGCGGAGCGGCCGCCGAACACCATCGGGGCGGTGGCGCCGTCGAGTTCGGGGATCGCCACCATCATGGTCGCCTCGACCGGCGACAGGCCCCGGGCCGAGGCCTCCCACTGCTCCAGGGTCTGGAACTCGACCGCCTGCGCGGCGAGGTAGGGTACGTCGAGCCGCGCCAGCATCGCGCTCGCGGCGGCGGCGTCGTTGTAGGCCGGACCTCCGACGAGGGAGAAACCGGTGAGCGAGACCAGCGCATCGATCGCCGACCGGCCGTCGCGCAGGAAGAATTTTTCGACTGCGGGACGGTTGTCGAGCCCGCTGGCGAAGGCCGGCACGACGCTGAGCCCGCGGGCCTCCAACGCCGCGATCGCCCCGTCGTAATGCGCCGTGTTGCCGGCGAGCACGTAGGAGCGCATCAGCAGGAGCCCGACCCGGCCGGCCTTGCCGGAGGCCGGCAGCCGGTCGAGGCGCTCGGTCACCCGCTCCGCCAGGCGCGGATGGTAGAGGCCGGTCTCGGGGTAGCTCAGCGGCTCGGCCGCCGTGAGGTGCCGGCGCCAGGCGGTGCGCGGGCCGGCGGCGTAGCGGCCGGCGAGGAAGCGCACGAGATTGACGACGTTCTCGTCCGAGCCGGCGAGCCAGTATTGCAGCGTCAGGAAGTACGCCCGCACGTCCTGGGCCGAGCCCGGGATGAAGCGCAGGATGCGGGGGATCTGGCGGATCAGCGCCATCTGGCGCGCACCGTTCCCTTGCGTGCCGCCCGGCCCCGACTTGCCGCGCAATCGCTTGAGGAAGTCGAGCGCGCCGCGCTGCGAGCCGTCCATGGCGAAGCGGTTCATCCGGGTGGTGCGCACCACCTCGGCGGCCGAGAGGCAGCCCACCATCGCGTCGCACTCGGTGCGGCGAGCGAGCAGCGCGGGGAGCACCGCCCGGACGTGCTCGTCCATGAACAGCATCGCCGAGAGCACGATGTCGGCCCGGGCGATGTCGGCCCGGCAGGCCTCGACGGCCGACGGATCGGTCTCCCACTCGGCGGCGGCGTGGAAGCCGAGGACGAGGCCGGGCGCGCTCACGGCCAGCACCCGGCGCGCCCGCTCCACCGCCCCGGCGAGGTGGTTGTCGAGGGTGACGATGACGACGCGCAGCTCCGGCAGCGCGCCCGGTCCGTCACCGGCTGAAATGCGCTTTGGCATCGTACAGGGTCTCGACGGTGATGAGCGGGAGCGCCCGCTCGCGGGCGTAGCGTTCGGTGTTGTGGCGGGCCTTGCCCCGCACGAAGAACGGGACCTTCTTCAGTTCGCGCTCGGCCTCGATCGACCAGACCACCGGCGTCGCGGCGGTGACAGGCGCGGCAACGACCGCGGTCTCGGCCTCCTCGCGCGGCGCTCCGCCGAGATGTGAAGGGGCGACGCCGTCATGGAATTCCGGGTCGTCCCGGAACATCGCCAACAGGTGCTCTTCCAGCCCCATCATCAGCGGGTGGACGAAGGTGTCGAAGAGCACATTCGCGCCCTCGAACCCCATCTGGGGGGCGTGGCGGGCCGGCACGTCCTGGACGTGCATCGGCGCCGAGATCACCGCGCAGGGGATGCCGAGCCGCTTGGCGACGTGGCGCTCCATCTGGGTGCCGAGCACCAGCTCCGGCTGCGCCGCGGCGATCGCCGCCTCGACCGCGAGGTAATCGTCGGTGACCAGCGCCTCGATGCCGTGCTCGGCGGCCTCCGCCCGGACCTCGCGGGCGAATTCGCGCGAATAGGTGCCGAGACCGACGACGGAGAAGCCGATCTCGCGCGCCGCGACCCGGGCCGCCGCGATGGCGTGGGTGGCGTCGCCGAAGACGAAGACGCGCTTGCCCGTGAGATAGGTCGAATCGACCGAGCGCGCGTACCACGTCAGGCGCGAGCCCTCCCCGTCGAGGACCGGCGCCGGGTCGATACCGGCGAGCGCCGCCACCGCCTCGACGAAGGCGGTGGTGCCCTTCACGCCGATCGGCGCGGTCTCGACGAAGGGCTGGCCGTGGGTCTTTTCCAGCCATTGCGCCGCGTTGCGGGCCACCTCCGGATAGAGCACGACGTTGAAGGCCGCCTGCCCGAGCCGCCCGAGATCGGCCGGCGTGGCGCCGAGCGGTGCCACCACGTTGACGGCGATGCCGAGTTCGGCGAGCAGCCCGCGCACCTCGCGCAGGTCGTCGCGGTGGCGGAATCCGAGCGAGGTCGGCCCGAGGATGTTGCAGCTGGCCTTGGGCCGCTCCGGGGCGGGTGCGGCGGGGGCGAGCGTGCGCACGAGGCGATAGAAAGTCTCCGACGCCCCCCAGTTCTCCTTCTTCTGGTAGGCGGGCAGCTCCAGCGGGATCACCGGGATCGGCAGGCCGAGCGCCTTCGACAGCCCGCCCGGATCGTCCTGCAACAGTTCGGCGGTGCAGGAGGCGCCGACGATCATCGCCTGGGGCCGGAAGCGGCCATAGGCGGCGGCGACCGCCTGCTTGAAGATCTCGGCGGTGTCGGACCCGAGGTCGCGGGCCTGGAAGGTGGTGTAGGTCACCGGCGGGCGGGCGCCGTGCCGCTCGATCATGGTGAAGAGCAGGTCGGCGTAGGTGTCGCCCTGCGGCGCGTGCAGCACGTAGTGCAGGCCCCGCATCGCGGTGGCGACCCGCATGGCGCCGATATGGGGAGGCCCCTCGTAGGTCCAGAGCGTGAGCTGCATGGCGTCAACCCTCCAGCCGCGCGCGGCGCGCGAGGGGGCGAGTGAACAGCCCGGCGAGGTCGCCGGCCTGCTCGTAGCCCTGGATCGGGGTGAACAGGAGCTCGATCGACCACTTGGTGACCAGATCCTCGGCCTCGAGCGGGTTGGCGAGGCCGAGCCCGCAGATCGTCAGGTCGGGCCGGGCCGCCCGGCAGCGGTCGAGCTGGTCGTCGAGGCTCTGGCCCTCGGTCACCCGGGTGCCGTCGGGGAGGAGCGCCAGGTCCTCGGCGAGGTGGCCGCGATGCAGGTAGGGCGTGCCGACCTCGATCAGCGCCGCGCCCATCTCCCGCGACAGGAAGCGGGCGAGCGGCACTTCGAGCTGCGAATCGGGGAAGAAGAACACCCGCTTGCCGGCGAGCCGGTCGCGATGGGCCGCGAGCGCCCGCGCCGCGCGGGCGCGGCCGGCCTCGGTGACCGCGGCGAGGCGGGCGGACGGGATCCCGAACGCGTGGGCGGCGGCCGAGAGCCACAGGGTCGTGCCCTCGGCGCCGAGCGGGAACGGGGCCGGGATGCGGGCGGCACCGCGATCCTCCAGCGCCCGGGCGGTGTCGGTGAGGAAGGGCTGGGCGAGGAGGTAGCGGGTGTTCGGGCCGACCGGCGCCCGGTCCGCCGCCCGGCGCCCGGGCAGGAAGCGGACGTTGCCGATGCCGAGATCGCCGAAGAGCCGCGCGAACTGGTCCTCGACCACGTCGGCCAGCGCCCCGACGACGAGGAGGGAGGCATCCTGGCTCCGGGGCAGATCCGGCACCAGGGCGGCGAGGCAGGCGTCTTCCCCTTGGGTGAAGGTCGTCTCGATGCCGCTGCCGGAGTAGCTCAAGACCCGCACGTCGGGCGCGAAGGTGCCGGAGAGGCGCGTCGCGGCCCGGCCGAGATCGAGCTTGATCACCTCGGAGGGGCAGGAGCCGACGAGGAACAGGAGCCTGATGTCGGGCCGGCGCTCCAGCAGGCGGCGCACGACGCGGTCCAGCTCCTCGTGCGCGTCGGCGAGGCCGGCGAGGTCGCGCTCCTCGATGATCGCGGTGGCGAATCGCGGCTCGGCGAAGATCATGACGCCCGCCGCCGACTGGATCAGGTGCGCGCAGGTGCGCGAGCCGACCACCAGGAAGAAGGCGTCCTGGATCTTGCGGTGCAGCCAGACGATGCCGGTGAGCCCGCAGAAGACCGCCCGCTGGCCGCGCTCGTGGCGGATCTCGGGGCCGCAGGGGACCGCGGACGGGTGAGCGGACGCCAGCGCCGTCATCGCGCCGCCCCCATCGCGTAGGCGGGTGCCTGCAGGCGGGCCGCCCGCAGCTTGAGCAGGAACTGGCCGGCATTGACCAGGTAGGTGGCGTAGGCCGAGAGCGCGAGCAGCATCAGCCCGGTGGTGGCGAGCGCGCCGGTGGCCAGCGCCACCAGGTAGGCGGTGTGGAGCGCCAGCACCAGCATGCTCACCACGTCCTCCCAGTAGAAGGCCGGGGCGAAGAGGTAGCGCCCGAACACCGCCTTCTCCCACAGGGAGCCGGTGACCATGATGGCGTAGAGCGCGAGGGTCTTGGCGACGACCGAGGCGTTGGCAAGCGCCACGCCCTCGCCGGTGGCCAGCGTGCGCGAGACCAGGGCAAGGCTCACCAGGAAGACCGCGAATTGCAACGGGGCGAGCACGCCCTGGACCAGGGTCCAGGGCGAGGCGTCGCGGCGGCGGCGCTCGGCCTCGCTGTAGAGAAACGGCCGATCCGTGGACGTCGCCATCGCGCCTGCCCTCCTGGCCGACCCGCGTTGACCGCGGATGCCGATGAGGGAAGCCTAGGACCGGCGAGCCCGGAGTGTCAACCTAAGTTGACAGTTAGTGATCGTGACAATCCTCGGAACCTCTCGCGAAAGTGCCTTGCAGCCGCACGCCGGAGATGTATCCTGCAAGGAAAGCGGATGACGCCACCCGACCTAAGGCGCTCCCAGCGTAGAAGAACCCGATACAAGGTCGAGCAGAACCGGTTTTCCTGCGCATCGGGGAGGTGCTGGTGGGAGATCAAGCGCAGCACGGCACCAGGCCCAGCGGTAGGACGGGTGCCCGCGAGCAGACCTTCCACGACAGGTCTTCTCACGACAGGCCTTCCTGCGAAATAAACTCCGGGGGAGTACGCAGGAGGCTACGGTGGCGCGACGACCTCGCCGAGGTCGTCGAGGCCGAGATCATCCCGCGACTGATGCTCGCCCATCGCGGCGAGCGCCCGGTGCGCCGGCTCTCATCACGCCCGTGCGCGGCCGACGACATCCTCCGCCTCGGCACCCTGCTGCTGCTGCCCGAGGACCGGGACGTGCTGGCCGAGGTCCGCAGCCTCCTCGACGAGGGCATGAGCCTCGAGGAGGTGCTGACCGGGCTCCTCGCCCCCACGGCCCGGCATATCGGCCGGCTGTGGGAGGAGGACGTCTGCGACTTCGTCCAGGTGACGACCGCGATGGCCCGCCTGCGCCGCCTCGTCCACGACCTCGAGACGCACTGCCTCGATCCGCGGCCGGTCGATCCGGCGAGCCGGCGGGTCCTGCTCGCACCCGCTCCCGGCGAGACTCACACCTTCGGGCTGACGCTGACCGCCCACTTCCTCGGCGAGACCGGCTGGGACGTGGCGACGAGCTTCGAGCCCTGCCTCACCGACGCGATCGAGCGGCTGCGCGCCGAATGGTTCGACGTGCTCGGCCTGTCACTGTCCTGCGACGTCCACGTCGAGCGCCTGGCGCTGGCGGTCCCGGTGCTGCGGCGCGCCTCGCGCAACCGCGACCTGCGGGTGGTCGTCGGCGGCCCCGCCTTCGCCGGCCGGCCGGACCGGATCCGGCTCGTCGGCGCCGACGCGGCTGTCGAGGATGCGCGACAGGCGCCCGGAATCTTGCAAAGCTTGCTTGATCTGCGGATTAGAGCCTGCTGAAAGACCTGTTCGGTGCGGTCCGGCGTTTTGGTGGCCCTTGAACAGACCCGTGAGCCCTGCTGCGAAGGAATCTTTCGCGGTGCTTCGAGATGCCGTCTCCCGCCTCGATCCCCGGATGACGGGCAGCCTCGTCGCTGCCGCCAGCGACGTGTCCCTCGTGGTCGACGGCGACGGGGTGATCCGCGACGCCGCCTTCGGAGCCGACGGCCTGTCCGAGGAGGCCGGCGAGACCTGGCTCGGGCGGCGCTGGATCGATACCGTGACGGTGGAGAGCCGGCCCAAGGTCCTGCGCCTGATCGAGGATGCGGAGCCCGGCGCCGTCACGCGCTGGCGCCAGGTCAACCACCCCTCGGCGCAGGGCGGCGCCGACGTGCCGATCCGCTACGCTGCCCTGCGGGTGCCCGACGACGACCGCATCATCGTGATCGGCCGCGACCTGCGGGCGCTCTCGGCCCTGCAGCAGCGGCTGACGGACTCGCAGCAGGCGCTCGAGCGCGACTACGCCCGCCTGCGCGGTGCCGAGACCCGCTACCGGGTGCTGTTCCAGCTCGCCGGCGAGCCGATCCTGATCGTCGACGCCGCGACCCGCCGCATCGGCGAGGTCAACCCGGCCGCCGCCCGCCTGCTCGGCCGGGCGGTCAAGCGCGTCGTCGGGCGCGACCTCGTCGACCTGTTCGAGCCCGAGAGCGCCCGCGCCGTCCAGGCGCTGCTCGTCGGCCTGCGCCTGACCGGCCAGGCCGAGGACCTCGCCGCCCGGCTCGCCCAGCGGCGCGGCGAGGCGCGGGTCTCCGCCACCCTGTTCCGCGAGGAGGCGGGGACGAGCGTTCTCGTCCGCCTCAGCCCGCTCGCGCCGGTCGAGAGCCCGGCGGCCCTGCGCTCGGGGGCGCTCGACGTGATCGAGGCGATGCCCGAGGGCTTCGTCGTCACCGACCGCGACCGTCGCATCATCGGGGTCAACGCCGCCTTCCTCGACCTCGCCCAGCTCGCCACCGAGCACCAGGCCAAGGGCGAATCGCTCGATCGCTGGCTGGGGCGCGAGGGCACCGAGATCGCGGCGCTCTTCACGACGCTCGCCGAGCACGGCGCGGTGCGCCACTTCGCCACCGTGGTGCGGGGCGAGTTCGGGGCGGTGGACGAGGTCGAGGTCGCGGCGGTCTCGGTGCCGGGGGGCGACCGGCCCTGCTTCGGCTTCACCCTGCGCAGCCTGCCCCGGCGCGTCGCCGCCGCGATGCCCGGGAGCCTGCCGGGCGGGCGCGAGCTGCCGCGCTCGGTCGAGCACATGACCGAGCTCGTCGGCCGCGTCTCGATGAAGGCGCTGGTGCGCGAGACCACCGACCTGATCGAGCGGCTGTGCATCGAGGCGGCTTTGCGCATCACCCACGACAACCGCGCCTCGGCGGCCGAGATGCTGGGCCTGAGCCGCCAGGGCTTCTACGCCAAGATGCGCCGCTACGGCCTCGGCGACCTCGACGGCTCCGAGGAACCCGACGACGCCGACGCCTGAGCGGCGCACGCTTGCGTGACGGCACGGCCAGAAGTGTAAAGTCCGCTTGACACTCGCGCGGGGCGGTTCCACCCTCCCGACATGTCGACCGAGCCCCTGCTCAAGCCCCTGCCGAAGCCGCCGCTCCTGGCAAAGCCGTCGGCGGTGCCGGAGCCGGGCGCGCTCCTCGAACTGCTCAAGCCGATCACCTGGTTCGCCCCGATGTGGGCCTTCGCCTGCGGGGTGGTCTCGTCCGGCGTCCCGGTCCAGGGGCGCTGGCCGGTGATCCTCGCCGGGATCCTGCTCGCCGGCCCCCTGGTCTGCGCCACCAGCCAGGCCGCGAACGACTGGTTCGACCGGCACGTCGACGCCATCAACGAGCCGGACCGGCCGATCCCCTCGGGCCGCATGCCGGGCCGCTGGGGCCTCTTCGTCGCGCTCGCCTGGACGCTGCTGTCGCTCGCCGTCGCGGCCTTGCTCGGTCCCTGGGTGCTCGGCGCGGGCGTGTTCGGCCTGGCGCTCGCCTGGGCCTACAGCGCGCCGCCGCTCCGGCTGAAGCGCAACGGCTGGTGGGGCAATGCCGCCTGCGGCCTCTGCTACGAGGGCCTGCCCTGGTTCACCGGCACCGCCGTGATGGCGGGCGCCCTGCCGGACGGGCGGATCGTGCTCGTCGCCGCGCTCTACAGCCTGGGCGCCCACGGCATCATGACCCTCAACGACTTCAAGTCGATGGAGGGCGACCGGCGCACCGGCATCCGCTCGCTGCCGGTCCAGCTCGGCGCCGGCCGCGCCGCCCGCCTCGCCTGCCTCGTCATGGCGGCGCCGCAGGTCGTGGTCGTCGCGGCGCTGGCGGCCTGGGGAATGCCCTGGCACGCCGCCCTCGTCGCCGCCCTGCTCGCCGGCCAGGGCGTCCTGATGCGCCGCTTCCTGTCCGATCCGCACCGGTGGGCCGCCTGGTACAACGGCACCGGCACGCTGCTCTCGGTGCTCGGCATGCTCACCGCGGCGCTCGCCCTGCAGGGAGGCGCCGCATGAGCGCGACGACCGGCTTCGGCTGGGGTACCATCGTGCGCCTCGGCCTCGTCCAGACCGCCCTCGGCGCCATCGTGGTGCTGATCACCTCGACCCTCAACCGGGTGATGGTGGTGGAACTGGCACTCCCCGCCGCCCTGCCCGGCGGGCTCGTGGCGCTGCACTACGCCGTGCAGATCTTGCGCCCGCGCTGGGGCTACGGCTCGGATCTCGGCCGGCGCCGCACGCCGTGGATCGTCGGCGGCATGGCGCTGCTGGCGCTCGGCGGGCTCGGGGCGGCCCTCGGCACGGCGCTCGTCGCCGGGCAGCCGGCGCTCGGCTTCGTCGTCCTCGTCGTGTCCTTCCTCGCCGTCGGCATCGGGGTCGGGGCGGCCGGCACCTCCCTCCTGGTGCTGCTCTCCACCGGCGTCGCGCCCCACCGCCGCGGCGCGGCCGCGACGATCGTCTGGATCATGATGATCGCCGGCTTCGTCGTCACCGCGCCGACCGCCGGGCACCTCCTCGACCCGTTCTCGGGCGAGCGCCTCGTCGCGGTCTCGGGCGGCGTGTCGCTGATCGCCTTCCTGGTCGCGCTCGCGGCGGTGTGGGGCGTCGAGCCGGCCCGCGCCCCGGCGGCCCCGCAGCCGCCCGGGCCGGCACGGCCCTTCGCCCGGGTACTGGCCGAGGTCTGGGCCGAGCCGGAGGCGCGCCGCTTCACGGTGTTCGTCTTCCTGGCGATGCTCGCCTACAGCGCGCAGGAACTGATTCTCGAGCCCTTCGCCGGCCTCGTCTTCGCGCTCTCGCCTGGGGCGACCACCAAGCTCTCGGGTCTCCAGAACGGCGGGGTGCTCGCCGGCATGATCCTGGTGGCGCTCGTCACCGCCAACGGGCGCGGGAAGCTGGCCTCGCTGCGGCTCTGGACCGTCGCCGGCTGCCTCGGCTCGGCGGCGGCGCTCGCCGCCATCGCGGCCTGCGGCCTTGCGGGGCCGGGCGCGCCGCTGCGAACCTGCGTCGCCGGGCTCGGCCTGTTCAACGGCATGTTCGCGGTCGCGGCGATCGGCTCGATGATGGCGCTCGCCGGCCATGGCGGGGCTCCCGACGGCGAGAGCCGCCACGGCACCCGGATGGGGGTGTGGGGCGCGGCCCAGGGCATCGCCTTCGGGCTCGGCGGCTTCCTGGGCGCGGCGGGCGTCGACCTCGCCCGCCTCGCCTTCGGCACGGTGGTGCCGGCCTACGCGACGGTGTTCGTCACCGAGGCGGCCCTGTTCCTCGTCGCGGCCGGGCTCGCCGCCCGGATCGGCCGTCCGGCCCGGGATCCGCGGCCGCTCGAAGGTTTGTCGGTACGGCACGCGGTCTGAGCGAAGCCGATTTCCGCGTCGCGAAGCGATCAGCCGGAAATCGTCTGACACGAAACGATCCGGCCGCGAGCCGGCCCGGACGGGAGGCACGGCCATGGACGAGACGATCCTCGACGCGGTGGTGGTGGGAGGCGGGCCGGCCGGGGCGACGGCGGCGGCGGACCTCGCGCGGCTCGGGCGCCGGGTCGTGCTGCTCGACCGGGCCGGACGCATCAAGCCCTGCGGCGGCGCGATCCCGCCCCGGCTGATCCGCGACTTCGCGATTCCCGACGAGCTCCTGGTGGCGAAGATCCGCTCCGCCCGGATGGTCTCGCCCAAGGACCGCGCGGTCGACATGCCGGTCGGCGAGGGCTTCGTCGGCATGGTCGACCGCGGCCCGTTCGACGAGTGGTTGCGCGTGCGCGCGGCGCTCGCCGGGGCCGAGCGGGTGACCGGCACCTACCTGCGCCTGACCCGCGCCGGCGACGGGCCGGTGACCGTGCGGTACCGCGACGCCGCCGGGGCGGAGGCGTCCCTGCGCACCCGCCTGGTGATCGGGGCCGACGGCGCCAACTCGGCGGTGGGCCGCCAGGAGGTTCCCGCGCATGCCCGGATGCGGCAGGTCTTCGCCTATCACGAGATCGTCCGCACGCCGCCCGGCGGCGCCGTCGAGGATACGCGCTGCGACGTCTACTATCAGGGCGTCCTGTCGCCGGACTTCTACGCCTGGATCTTTCCGCACGGCGACACGCTGAGCATCGGCACCGGCAGCGCGAGGAAGGGATTCTCGCTGCGCGGGGCGGTCGGCCGCCTGCGCGCCGCGACCGGGCTCGATCGCGGCGAGACGATCCGGCGCGAGGGCGCGCCGCTGCCGCTCAAGCCGCTCGCGCGCTTCGACAACGGCCGCGACGTGCTGCTGACCGGCGACGCCGCCGGCCTCGTCGCCCCGGCCTCGGGCGAGGGCATCTACTACGCGATGTTCGGCGGGCGCCTCGCCGCGCAGGCCGCGCACGACTTCCTCGCCACCGGCAACCCCCGCGCCCTGGGCCAGGCGCGGCGCCGCTTCCTCCGGACGCATGGCCGGGTGTTCTGGATCCTGCGGCTGATGCAGTCGGTCTGGTACCGCAACGATGCCTTGCGCGAGCGCTTCGTCAGCATCTGCCGCGACCCCGACGTGCAGTCGCTGACCTGGGACGCCTACATGAACAAGGAACTGGTGCGGGCCAAACCCGCCGCGCATGCCCGGATCTTCTTCAAGGACCTCGCGCATCTCTTCCGCTGGGTGTCGCCGTGAGCGGGGGCTGGACCCCGATCGTCGTGGCGGCGCTCGCCGCCATCGTGGTGGCGGCGGCCGGCGCGTGGCTCACCGCCCTCGGTCCCTGGTACCGCAGCCTGCGGGTCCCGTCCTGGAAGCCGCCCGACTGGGCGTTCGGGCCGGTCTGGACCACCATCTTCACGCTCACCGCCATCGCCGGGGTCCTGGCCTGGAACGCCGCCCCGGACGGGCGCGAGCGGACCTGGCTCATCGCCGCCTTCGGGGTGAACGGTCTCCTCAACATCGCCTGGAGCGGGGTGTTCTTCCGCCTGCGCCGGCCGGACTGGGCGCTCGTCGAGGTCGCCGCCCTGTGGCTGTCGGTGCTGGGGCTGATCGTGGTCGTCGGGCGGCATTCCGGCCTCGGGGCGGCGCTGCTTCTGCCCTACCTCGCCTGGGTCGGCATCGCGGCCCTGCTCAACCGGTCGATCGTGCGGCTGAACGGACCGTTCTGATCGGATCTCGCAAGCATCGGCGGGTCGGCCGCCCGGCCCCGTCCTGTCCAATCCTCGACGGAGTTCTTCGCTGGCGAAAAATCGGATCGTACGGGATCGATTGAGACGGATGCGACATCGTGAACCGCGACGCGATTTCGGTGAACGCGCACCCTGTTTTTCGAGTTTGCAGGGCTGGAACCGGTCGTCTCCTACGTTACCTTCCCGGTCGACTGCGCATCTTCGGTGCCTGCAGGAGGATTGATGCGTGCCTGACCTCCTCACCAGCGGTCACATCGTCGACGTCGCGCTGCTGATCGTCGCCTCGGAGGCCGGATACCTCGCCCTGTGGCGGCGCGGGCCGGGACGGACCGCCCTCCTGATCAATCTCGCCTCCGGGGCCTGCCTGATGCTCGCCCTGCGCCTCGTCCTTGCCGGGGCTCCCGGATTCTGGCTCGCCGCCGCCCTCGCGGGGGCGGGCGCCGCCCACGTCGCCGATCTCTGGCTGCGGTTGCGCTCCGCCGCCCCATAACCCCGGAGGAAGCCCCGATGCGCCGCCAGCCCGTCACCCGCCGCCTGCTCACCGCTCTCGCCGGCTCCGGCGCGCTCAGCCTCGCGGCCGGCGCGGCCCTGGCACAGCCGGCCGGCTCCGACCTCGTCGAGAAGGGCCGCTATCTCGCCACCGCCGGCGACTGCGTCGCCTGCCACACGGCGCCGGGAGGCAAGCCCTATGCGGGCGGGCTCTACATCAACTTCCCGGGCGGCATCGGCAAGCTCGCGACCCCGAACATCACTCCCGACAAGGAGACCGGCATCGGCAGCTGGAGCGACGACGACTTCAAGCGCGCGATGCACCAGGGCATCACCAAGAGCGGCAGCTACCTCTACCCGGCGTTTCCCTTTCCCTGGTACACCCGCCTGAGCGACGAGGACGTGCAGGCGATCAAGGCCTACCTGTTCTCCCTCGAGCCGGTGAACGCGCCGCGCAAGCCGACCGACATCGCCTTCCCGTTCAGCATCCGCGAGGGATTGCTCGCCTGGCGCCTCGCCTTCTTCACCGAAGGGCGGTTCAAGCCCGATCCGCAGGCGAGCGAACAGGTCAACCGCGGCGCCTACCTGGTCGGAGGCCCCGGCCATTGCGGCGCCTGCCACAACGGCAGCAAGCTCGTCGGTGCCTCGCAATGGAGCGGCTACCTCGAGGGCGGCACGATCGACGGCTGGTACGCGCCCAACCTCTCGGGCGACGACAAGGAGGGGCTGGGCAAGTGGAGCGAGGACCAGCTCTTCACCTACCTCAAGACCGGTGCGGCGCCCGGCCGGGCCGGCGTGGTCGCCGGGCCGATGCGGCAGGTGATCGAGGAGAGCCTGAGCAAGATGACCGACGAGGACGTGCGCGCCATCGCGGTCTACCTCAAGACGCTGGCGCCCAAGCCCACCTATACGCCCGACGTGAAGTCCGACTTCAAGCAGGCCTCGGCCCCGGGGGCGGACGTCTATCTCAACCGCTGCGTCGCCTGCCACCGGCCGGACGGCCAGGGCCAGCCCGGAGCGATCCCGGCGCTGGCCGGCAACGGCGCGGTGCTGGCCAAGGGCCCCGAGACGGTGATCCGGGTGATTCTCGGCGGCCTCGACGCCAAGGGCGAGTACGCGGCGATGCCGGCGGTGGGCGTCGGCATGACCGATGCCGACGTGGCGGCGGTGACGAACTACGTCCGCCAGACCTTCGGCAACGAGGCCCCGCCGACCGCCGAGCCCGGCCAGGTGGCGAGCCTGCGCGCCGAGACCCAGAGCATGCTGGCCGGCAACGCCCCGTGCGAGACCGTCTCGAACCCGACGCTGGTCGAGGCACTGAAGAGCGTCGACGCGGCGGGCCAGCTCAAGGACCTCAAGGCCGAGCAGATGCTGCCGCGGGTGAGCGCCCTGCTGCCGGCCCTGCGCCAGGCCGCGCCGCAGGCGAGCTCGGCCGACCTGGTCAACGGGCTGACCGCCACCTTCTGCCAGGTGGCCGACCACAAGGCCACCGGCCTCGACTGGCCGACGACGATCGGCAGTTTCGCCGGCGTGGTCTACGGGCAGGTGAAGAACCCGAGCCGGGTGGAGAAGTAGACGCCGCTGCGGCGAGCCGTCGATCCGGTCGGGCCGAGCACGCGCCCGCCGCGCTCGGCCGTCTCGAAGCGCGATCCTCGAGGCCCGGATTCGCACTTGGAGACCAGGCCTGCTGTCGACCGGGACGCTGCCCTGCGGGCGGCAAGCCTCGGTCGCCCTCGGCCCCGGGCACCCTCCCCGCCGCGTCTATTGATCGTAGCTGACCACCAGCCTGTCCGTCGTCGGGTAGCACTGGCAGGTCAGGATGTAGCCCTGGCGCACCTCGTAATCTTCCAGCGCGTGGTTCGTGATCATCTCGGCCTCGCCCTCCAGCACCTTGGCGCGGCAGGTCGAGCAGACGCCGGCCTTGCAGGCGTAGGGCGCGTCCAGGCTGTTCGCCAACGCGGCGTCGAGCAGGCTCTCGCCCTGCTTGGGCATCCGGAAGGTGCGCGTCGCACCGTCGAGGGTCACGGTCGCCTCGCATTGGGCCTCCGCGGCCGATGCCGCCGTCCCGGCCGCCCGCGCCCTGGCCCGGCCCGGCTGGCCCGAGGCGAAGAGCTCGAACTTGATCTGCGCGTCCGACAGGCCGTGCTCGCGCAGGGACGCGGCAATCGCCAGCATCATCGGCTCCGGCCCGCAGATGAAGGCGGTGTCGACCGACCCGACATCGATCCAGAGGCGGAACAGCGCGGCGCATTTGTCGGCGTCGACGCGCCCGGTGAAGAGGTCGATCTCCTGCGTCTCGCTCTCGAGCACGTGGACGACCGACAGCCGGCCGAGATGCGCGCTCTTGAGGTCGTCCAGCTCCTCGCGGAACATGATCGAGGAGATCTGGCGGTTGGCGTAGACCAGCGTGAAGCGCGAGCGCGGCTCGCGGGCGAGCACCGTCTTGAGGATCGACAGGACGGGCGTGATGCCGCTGCCGCCGGCAAATCCCAGATAGTGCTTGGCGACCTCCGGCTCGATCGGCGCGTGGAACGTCCCCATCGGCGGCATGGCTTCGAGCACGTCGCCGGGCCTCAGCTCCTGGTTGGCCCAGGTCGAGAACGCGCCGCCCTCGACGCGCTTGATGCCGACCTTGAGCGCCCCCTCGTCCCGGCCGGCGCAGATCGAGTACGAGCGGCGCAGCTCGACGCCGTCGAAGGCGCGCCGGAAGGTCAGGTACTGGCCTTGGGTGAACGCGAAGGCGTCGGCATCGCCGTCGCGGGGCCTGAGGGTGAGGACCACCGCGTCCCGGGTTTCGCGCCGGACCTCCGCGACGTCGAGGGGATAGAAGCGTGCCATGACCGCCGGTCGTCCCAGGTTTGAGAAGTGTCCGCTGACGTCGAGACCGTGTCGTCGCGGACCATGCTGTCGAATCGAGGCCGGGAACGGCGCTCGAACGCGCCGCTCCGAGCAGACTTGCGTTGGCAGGCCAACGCTTCGCCCGCTTAGGTTCCTGTTTCGTCGCAGATTGTCGGCGCCGAACCGGCAACCATTTCGGCGAAATCCGCTTAGATGCACTTGAAGTAGTCGAACGGCTCGAGGCAGTCCGTGCAGCGCCAGCTCGCCTTGCAGGGCGTCGAGCCGAACTGGCTGACCCGGTCGGTCCGGTTCGAGCCGCAGCGCGGGCAGGCGACCGCGAGGTTCGAGCCGCCGGCGAGCCGGCCGACCCGCCCGAGCAGCCGGCCGTCCGCCGCCGTCCCGTCGATCGGCGGGGCGATGCCGTAGGCCCGCAGCTTCTCCCGGGCGGCCTCGCCGATCCAGTCGCTGGTCCAAGGGGGCGTCAGCGACCGCTCGATGCGCACGCGCGCGATCCCGTGCTCGTGCAACGCCATCTCGATCGCGACGTTGATCGCGGCCGTCGCGGGGCAGCCCGAATAGGTCGGCGTCACCGTGACCACCAGGGTGTCGCCGTCCCAGGTCAGATCGCGGACGATGCCGAGATCGACCACCGAGATCACCGGGATCTCGGGGTCGGGCACCGCGGCGAGCCAGCCGCGGATCTCGTCGGGCGCCGGCCGGGCGTGAGCCTGCATGGCGCCCTACCAGGTCGCGCCGGGATAGGCGCGCTGCAGGAACTGCATCTCGGCCAGCATGCGCCCGAGATGCTCGGTGTGGACGCCCCGGCGGCCGCCCTTCTGGGCGAACGACCCGGGCGGCACCGCCAGCGTCGCCTCGGCCAGGACCGGCAGCACCGCGGCGTCGAAGGCGGCGCGCAGGCTGGCCGGATCGGGGGCGATGCCGGCCTCGGCCAGGGTCGCGTCCGCGGCGTCGCTCAAGAAGAGCTCGCCCGCATAGGGCCACAGGATGTCGAGCGCCGCCTGCATCCGGCGATGGCTCTCCTCGGTGCCGTCGCCGAGCCGCACGACCAGGTCGGCCGACTTCTCGAGATGGTAATGCGCCTCCTTGATCGCCTTCGCGGCGATCTCGGCGACGCGCGGCTCCGACGATGCGGTCAGGGCGCGCAGCATCGCGACGTGCCAGGCGTCGAACAGGAACTGGCGCATGATCGTCTGGCCGAAATCGCCGTTCGGCAGCTCGACCATGAGGATGTTGCGGAAGTCCCAGACGTCGCGCAGGAAAGCGAGGTCGTCGGCGGTGCGCCCCCTCCCCTCGACCTCGCCGGCAAGGCCGAGCCAGAACTGGGTCTGGCCGATCAGGTCGAGGGCGATGTTGGCGACGCCGATATCCTCCTCCAGCACCGGGCCGTGGCCGCACCATTCCGACAGGCGGTGGCCGAGGACCAGGGTGTTGTCGCCCATCCGGGTCAGGAACTCGAACAGCGCGGCGCGGGCCGGCGCCAGCGGGGCGTCCCGGGCCGCCTCGGGGGCCGGGCGAGCCCCGGCCGCCGCGGCGAGGGCGGCGGCGTCCCTGGTCATCACGTCGGGCAGGGACGACATCACATATGCCCCACTTCGTCCGGGATGTCGTAGAAGGTCGGGTGCCGGTAGACCTTGCTGTTGGCCGGCTCGAACAGCGGCCCCTTGTCGCTCGGGCTCGACGCCACGATGTCGCTCGACCGCACCGCCCAGATGCTCACGCCCTCGTTGCGCCGCGTGTAGACGTCGCGGGCGTTCTTGATCGCGAGCGCCGCGTCGGGCGCGTGCAGGCTGCCGACGTGGCGGTGGTTCAGGCCGTGCTGACCGCGGATGAAGATCTCCCATAACGGCCATTCGCTGGACATGCTCGATCCTCCCGGGATGTCGTGTTGCGGGGCGGCTCGTGCCGGGCGCCCGGCTACTCGGCCGCCACCGCCATGGCGGAGCGGCGCACCTGCTTGTCCGCATGGGCCTTGAGCCCGTCGCGAAACCACGCGCCGTCCTCCCAGGCCTTCACCCGGGCGCCCAGCCGCTCGCGGTTGCACGGGCCGTTGCCGGCGATGACCTCGTAGAACTCGTTCCAGTCCGGCTCGGAGAAATCGTAGCCGCCCTTCTCCTCGTTCCAGCGCAGCCCCTCGTCCGGGACCGTCAGACCGAGATGCTCGGCTTGCGGCACGGTCTGGTCGACGAACTTCTGGCGCAGCTCGTCATTGGTGTTCATCTTGATCTTCCAGGCCATCGACTGGGCCGAGTGGACCGAGTCCTTGTCGGACGGTCCGAACATCATCAGCGCCGGGTACCAGAACCGGTTGAGGGCATCCTGCGCCATGTGCTTCTGGGCCGGGGTGCCGCGCGCCATCCTCATCATGAGGTCGTAGCCCTGGCGCTGGTGGAAGCTCTCCTCCTTGCAGATCCGGATCATCGCCCGGCTGTAGGGGCCGTAGGAGGTCCGCTGCAGCGGCACCTGGTTCATGATCGCCGCGCCGTCGACCAGCCAGCCCACCGCGCCCATGTCGGCCCAGGTCAGGGTCGGGTAGTTGAAGATCGACGAGTACTTCATCGTGCCGGCGTGGAGCCGTTCCATCAGCTCGTCGCGGCTGACGCCGAGCGTCTCGGCGGCGCAGTAGAGGTAGAGGCCGTGCCCGGCCTCGTCCTGGACCTTGGCGAGCAGGATCGCCTTGCGCTCCAGCGTCGGCGCCCGGGTGATCCAGTTGCCCTCCGGCAACTGCCCGACGATCTCCGAATGGGCGTGCTGTCCGATCTGCCGGATCAGGGTCTTGCGGTAGCCCTCGGGCATCCACTCCTTCGGCTCGATCTTCTCGCCGCGGTCGATCCGCTCCTGGAAGGCGCGCTCCTCGGCCGACATCTCGTCGCGGCCGCGGACATGGGTGCTGTCGGTCTTCACCAGCTGCGCGTACATGCCGTGACCCTCCTGCCGGTTGCGGACCGTGACGGGGTTCCGGACGCCGCCCGGTGCGTGCTCCGACGCGATCGGGCTTCGAGCCGTCCTCCCGGGCGCGGCGGCCCTTGTCGTCGGCCCATGGAGGCCGATCGTCTGCGACAATCCCTACCACCGAAAGCATCACATCACAACGCGGTTTTGCAGATTTATTGTGATGTCTCGATCCGGCCTCGAAGGGCGGCGGCCGGTACCGCAGGGCGGGTCAGGCGTCTCGGACCCGGGTCAGGGAGGCGGTGCGCCCGAGGGTCTCGGCCGTTCGCGCAGGCAACGGGCCGTCGCCGGCCAGGAGATGCTGCCCGACATAGCGGTCGGCGGCGGGCGAGAGGCGCAGGTAGAGGTCGGCGAAGAGCCGGCGGGCGCGGTGCCCGCTCCAGTCGGGCGGCAGGGTCGCGGCGGGCAGGCGCGCATCCCTGAGCGCCGCGTGGCGGTAGGCGTGGACGAGGAGCAGCCGCAGTTGCAGCGCCTCGGCGTCGGTCGGGCACAGCCCGGCCGCGAGCGCCTCGTCGATGCCCGCGAAGGTCGCCAGGAAGGCCGCGTAGGCGGCCTCGAAGGCGGCGAGGTCCCAATGCGCGGCGACGAGGTCCGCGAGCCGCGACCCCGCCGCCCGGTCGGCCTTCGGCCCGACCTCGAAGACCACCAGGGCGGGATCCGCCGGCCGGTGATGGTCCGGCCCGAGCAGCCATTGCGGCCCGAGGCGGACGAAGCCCGCCCGCTCCAGCGCCGGCCCTGCCTCGCCGTCCGGCTCCGCCCCGAGCCAGACGAGCAGCCAGCCGGTCTCGGGCTGCGGCTCGAACAGGGTCCGGGCGGCCGACAGGAACTCGCGCCGCGCCGCCGCGGTGAGCTGATAGAAGCTGCGCCGGCCCTGGCGCTCGCCGGTGAGCTGCCCGGCGGCCACGAGCCGAGACACCGCGGTCCGCACCAGCGTCTCGCTGATGCCGACCATCCGGCAGGTCTCGATGATGTTGCCCATCCACAGCCGGCCGCCGCGCGGCTCGACGACGTCGCCGTAGAGGGTGACGATGAAGCCGCCCGAGCGCAGCGGCACGGCATCCACGAGGCGCGAGACCAGGGCCGCTCCCCGGGCCTCCCCGTTGCGATCCGCCGAGGATCCGCGCGCGTCGCTCACACCGCCTCCCGACCCGGGCGGGTGCCGCCGCCGTCATCCGTCGTCCCGTCCTCGACCGAAACGGAGCGGGCCCAGCGACTTACGCAGAAATCGGCGACCGCACAACCGGGCCGCGATCCCGGGGCTCCGATGCCGGGCGCGGGAGCCGGCGGCACGGGCCCGCACCGGTCGTCAGCAGCAGCCGAGGCGGCGGTAATAGCCGGCAACGGCCGCCTCGAAGCCCGGCATGGCCCGCCAGAGGCCCGCGCGCGCGGGCATCGCCGCCCGGCAGGCATCGCGCAGGGCCCGGTGCGCGCCATCAAGGTCGACGCCGAGGACGACCCCGTCCCGCACGACCGTGCGCCCGGCGACGATCAGCTCCCGGACGTGGCGCTTGGTGGCACGGGCGAACAGCAGGTCGAGGGGGTCGACTTCCGCCAGAGCGTCCTCGTCGAGCGCGGCGCGGTCGAGGACGAGGAGATCGGCGGGGGCGCCCACCGCGATCCGTCCGCCCTCCGGCGCGCCGACCGCGATGCGGCCGGTCTCCAGCGCCATCGCCAGGGCCCGGCGCGGCGCGATCTCGGCGTCGAAGCCCCAGCCGCCATGCAGCGACCAGAGCAGGCGCAGCTCGCGCAGGGCGTCGTCGTCCTCGTCGAAGGCCTGGCCGTCGAGGCCGAGGGCCACGCGGCAGCCGCGGCGCACCATCTCGGCCACCGGCGCGATCCCGGAGCGGAGCGCCAGATTGGACGAGGTGTTGACGGCGATCACGCAGCCGGCCTCGGCGATCATCTCGAGCTCGTCCGGTCGCGCATGGACGCAATGGGCGAGGGTCAGCCGCGGCGAGAGCAGCCCGATCTCGCGCCAGCGCCGCACGAGGCCGCCCGGATAGGTCCGGTCGGCCCAGTCGCGCTGGTAGCGGGTCTCGAACAGATGGGTCGTGACCCGGCGACCGGTGCGGGCGGAGGCCTCGGCGACCGCCTCCCAGAGCCCGTCCGAGCCCCATTGCGGCCCGTTCGGGGCGTATTGCACGTCGACCATCGGTCCGCCGACCGCGTCCGCCGTCGCCTCGACCCGGGCGAGCTGCTCGGCGAGCGGCGCCATCGGACTCAGGAACCGCGCCTCGATCTCCGCCCGCGTGGCCGGGTCGAGAGCGTCGAGCACCGCGGCGTGGTCGCCGTAGACCAAGGGGTTGCGGTCGCGCAGGCCAATGCCGAGGGCGATGCGCACCCCCACGTCGCGGGCGGCGCGGGCCATCGCCTCCGCCTCGATGGGATAGTCGGTCAGCCCCGTCGGCCGGACCTGATGGATCATCACCGCGCCCTGGCCGCCGATCGCCGCCCGGGCCAGGGGCGCCAGGGTCGCCAGGTAGGGATCGACCGGCGCGAGGAGCGCCAGGCGGTGGAGCCAGGTCTCCAGCGGCTTGTTGAAGCCGCCGACAGAGCTCGGCCGCAGGGGCCGGGCATGGTCGTGGGCATTGGCGAGCGCCGGCAGGACGACGGTGTCCTCCGAAACCGCCGCGGCTCCGGGAGCCGCCGCGGCCTCGAGGGCGGCGATCCGCCCGTCCGCGATGGTGATGGCGAGATCCCGGACCGCGCCCTGCGCGTCGAAACCATGTCGGGCCGCAAGGGTGCGCACCGGGATCCTCCTTCGGCGTCTCGGGACCGCGAGGGTACGCTCGGGACGCGGCGGCAGGAAGGCGTGGCGGGATCGATGCGGCCCGGGGGGCGGCGCGGCCCCGGGGCCTCGCCCCTCGCGCCTCCCGACGGACCGCGCCGGCCGGCGGCGCGTCCCGGCGCGATTCCGGGTCCGCCTCGCTCGACGCGCCGCCGGCGCCGGGCGATGCTGCTCCTTCCGCGCCCGCCGATCCCGGATCCCGAGCCATGACGCATCGCCTCCCCGCCTCGCCCGAGACCTGCCGCTGGGGTTACCTCGACGCGACCGTACCGCCGGTCCTGACGATCCGCAGCGGCGAGCGGGTGACGATCGAGACCGTCTCGGGCGGGCCCGACGCCCTGCCGCCGGAGGGCTTCCACGTGCCACCGGAGCTGCGGGCGATCCACGCCGCCGAGACCGGCATCCCCTCGGGCCACATCCTGACGGGACCGGTGGCGATCGAGGGCGCGCGGCCCGGCGACGTGCTGGAGGTGCGGATCCTCGACGTGTCGCTGCGCCAGGACTGGGGCTACAACCGGCACCGGCCGCTCGCCGGCACCCTGCCGGACGACTTCCCGGCCTTCCACCACATGACCCTGCCGCTCGACCGCGAGCGCCTGACCGCCCGGATGCCGTGGGGGCTCGAGATCCCGCTCGCGCCGTTCTTCGGCGTGATGGCGGTGGCCCCGCCGCCGGCCTGGGGCCGCTGCACCTCGATCGTGCCGCGCGCCTTCGGCGGCAACCTCGACAACAAGGAGCTGGTGGCCGGCACCACCCTCTTCCTGCCGGTCCTCGCCGAGGGCGCGCTCTTTTCCTGCGGCGACGGCCACGGCGCGCAAGGCGACGGCGAGGTCAACGTCACGGCGATCGAGACGGCGCTCTCCGGGACGTTCGAACTCGTCCTGCGCCGGGACCTGCCGCTCGCGTATCCCCGGGCCGAGACGCCGACCCACGTGATCACGATGGGCCTCGACCCCGACCTCGACCGCTGCGCCGAGCGCGCCCTGCGGGAGATGATCGACCTCGTGGTCGGCCGTGTCGGCATCACCCGCGACGAGGCCTACGCCCTGTGCAGCATCGCCGCCGACCTCCGGGTGACCCAGACGGTCAACCAGCACAAGGGCGTCCACTGCATGCTGCGCAAGGATTACCTGATCTGACGAAGGCCGGACCGGCCGGCGGGGTCGGTGTCGAGGGTGCGCCGCGCCGGGAGACAGCCGCGGATGGGCAGGGCGGACGAGGCGACCGGGCGTGGCCGTGATCGGCGGCTCGATGGCCGGCTCCCCCGCGGCGAGCATCGGACCTCGGAGCCTGCCTGGCTCGATTTCGAGATTTTCGCCATTTGTCGATTTTATATTGAGGCGATGGCGATCGAATATCAATCTAACGAAATTCAAATCCATCTATCTTAGCGATTTCTGAATTGATGATTTCACTGAGAGCCTTTTTGAGAGAATAATCGAGACTATCCCACCCTCTCACATCGGGACGAGGTGGGAGGGCGGGATATCTCAGGATCTCTGTCGGGCTGCCGAACCTGGCGCCTCCGGGCGAGAGCCATGCGACGGGCGCTCCCTCTCCCGGGCGGCGCGAGCGGACGTCGCCTGCCTGGAATGCCTCCAGGCCGCGTTGACGGGGCCGGCCGCGAATGTCAGCCTTGCTGCCATATTTGCGTGGTCCCGAGAGGCCGGAGGAACCGGCCCCCACCGCGCCAGGAGGAGGAACACGCGATGGGTTCGCCCGCGACCACCCCGTCCCTTCGGTCGGTCAGCCTCGACGACAAGTACGACCTCTCCCGCGATCGGGTCTTCGTCACCGGCACCCAGGCCGTGATCCGGATGCTGCTGATGCAGCAGGCCCGCGACCGGGCGGCGGGGCTCAACACCGCGGGCTTCGTGTCGGGCTATCGCGGCTCGCCGATCGGCGGGCTCGATCAGAACCTGGTGCGGGCCAAGAAGGTGCTCGACCAGGCCGGCATCGTCTTCCAGCCCGGCCTCAACGAGGAGCTGGCCGCCACCGCCCTGTGGGGCGCCCAGCAGGCCGAGATGCGCGGCGAGGGCCGCTACGACGGCGTCTTTGGCCTCTGGTACGGCAAGGGCCCGGGCGTCGACCGCTCCGGCGACGTTTTTCGCCACGCCAACATGGCCGGCACCTCGCGCCACGGCGGCGTGCTGGCGCTGATGGGCGACGACCACACGGCGGAATCCTCCACCGTCGCGCACCAGTCGGAGTTCCACTTCGTCGACGTGATGTCGCCGATCCTCAACCCGGCCGGCGTCCAGGAGATCCTGGATTACGGGCTCTACGGCTACGCGATGAGCCGCTATTGCGGCACCTGGGTCGCCTTCAAGTGCATCAAGGAGAACATCGAATCGACCGCGAGCGTCGACGCCCGCCTCGACCGGGTGAAGATCGTGCTGCCCGACGACTTCCTGATGCCGCCGGGCGGGCTCAACATCCGCACGCCGGACGGCATCCTGGAGCAGGAGGCCCGCCTCCAGGACTTCAAGCGCGACGCCATGATGGCCTTCGTGCGCGCCAACGGGCTCAACCGGATCGTGCTCTCGGGCGGGCGCCAGCCGAAGATCGGCATCATCACGGTCGGAAAATCCTATCTCGACGTGCGCCAGGCGATGGACGACCTCGGCCTCGACGAGGTCAAGGCCAACGACATGGGCTTGCGCCTCTACAAGGTCGCCTGCCCGTGGCCGCTGTCGCGGCGCGAACTGGCGGAGTTCGCCGACGGCCTCGACCTCGTGATGGTGGTGGAGGAGAAGCGCTCTCTGATCGAGGTGCAGCTGCGCGAGGAGCTGTACGGATCGGCCAACCAGCCGGTCTGCATCGGCAAGCGGGATGAAGCGGGCCACTGGCTCTTCCCGGTGAAGGGCGCGCTCGATCCCAACGACATCGCGGTGGCTTTGGGCGAGCGCCTGCTGCGCTACCACCGCAACGACGACCTCGCGGGCCGCGTCGCGCGGCTCAAAGGCGCGCAGGAGCGGTTGGCCCAGACCGTCGATATCGCGGCCCGGGTCCCGCATTTCTGCGCCGGCTGCCCGCACAATTCCTCGACCAAGGTGCCCGACGGCATGCGGGCCTATGCGGGCATCGGCTGCCACTACATGGCGCAGTGGATGGACCGCGAGACCGACGGCTTCACCCAGATGGGCGGCGAGGGCGCGAACTGGATCGGCGAGAACGCCTTTTCCAAGCGTGGCCATGTCTTCCAGAATCTCGGCGACGGCACCTACAACCATTCGGGATCGCTGGCTTTGCGCTGGGCCGTCGATACCGGAACGACGATCACCTACAAGATCCTGTTCAACGACGCGGTCGCCATGACCGGCGGCCAGCCGCACGAGGGCGGGCTCACCGTCGACCGCATCGCCGCGCAGGTGCGGGCGGAAGGCGTGGAGCGCATCGCGCTCGTCACCGACGAGCCGGACAAGTACCCCTCGACCGTGAGCTGGCCGCACGGGCTCACCATCCACCACCGGGACGAGCTGGACGCGGTCCAGCGCGAACTCGCCGCCGTGCCGGGCGTCTCGGTGATGATCTACGACCAGACCTGCGCCTCCGAGAAGCGCCGGCGGCGCAAGCGCAACGCCTATCCCGACCCCGACAAGCGGGTGATCATCAACGAACTCGTCTGCGAGGGCTGCGGCGACTGCTCGGTGCAGTCGAACTGCGTCGCGGTGCAGCCGGTCGAGACCGAGTTCGGCCGCAAGCGCCGCATCGACCAGTCGAGCTGCAACAAGGACTTTTCCTGCGTGAAGGGCTTTTGCCCGTCCTTCGTGACGGTGCACGGCGCCAAGCCCCGTAGCAAGCCGGCCAGTGTCCCGGTCGCGACCGAGGCGTCGCCGGATGCGGGGATCCCCGAGCCGGCGATTCCTGCGATCGACGGCACCTACAACCTGATCGTCACCGGCGTCGGCGGGACCGGCGTGGTGACGGTCGGGGCGATCCTCGGCATGGCGGCGCATCTCGAGGGCAAGGGCCTCGGCATGATCGACATGGCCGGCCTCGCCCAGAAGGGCGGCGCGGTGTTCAGCCACGTGCGGCTGGCCAACCACCAGGAGGACATCCACGCCATCCGGGTCGGGGCGGGCGCGGCCGACCTCGTGCTCGGCTGCGACCTCGTGGTCAGCGGCAACCGCAAGGTGCTGTCGGCGATCGCGAAGGGCCGCACCCACCTCGTCGTCAACACCGCCGAGGTGATGCCCGGCGAGTTCACCCGCCGGCCCGACTTCTCCCTGCCGGCCGAGCGGATCAAGCGGGCGATCCGCGAGGCCGCGGGCGCGGAGCACGCGGACTTCACCGACGCGACGAGCCTCGCCGTCTCGGTGCTGGGCAATGCGCTCGCCGCCAACATGTTCATGCTGGGCTTCGCCTGGCAGCGCGGGCGGGTGCCGCTGTCGCGGGACGCGCTCTTGAAGGCGATCGAGCTCAACCGCGAGGCGGTGGCGATGAACCGCGCGGCCTTCGCCTGGGGCCGGCGCGCGGCGGCCTCGCCTGAGACCATGCGGGCGGTCGAGGCCCCGGCCCCGGACCTGGCGCCGGACCTCGACGGGGTGATCGCCAAGCGCGTCGCCTTTCTGACCGCCTACCAGGACGCGGCGTACGCCGAGCGCTACGCCAAGGCTGTTTCCGCCGTGCGGGTGCGGGAAGCCGCGATCGTGCCCGGCCAGTCGGCCCTGACCGACGCCGCCGCCCGCTCGCTCTTTCGGCTGATGGCCTACAAGGACGAGTACGAGGTCGCGCGGCTCTACACCGACGGAAGCTTCCAGGCGCAAGTCCAGCGCACCTTCGAGGGCGACGACCTCCGCTACGAGTTCCACCTCGCGCCCCCGCTGCTCGCCCGTCGCGACCCCGCCACCGGCCGGCCGCGCAAGATGACCTTCGGGCCCTGGATGATGACGGCCTTCGGGATGCTGGCCCGGATGAAGCGTCTACGCGGCACCGCCCTCGACCCGTTCGGCTACACGCGGGAGCGGCGCGAGGAGCGGCGGCTGGTCCAGGACTTCGAGGCGCGGCTCACGGAGATCGCCCGCAACCTCACGCCCGCCAACCACGCGGCCGCGGTCGGCTTGGCCGGCCTGCCCCAGCGCATCCGCGGCTACGGACCGGTGAAGGCGAGGAACCTGGAGGCGGTGCGGGACGAGGAGGCGGCGTTGCTGGCGCGGTTCCGCAGCCAGGAGGCGCCCCTCGCGACGGCGGCGGAGTAAGCGCCTGCCTCCTCTCCCCGCGGGCGGGGAGAGGGCCGTGTCGCCGTTCAGGCGATACAGCAAGCGAAGGCGCAGCCGGAGCGAGGGTGAGGGGGTGGTGCCGGAAGAGCCTCATCCGGGGATACCCCCTCACCCTCGCCCTTCGGGCTTGCTGCATCCCTTGAACAGGGACGCAGCCCTCTCCCCGCCCAGCGGGGAGAGGCGTTCCCCGCGCTCGTCCTTCCCCGGTTTGCCCCACCCCTCCACCTCTGCCACTCCTGGCACGCGTCACACCCACCCGGAGCCCCCGGCATGAAGGACTTCCCCGCCGCCTATCAGGTCAGCGAGGGCTCGGCCCTGTCGGTCGACCGGCCGTTCTACGAGCGGATCGCCGCCGAGACCGGCGGGCGGACCCTGGTCGATGCGTTCACCGTCCCGATCCGTACCGGGCGGGCCTGGAGCGTGCCGGCGGGCCACGTCTTCCGGATCGTCGCGCCGGAGGGGCCGCAGGTCGGCGACCTCAACATCTGGAACCGGCACGATCCCCGCGAGCGGCTATGGGCGGCGCGCACCCGCCAGCTCCAGGGTGCCCACGTCACGACCTTCGACCGGCTGTGGTCGACCCTGCCGTTCCTGCGCCCGCTCGTCACCATCACGGCCGACACGCTGGCGCATTACGGCACCGACGAATACGGCGGCCGGGTCCACGACCTGCTCGGCACCCGCTGCGACCCCTACGTCAACAAGCTGCTGACCGGGCAGGACTTCCACTTCCACTGCCACTCGAACCTCACCCGCGCGGTGATGCCGTTCGGCCTGACCGAGTTCGACGTCCACGACGTGCTCAACGTGTTCCAGGTCACCGGGCTCAACCACGACGACCTGTACTTCATGCGCGACTGCCCGGCGAAAGCCGGCGACTACCTGGAATTCTTCGCCGAGATCGACCTGCTCTGCGCCCTCTCGACCTGCCCGGGCGGCGACCTCTCGGTGCCGCTCTGGGGGCCGGACGCCCGCGACCCGATCGAGGTCTGCCGGCCGCTCGCCGTCGAGGTCTACCGGCTGGCGCCCGAATTGACCGAGGGCTGGCGGAGCCCGGAGGTGGCCCCCTATCGCGGCCAGCACGGGCTCCACGCCGAGAAGGGCTGGTGGGACAAGGCCTAGCGCATTTTCCGACGAAGCGGAAACCGGTTCGTCGCAAAAAAATGCGACAAAACAATGACTTAGAGAGCTTCACGATCGCAATGCGATCGTGAAGTGGTCTAGCGCAGCGGCAACGCCAGGCACACCGCCACCAGGATCACCGCGTAGGCGATCACCCGGAACGTCCGGTCGGAGGCATGGCGAAAGCCGTGCGAGCCGATCCAGAGGCCGACCCCGTAGGGCAGGAGCAGCGGCACCGCCTCCGCGAAGCGGGGGCCGGTGAGGACGCCGGTGGCCGTGAAGACGACGCCGGAGACCAGGGTCGAGAGGCCGAAATAGGCCATCAGGTTGTCGCGCACCTGACGCGCCGAGGCGCGCTGGCTGGCGAGCCAGAACACGGCGAGCGGCATGCCGCCGAGCGCGGCAAAGCCGCTCGCCAGTCCCGAGGCGCCCCCCGTCGCGAGCGAGAGCGGCAGCGACGGTTCCCCCTTGTAGCGCCAACCCGAGACGAGCGCGGCGAGCGCCAGCAGGATGGCGCAAGCGGTGATCCAGCGGGTCAGCGCCGGATCGAGATGGGTGAGGAGCTGGACACCGACCGGCAGCAGGAGGGTGGAGCCGATGAGCAGCGGCACCACCTCGCGCCAGACCGCCCGCGGCGCGGAGCGGGCGCCGAACCACAGCGAGAACGGCGCGTCGACCACCCAGATCAGCCCCACCGCCGCCGCCGGCCCGACCGCCGCCGCGGCCACCGGCACGAACACCATCGCGAAGCCGAAGCCGGTGAAGCCGCGCACCAGCCCGCCGACGAGCGCGGCGAGGAACAGGGTGGCGGCCCGGGCGTCGAGCGGCAGGAGGGCGGCGGGATCGAGTGACATAAGGTCACCACGCACCCCACGGCTACGATTCGTCAAGGTCTCGGGCGCAAGGGTGCTTCAGGCATGTTCACGGAACGTCCCGTGCTGGCGGTGCAGCGTTTTCCCGGCTAGAGACCGGCGCTCTTCGCGCCGGGACGGTTTTTCGGCATGATGCGGGCGCCGCCCGCATCCACGGCAAGGACACCTGAGCGGCGATGAGCGAACCGATCCGCATCCTGGGCATCGATCCGGGCCTGCGCCGCACCGGCTGGGGCCTGATCACCGTGACGGGCACCCGCCTCGCCTTCGTGGCGAGCGGCACCGTGACGTCGAACGGCGACGACGACCTCGCCACCCGCCTGTGCAGCCTGCACGAGGGCCTGACCAAGGTCGTCGCCACGATGCTCCCCGACGAGGCCGCCGTGGAAGAAACCTTCGTCAACAAGGACGCGCAGGCGACCCTGAAGCTCGGCCACGCCCGCGCCGTCGCCCTGCTGGTGCCGGCCCTCGCCGGCCTGCCGGTGGCCGAATACGCCGCCAACCTCGTCAAGAAGACCGTGGTCGGCGCCGGCCACGCCGAGAAGGACCAGGTCGGCGCGATGGTGCGCTTCCTCCTGCCCAAGGCCACCGCCGACACGGCGGACGCGGCGGACGCGCTCGCCATCGCGATCACCCATGCGAGCCACCGTGCGTCGCGGGCCAGGGCGGCAACGCACGCCGCGGCGGCGGGGCCGGGCGCCGGCCGGATCGCCCGGGCGGTGGCGCGGGGGTAAGCGATCACGAACACCGGACTTCGGTGTCGTGCCGATTTTCTGAGAGCCTGATCGACCGATAGATATACTCTATCCCATCAGCAACCTCATCCTGAGGTGGAGGGTAGGATAGAAAATCCCCTTGCGATCATATCGCCGCAAGTCAAACAGGTTCCGAAATCCTCCAGGTGGTCCCGGGGCTCGCCGAAGGCGGGCGCCCGGGATCCATATCCGCCGAGGCTTGAGAAGCCGGCGAAGGCCGCTCCACATCTTCCGGCATGATTGATGGATATGGATCCCGGATCCCGCCTCGCGGCACCGGGATGACCCTGTGAGTTTGGGAGCGCTCGACCCTGGCTCGCCCGACGGGTCGGGCGCTGTGCCGGACCATCCGTCTCACGTCCGTCCTTCGCTCTCTCCCCGCTTGTCTTAAAAAACGATCGTTCGTATGAATGGAGAAAATGGGAGGAGGCGCCGATGATCCCGAACGCCGCGCGTGAGTTCAATTTCGGCCTGGGCGAGACCGCCGAGGCGATCCGCGACAGCGTGCGCAGCTTCGCGCAGGAGAAGATCGCGCCGCGGGCCGAGGAGATCGACCGCACCAACACCTTCCCGCGCGACCTCTGGCCCGAGATGGGGGCGCTCGGCCTCCACGGCATCACGGTCGAGGAGGAGTATGGGGGCCTGGGCCTCGGCTATCTCGCCCATTGTGTGGCGATGGAGGAGGTGTCGCGGGCCTCCGCCTCGGTCGGCCTGTCGTACGGCGCGCACTCCAACCTGTGCGTCAACCAGATCACCCGCAACGGCTCGGACGCGCAGAAGCGGAAATACCTGCCCAAGCTCATCTCCGGCGAGCATGTCGGCGCGCTCGCGATGTCCGAGCCGGGGGCCGGTTCGGACGTGGTGTCGATGCGCACCCGCGCCGAGAAGCGGGGCGACCGCTACGTGCTGACCGGCTCCAAGATGTGGATCACCAACGGTCCCATCGCCGAGACCCTGGTGGTCTACGCCAAGACCGACCCGGCGGCGGGCCCCCGCGGCATCACCGCCTTCCTGGTCGAGAAGGGCATGAAGGGATTTTCCACCGCCCAGAAGCTCGACAAGCTCGGCATGCGCGGCTCGGACACCTGCGAGCTGGTCTTCGAGGAGTGCGAGGTCCCGGAGGAGAACGTGCTCGGACAGGTCGGACGCGGCGTCAACGTGCTGATGTCGGGCCTCGACTACGAGCGGGCGGTGCTGGCGGCGGGGCCGCTCGGCATCATGCAGGCCTGCCTCGACGTGGTCATCCCTTACGTCCACGAGCGCAAGCAGTTCGGCCAGGCGATCGGCGAGTTCCAGCTCGTCCAGGGCAAGCTCGCCGACATGTACGTCTCGACCAACGCCGCCAAGGCCTACGTCTACGCGGTGGCCCAGGCCTGCGACCGCGGCGAGACCACCCGGGAGGACGCGGCCGGCGCGATCCTCTACGCCGCCGAGCGGGCGACGCAATGCGCCCTCGACGCGATCCAGTTGCTCGGCGGCAACGGCTACATCAACGACTACCCGACCGGGCGGCTCCTGCGTGACGCCAAGCTCTACGAGATCGGCGCCGGTACCAGCGAGATCCGCCGGATGCTGATCGGCCGCGAGCTCTTCAATAAGTCCGCCTGAGGTTCGAGCCGATGCCGGTCATCCCCACCAGCGCCGACCTCACCTCCGGGGCGGCGGAGCAGAACCGCGCGGCCTGGAGCGAGTTGCGCTCCGCCCTCAAGAGCCACCGGGCCAAGGCCGCGGCGGGCGGGCCGGCGCGGGCCCGCGAGCGCCACGTCGCCCGCGGCAAGCTCCTGCCCCGCGACCGGGTCCTGCGCCTGCTCGATCCGGGCTCGCCGTTCCTGGAACTCGGGGGGCTCGCCGCGAACGGGATGTACGGCGACGACATCCACGCCGCCGGAATCATCACCGGCATCGGCCGGGTGGCGGGCCGCGAGGTAATGGTGGTCTGCAACGACGCCACCATCAAGGGCGGCACCTACTACCCGCTGACGGTCAAGAAGCACCTGCGGGCGCAGGAGATCGCGCTCCAGAACCGGCTGCCCTGCCTCTACCTCGTCGATTCCGGCGGCGCCAACCTGCCGCAGCAGACCGAGGTCTTTCCCGACCGCGAGCATTTCGGCCGGATCTTCTACAACCAGGCGCAGATGTCGGCCGCCGGCATCCCGCAGATCGCCTGCGTGATGGGGTCGTGCACGGCCGGCGGCGCCTACGTGCCGGCGATGTCGGACGAGAGCGTGATCGTGCGCCGCCAGGGCACGATCTTCCTCGGCGGTCCGCCGCTCGTGAAGGCCGCGACCGGCGAGGTGGTGAGCGCGGAAGACCTCGGCGGCGCCGACGTGCACGCGCGGCTGTCGGGCGTCGCCGACCATTACGCCACCGACGACGCCCACGCGCTCGCGATCCTGCGCCGCATCGTCGGGGGGCTCAACACCGTCAAGCGGCCCGACCTCGACATCGCGGCCTCGGTCGAGCCGGCCTACGGGGCGGGCGACCTCGACGCCCTGGTGCCCACGGACCTGCGCAAGCAGTACGATGCCCGCGAACTCATCGCCCGCCTCGTCGACGGCTCGGAATTCGACGAGTTCAAGCGGCTCTACGGCACCACGCTGGTCACGGGGTTCGCCCGGCTGCACGGCATGCCGGTCGGGATCCTGGCCAATAACGGCATCCTGTACTCGGAGAGCGCGCTGAAGGGCGCGCACTTCATCGAGCTGTGCTGCCAGCGCCGCATCCCGCTGGTCTTCCTCCAGAACATTTCCGGCTTCATGGTCGGGCGCGAGGTCGAGGCCGGCGGCATCGCCAAGAACGGGGCGAAGCTCGTCACGGCGGTCGCCACCGCCGCGGTGCCGAAGCTCACCGTGATCGTCGGCGGCTCGTACGGGGCCGGCAATTACGGCATGTGCGGCCGGGCCTACTCGCCCCGCTTCCTGTTCGCCTGGCCGAACTCGCGCATCTCGGTGATGGGCGCCGAGCAGGCGGCGAGCGTGCTCGCCACCGTCCGCCGCGACAACATCGAGGCCGGGGGCGGCGCCTGGAGCCCGGAGGAGGAGGAGGCGTTCAAGGCGCCGATCCGCGCCGGATTCGAGGAGGAGGGCTCGCCCTACTACGCCACGGCGCGGCTGTGGGACGACGGCATCATCCTGCCCGAGGAGACGCGCCGGGTGCTCGGCCTGTCGCTCTCGGCCTGCCTCAACGCGCCGGTGCCGGAGACCCGGTTCGGCCTGTTCCGGATGTGAGGACAGCATGACCACACGCCGCCTCGCCTCCGTCCTCGTCGCCAATCGCGGCGAGATCGCCTGCCGGGTGATCCGCACCGCCCGGGCCCTCGGGATGCGCACCATCGCGGTCTATTCCGAGGCCGACCGCGACGCGATGCACGTCGCGCTCGCCGACGAGGCCTTCCTGCTCGGCCCGGCCCCCGCCGCCGATTCGTACCTGCGCATCGACCGCATCATCGAAGCCGCCCGGGCGAGCGGGGCCGAGAGCATCCATCCGGGCTACGGCTTCCTGTCGGAGCGGCCGGACTTCGCCGACGCCTGCGCGGAGGCCGGCATCGTCTTCGTCGGGCCCCCGGCCTCCGCCATCCGCGCCATGGGCCTCAAGGATGCGGCGAAGGCGCTGGTGGCGGAAGCCGGCGTGCCGGTGGTGCCGGGCTATCACGGCGCCCGCCAGGAGCCCGACTTCCTCGCCGCCGAAGCCGCGGCGATCGGCTATCCGGTGCTGATCAAGGCGGTGGCCGGCGGCGGCGGCAAGGGCATGCGCCGGGTCGAGGGGCCGGAGGGCTTTTCCGACGCCCTCGCCTCGGCGCAGCGCGAGGCCCAGAACGCCTTCGGCGACCCGCGGGTGCTGGTCGAGAAGTACGTCCTGTCGCCGCGCCACGTCGAGATCCAGGTTTTTTGCGACTCTCACGGCAACGCCGTGCACCTGTTCGAGCGCGATTGCTCGCTCCAGCGCCGCCACCAGAAGGTGATCGAGGAGGCGCCCGCCCCCGGCATGCCCGATGAGGTCCGAACGGCGATGGGCCGGGCCGCCGTCGAGGCGGCGAAGGCGGTGGGCTATGTCGGCGCCGGCACGGTCGAATTCATCGCCGACGGCCGCGAGGGCCTGCGCCCCGACGGCTTCTGGTTCATGGAGATGAACACGCGGCTCCAGGTCGAGCATCCGGTGACCGAGGCGATCACCGGGCACGACCTCGTGGAATGGCAGTTCCGCGTCGCCTCCGGCGAGGCGCTGCCGGTCGACCAGGCGGGTCTCGCGATCCACGGCCACGCCGTCGAGGCGCGGCTCTACGCCGAGGACCCGGATCACGGCTTCCTGCCCTCGACGGGCCCCCTGCGGGCGCTCACCCTGCCGTCGGGCGAGGGCATCCGGGTCGATACCGGCGTGCGCGCCGGCGACCGGGTGACCCCGTTCTACGACCCGATGATCGCCAAGGTGATCGCCCACGGCGCCACCCGTGACGAAGCACTGGACCGGCTGGCCGGCGCGCTCGGCCGCACCCTGGTGGCGGGGCCGAAGACCAACGTCGCCTTCCTGAAGGCGCTGGCCGAGTCGCAGGATTTTCGCGAAGGCCGCTTCGACACCGGCTTCATCGACCGCGATCTCGCGACCCTGACGGCACCGAGCCCGCACCGCGACGCCGCGATCCGGGCCGGACTCCGGGCGCTGGTGGCGCGGGAGGCCCCCGCCGGCACCGGCTCGCCCTGGGACGCGGCGGACGGGTTCCAGCTCGGAGAGGCTCGCCGCCAAGTCTTCCCGTTCGTGCTCGAGGGCGAGCCGGCCGAGGCCGTCCTGCACTGGGGCCCGACCGGCCTCGCGGTGGAATACGGCGCCGCCGGCCCCGAGCCCGATGACGTCACGGTGGTGCAGGCTCCGCCCGGCGTGCTGGTCCTCGCCGAGGGCCGGCAGATCGCGCTCTCCCCCCCCGATCCCTTCGCGGTCGACCTCGACCACATCGACCAGGGCGGCACCATCAAGGCGCCGATGCACGGCCGCCTCGTCGCGGTGCTGGTCGCCCCCGGCGACGCGGTGGTGCGCGGCCAGCGCCTCGCGGTGGTCGAGGCGATGAAGATGGAGCACGCGCTCACCGCCCCCAGCGACGGCACCGTCGCCGAGGTCCTGGCGGAGGCCGGCCAGCAGGTCGCCGAGGGCGCCCGCCTGATCACCCTGACCACGGAGGACGCCGCGTGAGCACGATTCCGGCTTCGACCCACCCGCGCGGCGGGCTGTACTTCGAGGATTTCGAGGTCGGCGCGACGCTCCGCCATCGCCTCACCCGCACGGTGACGCAGATGGACAACATGCTGTTTTCCAACATGACGCTGAACCCGCAGCCGCTCCACATCGACGCGCATTTCTGCGCGACCGAGACCGAGTGGGGCAAACCGCTGATGAACTCGCTGTTCACGCTCGGCCTGATGATCGGCATCTCGGTCAACGACACGACCGTCGGCACCACCATCGGCAACCTCGGCATGACCGAGACGCGCTTTCCCGCCCCGCTCTTCGAGGGCGACACCGTGAGCGTGACGACGGAGGTCGCCGCCAAGCGTGAATCGCGCTCGCGGCCCACCGCCGGCATCGTCGACCTCGTCCACCGCGCCTACAACCAGGACGGCATCCTGGTGGCGGAATGCCGCCGCCAGGCGATGATGCGCAAGCGGCCGGTCGCGGAGGCCTGAGCGCGGGTTCGGCTCGCACCGGCCATTGTCCGTCCCACCCGCGACCTCATCCGGAGGTGCGAACGGAGCGAGCCTCGAAGGAGGGCTCCAGAAGTCTCGGAGCGAGCTGGAGCCCTCCTTCGGGGCTGCTGCAAGCAGCAGCACCTCAAGATGAGGTCGCGGGTGGGATAAAACCTGTCAACGAGATCGAATAGGCTTTTCGTCATGCGCTCTCTGCTGTTCGTCCCCGGCGATTCGCCCCGCAAGCAGGAGAAGGGCCTGGAGGTCGGGGCCGACGCCCTGATCCTCGACCTGGAGGATTCGGTCGCGTTGCCCGAGAAGGGCAAGGCCCGCGAGGTCGCCGCCGGCTTCCTCGCACGGATGCGGGCGGTCGCCGGCCGGCCGAAGCTCTACGTGCGCGTCAACGCCCTCGATACCGGGCTCACCGAGGACGACCTCGCCGCGGTGATGCCGCACGCGCCCGACGGGATCATGCTGCCGAAGGCCGAGGGCGGCCCGAGCGTGGCGCAGCTCGGCGCCCGCCTCGCCGTCCACGAGGCCGAACACGGGCTGCCCGACGGCGCCACCCGCATCCTGCCGATCGCCACCGAGACGGCGCGCGCCGTCTTCGCGCTCCAGAGCCTGCCGGAGGCGAGCCGGCGGCTCTCCGGCGTCACCTGGGGGGCGGAGGATCTCTCGGCCGATCTCGGCGCCGAGACCAACCGGGGCGAGGACGGCGCCTGGACCGGGCCGTTCCAGCTTGCCCGCAACCTGACCCTGATGGCGGCGGCCGCCGCCGAGGTCGATGCGATCGACACCATCAACGCCCTGTTTCGCGACCTCGATGGGCTCGCCCGCGAATGCCGCGCCGCCCGGCGCGACGGGTTCACCGGCAAGATGGCAATCCATCCGGCGCAAGTGGCGGTGATCAACGATGCCTTCACGCCGACCGATGCGGCACTCGCCCAGGCGCGCAAGGTCGTGGCCGCCTTCGCGCAGGCGCCCGGCATGGGCGTCGTCGGGATCGACGGCGAGATGTTCGACCGGCCGCACCTGCGCCGGGCGGAACGGCTGCTGGCGCGGCAGGCGTGAGGCGGCGCACGCCGTCTCCCCCGCCCCCCGGGGCCGCCGAGCGATACCCGGGGGGACGCCTCGTCAGATCCAGCGCTTGCGCCGCTTGAAGCTCTTCAGGTTGCGGAAGCTCTTGCGCTGGTCGCCGGCGCCGCCGAGGTAGAATTCCTTCACATCCTCGTTGGTGCGCAGCTCCTCGACCGTGCCATCGAGCACCACCTTGCCCTGCTCCATGATGTAGCCGCGATCGGCCACCGAGAGGGCGGCGCGGGCGTTCTGCTCGACGAGCAGGATGGTGACGCCGAGGTCGCGGTTGATCTGGCGGATGATGGAAAAGACCTCCTTCACCAGGAGCGGCGAGAGGCCCATCGAGGGCTCGTCCATCAGGATCAGGCGGGGGCGGGCCATCAGGGCGCGGCCGATCGCCAGCATCTGCTGCTCGCCGCCCGAGAGGTAGCCGGCGGCCCCCGTGCGCTCCTTGAGGCGCGGGAAGTAGGTCAGGACCCGTTCGAGATCCTGGCCGACCTCGCGGTCGCGGCGCGAGAAGGCGCCGAGGCGCAGATTCTCCATCGGCGTCATGTCGGAGACGATGCGGCGGCCCTCCATCACCTGGAAGATGCCGCGGCGCACGATCCTGTCGGGCTCGATGCCGTCGATGCGGGCGCCGTCGAACACGATCTCGCCGCGGGTGACCTCGCCGTCCTCGGAGCGCAGCAGGCCCGAGATGGCCTTCAGCGTGGTCGACTTGCCGGCGCCGTTGGCCCCGAGCAAGGCCGTGATCGAGCCCGCCGGCACGTCGAGGCTCAGGCCCCGCAGGACCAGGATCACGTCGTCGTAGACGACCTCGACGTTGCGCAAGCTGAGGAGGGGAGCCGGCGCGGCGTCGGAAGTCGGGCGCTCCAGGGTCATGACCTGCGACATCGGAAGGCTTTCGTTTCAGCGAGATGCGACGTCGAAACCTCCCCCGGCGGAACTCGGGCAAGCCCGAGTTCCGCATCCAAGTGCCCAAATCTGGCAAGCCCGACTTGGGTTGGGGGAGGGTTTACGGGCGGATCACCCGCCAGCGGCGATCCTCACCACCCCTGCCACTCGCTCTTGCGCGGCAGCGTCACGGTCTTGACCGGCTCGAGCTTGATCGTGCCGGCCTTGATCAGGTCGGGCAGCGCACCGTCGGTCGGGCCCGAGACCTTGGCGCGGTAGATGTGCACCTCCATCATCCCGCGATGGTCGGTGGGCGACCAGGTCGAGGGGACGCAGACGCCCTCCATCCCGGCCGGCACCCAGTCCTTCTTCTGGTAGAAGCCCTTGCGGACGTTGGGGCCGGCAAGCCCGCCATTGTCCTTGGCCCAGGCCAGGGCTTCGGTCATGTAGAGGGCGGCGCAGATGCCGGTATAGTAGTGCACCGGCCGGTAGGCGGTGCCGGCGGCGTCCGACACCTTCGAGATCTCGGCCGCCATCGCCATGCCGGGCGCGGTGCTGCCGCTCACCGCGGCGGTGCGGACCGGGAAGACGACGCCGTTCGCCGCTTCGCCGGCCGCCTTGGCGGCGTTCTCGTCCATGCCCCAGACGTTGCCCATGAACTGGATGTCGGTGCCGACCGACTTGCAGGACTTCAAGAGCGAGATGTTCGAGCCGCCGGTATTGCCGAGATAGGCGTAGTTCGCACCCGCATTCTTGGCGGTGAGGCACTGCGCGGTGTAGTCGCCGGGCGCCAGCGCGAAGACGATCGCCGGCAGCACCTCGAAGCCGAGGTCCTTCGCCATCGCCTCGCCGGCTTCCTTGGGCGAGTTCGGATAGGGGTGGTTGCCGCCCATGTGGACGTATTTCGGCTTGCCGGTCTTGCCCTTGGCCTTCCAGTCGTCGGCGGCCCACATCAGCATGGCGCGAAGCGCATCCGAGTAGGACGGGCCGTAGAAGAAGTTGGTCATTCGTCATTCGGGGTTGATGGACGAGAGGCGGGCTCGAAGCCCGCTTCGTCGTTTGGGGTTGATAGACGCCCAGGCCACAGGCAGGAAACAGCGTGAGGCGGC
>NZ_JACWCT010000128.1 GCF_016613415.1 Methylobacterium ajmalii | reverse complement strand
GGGCCTGGACGAGCTGGCCGGTCCTGTCGGCCTCGCCGACCGCCGCCTGGGCGAGGCCGGTCGAGCCCTGGACCTGGCGGCCGATCTCCTGGACCGAGGCGCCGAGCTCTTCGGCGGCGGCCGCGACCGTGCCGACATTCGAGGCCGCCTCCTCGGCGGCGGCGGCGACCGCGGTCGATTGCGAGGCGGTCTGGGTCGCGGTGGCGGTCATCGTGCCGGCGGTGGCCTGCAGCTCGGTGGCCGAGGACGACACCAGGCCGACGATCCCGCCGACCGCCCGCTCGAACCCGTCGGCGAGCTCCGTCATCGTGCGCTTGCGCTCGGCGGCGGCCGCCGCCTCGGCCAGGCGCTCGATCTCCGCCTGCTCGGCGGCCTTGCGGGCGACCATGTCGCGGATGCCCTCGACCGCGCGGCCCACGGCACCGATCTCGTCGCCGCGCGCCGCCTCGGTGATCGCGGCATCGGCGTCCCCCTGCGCCATGCGCCGGAGCACGCCGACGAGGCGCCCGAGGGGCCGCGTGATGCCGAAGACCACGATCGCCACCGCGAGCGCCAGGGCGGCGAAGAGCCCGCCGGCCGCGGCGCCGACGAGGACGGTCCCGGCCTCGGCGGCGGACCGGTCGGCGTTGTCGCTCGCCCGCTTGAGTTCCGCCGTCAGGAGGTCGATGCGCTTCTGCACGAGGTCGCGAACCTTCCGCCGCACCGGGGCGGCGTCGACCAGCAGGATCTTGCTGGCCGCCTCGTTGTCGTTCTTGAGCCCCAGCACGTTCGCCCGCTCGGAGATCGTGAAGAACTCGGCCATGGTCTCCCGCAGCGTCGTGTTCGCGGCCCTGCGCTCCGGCGAATCGGACAGGGCGATCAGCGTGTCGGCGCTGGCAAGGGCAGAAGCCTTGGCGGCATCGTAGCGCTGCTTGTAGCCGGCCATTTCCTCCTGGCGGAACTCCATGGCGATGTTCCGGCTCAGGATGCTGGCCTCGTTCACCGAGATCTGCACGTTCATGATGTTCTGCAGGCGCGTCATCTGCACATCGACCAGCTGACGCGCCTGGACGGCCATCTGCGCCAAGCTGCTCCGCGCATAGAGGGCGAGCCCGCCGGCCACCACCGCCACGATGACCAGCGGCAGCACCGCCTTGACCAGGATCCGCGCGTTGCCGAGGAGATTCATCGATGTCGTCCAACAATAATGTAGCTCTCGAAATACCTCAGAAGCGAGTAAACAAATATTGAAAACGACCCGTCGCGCCCGGTGCGCCACGGGACTTAACGAGTTAGCGCTCGTTCACGCCGGTCGGTGCGTGCCGTCGCGCAACGGCCCCGTCCGGTCTCGGGTCCGCGGCCGCCGCCCCGCGCGCCTCGGCCACGGTCATGGCCCGGTAGGCCTCGACGGCGGCGCCGGCGTGCTCGGGCGTCAGGGCGGGTCCGGAGCGCGCGCGCAGGAAGGCGCCGAGGGTGGAGAGCCGCAGGCCCGCCGCGCGCACGAGCAGCGCCAGCCCGGCCGGGTTTTGCGCGCGATAGGTCGACTCGGCCCGCTCGGGCGCGCAGCCGGCGAGGTGGGCGAGCCCGAGGAGCGCCTCGGCGGTCCGGCCCTCGGCGAGCCAGAGGCGGATGTCGGCCTCCTCGAGCCCGAGGCGGATCCGCAGGGCGACCGCCTCGAGCGCCCGCCGCTGCGGGCCCGGACGCTCAGGCTCCCGGCGCCGCAGCAGGGCGGCGCGCTGGGTGGGGCGCAGGCCCGGCCGGGCGTCGAGCCCGCGGGCGAGGCCGTCCCGGTCCTGCATCCGCTCCGACAGCAGCGAGAGCGCGGAGAGCGAGAGTTGCGCGCCCGGATTGCGCAGGAGCGTGCCCATCACCGACTCGTCGCCGCGGTCGGCCAGGATGTCGGCGACCCGGACCGCCACCGTCTCGCGCCGGGCGATGGCCGCGAGATGCGCCGGCCCCCGGCTGCGGGCGACCCGCAGCAGAACCTCCTCGGGCAGCGCCGCGCAGCGCGCGAGCACCGGCACCGCGACGCTGGCCTCGGGATCCCAGGCGAGATGCCGCGTGAGCCGGCGCGGCGGGCGGGGCAGCGGGCCGACCCGCCGGGCGAGGCGCCCGCGCGATTGCGTGCCGGCGCCCTCGGCCAGCACCGTCATCACCTCGTCGAAGGCGCCGACCTGCGAGGCCGAGAGGTCGCCGGCCCGGGCCACCAGCAGGTCGGTCATGTCGGCGAGGATGCGGGCGGCGTCGCTCCCGGGCGCGATCCGCTCGGCGGCCTCGACGAGGTCGGCCAGGGCTGCGGCGCCGGACCGCGCCGGCGTAGTCTCGGATAGGAGGAGCGCGGCCGACGCCATCGGGTAAGGACTTCCTGTCGCGAACGCTGCGGCAACCGTAGCGGCCCGATGGTTACCCGCGGCTTAGCGGATCCGCGCGGCCGCGCGTGCGGCCCTTGCCCTTTCTCCAGAACCTGCTATAGGCCGCGCCTCGCGTTCGCTCCGGCCGGGGGCTGAACGGACGGTGTCGGGTCTCTCACCCGCCACAGGGGTTCGCCCCGTCGTCCCGTGTCTCCGCCTTCGAACAACCGCTCGGGCCTTTGCAGGCTCGAAGGGCTTGGCGCCGTGCGACGCGAGGACGAACCGGCCCGATACCAGAACCGCTTTCCCGCGTCTTCAGGTAGCGGGCCTAGTCTCCCTGAGAAAGGCCCATCATGGCTCTGTACGAGCATGTGTTCCTGGCTCGCCAGGACGTGACCTCGCAGCAGGTCGAAACGATGATCGAGACCTACAAGTCCGTCATCGAGCAGAACGGCGGCAAGGTCGAGAAGACCGAGATGTGGGGCGTGAAGTCCCTCGCCTACCGCATCCGCAAGAACCGCAAGGCGCACTTCACCCTCCTGAACATCGACGCTCCCCCGGCGGCCCTCGCCGAGATGGAGCGCCAGATGCGCATCTCCGAGGACGTGCTGCGCTTCATGACCGTGCGCGTCGAGGAGCTCGAGTCCGAGCCGTCCGCGATGATGCAGAAGCGCGACCGCGACGAGCGCAAGGACCGCGAGCGCGGCCGTCGCCGTGACGACGACGGCTTCGGCGGCGGCTTCGGCGGCGGTGATCGCCCCGAGCGCGGCGACCGTGCCGATCGCGGCGACCGTCCGGAGCGCGCCGAGCGCGCCGAGCGCAACACGAACGAGGAGCAGTAAGCCATGGCTTTCGGTGCTGGTGGCGGCGGTGGCCGTCGTCCGTTCTTCCGTCGGCGCAAGACCTGCCCGTTCTCGGGCCCCAACGCCCCGAAGATCGACTACAAGGACGTGAAGCTGCTCTCGCGCTACGTGTCCGAGCGCGGCAAGATCGTGCCCTCGCGCATCACCGCGGTGTCGGCCAAGAAGCAGCGCGAGCTCGCCCAGGCGATCAAGCGCGCCCGCTTCCTGGGCTTCCTGCCCTACGTGATCCGCTAATCGACTGATCAACAACCCGGCGGCCGCGTGCCGCCGGGTCGCTGGGGCGACGAAAGACGCCTCTAACCCCGCCCGGACCGGGCGGCGGGACAGCGGACAGGGTTCCATGCTTCGTCACACCGGCATCGGCGTCGTCGCCGGCCTCGCCTCGGCGCTCCTGATCGGGGTCGTCGTCCAGGCGACGCCGCTCGCGCTTGCGCTCTACCTGCTCGCCCCGCTGCCGATCCTGATCGTGGCGATGGGCTGGAGCCACCGGACCGGCCTCGTCGCCGCCGCATCCGGCACGCTCGCCCTCGCCCTCGTCACCTCCCCCCTGCGCGGCCTCGCCTTCCTGGTCTCGACCGCGCTGCCCGCCTGGTGGCTCGGCTACCTCGCGCTGCTGGGCCGCGAGACGGCACCCGGCCGGATGGAATGGTACCCGACCGGGCGGCTGCTGGCCTGGGTCGCCGTCACGGCGGCCGTCGCCCTCGTCGTCGTGGTGATGCTCTCATCCGGCGACCACGCCGCCTACCAGGAGCGGGTCCAGCGCCTCGCCCGGGCGATGCTGCAGCTCCAGCTGCAGGAGACCCCCTCCCGCGGCGCCGGCCTCGACGAGGACGACCTCGCCCGCATCGCCGAGCGGGTCGCCGGCCTCGCCCCCGCCATCATGGCGACGACCTTCACGCTGCTCCTGACCTTCTACCTCTGGGCCGGCGCCCGGGTGGTGCAGATCTCCGGCCGGCTGCCGCGGCCCTGGCCCGACCTCGCCGCCACCGCGCTGCCGCGCCGCGCGCTCTGGGGCCTCGCCGCCGGGGCGATCCTGACGGTGGCGCCGGGCTATGCCGGCGCCTTCGGGGTCGCGCTCGTCGGCGCCTTCGCGGCCGCCCTGGCGCTTCAGGGCCTCGCGGCGATCCACGACCGCAGCCGGGCCAAGCCCGGCCGCACGCCGCTGCTGATCGGCCTCTACGTGCTGGTCTTCCTCACGCAGGGGGTGGCCCTCGCCGCCCTCGCCCTGTTCGGCCTCGTCGACGCCCTCACGGGACGGCGCCGGCCCGCCCAGGCCCCGCCGGCGACCTGAGCGACAAGCGAATCCCCGGCCCGCCCAGGCGGTCCGGATCCCCGGCGGCGGAAACGCTCCGCCATCACCACCCAGGGGGCCCGTGCGGCCTCCCCAGACGAAGGACAACGACGATGGACGTGATCCTGCTCGAGCGCGTGGCCAAGCTCGGCCAGATGGGCGAGACCGTGAAGGTGCGCCCGGGCTTCGCCCGCAACTACCTGCTCGCCCGCGGCAAGGCCCTGCGCGCCACGGAAGGCAACAAGAAGCGCTTCGAGGACCAGCGCGCCCAGCTCGAGGCCCGCAACCTCGAGCGCCGCGCCGAGGCCGAGAAGGTCGGCGAGACCCTCAACGGCAAGAGCTTCGTGCTGATCCGCCAGGCCGGCGAGTCCGGCGTGCTGTACGGCTCGGTCTCCCCGCGCGACCTCGCCGAGGTGGTGACCCAGGACGGCTTCACCATCAGCCGCGACCAGTTCAGCATCGCCCAGCCGATCAAGACGCTCGGCCTGCACACCGTCCCGGTGGTGCTGCACCCCGAGGTCGAGGTCTCGGTGACCGTCAACATCGCCCGCAGCCCCGAGGAGGCCGAGCGCCAGGCCCGCGGCGAGTCGACCACGACCCGCGAGGAGTTCAACCTCGACGACCTCGGCCTTGAGGTCGGCGCCGCCCTGGCCGAGGCCGGCCCGGACGCGGACGACCGCTGATATCCCCGAAAGTTCTCCCGCCCCACGGCGGGAGAACCGGGACAGCGGGGACAAGCCCGGGCTTCGGGCTTGACTTGTTCCCATTTTGTTCCAGCATGACGGGGTCCGCGGCGCGAGTCGCGGGCCCCGTCCTCGTTTCGGGAGCCGGCAACGGGCTTCCGGGCAAGGCTCGGTTAAGCAAGGTTCGGTCAAGGATGCCGGTGCGCTGGTCGCGGCAGCGGCTATGATCCGACACCCGTACTTCCGCGTCTCACCCCTCTCGCCTGGAGCCCCGCCGGATGGCCATCCCCAGCACCCTGACGGCGAACCTCGAGCCGGTGCAGCAGGAATACCGCGTCGCCCCCCACAACATCGACGCCGAGCAGGCGCTGCTCGGCGCGATCCTGGTCAACAACGACGCGTTCTACCGGGTCTCGGACTTCCTGCTCCCCGAGCACTTCATGGAGGAGGTGCACCGGCGGATCTACGAGGTGTCGATCACGCTGATCAAGGCCGGCAAGCTCGCGAGCCCGATCACCCTCAAGACCTATCTCGGCGACGCCGACCTCGGCGGCCTCACCGTCGGCCAGTACCTCGCGCGGCTCGCCGCCGAGGCCTCGACGGTCATCAACTCCGAGCATTACGGCCGCACGATCTACGACCTGGCGCTCCGCCGGCGGCTCATCACCATCGGCGAGGACCTGGTCAACGGCGCCTACGAGGCCCCGGTCGAGACCTCGCCGCGCGAGCAGATCGAGGCGACCGAGCGCCGGCTCTACGAGCTCGCCGAGACCGGCAAGTACGACGGCGGCTTCCAGAAATTCTCCGACGCCCTGACGGCGGCGGTCGACATGGCGGCCAAGGCCTACCAGCGCGAGGGGCGGCTCTCGGGCATCGCCACCGGCCTGTCGGACCTCGACGCCAAGATGGGCGGCCTGCAGGCCTCGGACCTGATCATCCTGGCCGGCCGTCCCGGCATGGGCAAGACCTCGCTCGCCACCAACATCGCGTTCAACATCGCCAAGGCCTATGTCGGCGAGAAGCAGCCCGACGGCTCGATCGCGACGAAGAACGGCGGCATCGTCGGCTTCTTCTCGCTCGAGATGTCGGCCGAGCAGCTCGCCACCCGTATCATCGCCGAGCAATCGGGCGTCGCCTCCTACAAGATCCGCCGCGGCGACATCCGGCCCGAGGAGTTCTACAAGATCACCGACGCCGCCCGGGACATGCAGACGATCCCGTTCTACATCGACCAGACCGGCGGCATCTCGATCGCCCAGCTGGCGGCCCGGGCGCGGCGGCTGAAGCGCCAGCGCGGCCTCGACCTCCTCGTCGTCGACTATCTCCAGCTGCTCTCAGGCTCGTCCAAGAAGGGCGAGAACCGGGTGCAGGAGATGACCGAGATCACCACCGGCATGAAGGCGCTCGCCAAGGAGCTGGCGGTGCCGATCGTCGCCCTGTCGCAGCTCTCGCGCCAGGTCGAGGCCCGCGACGACAAGCGGCCCCAGCTCTCGGATCTACGCGAATCGGGCTCGATCGAGCAGGACGCCGACGTGGTGATGTTCGTGTTCCGCGAGGAATACTACGTCAAGAACAAGAAGCCGCGCGAGGGCACCGAGGAGTTCTTCACCTGGGAGGCCGAGATGAACCGCGTCTACGGCAAGGCCGAGGTGATCCTGGGCAAGCAGCGCCACGGCCCCACCGGCACCGTCGAACTGCAGTTCGACGCCGAGATCACCCGGTTCTCGAACCTCGCCCAGACCGACCGGCTGCCCGACAACCACTGACGGGTCGGCCATCGCCTCGGGCCGGCTCGACCCCGCACGCGAACCCGAGGCGGTCAGCCTGCCGGGCGAATGCCTTCGTGAATGGTCGGGCCATACCGCTTCCGGAGGATTTTCTTCCGGAAGCGGTATGGCTAGATCATTTTCCGACGAAGTGGATGCCGGCTCGATGAAGAAAATACGGAAAAATACAAGACATAGAAAGCTTCGCGATTGCAGCGCGATCGGGAAGCGCTCTATCCCGCGCGGCGCATGAGCGAAGCCGGTTTACGTATCGCGAAGTGACCGGACGGAAATCGTGTCCGCCCCGCGACCACGTGACCGCGCCCGTGATCGACGCACCCCACGCCGGTCTCGCGCAGGGAGTCGATCACCGTCTTGGGACCGCGCCGGCCGCTCGACGAGCGCACACGCCTTCGTGGCGGTCAGGCGTCGACCGATGCGAGGGCAGCCGGGGCGTGGTGGTCGAGCCTCGGCGACACCGCGCCCCGGACCGTGAGCCGACCCGCGACGAGATGACGGCTCGCAACCGTGCCGACACGGCTACGATCGCTGCCGCCGTCCCGTGGCTCGGGTCACCGGCCGTGCGGCCTACCGCACCATCGCCAGCGGCGCGCCGGACTTCGACAAGGCGCCGTCCATCGCCCCGCCCGCCGGGCGCAGCCGCGCCGCCACCGTGCCGCCGGGCTGGTAGAGGTAGACCTCGCCGTCGCGGTAGTCCCAGGCGGTGACCTTGGCGAGGTCCTTGTTGGCGCAGCCCGCGGACGAGGCCTTGTAGAGGTCGAGCGCCGGGGTGCTGGCGAGGTTCACCTTGCAGCTCGCGCCGGTCGCGTCCTTGGCGGTCCAGCCGCCGACCACCGCCGAGCGGCCGCCGGTCGAGACCACAGGAGGGGCGGGCGGCGGTGCGATCGCGGCCTGCTGCTGCACCGGCGGCGGCGGGCTCGGCTCGGCCATGATCGGTCCGGACGGGTTGGCGACGACCGGCGCACCGGCCGCGCCCGGCGGCGGGGCGAGCGGCGCCGAGGTGACCGGGCCGGAGGACAGGCCGGGGCCGAGATCCGGCTCCTCGGGCGGCAGCGGCCGGGCGACCCGCGGGGCCGGCCGGACCGGGGCGCTCAAGGCCGCGGTGTCGAAGCGCGACGAGGAGCAGGCGCCGGCGCTGGCGGCAAGCGCCAGGGCGGCGACGGTGCAGAGGATCTGACGCGGCATCGAAGGGTCCTGCAGGGGGCCTGGTGTCGAGGTCGTTGGTCCCCGGCAAATACGATCCCGCAAAGGCGGGCACAGGTCTTTCCCCAACGACAAAGGCGCCCGAAGGCGCCTTTTCGAGGGGGTGTGGCCGACAGGACCCAGTCGGCCACCCCGATGCGTTCGCGCGGGAGGATCAGACCTCGCGGGCCACCATCATCTTCTTGATCTCGGCGATCGCCTTCGCCGGGTTCAGGCCCTTCGGGCAGGTGTTGGCGCAGTTCATGATGGTGTGGCAGCGGTACAGCCGGAACGGGTCGTGCAGGCTGTCGAGGCGCTCGCCGGTGTTCTCGTCTCGGCTGTCGATCAGCCAGCGATAGGCCTGGAGCAGGGCCGCCGGGCCGAGGAAGCGGTCGCCGTTCCACCAGTAGCTCGGGCACGAGGTGGTGCAGCAGGCGCACAGGATGCACTCGTAGAGCCCGTCGAGCCGCGCGCGGTCCTCGGGGGTCTGGCGCCACTCCTTCTCGGGCGACGGCGTCTCGGTCTGCAGCCACGGCTCGATCGCGGCGTGCTGGGCGAAGAACGAGGTCAGGTCGGGGACCAGATCCTTCAGCACCGGCATGTGCGGCAGGGGGTAGATCTTGACTTGGGCAGACTTGCAGTCGTCGATGCCGAGCGTGCAGGCCAGCGTGTTCTGCCCCATGATGTTCATGGCGCAGGAGCCGCAGATGCCCTCGCGGCACGAGCGCCGGAAGGTCAGGGTCGGGTCGATCTTGTTCTTGATCCAGAGCAGCGCGTCGAGGACCATCGGGCCGCAATCGTCGCGATCGACGTAGTAGGTGTCGATCCGCGGATTGGCGCCGTCGTCCTCGTTCCAGCGGTAGATCCGGAACTCCTGGACGTTCTTGGCGCCGGCCGGCTTCGGCCAGGTCTTGCCCTCGGTGTACTGAGAGCCTTTGGGAAGGTTGAACTGGGCCATCTGTCTATGCCTGATCGATGCGGTCAACCCGAGGGAGCGAAGGCGGATGGGCCCGCCCGCGACGGCCGGATTGCGGAAGATGCGGGCGGAGGGACCGCCGAGTGCGGCGCGACCGGCCGGCCCGCTGCGCGGGGACGGCCGGTCGTCATCATCAGTACACGCGGGCCTTCGGCTCGATATACGCGATGTCGTTCGACATCGTGTAGGTGTGGACCGGCCGGTAATCGATCGCGACCTTGCGGGCATCGGGGTCGAGCCAGGCGAGCGTGTGCTTCATCCACTGCTTGTCGTCGCGGTCCGGGAAGTCCTCGCGGGCATGCGCGCCGCGCGACTCGGTCCGGTTGGCGGCCGATTCCATGGTGACGACGGCCTGGCCGATCAGGTTGTCGTATTCCAGGGTCTCCAGGAGGTCGGTGTTCCAGACCAGCGAGCGGTCGGTGATCTTCACGTCGTCGGTGCCGGCCCAGACCTTGTTGATCAGGCCCCTGCCCTCCTCCAGCACCTCGCCGGTGCGGAACACGGCGCAGTTGTTCTGCATCGTCTTCTGCATCTCGAGGCGCAGCTCCGCGGTCGGCGTGCCGCCGTTGGCGTAGCGGAAGCGGTCGAGGCGCGAGAGCGCCTTGTCGGCGGAGTCCTTCGGCAGTTCCGGCAGGCGGCCGCCCTTCTCCACCGTCTCGGCGCAGCGCAGGCCCGCGGCGCGGCCGAACACCACGAGGTCGATGAGCGAGTTCGAGCCCAGGCGGTTGGCGCCGTGGACCGACACGCAGGCCGCCTCGCCGATCGCCATCAGGCCCGGCACCACGTGGTCCGGGTTGCCGTTCTTCAGGGTCAGCACCTCGCCGTGGAAGTTCGTCGGGATGCCGCCCATGTTGTAGTGGACGGTCGGGATGACCGGGATCGGCTCCTTGGTCACGTCGACGCCGGCGAAGATCTTCGCGCTCTCCGAGATGCCGGGCAGGCGCTCGTGCAGGATCTTCGGGTCGAGGTGGTCGAGGTGGAGGAAGATGTGGTCCTTGCCCTTGCCGACGCCACGGCCGGCGCGGATCTCCATGGTCATGGAGCGGGAGACCACGTCGCGCGAGGCGAGGTCTTTGGCCGAGGGGGCGTAGCGCTCCATGAAGCGCTCACCCTCGGAATTCGTCAGGTAGCCGCCCTCGCCGCGCGAGCCCTCGGTGATGAGGCAGCCGGCGCCGTAGATGCCGGTCGGGTGGAACTGGACGAACTCCATGTCCTCGAGCGCCAGGCCCGCGCGCAGCACCATGGCGTTGCCGTCGCCGGTGCAGGTATGGGCCGAGGTCGCCGAGAAGTAGGCCCGGCCGTAGCCGCCGGTGGCCAGCACCGTCGTGGCGGCGCGGAAGCGGTGGATCTCGCCGGTCGCCTGGTCGATGGCGATGACGCCGCGGCAGCGGCCCTCCTCGTCCATGATCAGGTCGAGGGCGAAGTACTCGATGAAGAAGTTGGTCTGCGCCTTCACGGCCTGGCCGTAGAGGGTGTGCAGCATGGCGTGGCCGGTGCGGTCGGCCGCCGCGCAGGTGCGCTGGGCGGTGCCCTTGCCGTAATCGGTGGTCATGCCGCCGAACGGGCGCTGGTAGATCTTGCCCTCGGCCGTGCGCGAGAACGGCACGCCCCAATGCTCGAGCTCGTAGACCGCGGCCGGCGCGTTGCGCACCAGGTACTCGATCGCGTCCTGGTCGCCGAGCCAGTCCGACCCCTTCACGGTGTCGTACATGTGCCAGCGCCAGTCGTCCGGCCCCATGTTGCCGAGCGAGGCCGAGATGCCGCCCTGCGCCGCCACGGTGTGCGAGCGGGTCGGGAACACCTTGGTGATGCAGGCCGTGCGCAGGCCCGCCTGCGAGCAGCCGACGGTAGCGCGCAGGCCCGCGCCGCCCGCGCCGACGATCACGACGTCGAAGCTGTGGTCGATGATGGTGTACGCCTTGCCGTTCTGGGCCGGCGCGGCGGAAGCGGTGGAGGCCATGGGCGAGGTTCCCGTATCTGGCGTGACGCGGTCTGCCGTTACACGAAGGCCCGCAGGCTCACGCGCACGATGGCGTAGAGGCAGGCGACCGCGACGACGACGCAGTAGAAGTTGTTGGCGATGACCGCGGCGATGCGCAGGCCCTTGTCGTGGACGTAGTCCTCGATGACGATCTGCAGGCCCATCCGCATGTGGTTGGTGACCGAGAGGACGCCAAGGATGAGCAGGATCGCCACCAGCGGGTGCGACACCAGGGCGGCCGCCTCCGGGTAGGGCCGGCCGGCCATCATGGCGACGATCACCACGAAGGCGAGGACGAGGGGCACGTTGGCGACCGCGGTGACGCGGTGCATCCACCACTCGCGGGTGCCGTGATGCGCCGGTCCCAGGCCGCTGATGCGGGCGCGGGCGGTGCGGATCGAGGGACGGGGTTCGGCCATCGTGTCGGTCTCCCTCTTCAGCGGGCCAGCAGGGCGACGAACCAGATCACCAGCGTTAGCGCGGTCGAGCCCACCAGGGTGAGGCGCGCCATCGCGATGCGGGTGCCGGGCTCCATGCCGTGGCCGAAATCCCAGACCAGGTGGCGGATTCCGCCGAGCATGTGGTGCAGCAGGATCCAGGTATAGACGAACAGGATCAGCCGCCCGAGGATCGAGCCGAAGAACCACGCCACCGGGCCGTAGGCGCCGGGGCCCGCGGCGAGCGCGACCAGCCAGAGCGCGAGCAACGCCGTGCCGCCGTAGAGCGCGACGCCGGTGATGCGGTGGGCCACCGACATCGCCATGGTCCAGGTCCAGCGGTAGATCTGGAGATGGGGCGAGAGCGGTCGCACGACCGGCCTGCCGGCGGGGTTGGTGGGCCTTGCGGTGTCCGCCATCGTGATCCTCGAACGATTCCTGGTCTGTACCGGCTCTAAACTGGGTCACCTATCGGCTCCGCCGCGCGAGCGCAACGTGGCCGCCGGTCCACACGCGTGACACAAGCCGCGACCTGTCTCTCTGGAATGCGTCCAGTTCGCAATGCGATTCTCGTTGACCCAGCCTTCGCGAACCGCGAAGGCCAAACCCGCCCCTGGTCATCGTGGTCCGCCCCGGTCTACCTTCGTGGTCGGCGAAACGTTCGGCCGAAGACAGGGCCGCCGGACGCCTCGCGGGGGCGCCATGCACTTCGATCTCGTCGATCTCAGCCTGTTTCGCCACGTCGTCGAGGCGGGATCGATCACCCACGGGGCGAACCGGGCGAACCTGGCGCTTGCCGCGGCGAGCCACCGCATCCGCACCATGGAGGCGTCGCTCGGCGCCGCCCTGCTGGTCCGGGCCCGGCTCGGCGTCACGCCGACCCCCGCCGGGCGCACGCTGCTGGCCCACGCCCGCCAGATCCTCGGCAACGTCGAGCGCCTGCAGGGCGACCTTGCCGCCTTCGCGGGCGGGGCTGCAGGGCAGATCCGCGTCCTGTCGAACACCAACGCCCTGACCGAGTTCCTGCCGGAGGTGCTCTCGGCCTACCTCGCCCGGCATCCGGGGGTGAGCGTCGACATCGAGGAGCGGCTCTCCGACGAGATCGTCGGTCTCGTGGCGGAAGGTGCGGCGGATCTCGGCCTCGTCGCCGGCACGGTCGAGACCGGCAGCCTCGAGACCTACCCGTTCCGCCGCGACCGCTTCGTCCTGGTGGTGGCGGCGGGCCACCCGCTGGCGGCGCGGCCGTCCGTGCCCTTCGCGGAGGTGCTGGGCCACGACCTCGTCGGGCTCGACCGGGCGAGCGCGCTCACCCGCTTCCTCGCCGCCAAGGCCGGACGCAGCGGCCAGCCCCTGCGCCTGCGGGTGCAGCTGCGCGGCTTCGACGCGGTCTGCCGCCTGGTCGAGTGCGGCGTCGGCCTCGGCATCGTGCCGGAGACGACCGCGCGCCGGGCCGCCCGCACCATGGCGATCGCCCCGGTCGCCCTCGATGACCCCTGGGCGGTGCGCGACCTCACGATCTGCGTACGGGACCTCGCCGCCCTCCCCCCGTTCGCACAGGATTTCGTCGCCGACCTGCGGCTGCCGGGGGCCTCAGCGGATTTCGCCGAAGCGGTCGCCGGTTCGGCGCCGAAAATCTGCGACACAACAAGAATTTGAGCGGGCGAAGCGTTGGCCCGCCAACGCAAGTCTGCCTAGGACGCCCGCCCGCCGCGGGGGATCGCCGGGTCCGGGGCCCTGCACACCCGGCCCGTCCTCGGGTAAGACTGCGTCACCCCGAGCCAGCGAACGAGGCGGACGACCCCACCCCATGCAGGACACCGACCGCCCGCCCGAGCCCGCCGCCCTGGTCGATGCCGAGGCGCATTCCGCCGGCTTCCGGCAGGTGCGCGAGGCGCGCCGGCTCGAGCTGGTCGAGGATTACGTCGAGCTGATCGCCGACCTGATCGGCGACGGCGGCGAGGCGCGCCAAGTCGACATCGCGGCCCGCCTCGGCGTCGCCCAGCCGACGGTGGCCAAGATGCTCAAGCGCCTGGCCGAGGACGGGCTGGTGCAGCAGCGGCCCTATCGCGGGGTCTTCCTCACCGAGGCCGGCCGGACGCTGGCCGCGGAGGCGCGGGAGCGCCACCGCATCGTCGAGTCGTTCCTGCTGGCGCTCGGCGTCAGCCCCGACGTGGCGCGCTGCGACGCCGAGGGCATCGAGCACCACGTCAGCCGCGAGACCCTGGAGGCGTTCCGCCGCTTCACCGCCGCCCGGACCGACGCCTGACGCCGCGGGACCGGCGCGCGGGCGCACCGGTCCTCGGGGACGACAGCGGGATGAGGGCGGGCCGCGGCGGGGCCCGGTCAGGCCGCCCGCATGCTGCGCAGGAAGGCCTCCGTCTGGGCGTTCAGCTCGCGCGAGCGCTCGGAGACCTGCGACGAGGCGCTCATCACCCGCGTCGCGGTCTCGCCGGTCTCGGCGGCCGAGGCCGAGACGCCGGCGGTGCCGGCCATCACGTCGCCGGCGCCGGCGGCCGCCTGGGCGACGTTGCGGACGATCTCCTGGGTCGCGGCGTTCTGCTCCTCGACCGCGGCGGCGATGGTGGTCGTGACGCTGCTGATCTCGCGGATCCGCGCGCCGAACCCGCCGATCGCCGAGACCGCCTGGGCGGTCGAATCCTGGATCCGGGAGATCTGCGCCGAGATCTCGTCGGTCGCCTTGGCGGTCTGGTTGGCGAGTTCCTTCACCTCGGCGGCGACGACCGCGAAGCCGCGGCCTGCCTCGCCGGCCCGCGCCGCCTCGATGGTGGCGTTGAGCGCCAAGAGGTTGGTCTGCCCGGCGATCGACGAGATCAGGCTCACCACGTCGCCGATCTTGCTCACCGCGCCGCTCAATTCCTGCACCAGGCGCGCGGTTGAATCCGCCTCGACCACGGCCGCCTCGGCGAGGCTCGCCGAGCCCTGGACCTGGCGGCCGATCTCGTTGACCGAGCTGCCGAGTTCCTCGGAGGCCGCCGCGACGGTGCCGATGTTGCTCGACGTCTGCTGGGCCGACCCCGCGACCTCCGTCGAGCGGGCGCTGGTCTGGCTCGCCGTGCCGGCCATCGAGGAGGCCGCGCCGTTCATCTCGGCGGCGGCGTTCGACAGGGCGGCAAGCAGGGCCGAGGAATCCCGGGTGAAGCCGGCGACCAGTTCCTCCAGGCGCCTGGCCCGTTCCTCGTCGCGCAGCTTGATGGTCGTCTCCTCGTCGATGTCGACGAGCGAGCCGCAGATCCGGACCGGAACGCCGTTGGCGTCGTAGGCGGCGCCGCCCGTGGCGCGGAACCAGCGCGGCGTCCCGTCCGGCATCACGATCCGGTAGCGGACGTCGTAGGCACCCTGGTTCTTGACGTCCTTGATCGCCGCCGCGAAGGCGCTCATGATCCGCTCGACATCCTCGGAGTAGATCCGGCTCGACCAGGATTCCAGGGTGTCCGGGTAGTCCTCGATCGTCTTGTAGCCGACGACACGCCGGAATTCCGGCGTCCAGGTCACTTTGGTCTTCGGATGGGTCAGGTCGCCCTTGAACGGGATGACCTCCCAGAGCCCCACACCGGCGCGCGTCGCCAGAAGTTCGAGAAATCCGTCTTTGCGGGAAAAGCGCGTCAGCATGGGGTCGTCCGATCGTTCCTGGACAGATCTTACCGACGACCGATGAACGACGCGTTACGTCACGGCACGATGGTGTTGCCGGCTCATCCCGACCGCTCCTGCCGAGAACGGCCGGCCCGACGGCGGGAGCGGGCGCCGTCCTCGCCGGCGCCCGCGGAAACTGCCTCAGCGCGGCATCAGCGCCCAGTAATCGAGGTCGAGGATCACCGCCGGGTCGTAGCCCTCCCCCGCCTTGTCCGGGTAGGCGGCGCAGGGCTGGTTCTTGGTCGCGACGGTGCGCAGGCGCAGCGCCCCGACATCGTCGCGCCCGGGAAGCTCCGCCACCGCCAGGACCTCGCTCCAGGCATAGACCGTGTCGCCGGCAAACAGCGGCGCGACGTGGCGGCCGGCATTGATGCCGGCGATCGAGAAGGCGTTGCCGAACCCGTTGAAGCTGAGTGCCCGGGCGAGCGAGATGACGTGGCCGCCATAGATCAGCCGCTTGCCGAAGCGGGTGTCCTTGGCCGCAAAGCCGTCGAAATGGACCTTGGCGGTGTTCTGGAACAGCCGGGTGGCGATCTGGTGCTCGGCCTCCTCGACGGTCATGCCGTCGACGTGGTCGATGCGCTCGCCCACCGCGTAGTCGCCGAGGCGGTGCGGGCTGCCGGCGAGGCCGAGATCGTAGGCGGCCGCGTCCAGGGGCGGCAGGGCGGCGGCCAGTTCCTCGGGCGCCACCGCCTTGGCCAGCGTCGGCACGGCCTCGACAGCGATGACCGCCTCCGGGTCGCGCTTGCGCACCAGCACCCAGCGGCAATAGCTCAGCACCGCTTGCCCGGCGGCGTCGGTGCCGGTGGACCGGACATAGACCACGCCGGTCTGGCGGTTCGAGCTCTCCTTGAGGCCGATCACCTCCGAGACCGTGTTCAGGGTCTCGCCCGGATAGACCGGCCGCAGGAAGCGCCCCTCGGCGTAGCCGAGATTGGCGACCGCGTTGAGCGAGATGTCCGGCACGGTCTTGCCGAACACGACGTGGAAGACCAGCAGGTCGTCGAGGGGGGCTCGGGCGTAGCCGAAGGCCGACGCGAAGGCGTCCGAGGACTGCACCGCGAAGCGCGGGCCGTAGAGCGCGGTGTAGAGCGCCACGTCGCCCGTGGTCACGGTGCGCGGCGTGGCGTGGCGGATGGTCTCCCCGAGGCGGAAATCCTCGAAGAAACGGCCCGGATTGGTCTTCATCGTCGCCCTCTCGTGCAAGAGCCCGCCGGGCGCGCGGGCGCCGGGCAGGCTCCGGGATTCGTTCCGTGCGGCCGGGACGGGGCCGGCCGGTGACGTCGACGGGGATTTGAGGGTCAGCCCCGCCCCACGGTCAAGCCCCACCGCAGCCCAAGGGTCCGAAGGGAGCCCGGGGTCGGAGGGACGTGCGGTGTCCCGGATCAGGGATCGGTCAGGGTCTCGAGACGTCGCGCGAGAGCCGGTCCGTCGCCGGTGATGCGGAAAAGCTTGATCCGGGCCGTGGCGCCGGCCGCGAGCGTCACCGCCGAGGCCGGGAGGCCGAGCGCGCGCCGCAGCACGTCCCGGATCGCGGCATTGGCGGCGCCGTCCTCCGGCGCCGCCCGCACCCGTACCTTCAGCACGGGCAATCCGTCGTCCCGGGTCTCGATGCCGTCGAGGGCATCGCGCCCGCCGCGCGGGGTGGCCCGGACCCGGACCTCGATCCCCCCGGCGGTCGCCCGCCAGGGCCGGGCGTCCATCGCCGGCCTACGCCAGGCCGGCGAGCAGCTCGAACATTAGGTTGCGCAGGAAGAACAGGCCCAGCACCAGGATGATCGGCGAGATGTCGATGCCGCCGAGGTTGGGCAGGATGCGCCGGATCGGCCGCAGGGCCGGCTCGGTCACCCGGAACAGGAACTCCCCGATCTGCGAGACGATCGGGTTGCGCACGTTGACCACGTTGAAGGTCACCAGCCAGCTCAGCACGGCGCTGGCGATCAGGAGGTACACGTAGAGCGTGATGATGTTGTCGATGAGCCAGAGGATCGAGCGCATGCGTGGTCCGTGCGAGCCCGGGGCGCCCGCGCGCAGTCGCGACGCGGCCGTGCCACCAAGGGAATTGACAGGCTGAGAAGGGCCGGCCTACAAGGCACCCGCCTCGGACGGGGCTGTAGCTCAGATGGGAGAGCGCCGCAATCGCACTGCGGAGGTCAGGGGTTCGAATCCCCTCAGCTCCACCAGGCCTGCCTCGCGTGGTTAACGCTGGGTTGGTCGGATGAAGAGGTCAGGTGGCGAAGGCCACCGGGTAGTGACATCGCTCCGGCGATATGACATATGCCCGCTCACGGCGGGGCTGTAGCTCAGATGGGAGAGCGCCGCAATCGCACTGCGGAGGTCAGGGGTTCGAATCCCCTCAGCTCCACCAAACCTTCTTTGGTGGATACCGGCCTCGACTTTGATCGGGGTGGGACGAACCGGGAGCGGCGCAAGCCGTAGCCCGGTTTTTTCGTTTTCAGGCCGTGCCGGCCGGATGCGCTCCTGTTGCTGCGCGAGAGCCCGTCCCTCCACGGCCGGGACCGGTTCCACTTCACGGCGTTCGAGCCCTCGGGAGGGAGCCGGTGCCGGGCCCCACCCGGCGGGACCGGGCGCGAAGCGCGAGCAGGGGACCGCTCCCCCGATCACCCACGACGAGAGTTAGCCCAAAGGAACCGGGGGCGCCCAGCCGAGCGGCCAAGATTGAGCTTGACCTGCCCGATCGGCATGTAAGAACGGTTGCCGTTCCTCAGGGATAGGGCGGCGATCACTCACCAGACCCGACATCGCCCGGGCCGCCCGCGCCCTCCCGGACGAGCGGACCCCCGGTCGGGGAAGGCACGCCATGGATTACCAATACGTCGACGGCCGGCTCCATGTGCGCCGCACCGACGAGGAGAAGAAGCCGATCCTGCAGCGCCTCAAGCGCATCGAGGGACAGGTGCGCGGCCTCCAGGCGATGGTCCAGGAGGACCGCTACTGCCTCGACGAGGTGCAGCAGATGAACGCCATCACGGCCGCGGTGCGCGAGGCGGTGCTGCAGCTCATCAGCTCGCACCTCGACGCCTCGGTCGACTACGCGGCGAAATCCGACGATCGCTAAGGCGCCATCGAGGAGATGGTGCGGGTCCTGCGCGCGGCCCTGCGCCAGTCGTGAGCCCCTGCAGGCGGACGGGCGGCGCCCCGCGCTGTCCGGTCGCCCTGGCGGTGCGGGAGCGCGGGCTTATCTAGGCTCCAAGTCCGGCGCCCGGCCCCGTCCGCGCGCATCCTCGCACGAGCCCCGTCCCGCATGTCCGCCTCCGACAGCGAAGCCAATCGCTTCTCCGCCCGCGCCGCCCGCTACGCGAAGGTCGGCGCCAACGTGGGCGGCGTCGCCGCCCGGATGGCCGGCGCGCGGCTCCTCGGCCGCAAGGGCGAGGACGTGTCCAGCGCCGCCGCCCTCGCCCAGGCGCTGGGCGGCCTCAAGGGGCCGATCATGAAGGTGGCGCAGCTGCTCGCCACCGTGCCGGACCTGCTGCCGCCCGAATACGCCGCCGAGCTGCAGAAGCTGCAATCCGAGGCGCCGCCGATGGGCGCGGCCTTCGTCAAGCGCCGCATGGCCGCCGAGCTGGGACCGCAATGGAAGGAGCGCTTCGGCGCGTTCGACCTGCGCCCGGCGGCGGCCGCCTCCCTCGGCCAGGTCCACCGGGCCGAGACGCTGGACGGCGTGGCGCTCGCCTGCAAGCTGCAGTACCCGGACATGCAATCCGCCGTCGAGGCGGACCTCAAGCAGCTCGAGCTCGCCTTCGCCCTGCACCGGCGTATCAGCGCGGTGATCGACACCCGCGAGATCGCCAAGGAGATCGGCGACCGGGTCCGGGAGGAGCTCGACTACACCCGCGAGGCCCGGAACGCCGCCCTCTACGCCGACGTGCTCCAGGGCGTCGAGACGGTGCGGGTCCCGGTCGTCTTCCCCGACCTCTCGACCAGGCGCCTGCTCACGCAGGGCTGGCTCGAGGGCGAGAAGATCCTGAACTTCACCGGCGGGCCGCTGGAGGTGCGCAACCGCCTCGCCCACGCGATGTTCCAGGCCTGGTGGCACCCCTTCAGCCGTGCCGCGGTGATCCACGGCGACCCGCACCTGGGCAACTACACGGTCTTCTCCGAGGGCGGCGAGCCGCAGGGCATCAACCTGCTCGATTACGGCTGCATCCGCATCTTCCACCCCCGCTTCGTCGGCGGCGTGGTCGACCTCTACAAGGGGCTCCTGCACGACGACCAGGCGCGCGTCGTCCACGCCTACGAAAGCTGGGGGTTCCGCAACCTCACCCGCGACCTCGTCGACACCCTCAACATCTGGGCCCGCTTCATCTACGGGCCGCTGCTAGAGGACCGGGTCCGCACGGTGGCGGACGGCGTCAAGCCGAGCGAGTACGGCCGCCGCCAGGCCTTCGAGGTTCACCGTGCCCTCAAGGAGCGCGGGCCCGTCACGGTGCCGCGGGAATTCGTGTTCATGGACCGGGCCGCGGTGGGCCTCGGCGCGGTTTTCCTGCACCTGCGCTCGGAATTGAACTACCACCGCCTCTTCGAGGCGCAGATCGACCGCTTCTCCCTCGACGATCTCGCCGCCCGCCAGCACGCGGCACTCGAGAAGGCCGGCCTGCCGCAACCGGCCTGAGGCCGGGGGCGCGGGACTTCGATTTGGAAAAAGGTGCGGATCCGCACCTCCGGCCGGTGGCCGGGGGTGACCCGACACCGGGCCGGATCGTTCGCCCAGCCGTGAAAATCGAGATATCGCAACGGCTTGCCCGGGAACGAGCGGGCCGTTCCGTCGCGCGCGGACCGCATATCGGCTGATTGCCGGGACCTTGAGCATGCGCTAAAGCCCGGCCAACGAGCACAAGACGGGGTCTACCGCATCATGGCCGACATCAATCACGCCACCGACTCCGCCTACAGCCCGGAGATGGACGGCCCGACCCACGAGGCCACCTATCGGGGCTTCGTGCGCTTCGTCGAGATCGCCACCACCGTCGTGATCTGCTGGGTCCTGTCGCTTGCCGTCGGCGGCGTGCGCGAGGCCTGGATCACCGCGATCGTCGGCGTCGTTCTGGGCGGCATCGGCGGGGCCGTCGGCGCCCTCTCCCCGGCGATCGGCTGGCGCGCGCCCGCCGTCGTGGCGGTGCTGCTCGCCCTCATGCTCGCCTTCTACTGAGGCGGCGGGCGGCCCGCCCGCCCCTCCCCTTTCACGCGCCGAAAGATTGCGCGTGACTTAATGGTTAAAGATTTGTAACCAGAGCCGTCCCTTCTGCCGGGGGGACGGCTTTACAGTTGTGGGGCAGGCGTGGCCTTGTACACACCGCCCGCAAGGGGGGATCGGCGCACCGCGCCGTGTAAACGACCAAAGGAAGTCTGAATGCGGATCGCGGTCCTATCCGAGACCGATCCGGCGGAGCCGCGGGTCGCGGCAGTCCCGGAAACGGTGAAGAAGTACAAGGCTCTCGGGGCCGAGGTGACGGTGCAGTCCGGCGCGGGCCTGAAAGCCGGCGTGCCGGATGCCGAGTACGAGGCCGCCGGCGCCTCGATCGCGCCCGACGCCAAGGCCGCGGCCGACGGGGCGGACATCGTGCTCAGGGTGCGCCGTCCCGCCGCCGAGGAGCTGCCCGCGCTCAAGCGCGGCGCGATCGTGATCGCCATCATGGACCCCTACGGCCACGAGGCCGAGGTCAAGGCGATGGCCGATGCCGGCGTCTCGGCGATCGCCATGGAGCTGATGCCCCGCATCACCCGCGCCCAGGTGATGGACGTGCTCTCGAGCCAGGCCAACCTCGCGGGCTACCGCGCCGTGGTCGACGGCGCCGCCGTCTACGGCCGCGCGCTGCCGATGATGATGACCGCGGCCGGCACCGTGCCGGCGGCCCGCATCTTCGTGATGGGCGCCGGCGTCGCCGGGCTGCAGGCCATCGCCACCGCCCGCCGCATGGGCGCGGTGGTGACCGCCACCGACGTGCGGCCCGCCGCCAAGGAGCAGGTCGAGTCGCTGGGCGCCAAGTTCGTCGCCGTCGAGGACGACGAGTTCAAGCAGGCCGAGACCGCCGGCGGCTACGCCAAGGAGATGTCGGCCGAGTACAAGAAGAAGCAGGCCGAGCTGGTCGCGAGCCACATCGCCAAGCAGGACATCGTGGTCACCACCGCGCTGATCCCCGGCCGGCCGGCGCCGAAGCTCGTCACCGCCGACATGGTGGCGGCGATGCGTCCGGGCTCGGTCCTCGTCGACCTCGCGGTCGAGCGCGGCGGCAACGTCGAGGGCGTCAAGGCCGACGAGGTCGTGGAGACCGAGAAGGGCGTGAAGATCGTCGGCTACGCCAACGTGCCGGGCCGTCTCGCCGCCACCTCGTCGAGCCTCTACGCCCGCAACCTCTACGCCTTCGTCGAGACCCTGGTCGACAAGACCTCGAAGGCGCTGGCGGTGAAGTGGGACGACGAGCTCGTCAAGGCGACCTGCCTGACCCGCGACGGCGCCGTCGTCCACCCGAACTTCCAGCCCAAGGCCGCCTGAGCCCGCCGGAGAACCTCATGGCCACTCTCACTCCCGATCAGGCGGCAGAGCAGGCGCGCGCCGCCGCCGCCGCCGCCCGCATCTCCGCCGATGCGGCAACCGGTGCCGCCGCCCAGGCCCAAGCAATCGCCGACGGTCTCGGTCACGGCCTCGCCGCCGCGACCCACGGCGCCATCGATCCGACCGTCTTTCGTCTCGCGATCTTCGTGCTGGCGATCTTCGTCGGCTACTACGTCGTCTGGTCGGTGACCCCGGCGCTGCACACCCCGCTGATGTCCGTCACCAACGCGATCTCCTCGGTGATCGTGGTCGGCGCGCTGCTCGCCGTCGGCGTCCCGCTGATCGAGAAGGGCACCGGCTGGGCTCGCTTCTTCGGGTTCATCGGCCTGGTCTTCGCCAGCGTGAACATCTTCGGCGGCTTCCTCGTCACCCAGCGCATGCTCAGCATGTACAAGAAGAAGGCCTGAGGCGATGTCGGAGAACGTCTCCTCGCTCCTCTATCTCGTCTCCGGCGTCCTGTTCATCCTGGCGCTGCGGGGCCTGTCCCACCCAACCACCTCCCGGCAGGGCAACCTGTACGGCATGATCGGCATGGGCATCGCCATCCTGACGACGCTGATCGGCCACGCGCCGTCCGGCGTCGGGGCGTGGTTCCTGGTGCTGCTGGGTCTCGGCATCGGCGGCGGCGCCGGCGCGGTGATCGCCAAGCGCGTGCCGATGACGGCGATGCCCCAGCTCGTCGCGGCCTTCCACTCCCTCGTCGGCCTCGCCGCCGTCGCGGTGGCGGCCGGCGCGCTCTACGCGCCGCAGGCCTTCGGCATCATCGAGAACGGCGCGATCCACAAGCAGTCGCTGTTCGAGATGGGCCTGGGCGTGGCCATCGGCGCCATCACGTTCACCGGCTCGGTGATCGCGTTCCTCAAGCTCGACGGGCGCATGTCGGGCAAGCCGATCATGCTGCCGCAGCGCCATCTCATCAACATCGTGCTGGCCGTCGTGCTGGTCGCCCTGCTGGTCGGCTTCATCGGCGGCGGCAGCAAGGTGCTGTTCTGGCTGATCGTGATCCTGTCCTTCGTGCTCGGCGGCCTGCTGATCATCCCGATCGGCGGCGCGGACATGCCGGTCGTGGTCTCGATGCTCAACTCCTATTCGGGTTGGGCGGCGGCCGGCATCGGCTTCACGCTGGGCAACCTCGCGCTGATCATCACCGGCGCGCTGGTCGGCTCGTCGGGCGCGATCCTGTCCTACATCATGTGCCACGCGATGAACCGCTCGTTCATCTCGGTCATCCTCGGCGGCTTCGGCGGCGACGCCGCGGCGTCCTCGGGTGGCGGCCAGGTCGAGACCCGGCCGGTCAAGCAGGGCTCGGCGGACGACGCGGCCTTCATCATGAAGAACGCCGAGAAGGTCATCATCGTGCCGGGCTACGGCATGGCGGTGGCGCAGGCCCAGCACTCGCTCCGCGAGATGGCCGACCAGCTCAAGAAGGCCGGCGTCGACGTGAAGTACGCCATCCACCCGGTGGCGGGCCGCATGCCGGGCCACATGAACGTGCTGCTCGCCGAGGCCAACGTGCCCTACGACGAGGTGCACGAGCTGGAGGACATCAACGGCGAGTTCCCGCAGGCCGACGTGGCCTTCGTGATCGGCGCCAACGACGTCACCAACCCGGCCGCGAAGACCGACCCGCAATCGCCGATCTACGGCATGCCGATCCTCGACGTCGAGCGGGCCAAGACCGTGCTGTTCATCAAGCGCGGCATGGGCTCGGGCTATGCCGGCGTCGAGAACGAGGTGTTCTTCCGCGACAACACCATGATGCTGTTCGGCGACGCCAAGAAGGTGGTCGACGAGATCGTCAAGAACTTCTGACCGCCGCGCCTGCCCGGGCGCGATACCGGACGATCGTCCGGGACGGAGAGCGGGGCCTCGTGCCCCGCTTTTCGCGTTTCAGGGGTCCGGCCGTGCCGGACAGGGCTTGCCGACGCCCGGTCAGACGGTGCTGCTCAGGCCCATCGCCGCCAGCCCCTCGTCGAGCAGGTCGCCGACATTCGGGATGCCGAGCAGGTAGTCGGCGGTGCGGGTGCCGGCGGCCTCGCGCTCGCGGGCCAGCCGCACCGCGTCGGGAAACTCCTCCGGCTCCATGTCGCCGCGGCCGACGAACAGCAGCGCCACCAGGTCGGCGCGCTCGTCGTCGTTGAGCCCGGCGATCATCTCGCGCAGTTCCTCCTCGGTCGCGTCGTCGGTGCCGTCGACCAGCACGTCGCGGGCGCCGTCGTCGATCGGGTTCGAGCCGGAATCGGGATCGCTCAGACCCTCCTTCACGTCGAGGGCGCGGGCGCGCAGAATGAACTCACTGACCTTGTCTACGGCGATGTCCATCGGTCGAAACTCCTCGCGGCGCGGAGGCCATGCTGTGCAGCCTCAACCCGCGAAGCGTGGCCCGGTTCGCCTGCCGCAGAGGTTCGCCCCTGGACGCCGGGGCCGTTCGACATCAAGTGAGCGGCGGCGCGCCCCATTCGAGAGGCTTCGATGCTCATCAACGCCGCCTTCGCGGCCCTGCGGCAGGTGTTTTCCCCGCCGCTCCGCCAGATCCTGTGGAAGTCCCTCGGCCTGACGGTCGGGCTGCTGTTCCTGGTGTGGTTCGGCCTGTCCAAGGGCATCGCGGCGCTGATCGCCGCCCACCCGATCTCGACCGACTACGCCATGGTCAACGCCGTGGCGTCGTTCCTGGCCGGGGCCGGGCTGTTCGTCGGCCTCGCCTACATCCTGCCGCCGGTCTCGATCCTGGTGGCGGGCTACTTCCTGGACGATGCCGCCGCGATCGTCGAGCGCACCGACTTTCCCGACGAGGTGCCGGGCCAGGCGATGCCGTTCGGCCAGGCGATGCTCTACACGGCGCGGTTCGCCGGGCTGGCGCTCGCCGTCAACCTCGCGGCGCTGCTGCTGCTGCTCGTGCCGGGCATCAACGTGGCGGCGTTCTTCCTCGCCAACACCTACCTGCTCGGGCGCGAGTATTTCGAGCTCGCCGCGGCCCGGTTCCGGCCCCTGGCCGAGGCCGGCGCGATGCGGCGCCACCACACCGCGACCGTGATGCTCGCCGGGGCGCTGCTGGCCGGGCTGATGCTGGTGCCGGTCGTCAACCTGATCACCCCGCTCTTCGGCATCGCCCTGATGGTCCACGTCCACAAGGGCCTGAGCCGCGACCGGCTGCTGCGGGCGCCGCAAGCCCGGCCGCCGGTGGCGATGGACCGGGACCGGCTCGATGCGGGGCGGCGCTGACGCCGCCTCCCCTCACCCGAACACGACGCGGCCCATGATCCGCCCGGGCAGCAGGGTGAACAGGCCGGTGACCGCCAGCGCGCCGAGATAGAGCCCGATCATGGTCCAGCGATGGGCCGCGATCTCGCCGCGCCGCGCGTGCAGCACCCCGCGGACCAACGCCGCCAGGGTGAACAGCGACAGGAGGTGGATCCAGCTGAACGGTCCGACCTGGCGCAGGCCCGAGATGCCGAACGAACTCAGCGCCACCACCGCGATCAGCCCGACCCAGAGCCGGCCCATCCACCGGTGCCGCCCCCCGCCCCGCCGGAGCCCGAACTGCAGCGCCCCGAGCAACAAGGCGGCGAGGGCCGCCGCGGCGTGGACCTGGATCACCGGCGAGGCCTGAAGCAGCGGCTGGAGGGTCATGGCGCAGGCCCGATCCACGGTGCGACCCGGCTGTCGCAGCTTGCGGCGGCGTCCGGGGCCCGTATGTTGACAAGCGCAACATACGGAGCATGTGGGCATTGTCAACATCCGGCGGCGGCGCGAGCTACCATCACGGCGACCTGCGCCGCGGCCTGATCGCGGCAGGGCAGGATCTTCTGCGCTCCGGCGGGGTCGAGGCGGTGAGCTTTCGCGAGGCGGCACGCCTCGCCGGCGTGTCGCATAACGCGCCCTACCGGCACTTCCCGAGCCGCGAGGCGCTGCTCGCGGCGCTCGCGACCGAGGGCTTCCTGGCCCTGCACCGGGCGCTCGACCGGGCGGCGGGCGAGGCGCGCCCGCCTGATCGGCTCACGGCGCTCGGCCGGGCCTATCTGCGCTTCGCCGAGGGGGATCGCGCGACCTTCCGGCTGATGTTCGGCGGGACCCTGGACCGCGCCGCCCATCCCGACCTTGCCGAGGCCTCCGCGGCGGCATTCGGGACGTTGCGGGGCGCGGTGGCGGAACGCGAGCCCTCGGCATCCGCCCACCGCGACGCCCTGCGGGCCTGGGCTCTGGTCCACGGCCTCGCCCACCTCGTCGCCGACAGGCAGATCGAGGCCGCCCAGGCCGAAGCCTGCCTCGTGTGAAGGCAACGCGACCGTCGTTTATTCGCCTACGAATGAGGCAGGCTACAATTTAGGCATTCCAGTTCCAGGGATGCGCCTCCGGCACAGGCGAGGCGGTTGGCAGGGCTCTTGCAATCCTGTCGTCCGTCAACCCCACGGAGACGATCGACGATGCCGCTGCTCACCCCCCCGTCCCTGCGCCGGTCCGCGCTCGGGCGGACCCTGTCCGGGCTCGCCCTCGCCCTCGCTCTGACGGGGCCCGCGAGCGCGCAGGGCGTGCTGCGCATCGGCATGACCGCCTCCGACATCCCGCTCACCACCGGCCAGGCCGACAATGGCGGCGAGGGCATGCGCTTCACCGGCTACACGGTGTACGACGCCCTCATCAACTGGGACCTCAGCCGGGCCGACAAGGCCTCCGACCTGACCCCCGGCCTCGCCACCTCCTGGTCGATCGATCCCGCCGACAAGACCCGCTGGACCTTCAAGCTCCGCCCCGGCGTCACCTTCCACGACGGCTCCGCCTTCGATGCGAACGCCGTGGTGTGGAACCTCGACAAGCTCCTGAAGTCGGACAGCCCGCAATTCGACCCGCGCCAGTCGGCGCAGGGGCGCACCCGCATCCCGGCGGTGGCCTCCTACAAGGCGGTCGATCCGATGACGCTCGAGATCGTCACCAAGACCCCGGACGCGACCTTCCCCTACCAGCTCGCCTGGATCCTGATGTCGTCTCCCGCCAACTGGGAGAAGCAGGGCAAGAGCTGGGATGCCGTCGCCAAGGCGCCCTCCGGCACCGGTCCGTGGAAGGTGACGGGCTTCGTGCCGCGCGAGCGCCTCGAGCTGGTGCCGAACAAGGAGTATTGGGACAAGGCGCGCGTTCCCAAGCTCGACAAGATGGTGCTGGTGCCGCTGCCCGAGGCCAATGCCCGGGTCGCCGCCCTGCGGTCGGGCCAGGTCGACTGGATCGAGGCGCCGGCCCCCGACGCGGTGCCCTCGCTCAAGGCCGCGGGCTTTGCCCTCGTCACCAACCTCTACCCGCACAACTGGACCTGGCACCTGTCGCGGGCCGAGGGCTCGCCGTGGAACGACGTCCGCGTGCGCAAGGCCGCCAACCTCGCCATCGACCGCGAGGGCCTGAAGGAGTTCCTGGGCGGCCTCGCCACCCCGGCCGAGGGCTTCCTGACCCCCGGCCATCCCTGGTTCGGCAAGCCGACCTTCAAGCTCGGCTACGATCCGGAGGCCGCCAAGAAGCTGCTGAAGGAGGCCGGCTACGGCCCGAACAAGCCGCTCTCCACCAAGGTGCTGATCTCGGCCTCGGGCTCCGGCCAGATGCAGCCGCTGCCGATGAACGAGTTCCTGCAGCAGAACCTCGCGGAGGTCGGCATCAAGGTCGACTACGAGGTCGTGGAGTGGAACACGCTCATCAACATCTGGCGGGCCGGCTCCAAGTCCGACAGCGCGCGCGGCGGTACCGCGATGAACTACTCCTACCTGATCCAGGACCCGTTCACCGCCTTCATCCGCCACGCCCAGTGCAACCTGGCGCCGCCGAACGGCACCAACTGGGGCTATTACTGCGACCCGGCGATGGACAAGCTGTTCGACGAGGTGCGGGCGACCTTCGATCCGAAGGAGCAGGTCGCGGTGCTGCAGAAGGTGCACGAGAAGTTCGTCGACGACGCCCTGTTCCTGATGGTCACACACGACGTCAACCCGCGGGCGATGAGCAAGAAGGTCCAGGGCTTCGTCCAGGCCCAGAGCTGGTTCCAGGACTTCTCGCCGATCACCATGGCGAAGTAGATGGCATTTTATTTGTACCGGCTTGACAGAGGCCGGTGCGCACGAGGTTTTTTGCTCCCACCCGCGACTTCGTCCCGAGGTGTCAGTCCATCAACGATGGACTGACCTTGGAGGAGGGTTCCAGAAGTCTCGGGGCTCTCTGGAGCCCTCCTTCGAGGCTCCGCGATCTTCGATCGCCCCGCACCTCAGGATGAGGTTGAGGGTGGGAGGGGTTGCACAGAGCGGTCGAACATCCGCTGGAGACACCACGACCCCACCCGGTCCTACGCCGGGCGGGACCACGACCCCGACAAACGGCGCCGCCTCATGATCCTCTTCATCCTCAAGCGCATCGGCTACGCCGCCCCGGTCGCCCTGGGCGTCAGCCTGGTGTGCTTCCTCCTCGTCCACCTCGCCCCCGGCGATCCCCTGAGCGCGATCCTGCCCGTCGACGCCACCGCCGAGATGCAGGCGCAGATGCGGTCGGCCTACGGCTTCGACAAGCCGCTGCCGGTGCAGTACGGCCTGTGGCTCTGGAAGATCCTGCACGGCGACCTCGGCACCTCGATCGCCACCGGCCGCCCGGTCCTGTCGGAGGTCGGCCGCGCCGTCGGCAACAGCCTGATCCTCGCCTCGATGGCGACGCTGATCGGCTTCACCTTCGGCACCTTCTTCGGCTTCGTCGCCGGCTATGCCCGCGATTCCTGGCTCGACCGGGTCGCCTCGGCGATCGCGGTGTTCGGGGTCAGCGTGCCGCACTACTGGCTCGGCATCGTCCTGGTGATCATCTTCTCGGCCACCCTCGGCTGGCTGCCGCCGACGGGCGCGGGGCCGCAAGGCTCGGGCAACTGGTTCCCGGACCTCGAGCACCTGCGCTACATCCTGCTCCCGGCCATCACCATGTCGGTGATCCCCATGGGGGTGATCTCCCGCACCGTCCGGGCGCTCGTCGGCGACATCCTGCACCAGGATTTCGTCCAGGCGTTGCGCGCCAAGGGCCTGTCGGAGTTCGGCGTCTTTCGCCACGTCGTCAAGAACGCGGCGCCGACCGCCATCGCCATCATGGGGCTGCAGCTCGGTTACCTGCTCGGCGGCTCGATCCTGATCGAGACCGTGTTTGCCTGGCCGGGCACCGGCTTCCTCCTCAACGCCGCGATCTTCCAGCGCGACCTGCCGCTGCTGCAGGGCACGATCCTGGTGCTCGCGATGTTCTTCGTGACCCTCAACCTCCTGGTCGACGTGGTGCAGACCGCGCTGGACCCCCGCATCGAGAGGGCGTGAGAGCATGACCATCCAGACCTCCCTCGCCAGCGGCGATCCGGTCGCGGCGGTCGCTCCTCCGGAGATCCCGGCGGTCGCCTCGCGCGGCTACTGGGGCAGCGTGCTGCGCCGCCTCCTGCGCGATCCGGTGGCGATGACTGCGGCCTGCGTCATCCTCGCCATCGTGCTCGCGGCGATCTTCGCGCCGCTCATCGCGCCGATGGACCCGTTCAAGGGCTCGATGGTCCGACGCCTGCGCCATGTCGGGGACGCGACCTACTGGCTCGGCTCGGACGAGCTCGGCCGCGACATGCTCACGCGCCTGCTCTACGCCGGCCGCCTGTCGCTGTTCATGGGCGTGCTGCCGGTCGTCATCGCGTTCTTCGTCGGCTCCGGCCTCGGCATCCTCGCCGGCTATGCCGGCGGCTGGGTCAACACCGTGATCATGCGCGTGGTCGACGTGTTCTTCGCGTTTCCCTCGGTGCTCCTCGCCATCGCGCTCTCGGGGGCGCTCGGTGCCGGCATCCTCAACTCGATCGTGTCGCTCACCGTCGTGTTCGTGCCCCAGATCACCCGCGTCGCCGAGAGCGTGACGGTGCAGATCCGCAACCGCGACTACGTCGAGGCTGCCCGGGTCTCGGGGGCGAACCCGTTCACGGTGGTCCGCGTCCAGGTGCTCGGCAACGTGCTCGGCCCCGTCTTCGTCTACGCCACCAGCCTGATCTCGGTCTCGATGATCCTCGCCTCGGGCCTGTCCTTCCTCGGCCTCGGCGTGAAGCCGCCCGAGCCGGAATGGGGCTTGATGCTCAACACCCTGCGCACCGCGATCTACGTCAACCCGGTGGTGGCGGCGCTTCCCGGCGTGATGATCTTCCTCACCTCGATCTCCTTCAACCTTCTGTCGGACGGCCTGCGCTCGGCCATGGAGGTGCGCCAGTGACCGACCTCGATCCCCGCGACCGCGGCGGCCCCGCGCAGCCGCTGCTGACCGTCGACGGCCTGGTGAAGCACTTTCCCGGCAAGGGCGGGCTGTTCGGCAAGGGCCCGGCTGTGCGCGCCGTCGACGGCGTCGACTTTTCCGTGATGAAGGGCGAGACGCTGGGCGTCGTCGGCGAATCCGGCTGCGGCAAGTCGACGACGGCGCGCCTGCTGATGCAGATCGCCCGGCAGGACAAGGGCGACATCGTCTTCGACGGCGAGCTGCTCGGTTCCCGCGCCCTCGACCTGAAGGCCTATCGCCGCCAGGTGCAGATGGTCTTCCAGGATTCCTACGCCTCGCTCAACCCGCGCCTCACCGTCGAGGAATCGGTGGCCTTCGGCCCGAAGGCGCACGGGCTGTCCGCGGCCGCCGCCCTGTCGCGGGCCCACGACCTCCTGCGCCGGGTCGGGTTGGAGCCGCGGCGCTTCGGCGGCCGCTACCCGCACGAGGTCTCGGGCGGCCAGCGCCAGCGGGTCAACATCGCCCGCGCACTCGCCCTCGAGCCGCGCCTCCTGATCCTCGACGAGGCGGTCTCGGCCCTCGACAAGTCGGTGGAGGCGCAGGTGCTCAACCTGCTCACCGACCTCAAGCAGGAATTCGGCCTGACCTACATCTTCATCTCGCACGACCTCAACGTCGTGCGCTTCATGTCCGACCGGGTGATGGTGATGTATCTCGGTCGCGTCGCCGAGATCGGCCCGGCCGACGCGATCCTCGGCACCCCGCGCCACCCCTACACGGCGGCTTTGCTGGCCTCCCAGCCCTCGACCGACCCGAACGCGCGGCTGGAGGAAGCGCCGCTCACCGGCGATCCGCCGAACCCGATCAATCCGCCCCCGGGCTGCCGCTTCCACACCCGCTGCCAGTTCGCCGCGGAGGTCTGCCGCACCCGCGAGCCCGGCCTCGACCCGGTGGCGCCCGCGCACTTCGCCGCCTGCCACATGGCGGCGGCGGGCTCCGGCCACCCGGAGGCTCCCCCGGTCCCGATGGCGGCGTGAGGCTGACATGAACGCACCCCTTCGCGCGACCGGCAGCACCGCCTCCGACGCCCTGATCGAGGTCCGCGACCTCACGGTCGACTTCCTGGGCGGCCGAAAACCCGTCCGGGCGGTCGGCGGGGTCGATTTTTCGATCCGGGCCGGCGAGGCCCTGGCGCTCCTCGGCGAATCCGGCTCCGGCAAGTCGGTGACGCTGCGGGCCCTGATGCGGCTCCTGCCGGAATCCCGCACCCGCATCGCCGGGCACCTGCGGGTCGACGGGCACGACGTGCTGTCCCTCAAGCGCAAGGCGCTCTCGGCCTATCGCGGCGGCACCGTCGCGATGATCTTCCAGGATCCGGGCCTCGCCCTCGATCCGGTCTACCGCATCGGCGACCAGATCGCCGAGGCCGTGATGCGCCACGAGGGCGTCTCCCGCGCCGCCGGCCGCGCCCGGGCGCTGGAGCTGTTCGAGCGCGTCCACATCCCCTCCCCGGCCCGGCGCCTCGACGCCTACCCGCACGAGATGTCGGGCGGCATGCGCCAGCGCGCGATGATCGCGCTCGCGCTCGCCTGCCGGCCCAAGGTGCTGCTCGCCGACGAGCCGACGACGGCGCTCGACGCCACGGTACAGATCCAGATCCTGCTGCTGCTGCGGGAATTGCAGCGCGACCTCGGCCTCGCCGTCATCTTCGTCACCCACGATGTCGGCGTGGCCGTCCAGGTCGCCGACCGTGTGGCGGTGATGTATGGCGGCCACCTCGTGGAGGTCGGAGCGAGCGGCGAGGTGATCGGCCGGCCGGCCCATCCCTACACGCAAGGCTTGCTCGCCTCGCGCATCACCCCCGATTCGCCCAAGGGCGTGCGGCTCGCCACGATTCCCGGCTCGCCCCCGGATCTCGCCGACCCGCCCCCGGGCTGCCCGTTCGAGCCGCGCTGCGGCCTCGTCGTGCCGGCCTGCCGCGAGGGCCTGCCGGCCCGGGTGGCGGTGGCCCCGGGGCACGCGGCGCGCTGCGTGCGCCTGGACGGGACCGCGCCCGCGGCCTGAACGTCGCGATGGGCGTATACCGGTCGCGCCTCCCGCCCGGCATGCCGGGCGGCGATGGCGAACCGGGCACCGTCGGGGCGTGGCAGGTGACCTGTGCCGCACCGCCCGGCGCCCTTTGCCTGTCGACGCACGATCCGATGATCGCGCCGGGTGAGGCCGACGACGGGGCGCGGACATTCTTCGCGCCATCGCGGCCGCCCGGATTCGGCGGGTCGCGGCTCGTCGGCGCTCTCGCCTCCTCCGCCCTGTCCTCGACGGTTCCGGGTTTCCCGCCCGGGCCCTTTACGCGGCCCCGCCTTCGACGGCACAAGGCGCCGGAGCGCTCGACCGCAAGCCTCCCCGACCGTCAATTACCTGGAGATCCCGATGACCATCACGCGTTTCGAGACCGGCCCCCGGATGAGCCAGGCCGTGGTCCATAACGGCACCGCCTACCTGGCCGGTCAGGTCGCCGACAACGTCTCGAACGACGAGGGCGTCGAGGCGCAGACCAAGGACATCCTCGCCCAGATCGACGCCCTGCTCGCCAGCGTCGGCAGCGACAAGAGCCGGCTCCTCTCGGCCACGATCTACCTCGCCGACATGTCGACCTTCGCCGAGATGAACCGCGCCTGGGACGGCTGGGTCGCAGCCGGCCACACCCCGGCCCGCGCCACCGTCGAGGCCAAGCTCGCCGGCCCGCAATATAAGGTCGAGATCTCGATCATCGCCGCGATCGGAGCCTGACCGATGCGGCTGCTCCGGCGCGGTCTCCTGCGGGCCTCGGCCTGCCTCCTCGCCCTCGCGGCGGTGGCCGCCGGCCCCGCGGCGGCCGCGCCGGAGCGGGTCGTCAACGTCTACAACTGGTCGGACTACATCGACCCCAAGATGCTCGACGCGTTCACGCGCGAGACCGGCATCAAGGTGGTCTACGACACCTACGACACCAACGAGATCGTCGAGACCAAGCTGCTCGCCGGCCGCTCGGGCTACGACATCGTGGTGCCCTCCGGCCCGTTCCTGCAGCGGCTGATCAAGGCGGGCGTCTTCCAGCCCCTCGACAAGGCGAAGCTGCCGAACCTCAAGCACGCCTGGCCCGAGGTGACCGCGCGGCTCGCCGTCTACGACCCGGGCAACGCCTACGCGGTCGACTACATGTGGGGCACGACCGGGATCGGCATGAACACCGCCCTGGTGCGTGCCCGCCTGGGCGCGACACAGCCGCTCAACACCTGGGACATCGTCCTGCGCCCGGAGCTGGTCGCCAAGCTCAAGGATTGCGGCGTCACGATGCTGGACGCCCCCGAGGACATCTTTCCGAGCGTGCTCCAGGCGATCGGGCTGAAGCCCGACACGCGACGGGTCGACGACCTCGAGAAGGCCGGCGAGGCTTTGTTCCGCATCCGCGGCGCGGTGCAGAAATTCCACTCCTCCGAGTACATCAACCAGCTCGCCAACGGCGACGTCTGCCTGTCGGTCGGCTATTCGGGCGACGTGCTCCAGGCCCGCCGCCGCGCCCGCGAGGCGAAGAACGACGTCGACATCGCCTACGTCATCCCGCAGCAGGGCGCGCTGATGTGGTTCGATTCCTTCGCGATCCCGAAGGACGCCCCCCACGCGGCGGAGGCGCACGCCTTCATCGACTTCATGATGCGGCCGGAAGTTGCGGCGGCCAACACCAACTTCGTCGCCTATGCGAGCGGCAACCTCGCGGCCAAGGCCCTGGTCAAGCCCGAGATCCTGTCGGATCCCGGGATCTACCCGGACGACGCCACGTTCCGGCGCCTGTTCACCAACACCGCCTACGACGACCGCACCCAGCGGCTGGTGACCCGGCTCTGGACCCGGGTGCGCACCGGGCGCTGAGGCCCCGCTCACGAGAAAGGCCCGCTCCTTTGCGGAACGGGCCCCCTCTCGCGCGTACCATTCACCCGCGTCGCGGGCGGCCGGGATCGCGTGCCGGCATCAATCCTTGAGGTCGTCCGGCACCTTGCCGCCGTTCTCCTCGAGCTTCTTGATCACCTGCTTGTGCAGCCACACGTTCATGGTGGCCGAATCCTCGGTGTCGCCGGTGTAGTTCAGCTCCTTGGCGAGCTCCTTGCGGGACGACAGGCTGCTGTCGAGGTGGAGCAGCTTCATCAGGTCGACGATCGAGGTGCGCCAGTTCAGCGGCTGGCCGGCCTTGCCGGCGAGGTCGTTGAGCACCGCCTCGACGTCGACCTTGCCGTCGACCTTCGGCACCGCGCCGCCGGACGCCGCGTCCGAGCCGCCGCCGAGCGCCCCGCCCGCCGAGGACGTGTCGGTCTTGGGCGCATCACCCGACGTCTGCGCCTGGGCGTCGCCGCCGCCGAAGGGGTGCAGGATCTTGCTGACGATCGTCCCGAGCAGGCTCATCGTGTCGTTCTCCGTCTGGGGCTCGCGTGGCGCTGCCCGCATCCGCGCGGGCGAAAGGCGGGCACGCTCGGCCTTGCGGCAGGCTAACGAACGGCCCCGCTCACCGTTCCGTGAAGCGCGCGTCCGCGACCATCCCGGCGCTGCACGCCGCCGCAGGATCGGTTAAGGACGGGCCGGAAGGCGGGCCGGGCGCGTGGCGCCGGCCGCGACGGGAATCGCGTGGGAGCGGCATGACAGGGGATCCGATACGCCGGGCGCTCGACGACGTCTGGTACTGCGTCGGCGAGAGCCGCAGCGTCCGGCCCGGCGGCATGCGGTCGGTCAGCCTCGGCGAGGAGGCCGTGGTGGTCGGGCGGGAGGAATCGGGCGCGCTGTTCGCCCTGCGCGACCGCTGCCCGCATCGCGGCATGGCGCTGTCGGCCGGCCGGATCGTCGACGGCAACCTCGTCTGCCCGTTCCACGGCTGGCAGTTCCGGCCCGACGGCGCCTGCGCGGCGATTCCGGCGCTCGCCCGCCGGGACGACGCGAATTTCGCCTCCGTCCGCCTCGCCCGCTTCGCGGTGACCGAAAAGTCCGGCCTGATCTGGGTGCATGCCAGCGCCAACCCCGCCGGCGCCGCCCCGGAGACGGCTCCGCCGATCCCGGAGGTCGATTTCGACTATTGCGGGCAGCTCGTCGAGATCCTCGAGGTCGAGGCCTCGTTCGACCTCGTGGCGCTGAGCTTCGTCGATCCGGCGCACGTCGCCTACGTCCACGATTCGTGGTGGTGGCGCCCCTCGAAGACCATGAAGGAGAAGGTGAAGCACTTCGCGCCCTCGCCCTTCGGCTTCACCATGACGAGCCACACGGCGAAGACCGCCTCCCTCGCCTACCGCCTGCTCGGCTCGATCCCCGAGGTCGAGATCGAGTTCCGCCTGCCGGGCGTGCGGCTCGAGCGGATCACCGCCGGCGAGAAGCGCTTGGCGAACTACACCTTCGCCGCACCGCTGGCGAACGGCCGCACCGCGCTCATCAACGCGATGTACTGGAACATCCCGGCTCTCAACCTGCTGAAGCCCGTCGCCCGGCCGCTGATGCGCCAGTTCCTCGGCCAGGACCGCGACGTGCTCCAGATCGCCCAGCGCGGCCTCGACCGGAAGCCCGCCATGGTGCTGATGGGCGAGAGCGACGTGCAGTCGCAATGGTATTTCAGCCTCAAGCGCGAGTTCCTGCGGGCGCGCGAGGCGGCGGCGCCCTTCGTCAATCCGCTCGAGCCGCGGGAGCTGCGCTGGCGCAGTTGAACGACAATACGGGTTGTCCGACACGGGATCGGCGGCGAGTGCGCGGCGTTGCCGTCGGGGAAGGGCGGTCCAGAGGTGGATCGAGCGCTCGTCAGTTCTGTCCCGCGCCGCGACAACGGCAGGAAATTCCAGGGCCGTGCCGTTCGGCGCTATCGCGGACGCGGCCTTTCGAATTATCCCGTCCGCTCAGCCTTCCGGGGGATACGGATGTCAGGCGACATCTTCCGCATCGTTTACAAGAGCACCGCCGCTCATCCGCCAGAGGCGATGCTGGGACAGGGCCACATCGCGTCTCTCCTTGGCGCCGCCCGTCACCGCAACCGCCTGGCGGACGTGAGCGGCGTGCTGGTCTATACCGGACTCGGCTTCTTCCAGGTGCTGGAGGGCCGGCGCGCCGCCGTGCAGCCGATCTTCGAGTCGATCCTGGTCGACCGGCGCCACCACACCCTGGCGGTGATCGAGATGGATTTCGCCGCCGAGCGGCGCTTCCCGGGCTGGAACATGGGCTTCCTCGGCACCACTGCGGAACTCGACAAGCGATTGAACAGCGACGGGTCCTGTCCCGCCGGCGGCCCGAAGGCCCTCGACCAGCTCCTGCGCCGGGCGCTGCTGCTCCTCGTCGACAGCCCGATCAGCACGCCCTGGCATTCCGGCGCAGCCGGCCAAGACGCCGCCTCCGGGAGCGCCGCACGCTCGTACCGCTGAAACCGGTCCCATCCGGCCCGACACACGGCACTCGCGCACGCCCCGTCGCGAACCGTCTCTCCCACCCTCAACCTCGTCCCGAGGTCGGGGGATCGGACATCCGACACGCCGATCGGGGCTCGTTCAACGGATCCGCCCGAGCAGGCTCCGAGGTCGGTAGGTCGAATGTCTTTCGGGATAGCCCGTCGTGCGGCGTGCTCACCCCGCCCGCGCGGACGGCTCGGCGGCGAGGAGCGCCACCGCGACCGCCGGCCCACAGGTCGACGCGAAGGCCGCCGCGTCGGGGGCAAGGCGCGGCGCGATCAGGTCGCTCAGCTCCTTGGCTGGCCGCCCGAGGCGGGCGGCGAGGCGGGCGGCGACGAAGCGGCCGGCGCCGCAGATCACCACCGGCGCCTCCTCCGGCACGTCGCCCCGGGACAGGATCGTGGCGGCGGCATCGTGCAGGAGCCGCAGCTGCGCCTCCGCGAAGACCCCCGCGAGGCGGATCCAGTCGGCGGAGGAACCCTCGTGGCGGTCCCGCCCGATCATCCGTGCCAGGCGGATCTCGGTCTCGGGGATCGACTTGCCCTTTAGGTCGGCGGTGTCCTGCTGGTCCTCGGCCTCCGGCAGATCGGAGAGGAGCCGGTAGGCGTCCGCCGTGGTGGCGAAGCACTCGGCCATCAGGGCGGTGCGACGGCCGCGGAACGGGACGGCCTGCGCCAGCGCCAGGAGCGGGGTGCGCACCACCCCGGTATAGACGAGTTCCCCGGTCTCCAGCCGCTCGGCATCGCTGTAGCCGACGGTGCGGGGCTGCCCGTCGAGGATCGGGATCAGGTCGCCGGTGGTCGAGCCGAGATCGACCAGCAGGGCCGCCGGCCGGAGGCGGCCGACGAGGGCCGCGGTGGCGTGCCAGTTGGCGCTGGCGACGTCGGGCGTCTTCGTCCCCGCCTCCCCGGGCGCCACGAAGCCGGTGCGCCCAGCATAAACTGCGACGGCGCCGGGCAGGTGCGTGCCGGCCCAGCCGGCGATCTGCGTCACGCCGTCGGTGCGGTCGGAGAAGCAGTCGGTCAGCTCGCCGGTCATCGTCACGGCGTGATGCGCCGGCTGGCGCGCCCAGTCCGGCAGGGCCGCGACCGAGGTTTCCAGCGCCGGCAGGCCGTTCCAGAGCGGGCACGGCACCTGGACCACCGCCTGGACGCGCCCGCCCTCGACCAGGGCCGCCTTGACATGGACCCCGCCGAAGTCCCAGCCGATGATGCGTTCGCGCGAGGAAACGGAAGGGGCGGAGGAATGCGGATCAGTCACGGTCGATTCTCGGTCGCGGCGCGTCGGGACCGGGTCGCATGAGCGGCGCACCCTTCGCAACCCGGACCGAGGTGGTGCCGGTCCTCGACCTGCGCGGCGGCCTCGTCGTGCGGGCCCGGGCCGGGGACCGCGACGCCTACGCGCCGATCGTGACGCCGCTCAGCCCCGGCTCCGCTCCGGCCGACGTCGCCCGCGGACTGCTCGCCGCCTGGCCGGCGCGCCGGCTCTACGTCGCCGACCTCGATGCGATCGTGGACGGCGCCCCGCCGGATCTCGGCGCGCTGCGGGCGATCCTGGCCGCCTGCCCCGGAACCGAACTCTGGGTCGATGCCGGGTTTTCGAGCGAGGCCGGCGTCACGGCGTTCCTGGCCTCCGGCCTCGGCCGGCCGGTGCTCGGCAGCGAGAGCCAGGTCGACGACGCCCTGGTGCGCCGCATCGGCGACCGGGCGGTCCTCTCCCTCGACAGCCGGGACGGCGCGCCGATGGGACCGGCGATCCTGCACGAGGACCCGTCCGCCTGGCCCCCGGAGGTGATCGTGATGACGCTCGCGCGCGTCGGCAGCGGCGCCGGGCCGGACCTCGCGGGCCTGCGGGCGCTCAGGGCGCGGGCGCCCCACGTCGCCTTCTACGCCGCCGGGGGGCTGCGCGGGCCGGAGGACCTGCCGGCCCTCGACGAGGCCGGGGCCGCCGGCGTGCTCGTCGCCAGCGCGATCCACGACGGGCGGCTGCGGGCCTGAGCGCCGCCATGCGCGCGGCGGCATCCCCGCCCGACATGGCCGCGCTTGTTCCCTCGCCGCTCGCGTGCTCCGCTTGCCGCGACGCCGATCCAGGACCCCGCGATGCCCACCAACGATCTCGTGACGATGCGTGCCACCGACCTCGCGCGGGCGATCCGCGACCGGGCCGTCTCGGCCCGGGAGGTGATGCAGGCCCATCTCGACCAGATCGCCTGCCACAACCCGGCGGTGAACGCCGTCGTGTCCCTTCGCGAGCCCGACGCGCTCCTCGCCGAGGCCGAGGCGGCCGACCGGGAACTGAAGGAGCGGGGACCGCGCGGGCCGCTCCATGGCCTGCCGCACGCGGTCAAGGACCTCTCGCCCACCGCCGGCCTCCGCACCACCCACGGTTCGCCGCTGTTCCGCGACACCGTGCCGGAGGCCGATGCCCTCCACGTGGCGCGGCTCAGGGGCGCCGGCGCGCTGCTCATCGGCAAGACCAACGTGCCGGAATTCGGCCTCGGCTCGCACAGCACCAACCCGGTCTTCGGCCCGACCCGCAACGCCTACGACCCGGCGAAGGCCGGCGGCGGATCGAGCGGCGGCGCCGGGGTGGCGCTGGCGATGCGGATGGTGCCCCTCGCCGACGGCAGCGACCACGGCGGCTCCCTGCGCAACCCCGCCGCCTGGAACAACGTGCTGGGCCTGCGCCCCGCCGCCGGCCGCATCCCGAACGGCACCGAGGAGGTCTTCCTGCCCCAGCTCGGGGTGCTCGGCCCGATGGCGCGCTGCACCGCCGATCTCGGCCTGCTCCTCTCGGTCCAGGCCGGGTACGATCCCCGCACCCCGACGGCCTTCCGCGAGGATCCCGCCGCCTTCGCGGTGCCGCGGCTCCGCGACCTGAAAGGGCTGCGGATCGGCTGGATCGGCGATTTCGGCGGGCACCTCCCCTTCGAGCCCGGCGTGCTCGCCCTCTGCGAGGACGCCCTGCGGGTCTTCGCCGGCGAGGGCGCGGCGGTCGAGCCGGTGCTCCCGGCCTTCGACCCGGAGGCGATCTGGCAGAGCTGGACGCGGCTGCGCCAATGGATCATCGGCGCGACCCTCGCGGTGCATTGGCGGGACGAGGAGAAGCGCACCCTGATGCGGCCGGAGGCGATCTGGGAGGTCGAGCAGGGCCAAAAGCTCTCGGCCTTCGACGTCCACGCCGCCAGCGTCACCCGCACCGCCTGGTATCACTGCGTGCGCGGGCTGTTCGAGCGCTTCGACGTACTGGCGATGCCCTCGGCCCAGGTCTTCCCGTTCGCGGCCGAGGAGACCTGGCCGCGGGAGGTCGGCGGGCGCGCCATGGACACCTATCACCGCTGGATGGAGGTGGTGGTACCGGCCACGCTCTCCGGCTGCCCGACGATCAGCCTGCCGGCGGGCTTCAGCGCGGCCGGCCTGCCGATGGGCCTCCAGCTCATCGCCCCGAACCGCGGCGAGGCGGAGCTGCTGGCCATCGCGGCGGCCTACGAGGCGGTCACGGGCTTCGACCGGGTGCTGCCGCCGGCCCTGCGCGGCTGATCCCGGCGACCGATCACGGCGGCGTGAACGAGATAGGCTGCCTGCTCCGCTTGCCGCCTGTGAGGGCTCCCGGCATACATGGCGAGCAACAAGCTCGGCCACGCCGCAACGGCCGAGGTTCGGAGGAAATCCCGATGAAGCCCTTCCTGCTGGCGCTCGCCGCCGGCGTCTCCGTCGCGAGCGCCGCCCTGGCCCAGGACACGACCGCCGGGGACACCAAGGCCAAGGTCGACAACCTGGAAAAGCTCGGCAGCTTCAAGCAGACCGGCGTCGCCGAGCCGGCGCCGATCCCGCAGACCGGCCGGCGCGCCGACGCGATCAACAAGACGCTCCAGAAAATCAAGGTCCCGGACGGGTTCAAGATCGAGCTCTACGCCGTCGTGCCGGACGCCCGTGCGATGGCGGTCGGCCCGAATGCCGGCGTGGTCTTCGTCGGCACCCGCAAGTCCAAGATGTACACCGTCACCGACCGCGACAAGGACCGCGTCGCCGACGAGGTCAAGGTCTACGCCCCGGGCGTCGACTTCAAGATCCCGAACGGCGTCTGCTTCTCGCGCGACGGCGTGCTGACGGTGGTGGAGCAGAACCGGGTCCTGGCCTTCCCGGCCGCCGAGTTCTTCTACGAGGGCACGGACGGCCCGGCCGTGGTGGTGGTCAAGCAGGGCGAGCTGATCCCGCCGGCCGAGGAGAGCTACAACCACACCGCCCGGATGTGCCGCATCGGGCCCGACGGCAAGCTCTACGTCTCGCTCGGCCAGCCCTACAACGTACCGCCCAAGGACAAGGCCGACCTCTACGCCAAGACCGGCATCGGCGGCATCATCCGCATGGATGCCGACGGCAAGAACCGGGAGGTCTACGCCACCGGCATCCGCAACTCGGTCGGCATGGACTTCGCCCCCGACAAGACCCTGTGGTTCACCGACAACCAGGTCGACGGCATGGGCGACGACCAGCCGCCGGGCGAGCTCAACCAGATCACCAAGCCCGGCCAGAACTTCGGCTTCCCGTGGTACGGCGGCGGCGGGGTGCGCACCGTCGAGTACAAGGACGACAAGGTTCCGGCCGACGTCGTGGCGCCCAAGGCCGAGCTGCCGCCCCACGCCGCCGACCTCGGCATGATCGTCTACAAGGGCAAGTCGTTCCCGGAGAAGTACCGCGGCGGCATCTTCACCGCCGAGCACGGCTCCTGGAACCGCACCACGCCGATCGGCGCCCGGGTGATGTACGTGCCGGTCAACAAGGACGGCAGCGCCGGCAAGCCCGAGCCCTTCGCCGAGGGCTGGCTGACCGAGGGCGGCGAGTATCTCGGCCGCCCGGTCGACGTCGCGACCCTGCCCGACGGCTCGCTGCTCGTCTCCGACGACACTGCCGGTGCGATCTACCGCATCTCCTACGAGAAGTAGGTTTTTCGGAGCGGGGCGGCCGGAGGGCCGCCCCGCTTCCCTCTCAAGGAGACGCCCATGACCCGCGCCCTCGCCCTCCTGCTGCTCCTCGCCGCCACCGCCCCGGCGGCGGCCGGCGACGCCAAGGCCGGCCGGGCCAAGGCGATCGCCTGCCAGGCCTGCCACGGCCTCGACGGGCTCTCGAAGCTCCCCGACGCGCCGAACCTCGCCGGCCAGGTCGAGCCCTACCTCGTCAAGGCGCTGACCGAGTTCCGCAGCGGGACCCGCAAGAACGAGGTGATGTCGGTCGCCGCCCAGGAGTTGTCGGATGCCGACATCGCCAACCTGGCGGCGTATTACAGCGGGATCCAGATCGACGTGATCCCGCCGGGCTGAATCGCGTCCGCTAGAGCACTTCACGATCGCGTAGCAACACGGCACACGACAGAGACGTGAATCCGCGATGATTATCTCTCCCATCCGCGACCTCATCCCGAGGCGTTAGACGATCGAAGATCGACTGACGTCGAAGGAAGCCTCCAGATGTCGCTGCGATTTCTGGAGCCCTCCTTCGAGGCTCAGCGATCGTCGATCGCCCGCACCTCAGGATCAGGTGATGTATGGGAAAGCCTTGACGCAGAAACGCTTCACGCCCCTGTCATGTACCGTGGCGTTGCAATCGTGAATCTCATCAGGCCTTTGATTTTGCCGCATTTTCTACGACGAACCGGCATCCGCTTCGTCGGAAAATGCTCTAGTCGCCGCCCCCACCCCCGCATCCCCCGCAGCCGCCTCCGCCACTGCCACCCCCGTCCCCACCGCTGCCGTCGCCGCCTCCGCTGTCGGTGACGAAGAAGCGCCGGAGCGACGCGAGTTCGGTGCCGGCGAGCGCCGCCGCGCCGCCCAAGGCAAAGGCGAACGGGATCTCGTGGCGCAGGGGCGCCCGGGCGGAGCGGGCGTGGCGTGCGCGGTGGCGTTCGAGCGCCCGCGCGCCGGCCGTCGTGCAGGTGATCGGCCGGATGTGGAGGAATGTCGCGGCGACGACCGTCGCGATCATCAGGCCGACGAGATAGCCGACCGGGCGCCCGGTGCCGGCGACCCAGGCGATCTTGGCGAGGCCGAGGGCCAGCACCAGCGCCACGGCGCCGAGCGAGACGACGAGTGTCCGGCGGCGCTGCTCGGTGCTCGGGCACAGGCCGCGCGCGGCGAGCCGCTCCGCCAGCCGCTCGGTCGGTGCGGTCAGCCTGCGCATCAGCTGGCCGCGGGTCGTCAACCCGTCCGGCGGCCGGAAGGGCACGAGGTCGGGCGGCAGGGCGATGCCCCGCGCATCGATCCAGATTCCCCGCGGCGGGTCGATGCGTCCTGCACCGGACGTGTGGAGGGCGAGCGCCGTCACGTCGGCCACCCGGTCAGGGCCGCCGGCGAGATAGGCGAGGTCGGGCAGGCCGAGATCCGCGTCCGGCGCCGATCGCACGGTCTGCCGGCAGCGCGCCCGCGCGACGATTCCGACGAGGAGCGCGCCGGCGGTCAACGTCCCGTCGAGCCACAGGAACGGCGGTCCCGGCCAGTCGAGGGGGTTGAGCGGCAGGGCGAGCGCCGGCCGCGGCGCGAGGAGGAGCGTCCCGGCGAGCCCCGGCAGCAGGACCCGGCCGAGGCGCGGCAGGCGGAGGATGGAACGGGGGACGACGAGCGAACGCCGCGTGTCGACGGTACGGTAGCGCGGCCGGCGGCCGAAGCGCTCCCCCGCGCCGGGCCACAGGGCGGGATCGGGCGGGCCGAAATAGGCCTCGTGGCGGGCGAGCGTCGCGGCGTATTGCCGGGCGTAGCGGGCCTGCTCCACCGGCCCGCCGGAGGTCGGCTCATGATGGAGGGCGGTGCGCAGGACCGCCCCGCACCACACCTCCCAGTAGTCGCGCGAATAGGTGAGGTGGAGATGCCAGACCTCGTCCACCTCCTCGCTCGGCGTGACCGGCTCGCGGCCGTTGCAGGCGAGGAAGCAGAACCGGCGATAGGCCTCGACCGCCGCCCGCGCGAAGGCGAGGGACCAGTCCCGGTCGCGGGCGAGCCGCCGGGTGAAGTCGAGGGCCCGGTCCGGGTGCTCGAACGGGTGCGCCCGGATGCGCGCCCAGAGAGCGCCTTCCGCGTCCGACCAGGTTGCGGGCAGGATGCACGGCATGACACCCCCAAACGCCGACGGTGATCCCCGTCGTCAGGGTAACGCGTCCGGGTGCGGAAGGCTCGGCCGGACGCGCCCCGTCTAACCGTTCATCCGCGCGATCACCGCCACCGGCCCGCCCCCGTCCGGCCCCTGGTGCTCGGCCCCACCCGAGACGAACAGGTCCGTCCGGCCGATCGCCGCGGCGGCGACCCCGCCGACCAGCGCCCGGGCGTGGCGCGTGGCGTTGATGTCGCTGTCGTCGTTCATGATGTGGCGGCGGCCGCGGATCAGCCCGTCGCCGGTCGGCTCGGCCTTGGCGAGCAGCGCGACGACGCGCTCGGCCGCCTCGGGCGGGAGCTGGCCGGAGGCCGGCAGGCCGAGCTCGGCGAGCGCGCCCTGGATCGCCGGAAGATCGATGCCGTCGCGCATCACCCGGTGGGCGATGCGCAAGGGGCCGCTCCAACCCGGCGCGTTGCCGAGCACGATCACCTCGTTGCGCATCAGCTCGATCCCCGCCGAGGCGCTGGCGCGACCTGAGAAAAGGTCGGGGCGGGTGCCGATCACGCTATCGTCGAGGGCCTCGCCCGGGATCTCGCCGAGCGCCAGCCCGATGCCGAGCGCCGACGCGCCCCGCGACAGGCCCATCGACGCGTAGGTGTCGTGGGTGGACACGTCCTGCCCGCGGGCGGCCGCCTCCTGGATGCGGGCGCTGGTGAGGAGCGGGCACTTCACCTGGACGAAATGCACGTCGGCCGGGTCGGTCAGGCCCGCCGCCGCCATGGCGCGCGCCACCGCCGCGGCGGTCGCCCGCACCTGCGCCATGCGGCCGATCTCCTCGGGGAGAAAGTCGTCCGTGAAGGCGGTGCCGACCGCGAGCGCCGTGCCGGGACCGCCGGCCCCCTCGCGCCGGGCGACGACCAGCAGGTGGGGCGAGAGCCCGCCCTCGGTGCCGCCGGACATCACGAGCGCGACCCGCGCGCCGATCTCGGCCGGGGTGAGCCCGAGCCGGGCGCCGAGCGCGGCCTCCAGCGCCATGACGGCGAGCGGCCGGGTGAAGTCGTTGACGCAGCCGTTGCCCTCGGTCTTGCCGAACACCGCGACGACCTCCTCCGGGGCGAGCGCGCCGGAGGCGAACAGGACGTCGAGGCCCGAGACGTCGGCGGGGTGCCGGGTCGGCACGCGGAAGACGAGGCATTCGGGCATCGCGGGTCCCTGACTTTTCTTGGCGGGAGGATGAATCTTGGCGGGAAGATGGGCCCGCGTCGCCCTGCAACTTCGTCGCCAACCCGCGCCGATGCGCCGTCTCGGGCGGCCGACGATGCGCCGGCGCCACAAGCCTGGCCATAACCGCGGAGCGATCCCGCGGCCCGGGTAGCCGGCTCGGGGGAGGATGCGCTAGTCTGGCCTCCCGCGCCCGGGAGAGCCGCCACCCGATGCCGAACCCGTTGAGCCGCATTCGGCCCGCCGTGTCCGCACGGGCGTGCTCCCCCGCCAGTTCCTGTGCCGGGACGGCCGCGTCCTCGCGGATCGCGACGCGCGCCTGATGGGGGTCCCCTTCCCCCCGCCCGGCGCGTCCCCGCAGCGGGTGCTGATCTACTCGCACGACACGTTCGGGCTCGGCCACCTGCGCCGTGCGCGGGCGATCGCGCACGCGCTGGTGGCGGAGGCGCCGGAGCGGCGGGTGGTGATCCTGTCCGGCTCGCCGGTGAGCCACGCCTTCCGGTTCGCCCCGGGAGTGACCTGCCGGCGCCTGCCGGGCGTGACCAAGCTCGCCTCCGGCGAGTACCAGAGCCTCGGGCCCGGCCACGGCCTCGACGAGGTGGTGGCGACCCGCGCCGCCCTGATCCGCCACGTCGCCGAGCGCTTCGACCCCGACCTCTTCCTCGTCGACAAGGAGCCGGCGGGCTTCCACGGCGAGGTGCTGCCAGCGCTCCACCGGCTCAAGGCCCGCGGCTGCCGGCTGGTGCTGGGCCTGCGCGACGTCCTCGACGATCCGGACCTGCTGGCGCCCGAATGGGAGCGCAAGGGCGCGCTCGCGGTGCTGCCGCTCTATGATTCGCTCTGGGTCTACGGCCTCGAGGCGATCTACGCGCCCCTCGACGGGCTGACGCTGCCGGCGGGCGTGTCCGGGCGCCTGACCTATACTGGCTACCTCCGGCGCGAGGCGCCCGAACCCGAAGGCTCCGAGGCGGCAGCACGGGAGCCGTTCCTCCTCGTCACTCCGGGCGGCGGCGGCGACGGGGTCGAGCTGGTCGAGGCGGTGGTGCGGGCCTACGAGGCGCATACCCTGGAGCACCCGGCGCTCGTGGTGTTCGGGCCGTTCTTCCCGTCGGCCGAGCAGGCCGACCTGAGCGCCCGCATCGCCGCCCATCCCCGGCTCTCCTCCCTCGGCTTCGATGCCCGGCTGGAGCGGCTGATGCGCCGGGCCGCCGGCGTGGTGGCGATGGGAGGCTACAACACCTTCTGCGAGATCCTGTCCTTCGATCGTCCGTCCCTGATCCTGCCGCGGGTCCGGCCCCGGCGCGAGCAGTTGATCCGGGCCCGGGCCGCCGCCCGGCTCGGCCTCGTCGGCGTGATCGAGCCCGGCGACGCCGACGAATCCACGGCGAACGAGACCGCCCGGATGGCGGAGGCGCTCGCCGCCCTGCCGCACCGGCCCGCCCCCTCCGCGCGGCCGATCCCCGGCCTCCTCGACGGCCTGCCGGCGATCCGCCGTCTCGCCGCCACCGCCGACGCCGCCTGCGTGGCGGCCGAGTAAGCCCTCCTCTCCCGAACCCCCGACCGTATGCCCCCGCTCCGCATCGCCGTCCTCGTCAAGGGCTACCCGCGCCTGTCCGAGACCTTCATCGCCCAGGAGCTGCTGGGGCTCGAGGCGCGGGGCCTCGACCTCGCGATCTGGTCGCTTCGCCGCCCGCATGACGGCGCCGTGCATCCGATGCACCGCAAGATCCGCGCGCCGGTCTCCTACCTGCCCGAATACCTCTACCAGGCGCCCTGGCGGGTGCTGCGCGGCGCCGTCTCGGCCCTGCGCCGGCCGGGCCTGTGGACCTTCCTGGCGCTCGCCCGCCGCGACCTCGCCCGGGACTTCACCGCCAATCGCGGCCGGCGCCTCGGCCAGGCCCTGGTGCTGGCCCGTGAGTTGCCGGCACAGACCGACCACATCCACGTCCACTACCTGCACACCCCGGCCTCCGTGGCACGCTACGCCGCCGCGCTGACCGGGCGGCGATGGAGCGCCTCGGCCCACGCCAAGGACATCTGGACCACGCCGGACTGGGAGCTCGCGGGCAAGCTCGACGATCCCCGCCTCGCCTTCGCGGTGACCTGCACGGCGGCGGGCGCGGCGCGGCTGCGCGAGGTCGCGGCCGGGCCGGACCGGGTCTCGCTCGTCTATCACGGCCTCGACCTGTCGCGGTTTCCCCCTCCCCCGGAGTCCCGCCCGGCGCGGGACGGGTCGGACCCGGCCGATCCCCTGCGGGTCGTCAGCGTCGGCCGCGCGGTGGCGAAGAAGGGGTTCGACGACCTTCTGGACGCCCTCGCGGCCCTGCCGCCGGATCTGCACTGGCGCCTCGCCCATGTCGGCGGCGGCGAGGAGCTGGCGGCGTTGCGGGCCAAGGCCGCCGCGCTCGGCCTCGGCCAGAAGGTGGTCTTCCTGGGAGCGAAACCCCAGCCCGAGGTGGTGGCGCTCCTGCGCGAGGCCGACCTGTTCGTGCTGCCGGCCAAGCGCGCGCCCTCGGGCGACCGGGACGGGCTGCCCAACGTGATCATGGAGGCGGCCTCGCAGGGGCTCTGCGTCGTCGCGACCGACTTCGCCGGCATCCCCGAATTCCTGCGCGACGGGATCGAGGGCCGGCTGGTGGTGCCCGGCGACTGGGGCGCGCTCTCGAATGCCGTCAACCTGCTGGCCCGCGATCCCGCCGAGCGGACCCGCCTCGCCGCCGCGGCACTCGCCCGCCTCGAGGCCGAGTTCGGCGCCGAGGCCGGGTTCGACACCGTCGCGCGCCTGCTCGGCGACGCGGCCCGGCGATGACCCGCGTCGCCTTCTACGCGCCGCTCAAGGCCCCGGACCACCCGGTGCCCTCCGGCGAGCGCACAATGGCGCGGCTCCTCCTGCGGGCGCTGGCGGCGGCGGGCTTCGCCCCGGAGGTCGCCAGCACCCTGCGCACCCGCGATCCCGACGGGGCGCGGCATCCGGGCGTGAGGGAGGAATCGCTGGCCGAGGCCGGACGCCTGATCGCCGCCTGGTCTTCCGACCCGCCCGCGCTCTGGTTCACCTACCACGTCTACTACAAGGCGCCGGACTGGATCGGCCCGGCGGTCGCCGCGGCGTTCGGCATCCCCTACGTGGTGGCGGAGGGGTCGCGTTCGCCCAAGCGCGCGAACGGCCCGCACGCGCTGGGCCATGCGGGCGCGGAGGCGGCGCTCGATGCCGCCGACCTGATCCTGGTGATTAACCGCCGCGACCGGCCGGCGCTCGAGGCCGCGCGGCCGGCGCGCCAGGGGCTGGCGGAACTGCCGCCCTTCCTCGACTTGGCGGAGTGGCCGACCGGAGCGGCCGACCGGGTGCGCGGTCCCCTGCGCCTCCTCACCGTCGCGATGATGCGCGAAGGCGACAAGCTCGCCTCCTACCGGCTGCTGGCCGAGGCGCTGGCGCGGCTCGGCGACATCGACTGGACCCTCGACGTCGCCGGCGACGGTCCGGCCGCGGCGGCGGTGACGGACCTGCTCGCCCCGTTCGGCGCCCGGGTGCGCCGGCACGGCGCGGTGGCGCCCGATGCGCTCTCGACCCTCTACGCCACCGCCGACCTCCTGGTCTGGCCAGCCGTCAACGAGGCCTACGGCATGGCGCTCCTGGAGGCGCAGGCCCATGGCTGCCCGGTGGTGGCCGGCGCCTATGGCGGCGTGCCGGACGTGGTGCGGGACGGGCTGACCGGCCGGGTGACGCCCCCCGGCGACGCGGCCGCCCTCGCCGCCGCGATCCGCACCCTCGCCGACCGACCCGACCGGCTCGCCGCGATGCGCGCGGGCGCCCTCGCCTTCGTGCGCGAGGAGCGCAGCCTCGACCGGGCCGCCGCGATCCTGCGCGACACGCTCTCCCCCCTCCTGCAGGCACCCCGGGCATGAGCCGGATCCTGATCGCCGTCACGCACCTGCTGGGCGCCGGGCACCTGACCCGGGCGGCCGCCCTGGCGCGGGCCTTCGCGGGCGCCGGCCACGCGGTGACGCTGGTGTCGGGCGGGATGCCCGCGGCCCTGCCGCGCCTCGACGGCGTGCGCCTGGTGCAGCTGCCGCCCCTGCGCATCGTCGGCACCGCCTTCACCACGCTGCTCGATCCCGACGGCGCGCCCGTGTCGGCGGAGCGCCTGGCCGCGCGCCGCGACGGCCTCGTCGCCGCCTTCGCCGAGGCCGCACCCGACGCGGTGATCACCGAGCTCTACCCGTTCGGACGCCGGGTGCTGGCACCGGAATTCGAGGCGCTGGTCGAGGCCGTGCGGGCGGCCGTTCCCCGCCCCCTGCTCCTCGCGTCGATCCGCGACATCCTGGCGACCCCAAGCCGCCCGGATCGCATCGCCGCCACCCATGCGCGCCTGACCGCCTACGACGCCGTGCTGGTCCACGGCGATCCCGCCTTCCTGCCACTCGACGCCTCCTGGCCGGTCACGCCGGATCTGGCCCCGCGCCTGCGCTACACCGGCTACGTCGACGACGGCGAGGCCGTGCCCGCGCCGAACGGTCCGCGATCCGGCATCGTCGTCTCGGGCGGGTCGAGCGCCGCCGGCCTGCCGCTGCAGGAAGCCGCGGTCGCCGCCGCCATCCTCACGCCCGGCCTGTCCTGGCACATCCTCGTCGGCCGCGCCGTGCCCGAGCCGGCCTTCGCCGCCCTGCGGGACTCCGCGCCCGCGAACGCGGTGGTCGAGCGGGCGCGGCCGGATTTCCGCGCGCTGCTCGCCGGGGCGGCGCTGTCCGTCAGCCAGGCCGGCTACAACACCGTGCTCGACCTCCTGCGGAGCGGCTGCCCGGCCGTGCTGGTGCCGTTCGAGGCCGGCTACGAGATGGAGCAGCGCCTGCGCGCCGACACGCTCGCGGCCCACGGCCTCGCCCGGGTGCTGCCGGAGGGCGCGCTGACGGCCGAGAGCCTGGCCGGGGCGGTCCAGGCCGCTCCGCTGCCGGGCGTGCGCCACGCCATCGCGTGCGACGGGGCACGGCGGAGCGTGGCGATCGTCGCGGCGATGCGGGATGGCGCCGGTTCCCATCTCAGCCTTCCTCCATCCATCGACTTCACTCCCCTCACCGAGGCGCTGGACCGCGCCGCGGGCGAAGGCCGCGCGATCGCGCTCTGGTGGCGCGACGACGACGCGGTCGCCCACACCCCGGCCCTCGATCGCCTGCTCGCCCTGGCGGCCCGCACCGGCTGGCCGGTGGCGCTCGCCGCGGTGCCGGCCCGGGCCGAGCCGTCGCTGGCGGCGCGGCTTGCGGGCGAGAGCGGCGTCGACCTCCTGGTCCATGGTCTCGCCCACGCCGACCACGCCCCGCAGGGCGCCAGGAAGGCCGAGTTCGGCCCCCACCGCCTCCTCGCGGTCTTGCGGGCCGACGCCGCCGAGGCCCTGGCGCTCGCCCGCGCCCGCCTCGGCCCCCGCCTGCTGCCGGTGCTGGTGCCGCCCTGGAACCGTCTCGCCCCCGACCTGCCCGGGATTCTGCCGGGGATCGGCTATCGCGGCCTCTCGGCCGCAGCCCCCGTCGCCCCGGTGCCCGGCCTGGTCCAGGCCCATGCGGCGGTTGACCCGGTGGCCTGGCGCTCCGGCGGCGGGCTCGCCGACCCGGACGGCGTGATCGACCGGGCGGCCGCGGCGGTCGCGGGCGGCGGCCCGGTCGGGCTCCTCACCCATCACCTCGTGCAGGACGACGCGACCTGGGCGTTCTGCGCCCGTTTCCTCGACCGCCTCGCGGATCGTGCGGCCAAAAGCCGGCCTCCGACAATATCGCGCGCCGCCGCATTGTTTGCGAACCCGCCGCTGCCCGTGTCACAACCGGGCCCTATCTTCCGCGGTGATCCGGGGGCGCCCCCGCCCCGAGAGGACAGCACGGCATCAGGATGACGGCTCCGCTCCTGTCGATCCGCGACCTCCGGGTCGATTTCTCGACCGATTCCGGCGCGTTCCGGGCGGTCGACGGCCTGTCCCTCGACGTGCCGGCGGGCCGCACCGTGGCGCTCGTCGGCGAGTCGGGCTCGGGCAAGTCGGTCACCGCGCAGGCGATCCTGCAGATCCTGCCGAAGGTCGCGCGGATCTCGGGCGGGAGCATCCGCCTCTCCGATCCGGCGGGTCCCGCCGGCGGCACCGACATCGCGGCGCTCAAGGCCGATTCCGCCCGCATGCAGGCCCTGCGCGGCGGGCGCATCGCGATGATCTTCCAGGAGCCGATGACCTCGCTGTCGCCGCTCCACACCGTCGGCGACCAGGTCACCGAGGCCCTGCGCCTCCACGCCGACGTCTCGGCCGACCAGGCCAAGGCGAGGGCGATCGAGGTGTTCGACCGCGTCGGCTTCCCGGATCCGAAGCGGGCGCTCGTCACCTACCCGTTCGAATTGTCCGGGGGGCTGCGCCAGCGCGCGATGATCGCGATGGCGCTGATCACGAGGCCGGCGCTCCTCATCGCCGACGAGCCGACCACGGCGCTCGATGTCACCACGCAGGCCCAGATCCTGGAGCTGATGCGCGAGCTGCAGGCCGAGACCGGCATGGCGATGCTGCTCATCACCCACGATCTCGGCGTGGTGGCGAACATGGCCGACGACGTGGTGGTCATGTATCGCGGCCGGGTGATGGAGGCGGGCTCGCGGGAGGAGATCTTCCGCCATCCCGGCCATCCCTACCTCAAGGCCCTGATGCGGGCGGTGCCGCGCTTCCACATGGCGCCCGGCGAGCGCCTGACCCCGATCCGCGAGGTGAGGAGCGCGGTGCTCGCCCGCAAGGCCGGCGAGCCGCACCGGCCCGACCCGGCCGGACCGCTCCTGGCCATCGAGGGGGTGCGCAAGTCCTTCACCCTGCGCTCGGGCTGGTTCAAGGGAAAGACCCGCACCATCAACGCCGTCAACGGCGTGTCCTTGAGCCTGCATCCGGGCCGGACGCTCGGCCTCGTCGGCGAGTCGGGCTGCGGCAAGACCACCCTCTCGAAGGTGGTGATGCGGGCCCTGCGGCCGGACGCCGGCACCGTGACCTTCGACGACGGCTCGGGGCGCGGCCCCCGCGACGTCTTCGCGCTCAAGGACCGGGAGCTGAAAGACTTTCGCCGGGCGGTCCAGTTCGTGTTCCAGGACCCGTTCTCGTCGCTCAACCCGCGCATGACGGTCTACGAGCTCCTGACCGAGCCCCTGCGCATCCACGGCGTCGGCACCGCCGACGAGCGCTACGAACGCGCCAAGGAACTCCTGGACATGGTCGGGCTCGACCAGGCGTCCCTGCGGCGCTACCCGCATGCCTTCTCGGGCGGCCAGCGCCAGCGCCTCGGCATCGCCCGGGCGCTCGCCCTGAAGCCCCGGGTGCTGCTCTGCGACGAGCCGGTCTCGGCCCTCGACGTCTCGGTCCAGGCGCAGGTGCTCAACCTCCTGAAGGACCTGCAGGCGAGCCTCGGCGTCTCGTACCTGTTCGTCTCCCACAACCTCGCGGTGGTCGACTACATCGCCGATACGATCGCCGTCATGTGCCGGGGCTACATCGTCGAGGAGGCGTCGAAGGACGCGCTCTTCAAGAACCCGGCCCACCCCTACACCCGGGCGCTCCTCGCCGCCGTGCCCGAGCCCGACCTCGACCACCCCCTCGACCTGAAACTCCTGATGAGCGACCGGTTCTCCGACCCGGCGAGCTGGCCCGAGCCCTACCGCCTCACCGGCGGCGTGGCCGGCACCATGACCGAGATCGAGCCCGGGCACCGCGTCCGGGTCGCCGGCCCGGCGAGCCGGCAAGCTGCCTGAACCACGCCGCCCGACCTGACGTACGAGACCCCGATAGAGCCCCCGATGTCGAACGGTGCCGCCCTCCGCCCCCACCCCCTCGTCGAGCGGCTCCGCCGCCGCTTCCTCGGCCGCCTGTTCGACCGCCTCGGCTACGATCTCGTCCCGGCGGTGTCGGACTGGAACCACCGCCCGCTCTCCGGCCCGGAGACCGACGCGCTGATCGCCGCCGCCGCCGCGCGCCTCGACACGGACCTGGCGCAGGCCGGGCTCGCCCTGCCGGGCGGCGCCGCACCCGCGGTCGCGACCTTCTGGGACCTGATCGCCACGGCGCCGGTCGCGCAGAAGCGCGGCGGCAACGGCTTCAACGGCGCGCTCCAGCTCTACGTGCTGATGCGGGCGCTCGCCCCCGAGGTGATCGTCGAGTCGGGGGTGTTTCGCGGGCTGACCACCTGGGTGATGCGCCAGGCCTGCCCGCAGGCCGAGATCTTCTGCTTCGATCCCGACCTCTCGGGTCTGCGCTACCGCGATCCGCGCGCGCGCTACCACGCCGTCGACTGGTCGGCCGTGAGCCTGCCGCGCCTCGACCCTGACCGGGCGGTCGGCTTCTTCGACGACCACATCAGCCAGGCCCGCCGGGTGCTGGAGGCCCGCGAGCGCGGCCTGACGCGCCTGGTCTTCGACGACGACGCCGCCGCCCACCGGCTCCACGCCCACGGCGGGCCCGCCTTCCCGACCATCGCGATGCTGACCGCCCCCCGCTCCGGCGAGCCGGTGCGCTGGCGCCGCAACGGCCGCGAGTTCGTCTACCGGCCCGACGACCCGGAGGCGGAAGGAGCCCGCGCGGCGATCGCCGCCACCCACGCCTTCGACGACCTGCACGCCGCGACCGGCTACTCGCCCACCCGCATCACCTGGGTGCGCCTGCACGGGAGGGACGGGACATGACGATTGGGATCCGACGCCCTTTCACACGCACTGCCGTTCTGGCCATTTTGCTGCCCTTGCTCGGTAGCACGGCCCTCGCCGAATCCCCGTCCGACCGCCTGCCCAAGCAACCCCTGGTAGTCGATCCCGTCGCCCACGGCCGCCAGATCGGCAAGCCGGGCGGCGACCTCGTCACCCTGGTCTCGAAGGCCCGGGACATCCGCTACATCTCGACCTACAGCTACACCCGCCTCGTCGGCTACGACGAGACGCTGGGGCTGAAGGCCGACATCCTCGAAAAATTCGAGAACGACGGCGACAAGGTCTATACCTTCACGATCCGCGACGGCCATCGCTGGTCCGACGGCCAGCCCTTCACCGCCGAGGACATCCGCTATTGGTGGGAGGACGTGGCGCTCAACAAGGAGCTGAGCCCGTCCGGCCCGCCGGAATTCATGCTGGTCGACGGGGAGCTGCCGCGCTTCGAGGTGCTCGACCCGCTGCACGTCCGCTTCACCTGGGACAAGCCGAACCCGCGCTTCCTGCCGGAGCTCGCCTCCCCGCGCGATCCCTTCATCTACCGGCCGGCGCACTACCTGAAGAAGTTCAACGTCAAGTACACGCCCAAGGCCGAGATCGAGCCCCTGGTGAAGCAGGCCAAGGTCAAGGGCTGGGCGGCGCTGCACAACCGGCTCGACGCGATGTTCGAGCAGACCAACCCCGACCTGCCGACCCTCCAGCCCTGGCGCGTGACCAACACCGCGCCCGCCGCCCGCTTCGTCTTCGTGCGCAATCCCCACTACCACCGGGTCGACACCAACGGGCAGCAGCTGCCCTACCTCGACAAGGTCAACATGGACGTGGCCGCCGGGGGCCTGCTCGCCGCCAAGGCCAATGCCGGCGAGGCCGACCTCCTGTTTCGCGGCCTCAACATGGAGGACATCCCGATCCTGCGCGAGGGCGAGCGCGCCAAAGGGTACCGGACCCACCTCTGGCCGACCGCCCGCGGCTCGGAGCTGGCGCTCTACCCCAACATGACCGTCACCGACCCGGTCTGGCGCGCGCTCAACCGCGACCTGCGCTACCGCCGCGCGCTGTCGCTTGCCATCGACCGGCGCACCCTCAACAACGCCCTGCTGTTCGGGCTCGGCACCGAGGGCAACGACACGGTGGTCGAGGAGAGCCCGCTCTACCGGCCGGAATACCGTACCCTCAATGCCGGCTACGACCCGGGGCAGGCCTCCCGCCTCCTCGACGAGATCGGCCTGACCCGGCGCAACGGCGCCGGCATCCGTCTCCTGCCCGACGGGCGCGAGCTCGAGATCGTGGTCGAGACCGACGGCGAGAGCAGCATGCTCACCGACGGGCTCACCCTGATCTCGGAGTTCTGGCGCGAGGTCGGCGTCAAGCTGTTCGTCAAGCCGCAGGACCGCACGGTATTGCGCAACCGCGCCTATTCGGGCGCCGCCGTGATGGTGGCCGCGCAAGGGCTCGACCTCGCGATGCCGACCGCCGACATGTCCCCCGACGAACTCGCCCCGGTCCACCAGGACACCTATGCCTGGCCGAAATGGGGCCAGTACGTCGAGACCAAGGGCAAGGAGGGGGAGGCCTGCGACATCCCCGCCGCCAAGGTGCTGATCGACCTCAACGCCCGCTGGATGGCCACCGCCGACAACGCCGAGCAGGCGAAGATCTGGAGCGAGATGCTGCGGAACCGGGCCGAGAACCAGTGGGTGATCGGCACCGTCTCGGGGGCGCTGCAGCCGGTCGTGGCCAAGACCCGGCTGCGCAACGTCCCCGACAAGGAGACCTACAGCTGGAAGCCGACCGCCCTGATCGGCATCTACCGCATGGACGAGTTCTACTGGGGCCCGACCCCGAAGGAGGCCGCGCGGTGATCCGCTACCTCGCCCGCCGCCTCCTCACCATGGCGGCCACGCTCCTCGTCATTTCGGCGCTGGTCTTCGTCATCATCAAGCTGCCGCCCGGCGACTTCCTCACCAACCAGATCGCCGAGCTGCGCTCGCAGGGCGAGGCGGCGTCCGTCGCCAAGGCGCAGTTCCTGATGCAGCAATACGGCCTCGACCGTCCGGTCTGGGAGCAGTACCTGCGCTGGATCGGGCTGTGGCCCAATCCCGAGGGCGCCTTCAACGGGCTGATCCAGGGCAACTGGGGCTGGTCGTTCGAGTACGATCGCCCGGTGCGCGAGGTGGTGGGCGATGCGCTCTGGCTCACCCTCGTGGTCAATCTCGCCGTGGTGGTGTTCGTCCACCTCGTCTCGATCCCGATCGCGATCTACTCGGCGACGCGGCAATACTCGCTCGGCGACTACGCGGCGACCTTCATCGGCTATATCGGGCTCGCCACCCCGTCCTTCCTCCTGGCGCTGGTGATGCTGTTCTACGCCAACCGCTGGTTCGGCGTGTCGATCGGCGGGCTCTACGACAGCGCCTATGCCGGCCAGCCCTGGACCTGGGAGAAGGTCCGCTCGCTCATGGCCCACCTCGTCGTGCCGACCCTGGTGATCGGGCTTGGGGGCACCGCCGCGATGATCCGGCGGATGCGCGCCAACCTCCTCGACGAACTCGGCAAGCAGTACGTCGTCACCGCCCGCGCCAAGGGCCTGCCGCCGACCCGGGCGCTGATCAAGTACCCGTTCCGGATGTCGCTCAACCCGTTCATCGCCGATATCGGCAACCTCCTGCCGCACCTGATCTCGGGCTCGGTGCTGGTGTCGCTGGTGCTGAGCCTGCCGACCGTCGGGCCGATCCTGCTCGCCGCCCTCAAGAGCCAGGACCAGTTCCTGGCCGGGTTCATCCTGATGTTCGTGGCGATGCTCACGGTGATCGGCATGCTGATCTCCGACCTGCTGCTCGCCTGGCTCGATCCGCGCATCCGCCTTGGAGGGGACGGCCGATGAACCTGGAGTTGCGCGACCGGCCGCCCCACTACGTCGATCCCGCGCCCTTCGACCCCGGCCGCACCGAACCGGTGGGGGCGGAGAGCAGTGCCGTCGACCGCGCCTCGTCCTGGCGCCTGACCTGGTGGAAGTTCCGCAAGCACCGGGTCGCGGTGGCGGCGGGGCTGATCCTGATCGCGTTCTACGCCCTGATCCCGTTCGTCGAGGTGATCGCGCCCTACAACCCGGCCAAGCGCCACGGCGACTTCCTCTACGCGCCGCCGCAATCGATCCACCTCTTCCACGAGGGCCGGTTCGTCGGGCCCTACACCCATCCCTACCATTTCACCTTCAACATCGAGACCTTCCACCGCGACTACACGGTGGACCGCACGACAGTGCAGCCGCTGCGCTTCCTCTGCCGGGGCGACGCCTATGCCTTCTGGGGCCTGATCGACACCGACTGGCACCTCGTCTGCCCGCCCGAGAACGGCACGATGTTCCTGCTCGGCACCGACCGGCTCGGGCGCGATCTCCTCTCGCGGATCGTCTCGGGCACCCGGATCTCGCTCACGGTGGGCCTCGTCGGCATCGCGGTGTCGTTCGCGCTGGGGCTCTTCTTCGGCGGGCTCGCCGGCTATCTCGGCGGCTGGGTCGACAACGTGATCCAGCGGGTGATCGAGATCCTGCGCTCGCTGCCCGAATTGCCCCTCTGGCTCGCGCTCTCGGCGGCTTTGCCGCCGAACTGGAGCCCGATCCTGGTCTTCTTCGGCATCACGCTGATCCTCGGGCTCCTCGACTGGCCGGGCCTCGCCCGGGCGGTGCGCTCGAAGCTCCTGGCTCTGCGCGAGGAGGATTACGTCCGCGCCGCCGAGCTGATGGGCGCCTCGAAGACCCGGATCATCGCCCGGCACCTGATCCCGAACTTCATGAGCCACCTGATCGCCTCGGCGACGCTGTCGATCCCCTCGATGATCCTCGGCGAGACCGCCCTGTCGTTCCTCGGCCTGGGCCTGCGCCCGCCGGTGACGAGCTGGGGCGTGCTCCTCAACGAGGCGCAGAACCTCGCCGCGGTGCAGCTCCATCCCTGGCTGCTGGCGCCGATCCTGCCGGTGGTGATCGTGGTGCTGGCCTTCAACTTCCTGGGCGACGGCCTTCGCGACGCTGCCGATCCGTACCACTAGAGAGCTTCACGATCGCGTTGCAATCGCGAAGCCCTCTCAGTCTTTGTCAGGTCGCATTTTCTGCGACGAACCGGTTTCCACTTCGTCGAAAAATGCTCGAGCGATGCGCGAACGCCCCGCCTCCCGGCTCCTCGTCCTCGACGGCGAGGACCGGCTGCTCCTGTTCCGTTTCGCCTTCCGCGGCGGGGCGCTCGCCGGCGAGGAATACTGGGCGACGCCGGGCGGCGGCGTCGAGCCCGGCGAGAGCTTCGCCGAGGCCGCGATCCGGGAATTGCGGGAGGAGACCGGGCTGACCTGCCCGGAGACGGCGCCCGAGGTCGGTACCTGCCGCTTCGTCATGCGGATGCAGGACGGCGAATGGGTCCGGGCGGAGGAGCGCTTCTTCGCGGTGCGGGCGGGGACCGATCCCCTCTCCCGCGACGGCTGGACGGAGAACGAGGTCGAGGTCCTGGCCGAGCACCGCTGGTGGTCGCGGGCCGAGCTCGCGGCGCCGCCGATGCAGGTCTACCCCGAGGACATCCTGGCCTATTACGACGCGGCGCGCTCCGCCCTGGAGGGTCCCGCGTAAGGCCGCGGGACCGAAAGGGGGCTCCGCCGCTAGAGAGCGGCCTCCTCGGCGTCGAGCGAGGCGAGTTCGGTGCGCGCCTGCGAGATCAGGCGGGCATGCTGGAGCTGGAGGGCGCGGCTGTTGGCACCCAGGCCCGCGGAGGAGCGGATCTCGGCGAGCGTCCGCTCGTAATCCTCGAGCTGGGCCTCGAGGCGGCGGCGGCGTTCGTTGAGGGTATGGGGCATTCCCGGTTCCCTTGGTGGGGCGGGCCCGCGCGGTGACGGGCCGGCCATGAGCCAAGCTTGGGCCGCCGGAACGGCCAAGCTCTACCAACCATGGTCACGGATGCGGCGACAATGCGGCACGGCCGCCCCGCATGGGGCGACCGCCTAATCGGTGTGGCTTAAGTCCCTCGGCTCAGAAGCCGCGGTAGTAGCCGCGCGGGCCGTAGCCGTAGCCGCGATGGCCCCAGTGGCGGTGCCCGAAGTGGCGCGGGCCGCGGAAGCCGTAGCCGGGGCCGAAATGGCGACGGTGGCCGTAGCCGTAGCCGCGGTGGCCCCAGTGGCGGTGACGGCCGTAATAGCCGTACTGCGCCCACGCGGTCGGCGCGGAGGTCGCCGCCGGGGCGGCGGTCTCGCTCAGCGGAGCGGCGCTCGCGCCCTGCGGCATGGCGGCCGCGCCGCCCAGGATCAGTCCGGCCGCCAGAATCACGGTCTTCAGCACGTCGTCGGTCCTACTCATGCAAGAAGGCCTCCCGGGAGAGGCGGTCGCCTCGCGATCGAGGCATGGACGGCTGAAACGCACGGAGGCGGGAAAGCGTTGCGCCCGCTCCGTCGGATGGTGAACGGGACCGATCGTCGATCGAACGGATCCCGGCCCACCCTCAGGCGATCTTGAGCGTCATGTCGACCACTCGGGCGTTGGTCGCCCCCTTCACCAGCGCGATGCCGTGCTCGCAATCCTCGCGACGGACGTAGCCCTCCCCCGAATCGGCCACCACCTCGCCGTTCTCGGCCCGCAGGCGCCAGCGCCACTCGCCCTTGCCGTCGCGATAGAGTTCGAAGCGCATCGGCGGTCTCCTGCCTGGATGACATGAGGGATGGAGATGGGGCCGTATGGACTGACGACAACGCCGAGAGGCCGGAGAGCCTGACGCCATGTCATCATGGTGCCGCGTCGCGGCAACGTCGTCTGCGTCCGCGGGACGGGCCCGTTCGCCACCAAGCCGAATCTCGCGCGGGTCGACGTCGCCATCGTCACCAGGGGAAAGGCGCTCGATGGCGCGGTGGACGCCCATGGTGACCCCACCCGGCGCGTCCCGGAGATTCTCAAATCGCTCGAGACCGCCGGCATGACGGTCGAGAGGAGCGTTTTTCGCCTGAACCGGGAATCCAAGCCGTACCGCATGGCTGACAACCCGAATCCGAAGCCGCCGGATCAGCCGTTCACCGCCATCACGGAGATGACCCTGACCGTGCCATCCGTCGGAACCGTCGACGAGGCGGTCAACCGGCTGGCGGCGAGCGGAGTCGTCGAGGTCCGCAAGATCACCGACGCGGTCGCCTCGGAGCGGCAGGCCTTGAACGAGGCGCGGCGTGCCGCCGTGCTCGATGCCCGCGAGCAGGCGCGCATCTATGCCGAGGCCGCGGAGCTGAAGCTGGTGGAGATCACCGAGATCACCGACGGCGAGGCCTCGCCGCCGGACGGCTATGCCGACATGCCACGCTCCCGCGTCGCCCGGATCATCCCGCCGGCGGTTGTCACCTTCTCCGCCGCCGTGACGATCCGCCGGCGGATCGCGCCGCGCTGACGCAGCGCCCAAAACGAAAGACGCCCGCGCTCCTGTCCGGAGCGCGGGCGTCTCAACTTTCAGTGCGGATCAGGCCGTTCAGCGCGGGGCGCGGTCGAGCCAGCCGATCGCGCGGCCGTCACGGTTGCCGCCGCCACCCGCCGGGCGCTGCTGGCGGTTGCCGTCGGCGCGCTGGCCGCCCTGGGGACGGCCCTGGCCCTGGCCCTGCGGCCGGCCCTGACGACCCTCCTGGCCGCCGCGGCCGTCGTTGGCACGGGGCTCGCGGTGCTCCTGCGGACGGCCGGCGCCGTGGCGCGGCTGGCCCTGACGGCCGGCCGGCTGGCCCTGGCGCCCACCGGGCTGCTGGCC